>CP021371.1:65000-741250 GCA_002600635.1 Rhizobium sp. ACO-34A | reverse complement strand
CATGTTTTCCCCGCCCTTTGCCGTGGTGATGGCGCAAAGCGGCTCGTCGGTGGAACGGGCCTGATTGGATCCCTTGGTATGCGTGATCGGCACGATGAACGGCTTCGCCGCATCGACGACGTAGCGCATGACGCCGCGCGCCGTCCGGCGAAGCGTCGCCTCCGCCAGATCCTTCTTGCGCCCGAAGATCGATCTCACCGGCAGCGAAAAGTCGATGATGGTGTGCGCGCCGACCCACGGCTTGAGGCCGAGCCGTTTCGCGTCCTTGCGCGGCGCATGCGTCCGCTCGGGCCAGACGATCGGAGCATCGCCGTATTGCGCGACACCAAAATAGCGCTTGCGGATGGTCGGAATGCCATAATCCGCGCAGACCAGAACACGGCCCTCGAAATTGTAGCCCAATCCGGCCATGTGCTTGAGCCAAGCGCGCCAGATCCTGCCCTTATGCTTCGGGTCCGGGATCAGCCATTGTTCTTGAACGGGAACCCTCTCACCCTTGGCGGCGACAGAGCCATCAAGCCGCATGACGCGGCCCGTCTTCGGGCAGCGCTTGGCGATCAGCGGACCCCACGTCTGGATTTCAGGCACATTCTCAAGCGTGATCGTCTCAGGCTCGACCTGGCCCGCCCAACGGCAGACCACCCATGCCAGCGAACGACGCCGGCTGGAGACCGGCTTTCCGCCCTTGGCAACGGAAAAATGCGTGCAGTCCGGCGAGGCATGAAGCGCGCGAACGCCACGCCCCTTCGTCGCCGCTTTCGGGCACACTTCGAAAACGTCGCAGCGTTCATGCCGCGTGTGCGGATGGCGCACCTTGTGAACCGCGACAGCGATCGGATCATGATTGATCGCGAGGTGAACGGGAAACCCGGCCTGCTCCAACCCGTCACATCCACCGCCCATGCCGGCGAACAGAACGATGGTCATTCTGTTGTCGAGAGCGAAGCTATGGTTTGCGCCATGCAACTTCAGAAGCTTAGCTTTCATGGCTCACCTCCGCGCAGGAGACGCAGCGATAGCGCCCCCCCTTTACGACCCAGCCGAACAGGATGGCGAAGCGGTCGCGATTGGAGCCGGGAAACGTCAATTGCTTCGGGCAGTCGTGACAGGTCAGGATCATCCAAGCCTCCCCGCCATGGCCAGCGCCGGCAGCGAGGCATCGGATTTCACGAGATCCGCCAAATCCTTGTCGTTGGCGATGCGCAGCTGACCCTTGACCTGCAGGGCGTGCAGCGTGTCGTCGAGGTCTTGCGGCCAGCGGTCGCGGCGCAGCGCGATGAATGGCGTGCCATGGGTCCAGCCGCGCAGCTGCGGCACGCGGTGAAGGAAGCGCATGCGCTCGACCTTGTCGAAATCCAGATCGAACTCGATTGCCGTGCGGCGGCATTCGTTGAACGACGGCGCGATCACCAGCAGGATGCGAGGGGTCTCCTTCATTGGCCCGCCCTCGCATCGAGATCGGCGATCACCGTGCGGCCGAGATCGGTCAGCGCCCAGTTGGAGGTCTTTCCCCAGCGACGCACCAGGCCATCCCGGATCAGCCCGCCCATGGTCCGCTCGACCACGCTCTCGGTCACGCAGAACCGCGCGCCGATCTCGCCCCGCGTTGCCCGCAGAATGCCGTCATTCGACCGGTCGATGGCGGAAAGAACCGCGACCGCCAGCTTCGACCACGATCCCGTGGTGCGCGCCGCGCCCGTGAGTTTGGCGACGACGTCCTTCGGCACCAGAGATTCCCCGCCGACAGAAGGCAGGGCATAGGCATGCACCTTGCCGGCATGGGCCGCGATAGAATCGCCAAGTCGGCGGCGCGTCCCCTCCTCGTCCAGCCGCTCCTGAAGCAGCAACGCCATTTCCGTCTGTTCATGCGGCAGCAGCGCCTCGAAGCGCTGCGCCGTCATGGTGAAATCGCCGAATGCGGATAGCGCCATCGGATCAGCTCCACTTCGATGTCAGGGGTGAGGTTCGGGAGGCGTTCTTCAGCCCCGCAGGTTCGGGCGTTTCAGCGGCCGGGGTTTCCGGCGCGACCGGTCCGCCGCTCAGCACGGACAGTTCCGCTCGGCGCGCCTCGGCGCAGTATTCCCGCTCGGCCGCATCGCGCCGGGCCAGCCAGTCGGCAATGCGGTCGGCATGGCGCTGGTAATCGAGATCGAACGCCCTGCTGGCACGCTCCTCGCGCCACACGGTTTCGATGGTGCTGCCATCGCTGAACCACAGCGACAGCACCGGTGCGCCGGTCGGAATGCCCGCGAGATCCTCGATGGACGAGATGACGGCGAGCCATGCCGGGGCATGCGCCGCGGAGAAGCCGAACAGCGCCGGGATTGCAGCCTGCGGCCTGTCGGTGACGAGAAAGAGGGCGACGGTCATTCCGCCGCCTCCGGCAACTCGGCCGAGACCAGGTCGAACAGTCCGGGCATGGCGCGGCCGGCAGCCGCTTCCTCGGCATAGGTGCAGCCGTCGCGGAAATAGTCCGGGTTGAGTTCGGTCGCGACCGCCTTCCTTCCCATCTTCACCGCGATATAGGGAACGGTCATGATCCCGCCGAACGGATCGAAAACCACCTCGCCGGGATTGGTGTAGGCCCTGACAGCCCGCTCGACGATATCGAACTGCAGCGGGCAGAGATGCATTTCCCGGCCCTTCTTCGCCTGCAGCATGTTGAGCGTGCGCATGCGGGCCACATCGGTGGCGATCTCCGGATGGTCGACATGCGGCGGCGCGATCATGAAGGTCGGCGGCAGCCGCCCCGCCTCGTCCAGCGCCTCGCAGAAGGCGACATGGGTCTCGAAATCGTAGACGTTTTCCAGGCACCAGGCCTTCCAGCCGCGATAGACCGATTTCGGATCAGCCCGCACCAGCTGCGCCAGTTCTTCCGGCAGCAACAGTCGGTTTCCTGAGGATCGCCAGACGCCATGGGCATCCAGTTGCCAGCGGCCGCGGGAATAGCCCGTGCCGGCGACTGGCCGGATGCGCTTTTCGTCGAAATCGTCGTCACCCGGCGATACCGGCCGTCCGTCGAACACGGTCACGAAATCCGGCTTGTCCTTGGTCACGGGATCGTCTGCGTAGCCGCGCGACAGATCCGACTGGGGCTTGCGGAACTCCAGAAGATATTCCGGCATGCCGTGGCCCATGCGCGTGCCATCCTTGCACTGTTCGGACCATCCGAGCCGGTATGTCTGGTTGTTTTCGCGCACCACGTCCGTGCCGACGGTGACGCGCGACAGGAAGGCGAAGCCGTGACGGCGGAAATGGGAGACGCAATCGTCGGAGAACGGCGAAACCGTCTGGAAACCCAGCCCGTTGATACCGCCCGGCACGATCCGGTCCTTCACATGGATCACGGCGCGGCGACCGGGCTTCAGCACCCTCAACAGTTCGCCGGTGAGGAAATCCATCTGCCGCCAGAAATGCCGGTCGTCGTCGGTATGCCCGAAATCGTGATAGGAGGGCGTGTACTCGTACTGCGTCGAAAACGGGATCGAGGTGACGATCAGGTCGACGCTGTCGGCCTCCATCTCGCGGGTTTCGATAACGGTGTCGTTATGCACGAGGCGGCAGAGCGGCCCGCCGTGCCCGTCATCGCCGAAGGTCACTTCCCGACGCTCGACACCCATCTGACGGCCGAAGGCCTGCGCGATCTCTTCATGCCCGAGACCGTAGCGGCGGATGATCGCCGCCATCTTCTCGGCCTGCGCCTCGAATTCGCGCCACTTGCGCTCCAGTTCGCGCCGGGTCTCGCGTTCGGCCTCGGTATAGATCAGGTCGGCGCGCACCTGGTGCGTCTGGCCGAATCGCTGGGTGCGGAACAGCGACTGATAGAAATCGTGGAACTTGAAGCCGATGCCCAGATAGATGTTGTTCCAGCAATGATGCTGGAAATTGCAGCCGGAGCCGTTGAGCACGGGCTTGGTCGCGAGCTCGGCGAATTCGCCATTGGCGAAACCGACGACGCGCTTTTCCCGCTCGTCGAGGTCCTGTGAGCCCCAGACGGATTTGACCGTCGGGATGGCAGCCTCGATCGCCCGCCGCTCGTCTTCCAGATCGTGCCAGACGATACGGTGCGCATCGGGATCCTCGGCGCGGATTTCCAGCATCTTCTCGATCCGACCATCGAGCGATCGCTTCTTCTCGCGGCTCGCCTCGACCACGCCATGGGAGGAATTGGCAAGCAGCCTGCCCTGCCCGCTGCGTTCATATCCGGCCTGACTGTGATCGGCCGGGATTTCATGCCAGCGGATATCGAGCGGCGGCAGGTCATAACCTTCGTCGGAGAAGCCGAGGTCTGACGGCTTCTGCACGAACAGTGCCCAGCTTGCCACCCACAGCCAGAATTCCTCTTCCTTGTGGGCATGCAGCGTCAGCCTGTCGGCCTTGGTCGAGTCTCGCTTGAAGAACCGCGTCTTCGCCTCGCCGACATCCATGATGCCGAGAAAGGCGGCATAGGCGAGAAGCTCGATATATTCGTTCGGGTCCGGAATGGCGGTGGCCACGAACCGATAGGGCACGCCGTCCGTCCTGATGCCGGTCTCGCGGTTGTCGCCGGCCGCGTGGGCCATGAAGGAGCGGAAGGTCTTGCTGCCGCCGAAGCCGCGCAGCGCCGCCGCCTCGTCGAGCGTGATGAAGGTCAGCTTCGCGCAGTCGATCTTCTCGTCGCGGATCGTCTCGTAATTGGTGACGTAGAGAAGCTTTTCGCCTGGGCCGGCGGCGTTCTCCTCTTCCATCTCGTCCGTGCGACGAATGAATTTCAGCCTGACGCCGGGATGATAACGCGCCTGCTCCAGAAAGAATTCGTGCTTGACGCCGAGTGGCGCGACGATCAGTCCACGCCCGCCGGCATGGATCATGCATTGCCGGCCGACCTCGATCTGCGTCGAGCCCTTGTGCAGGCCGAACCGTAGGAACAGCCCGCGCCTTCCGCCCCGGCAGGCCCATGGTACGATCGCCTGCGTCATCGGCTTCAGCAGCGGATTGACGGTGGATGGCTCGACCTCGAAACCGAGAACGCGGGCGGCCGGCACCTTCGCTTCGAGAAAGCTCTGGTAATCCATCACGCTGCCCCCCCGTCCAGAGAGGCTTCCAGCCGCTTGTAGCGCCGCTCGACGCTCATGTAGGGCTTGCGCATGATCGAGGCGCATTGGGCGGGTTTCATCCTGCGGCGGATCAGATCCATCAGGGTTTCATCGTCCTGTGGCGACCAGCGCTGGACGCGGCCGCGCAGCGAATGGATGCCGGCGTCGCGGATCGCGTTCGCCTGGGTGGCGTCGGCCTCGACCAGCCGCCACCCCTTGCCCCACACGGTTTCGATCACGAGGCCAAGCTCGGCCATGGCAGGGCGGATCTTGCAGATGTAGATGTCGATGATCTTCATTTCGGGCCCGTCGCCGATGGCGTCGCAGAAGATCGCGTCATAGATGGCGTCTTTCGTCGCCATCCGGGGAAACGCGTCGATCAGATGTTTCGCCACGCCGAAGCCGCGCGGCGTGAACCGCACGGTGATCGCTCCATTGGTGATCGTCGATGTCGCGGGATCCGCGAGAAACTCCCGGCCCTCGACAGCCTGCTGGCAGCAGGGGCAGATCAGCGCATTGGGCGCGGCAGGTGCGTGGATGGCCTCGTTCATCGGGCGCCCTCCCCGACAAAACGCGGGCAGCGCTTGCTATCCGGCTTGCGCCAGTCGATATCGCGCTCGACACACATCTGCGCGGCGATGTCGACCGGATGGCCTCGAGCAATAATCCAGATCGCCAGACAACCGATTTCGCTCGGCGCGTATCCCTCGACGAAATGCTGATCGGGGCGGTCGCTCATCGTGCGGCCCCTCCCGTATGAGCCCGCAGGCCGTCCTGCAAGCTTTTCAGGCTTTCGATGAAGCAATTGGTGATTTCCCGCCTCTCGGCCTCGTTGAGGTGACCGTCGGCATGCCCGTCGCGGTACGCCCTCAACAGCTCTCCGACCGTGTGAACCGCGTCGAGAACATGATCGAATGTCAGGCCGACGCCATCCTCGCCTGCAATCGGCACCAACCGGTATCCCTGCATGTCGGCGAGCGCAGCGGTAATCACCGGCTGTCCCGCCAGCATTTCGCAGTCGAGCATCACGTCGACCGGAATGAAGTCTGGATAATCGCCGACATAGCGGCTGATCTGGGCCTCGCTGACCCGTGAGCAGGCTGAAAGCTGCTTCGCCTTGCCGGCCGCGATGATCGCCGCACGGGTCGAGGCCTTCAGTCTGGCCCTGTCATGTTCGGTGCTGGGGCGCATGCCACCTCCTCGAAAAGTCAACGAAATTCATTGCCCCGGAATTTCGCTGAACCCGGGCGCGGCAACAGATAGAAGCTGTGGTGTTCGAAGCGCTTGTCAGGAGAACCTGAAGCGCAGCATTAGCATCACGGGGGACCGCAACATGACAACCAGACAGGAAGACAAGGCGACATCATTCGGCAGCCTCCTGACCGACCGCGACCAGCTCCGCCAGCCGCTCAAACGAGACATCGCCAATCTCGCGCCGGGATGCAGCGGACACGACGCGAACCCAGTATCCGGACGGGATCGAACCACGGCGACGCATCGCCTTCGCGGTCTCGTAGGATACGCCGATATCGGCGGCGAATGCCGCCAGCGACGGCCAGAGATTGATGATGCCAGCATGGGTCATATCGATATGGGTACAATATATACCAACAATCTGTCAACAGCATTTCGTTGTGATTTGTACCCATGCGCAAGGGTATAAATTGCACCATGAACGACGGACGGAAACAGATCGACAGGGAAGCGCGCGCGGTGCGCCTGCTCGAAGCGCGAAAAAAAGCCGGCTTCGGTGGCGTCCGGAAGGTCTGCGCCCGCTTCGGCTGGAAGGAAAACACATACAAGGCGCACGAGAGCGGCCGCAATGGTTTCGACACGGCCGATGCTCGCGCCTATGCGAGGGCGTTCGGCGTATCCTACCAATGGCTCTATCTGGGCATAGGGCAACCTGAGGATGAGGATACGGTCGCCCCTCCTGTCGCCATTGATGTTCCGCTGATGTCGTGGATCAGCGCCGGAGCGTTGGGCGAGCAGGCGACAGTGACAAGCCTGTCCGATTTTCCCACCATCTCCGTCCTCGACCTCCCGGATGGCGACTGGATCGCATTGCGCGTCGAGGGCGATTCCATGAACAAGATCTCGCCGCCGGGCTCAATCATATTCGTCAACCGCCGGGACAGGCGACTTGTCCCGAACGGCTGCTATGTCGTCGCCGACGAGCATGGGCGAGCAACCTACAAGCGCTATCGACCGGATGACAATCCGCCCTTCCAGCCAGCTTCCTACAAGGAAATACCCGCACCCGATTTCGATGGAGCCGTAACGGTCATCGGCCGCGTTCGCCGCTCCATCATCGACTTCTGACCTCCGGAAAGGCATAGCCGAGCCTTTTTGCGCGCCCGGCGACCTTTCCTGCAACGTCCTCCGGCTGGCAGGCAACCAGCTGCTCGATGAACCGCGCGCAAAGCGCGTCTTCCTTGCCGGAGAACGCCATCGTCGCCCGCGCGCCGGCCGCATCCTCCATGGTTGGGCGCTGATAGTCGATCCAGCTGCGGGCGGCCGCTTCCTTCCACACCCGCGCGCCCTTCGATCTCGCTCCCATGGCGTCCCGCTCGACGATATAGGCGACAAGAATGTCCGCCTCCCTCTCGGAGATATCGTTATCGGCGCGGGCGATCCAGATGAGGACGGTCAGTCCCTTCCTCGCTTTGCCCATCACCGAGCCGAAATCCGGGCCAGGATCATTCTGTTCCCGGATATACCGGCGCAGCCCTTCCACTGGCGGGCTCATCACCTCGCCGGTCTCCGCGCTGGCAAGCTCGAGGATCCTGTCGACACGAAAGCTTCGTCCTGCGCGGCGCAGATGGCACCACGCCTCGATGTAGTAGGTATCGAAATTGCGCGAGACCTCCTCGATATCGATGCGCCGCGCACTCACCTCGCCGTTCGCATCGCGATAGAGCAGGTCGAACGTCAGGGAACCGACAGGACGTGAAGCCGTTTTCGCGGCATCCGCCAGAACCGGCATGCCTGCGGGAGCCACAAACGGAGCCGGGCGACGGTCACGCCGAAGCTCAATGCTTTCCCTCTGGCGCAACGGCGGAAGATCCTCCTCCGGACCCACCGTCCGGGAGCCCCGGCCGTTCAGCCAGTAAACGATGGCAGCCGCAAGCGCGACAGCAATAGCCGTTGTTAGGAAGAGCGCCATATCACGGTGCCTGCTTGCCCATGCAACCCAACAGCGCCTGACCGGATTTCGTCGTTCCGCGCGCAGGCATCAGGTGCGGACGATCGCTGATGCCGTCCTTGATGGCGATCTGCTTCTTGGCGGCTGCGAAGGCGTCCATGAAGCGCTTGGCGTTCTCCGGCGACAGCTTCACCTCCGAGACGGCGATATTATCTCCGACCGCACCAGTCTCTCCGGACTGACCAAGCAAACGTTCTCCGTCAATGGCGAACTCCATCTCCGGCGCGAAACCCGTCATGCCACTTTCGAATGCGAAGCCCGGAATGGCACGGACGGTAAGCCCCTTCTCCGACGTGTCGCAGAAAATCACCACACCGGACCGCATCGAGGTCGTAATTCCGACCGTCACCCGCTGCCCGCCGGAGAAAGGATCGTTCTCAACCTCCGCCGTCCAGCTGTCGAACCCGGCCCACGCGGCAGACGAAAACGCCGCCACCGAAACAAGCGTCACCAATACCCTAAGCATGCCAATCCCCTTTCAAGCCCTCAACCTCAAATTACCTTCGGCTTTTTGCAGGTCAACCCATGCGACGTGGCCGATCCACGCTTCTGCCAGCGAATCAAAACACCCTCAGCGGTGACGTTTTCCACCCACTTTTTCCCATCAATATCGAATTGGTATTATTTGCACCAATTCATCTTGACTACATATTGGTATATATTGTACCCATAACATCATCCCGCACGATCCACCTCCTCCCAGGCCCGCGGGATATCGGGCGCGGCCGCTGAACCATCCCCTGTGGTTCGCGGCCGCGCTTGAAGGAGGAGGGCAGCGAGGACAAGCCATGATCCGCTTTCAACGGATACCCGACCCCACCCCAGTCCCGCAGCCGTCGCGCTGCATCCGCTCCCTGCAGGAGAGGATGGCGGATGACATGCGCGAGCTGGCCTTTGCCGGCCGCAATGTCAGCCTTGAGACCCTTGTCGAGTGCGGCTGGACAGTCGACACGATCAAGCGCCTCGCCCCCGAAGCCCGCGAGATCGCCCGCCGCAAGGCCGTGACCCAGACCGCGAGGAACTAAGCATGAAAACGATCAACGACTTTCTCGAAATCAATCTCATCGTGAGCCTCAACGGGGCGAAGATCGATGAAGATGATGAAGTAGTGCCTGTCTCGCTCAGTCACAATTATGAGCTAAGCGCCAAGAAAAACCAGCGTGCTGCGACGGCGGACCTTCTCGAAGAAATTGCCGCCGCAATCAGAACCGGGGGCATCTATGGTTGGCTCATGCAAGACGCCGCCAATGCACTGGTTTTGGCAAACGACTTTCGGGGAGAGACCGATAGTGAGAGGAGAATCCGCCAACGTAGTTGCTTGCAGGCAAAGGATTTCGATGGGTTGATATTGCTATGAGCGGCCACGACAAGACAACGGCCGCTCCCGCCATCGAGCCCTTCCCCGCCTACCCCTCCCGCGCCGCATCGCCGCGCGTGTTCGGCCTTGTCGTGTTCGGCCTCGCGCTTTCCGTCGCCCTGCTCGCCATCGCCGCCCTGTTCTCGGTGCAGCTGATCGCGGCGCAGAACCGCATGGCCGGGATCGACCGGCGCATCGCTCTGGAGGTGCGGCTGTGACGGACCAGATCCTTCTCGTCTCCGGATGGTGGGCCGCCGCCATCTTCTTCACGCTCTGGGTGCGGGCGACGCTGAAGCTGTCGCAGCATCTGGAATTCTATCTCGCCGAAAGGCGGGCGGCCGTGAAGTTCTCGGTCGACCATCCGGCAGCAAACGGGGCCAATTCGTTTCTCATCGATTTCTTCATCTGCGACAGCGCCGAACTCAGCAATCGCTGGCCCGAATGGCCGGCCTATCGCCGCCGCAAGATCCTCGAACTGACCGGGGAGGTCGCATGAAGGCCGCGCCCGTCAGCTTCCCGCCGCTCTGCCCCGCCGTCGTCGAGAGCTTCCGCTCCGATGGCAGCCTGATGGATCTCGCCCGGCCCATGGTCGAGGAAATCGATTTCTGCGCCATGGCTGGCCGCCTGTCGCGCATCGCCCGGTTCAACGGCGCGCCCGAGGCCGGCGCCTTTTCCGTTGCCCAGCATTCCGTGATGGGCACGGAGGCCTTGCTCAACGAAGGCGAGGACAGCCTGATCGCGGCGCTCTTCCTGCTGCATGACGGGCATGAATATCTGATCGGCGACAAGACGCGGCCGTTCCAGATGATGCTGGCCGAAATGATGGATGCCCGCTTCGGGCCGGGCACGGGCTTCAAGATCCGCGCCGTCATCGCCGATATCAAGACGGCGTGGGACGAGGCGATCTATGCCGCCGCCGGCCTGCCCGCCCCTTCCGCCTGGACCAATCGCATGCGCTCCCGCGTCACCGGCATGGACGAACGCATGCTCTGCGCGGAAGCGCTCGCCCTGTTCGGTACCAAAGCCGTCGACTGGGTAAAGACCCAGCCGCGCTGGGCGCCGCCGAAGCTCAAGGGCTCGCCGGCAAAGCCATGGGGCGCGGCCGATGCGGAGTTTCGTTTCCTCGACCTGTTCGACCGACTGATCGGCATCGAGCGCCGCACCGGCGCCCGAGCCCTACACGCCGCCCATGTGGCGACCAGCGACTCCAAACCCGTTTCAAGCAAGACGCCCACTCGTCAGCCAAGACAAGGAATAGGCCATGCAGAGTAGTGCCGAACTGAAATACGTCCCGGATCAGTGGGCTGATGAGGTTACCCCTACCCCACAGCTAACGCCGGACGCCTTCATTATCCGCGAGGGTGAAGACTGGATACTTCGTCCCGCCGCCGAAGACGATGCCGAGGATTTAGAAAGCTTTGCTCCTATCCGCGTCAGGCACGGCGATACCGTCATGTTTCACGAACACCGCAACTTCGGTTCCTTCATCCTTTACGTCGACGACGAGGGCGAGTGGGACGTGGACGGCGACTATCCCGACTATGCCAACTGCTTCGCCATGTCGGGCGATTACGAATCGATGACGGATAATATCCCCGACCTGATCGGGTGCAGCGAGATCGATCCCGGCTCATCCTACGATATCGAAATCTGGTGGTGGTCGGATACAGGCTTCCCTTGGCAGTTCGTGGTCGAGGGCGATGCCGCGAAATTTGTGAAGCTGGAAGGCGTGGCGTGATGGCAACCTTCCCCTTCCGCGTCCATTTCGAGGACGGCCACAAGATCGATATCGAGGCGGCGGACACGAAGTCCGCGACCGAGCAGGCGCGCGCCGCCCATGACGGCATCATCCGCAAGGTGAAGCGCATCCGCGAAAGCGAGGCGGCATGATGCTCGTTCCCGCTCCTGCAATCAGCGTCATCACCATCCGGGAGTTTCCCCTCTCCGGCCGCAGCCTCTGCCTGACGGACGAGGCCGGCAGCCTGATCGGCGGCACCCACAAGGATGGCTCGCCCCTCACCCGCAGCTTTTCCGATGGCGCCGTCGCGCTGAAGAACAGCGATGGCAGCTGCGCCGCCGGTCCGGTGGATTTCTGGGCCGCCGTCGAGTTCGCCGCCCGCATCGTCGAGGGCGACCAGCGGGCAATGACCGAGCCGGGTGGCGGGCTGCTGCTTGCCACCGCGCTACTCGGCGCATCCATGGCATGGCCGCTGCCCACGGCCCCGGCGATTGCGGAGGGTGTGTAATGGCCGGTTCCCGCAACAGGGTCGAACTCATCGGCCATCTCGGCGCCGACCCCGAGATCCGCCGCACCCAGGACGGACGACCGATCGCCAATCTGCGCGTCGCGACCTCCGAGACCTGGCGCGACCGCAATAGCGGCGAGCGCCGGGAAAAGACCGAGTGGCATTCCGTCGTCATCTTCAACGAGGCGCTCGCCAAGGTGGCCGAGCAATACCTGAAGAAGGGGTCGAAGGTCTTCGTCGAGGGCCAGCTCGCCACCCGCAAGTGGCAGGACAATAACGGCCAGGACCGCTACTCGACCGAAATCGTGCTGCAGAGCTTCAACGCCAGCCTCCTCCTGCTCGATCGCTCGGAAGGCTCCGGCTACCGCCAGGGCGGCGATGGCCCCGGCGACTACGGCCTCGACGGCGATCGGGCCTCCGGCAGCACCACCCGCGCCGTGGGCAGCCAGACCGGCGCAGGATCCTTCTCCCGCGACCTCGACGACGACATCCCCTTTTAGCGACGCGCGGCCCTTCTGACAGCCTTCCAACGGAGAAAACCCATGCAACTCATTCGCGATGCGCAGTCCCTGCTCGGCATGCTGGAAAGCGGCGACCTCAACAACGAGGTGTCCGAGACCCTGCAGACCGTGCTGCAGAAGCTGCTCGATCTTTCCAACGAGCGACCCAACGTCACCTACAAGGGCGAGGTCAGCCTGAAGCTCGGCCTCGCCGTGAAAAACGGCATGGTCGAGATCAATGCCGAGATCCCTCCGCCGAAGCTGCCCAAGTTGCCGCGCAAGTCCTCGATGTACTGGGTGGTCGATGGCGGACGCCTTTCGACCGAACATCCCCAGCAGCACGACATGTTCCCCGGCCCGCGCGAAGTCGACCGCAGCCGTTCCCCGCTCACCAGCCAGTAAACCCCTCAGGAAAAAGGAAACATCTTCATGGACCAGCTATCCGAAACCGCGGTCAAGGCGATTGCCGACCTCAGCGCCCAGACCGCATTCGACTGGCAGAACATTCCGGTGCCCGAAAGCGTCAAAGGCCTGCCCGGCCTCGTCCCCGTCATCCTCGATGCCAGGAGCGGCGCGGCCAGGAGCCTGAAACCGCTGATCGAGGAATGGCGCCAGAGGCCGCAGCGCAAGTCCGGCACCGCTAGGGTGACCACGCTCGAAAGCTTCGTCGAGCTCGTCAATCGCCACAAGACCCCCGACAGCGTGATCTTCGCCGAAACCGACTGGCAGAAACCGTCGCTCACCGCCGTGATCGACTATCACGAGAATGCCAGCGAGGGACAGGCTGACAACGGCAGGCATCGGGTGCTCTATGAATTCCCGCGCTCGCAGGAATGGGAGGCATGGGCCGGCATTCATGGCCAGTCGCTCGACCAGGCGACCTTCGCCGAGTTCATCGAGGATCACATTGCCGACCTCTCCGCCCCCGACACGATGGAGGAAGAGGATTTCCGCACGAAGTTCGGCTTCAAGGTGGCCTATCCGAACGAGCTGGTGGCGCTGTCGCGTGGCCTCGCCGTCCACACAGAGACCCGCGTGAAGTCCAACCTGGTGCTCCAGTCCGGCGAAGGCGAGATCACCTGGGACGAGGAGCACAAGGACGCGGCCGGCAACAAGCTCTCCGTGCCCGGCCTGTTCATCCTGTCGATCCCGGCCTTCCACATGGGCGAGACCATGCGCATCCCGGTGCGCCTGCGCTACCGCGTTCGCGCCGGCGCGCTGAGCTGGACCGTTCTCCTCTACCGCCCGGACGTGTTCATCACCCAGGAGGTGCTGCGCAACCTCCAGACGGCGGCGGACGAAACCGAACTGCCGAAGTTCGTCGGCACGCCGGAAATGTCGGCCTGACCCACAAGGCGGCGCTTCGCGCGCCGCCTCCACCCAAGGGAGATTACCATGCCAATCAGCAAAGACACCGCAATGGATATTGCGCTTGCATATCGCGAGATCGAGGTAGCGCAAGAGCTTCTGGAGCAGGTTACAGAGGAAGTCTCCCGCGGGCGGGCTCCCGATATTAGAGACGCATTCGGTCGGCAGGCCGCCGGACTTGAACTTGGAGTTCCATCCACCGGGGGTAGCCGCCGACTGTTCAACGTCCCCTGGGTCTTGGCGGAGCCGATCGTCAAGGCCCACATTGCCACGAGACGAGCAGCGATCGATATCCTGACGGAAAAGGCCAAGGCCGAAATATCCGGAGACATCACCGCCTCCCTCATTGAAGAGGAGGCGAAGCCCTGATGTTCACCGCAAGCAAATCCGCCATGCTCGACGCCCTGAAGCTGGTGGGCCAGATCGTCGAGCGCCGCAACACCATTCCCGTGCTGCAGAACGTGCTGTTCGAACGGCTGGGCACGACCGGCAAGCTGACGGCCCGGGTGACCGACCTCGATATCGAGGCCACCATTCCGTTCGCGGCCAGCATCGACACCGATTTTCGCGGCTTCACCGTGCCCGCGCATCTGCTGATGGAGATCGTCAAGAAGCTGCCCGATGGCGCGGATATCCGCGTCGATGCCGCCGATGCAGAACTTTCCGGCGTCACCCTCAAATCCGGCCGTTCCCGATTCCGTCTTCAGGTTCTGCCGCCGCAGGATTTCCCGTCGCTCGATGCCGGCGAAATGCCGTTCGCCATCGAGGTTTCGGGCGCAGCTCTGGAGCGCGCCATCGGCGCGGTGCGCTTCGCCATTTCCACCGAGGAGACCCGTTATTACCTCAACGGCATCTATCTCCACCCCTCCGAGGGCGGGCTGACGCTGGTCGCGACCGACGGGCACCGCCTATCGAAACGCTTCATCCCGCTCGAAGGCGTACCGCAGGCCATGCCGGGCGTCATCGTGCCGAGGAAAACCGTCGAGGTGCTGATCAAGCACATGCCGAAAGAGGACGTCACGCTGCAGGTTTCCGACGCCAAGATCCGCGTGATGATAGGCGAGATGCTGCTGGTGTCGAAGCTGATCGACGGCACCTTCCCGGATTACCGCCGCGTCATCCCCGCCTGCGAGCGATTCATCGAGGTCGAGGGCAAGGCGCTCTCGGCCGCCATCGATCGCGTCTCGACCGTCTCCACCGGAAACGGCCGCGCCGTAAAGCTCACCTTCGCCGACGGAGTGCTGAGGCTCACGGTCAACAACCCGGACGCCGGCAATGCCGAGGACGAGATCGCCTATGAGGGCGAGGCCAACCTCGAGACCGGCTTCAACGCCAAATACGTCAACGATGCGCTGGCGAACCTCTCGGAACAGACGGTCAACATCTATCTCGGCGAGGCCGGCTCCCCCGCCGTTCTCCGCGCCGATGGCGACCACGCCGAAAACCTGATCGTCCTGATGCCCATGTGCGTTTGAGGAGAGAGTTATGACATTTCAGAAAAAAGTACAGGAATGGATGCTGGTATGCTTCGGGCCCGAGGTCTCGGCCGACAGGCTGGAACGCGCCGACCGCTTCGTCGAAGAAGTTCTGGAGCTGCTTCAATCCGTTGAATACCCGCGCGAGCGCATCGGCGCACTCGAAGATTACGTCTACTCACGACCTGTCGGCGAAAACCATCAGGAACTCGGAGGCGTGATGCTCACCCTCGCAGCCTTCTGCGAAGCCCATGGGCTGTCCATGCAGGTGGCAGGCGAAGACGAGTTGCTCCGCGTATGGGGCAAGGTCGAAAAGATCCGCGAGAAACAGGCAGCAAAACCCCACGGTTCCGCCCTGCCGGTGGCGACGTCCGATCCCCAGAACGGTTACGACATGGACCGCCCGCGCTACAGCGCGCGGCGCATGAAATTCGAACTCGACCGCGTGAGGGAACAGGCCCGACGCGATTTGATGGACGAACTGTCGGGCACCTGTGTCGTGAGCCTTGAAAACAAATTCACGGTCGGCGACCCGGTCGAGAAGTTCACCGGCGACTACCGCGCCCGCGGCGAGGTGCGCGGTATCTTCGCCATGAAACAGGGCGCGCTGCGCTATGTGGTCGAGCACGAGGTCGCCGATGGTGGCGGCAGCTTCTGCCATATCTACAGCGAGGGCCAACTACGGCGGCTGGAACGGGAGGCCTCCGATGCAGGCTGACCAGCCCATCCCCCTCGGCAAAACCGTCGGTTCCGCCCGCGCCCAGTTCATCGCCTCGGTGCGCAAGGCGCTGCGTTCCGTCGAACAGGGCCGCGCCGCCATAGCCGCCATATCCGACATCCGCCAGGCCATCGCCGTGCTCGACCGGAAGTCAACAAGCACCAAGGGAGAGAAGGCATGATTACCGACGTGATCGAGCGCCTGCACGCCAGGATCGAGAAACAGGACAAGATCCTGACCCAACTGCAAGCGCGCAATGCCGAATTTGAAAGAGCAGCCGTATCGGGGCCGGTGGCTTACATGCATCCGACTGGCTCTATCTGGCGGCTGGATAATTACCCCGCAGGGATGGACTTCAGCAAAGACGGGTGGATACCTCTCTACGCCGCACCGCAGCCGGCAGCCATCAAGGTCAAGGCCTTGGAACGGCAGGCGCTTGCAGAGGCGATAGCCGAGCGCCTTCGTCAGATTGAAGCTGAGGGCTGGTCGGCAGAGCATGACGACAGTCATGCGAATGGTGAAATGGCCCGAGCCGCAGCGGCGTATTGCCTCGGACAGCAAGAACTGACGGGCGCAGTTCAGGACGGGAAACGGTTCCTGCCTTGGCGGAAGCTGATTTGGCCATGGTCCAAAGAATGGTGGAAACCAAAAACTCGCCGTGAGGATCTAATCCGCGCGGCAGCCCTTATCATCGCTGAGATCGAACGCCTCGACCGTTCCGCGCTGGAAGGCGGTGGCGCATGATCGACACCACCCTCCCCAAGCTCGCGCTCTCCATCCGCCAGCCCTGGACATGGGCCATCGTCCACGCCGGCAAGCCGGTGGAAAATCGCGACTGGAAGCCCAACAACCCCGGCCTGAAGTTTCGCGGCCGCGTCTGCCTGCATGCATCGGCCGGGATGACGCGGGCCGAATATGCCGACGCCCGCCACTTCATCCTGTCGATCGGCATTCCCAATGTTCCCGCCTTCGAGGAACTCCGTCGCGGCGGCATCGTCGGCGTCACCACCATCATCGATGTGGTGACGACCCATGACAGCGAATGGTTCTTCGGCCCGGTCGGCCTCGTTCTGAAGGACACCCGCCCGGTCGCTTTCATCCAGGTCAAGGGCGCACTCGGCTTCTTCGACTGGCGCCCGCGCATCATCCACGATGCCGAGCGGATTGTCGCCAAACCTGTTTCGCAGGGAGGTCTCTTCGATGTCTGAGACGCTGAATAATCCCTCCGTGAACCGCTATTTCACTGACAAGGCTATGGATTGCATGGACCATGCCCTCGGGCGCCCGGCAGATCCACTCCTGCCCACTTACCGCAACCACTACGCGATAGACGCATCCTGCACTCAGGCCGCGGCATTTGCGGCCTCGCCGCATTGGCAGAAGATGGGCGAGAGAGACGGCATGGCATTCTTCAGTGTCAGTCAGGTAGGGAAAGAGGCTCTTTCCCAATTCCTGCTGGCGCTGGAGCGCCCATGGAAACGCTTCGAGATCTGGTTCGAAGGCTACCCTTCCGTCATCGCCGCACAGTCGCGGGCAAAAGCCCGCTACGATGCATTCCTGAGAGTCAGTGACTTCCGGTGCGACCTGACATTTCGTGACTTCATCAAAACCTCAGCCGTGCGGAGCCTTTAGCCATGGCCGACAATACCAAGATCGAATGGACCGACGCGACATGGAACCCGATCACCGGATGCTCCATCGTCTCTCCCGGCTGCACCAACTGCTACGCCATGAAACTCGCCGGCACCCGCCTGAAGCATCACGAAAGCCGCGCCGGCCTGACGAAGGAATCGAAGGGCGGGCCAGTCTGGACAGGCGAAGTCCGGTTCAACGAGCAATGGCTGACCCAGCCGCTCGAATGGTCGAAACCCCGCATGATCTTCGTCTGCGCCCATGGAGACCTCTTCGCCGAAGGCGTGCCCGACGAATGGATCGACCATGTCTTCGCCATCATGGCGCTCGCCCCGCAGCACACGTTTCAGGTGCTGACCAAGCGGCCGAAGCGGATGCGGGAATATCTGACACGGCCTCGCTGGAGACCAGTCCTTGATTGGGGGCAAGATGAACGTCCAACGTACTTCATCGCTGAAGCGGCTGGAAAACTCGCCATTCGCCTGCCGCGCAACATCAAGGTGCCCGCACACGTCAGAACATTCGGTCAGATCGCTGAGTTCGAAAGAGATATTCGGGATGAACTGCTCTGGCCCCTGCCCAATGTCTGGCTCGGCGTCTCCGTCGAGGACCAGAAGCGCGCCGACGAACGCATCCCGATCCTGCTCGACACACCGGCCGCAATCCGTTGGATCAGCGCGGAGCCGCTGCTTGGGCCTTTGAATGTTGCCGAATATTTTCAGACGATCATCTACAAACCGCAATCGGTTGGATGTTCAGACAGCCTCCTTTTGTCCGTTATCAGGTCAGCGCTCGACTGGGTCGTCGCCGGCGGCGAGAGTGGCCTCGGCGCCCGGCCGATGCATCCGGACTGGGCGAGATCCATCCGAGACCAGTGCGCAGCGGCTGGAGTTCCGTTCCTGTTCAAGCAATGGGGGGCATGGACGTCGATACTGGATCGCGAGGCTGACGATCCGGACTGGCGCGCCGACTACAGCCGCAGCCTCTCCGACGTTCATGAGGACATCCGATGGATTAACCTCCAAGGAGGTACCGGCTTCCGTGGCGAACGCTTCCACGTGATGCGCCGCACCCCAAGAAGTGTCGCCGGCCGCCTTCTCGACGGCGTCGAGCACAACGCATTCCCGGTGACCGGACGATGACGGCCCTGCCCTACATCTATCGCTGGAACCGGCAGGGCCGCAAAGGCCAGCCCTGTGAAGTGCTTGCGCGCGGAACGATGAATTCGTGCTGCGTTCGGTTCGCCGATGGATACACGATGGTCACCAGCCGAAATGCCATCATGAAGAGTAGGGAGGCCGGATGAACACGCCCGCCTTCGTCCGCGCACCCAGGCCAGTCACTGTTGAGCGTCTCGAACGGGCGCTCGATCGACTGGCCGAGGTGATCGTCGATCTTGGTCCGGAAGGAACCCGCCTCCTGCCGATCTATCGACGGCTCGAGAACGAACTCGATTCTCTCCGCGAGACACAGGATCAGCTCGCCGCCGTACATGAACGCGTCAGACGATCGAGGTGTCGAACGGCAGCGAAACCTTGCTGACCTCCTCCAGCCGCAACTTCAGCGACCCGCCCTCCCCGTATTCCGGTCGGTCTACCGTGTGCCCCATCAGAATGCGACGAAGCTCCGAATCTATGCGAGCCTCCTTCATTCGATCTTCGAACGCGTGGCGAAACGAATAGATCGTGTGCCGTCCGCCCGGAGGGAACAGGCCGTTTTCCCGGAAAAACTTGTTCAGCGCCGCGGACAGATTGCTTTCCTTGTCCATGTATTTCGGGAACCCGTGAGGGTGTTTTTTCATGACCGCAAGCGCCAGGCCGGTCAAGGGAACGATGCGAATGGACGATTCCGTCTTGATCTCGCGGGGATCATCCGGATCATCGCGCGGCTCGATCTTCAGGTGGGGAATGTCGTGGTCGAGCACGATGCGATCTGCGGTAAGGTTACAGATTTCGCTTGGCCGGGCACCGATATCGGCCACGACCAGCGCCACGCCGCGCGCCTGATCGTTGAGGCGTTTCAGCTTCCCGGATTTGAGGATTGTGTCTACGATCCATTCATGCGGGAATGACGGTCGCTTGCGCTTCCTCTTTGTCTTCTCACGGAAGCTCATCTTGTCGAACGGATTGCGCCTGTCGGGCTCGCCCATGTGCCGATAGTAGTCCCGGTACAGCACCCGGAGATCGCCGATGCGCCTGTTGCCTGACGAGGCGGAATGCGTCGCAGCACCCTTCTTCGGCGCTATCCTCGCCATCCAGTGATCGTAATAGACACGGGCATCGTCGCGGCTGATGTTGCCGATCGGAAGATCTCCGACAACCTCAATGAAACTATCGACGGAAAGCTGTTTGCCGTTAGTCCAGCGCTTCTTTTGACCGGCGCTCTTTCCAGCCAGCTCATGCGGCACGATCTCGTCCTTGTAAACCGAGAACGCATCACTGAGAAGAACATCTGGCTGGTCGACCATCCCCAGAGTTGCGCGCACAACCGGCAGCGCTGTCTGCGGGCTGCCGATAGCCTCAATCCTCTGCAGGATCGTGTCGATGTCGTCGCGGAGGATTTCTTGCGATGGCCGGTAGAAAAAGCCCAATGCATTAGCCCGCTTCACCGCTGCCTGATACCGTCGCCGCGCGCCGTCCTGTTCCTGCCCGCCGGCCAGAGCGCTCCAGAATTCGTCGTCAGCCATCTCGTAAATGTCGCGCATCGCGCGGGCCCGGGCGAGATCGCTCGTCTTCAGCGAAATCCGGACGTGCTCGCCCCGGTGGTCGGCATCAACCATCTCGGCCGGGACACGCCGCTTGTAGTAATATACCCCCTCACGCCTGGTCAGATACCGGTCCTGATCGACGTGAGATTTCCGAATGCGCCCCATGCGCTGATCTTCCTGTGGCACGTTATGGGGCTCAATATGTGGCACAGAATTGCCAGAATACGCAAGTGCCACTGTGAGATTAAAAAAATATGTTATTTATTTTCAATGGCTTAGAAGAAATTCAGGAGGCAAATTTTGGAGCGGGTGAAGGGAATCGAACCCTCGTATTCAGCTTGGGAAGCTGCTGCTCTACCATTGAGCTACACCCGCGACGGCCCGCACAGTTCCAACAGTTGCCGCGTCATGTCAAGAGCGAAACCCGTGGATGAGGCGAACTCCCGGGATGTCCGCGCAACACGCCCGTGAGGGAAGATATTAACCTCGGGACGTCAGGATGCGGCCCGATATTGTCTCGTCTTTCTGCTACTACGGTTTCATCATGAATGCATTGCGCCGGCTCATCGAGTCCCACGCTTTCGAATCCGCCATTACCACGCTGATCCTTGCCAATGCGCTGACGCTGGGGCTTGAGACCTCGCCCGAGCTGATGGGGCGCTTCGGTCATCTGCTGCATCTGGCAGACCAGTTGCTGCTTGCCCTCTTCGTGCTGGAATTGCTGGCAAAGCTTGTGGTCTATCGACGGGACTTCTTTCGCGAGCCGTGGCGCATCTTCGATCTCGGCGTCATCGCGATCTCAATCGTTCCGGCAACCGAGAGCATCTCCATCCTGCGCGCCCTGCGCGTGATCCGGATCTTCCGGCTTATCTCCGCAGTTCCCTCGATGCGGAAGGTCGTGGGCGGGCTCTTCTCCGCCCTGCCCGGCATGGGCTCGATCTTCCTGTTGCTCAGCCTTGTCTTCTACGTCTCGTCGGTCGCGGCCACGAAGCTGTTTGCCGCGGATTTTCCCGATCTCTTCGGGTCCATCGCCGCATCCGCCTTCACGCTGTTTCAGGTGATGACGCTCGAGGGATGGACGAGCGACGTGGTGCGGCCGATCATGGCGCTGCACCCGCTTGCCTGGGTGTTCTTCATCCCCTTCATCGTGGCGACGTCGTTTACCGTGCTCAACCTGTTCATCGGCATCATCGTATCCTCGATGCAATCCGAACACGAAATCCCGACCCAGCACGCGCAGGACAGGATGGTTGAAGAGCAGCGGCAGATCCTCGACGAGTTGCAGGCCCTGCGCCGCGAGGTCGCGATGATGCGCGCCGAGGGTCGGTCAGCCCCTGCGGAAGTGCTTGGATAGCTTGAGGCCCTGCGCCTGATAGTTGGAGCCGACGCCCGTGCCATAGAGCCCCTGCGGATGCTCCTGCATGTGCTCATACACCAGACGGCCGATCACCTGACCGTGCTCTAGGATGAAGGGTACTTCATGGCTGCGCACCTCAAGAACCGCCCGGCTGCCGGAGCCGCCGGCCGCCGCGTGGCCGAAGCCGGGATCGAAGAAGCCCGCATAATGCACGCGGAATTCGCCGACCAGCGGGTCATAGGGCGTCATCTCGGCCGCATACAGCGGCGGAACATGAACCGCCTCGTTCGAGACAAGGATATAAAATTCATCCGGATCGAGGATCAGCTCGTTGCCGCCGCGGCTGTAGAGCGGTTCCCAGAAATCCAGAATGTCGTGGGCGTCCTTGCGATCGACATCGATCACGGCGGTATGATGCTTGCCGCGATAACCGATCAGGCCGTCGCTGCCGGACCCCTTGAGGTCGATGGAAAGCGCGATGCCACCGCCGGAAACGTTGGGAGCATCGCTCGCAACAAGGGTTTCGGCTGCGTGCAGGCCGAGAAGATCCGTCTCGTTGAGCAACGCATGGCCGGTGCGGAAGCGGATCTGCGACAGGCGTGAGCCGCGCCGCACGATGATCGGGAACGTCCGCGGGCTGATTTCCAGATAGAGCTGCCCCTGGTAACCCGCAGGCACCTTGTCGAACTCCTGGGCATGATCGACCATCACGCGGGTAAAGATGTCGAGCCGGCCGGTCGAGCTTTTCGGGTTCGCCGACGCCGAAATCTCGTCCGGCAGGTCAAGGCTTTCCATCAGGGGCACGATGTAGACGCAACCCGTTTCGAGAACTGCCCCTTCCCGCAGGTCGATCTCATGGAGGGTCAGCCGTTCGAGCTTTTCGGCGACCGTATGGGCGCGGCCCGGCATGAAGCTCGCACGCACGCGCATGGCCTTGGAGCCGAGACGCAGATCGAGGCTCGCCGGCTGGATCTGGTCGTCGTCAAGCGCAGCCTCGCTCTTCAGCCGACCTTCCGCGAACAATGCGCCGATGGCGCGATCCGCCAAAATCCCCGATTTCCTGATCATTCTGCCCATCCTTTTCGGAGCCGACAAAAGCAAACCCAAGGAATTGACGCAAGCCCGAGATAGGCGTAATGCAGCCTTATCCCGTGGTGATTTGGCCGGTCGGCTTGCAGCCACGTTAAACAAGTGGCTAAAGAGACCGGGGTGAAACCGGTCTGCTTATCGCGGCCGGTTTTTTTGTTTTTGAAAGGCGCAATGGCATGAGCAAGAACTGGCGTCCGGCAACCCAGCTGGTACATGGCGGCACTCTCCGTTCACAGTTCGGCGAAACCTCAGAGGCGATCTATCTCACCCAGGGCTTCGTCTACGAAACGGCGGAATCGGCGGAAGCCCGCTTCAAGGGCGAGACTGACGGTTTCATCTATGCCCGATACGGCAGTCCGACGAACGACATGTTCGAAAGGCGCATGTGCCTGCTCGAAGGCGCCGAGGAAGCTCGCGCCACCGCCTCCGGCATGGCCGCCGTCGCCGGCGCCATCCTCTGCCAGCTCAAGGCCGGTGATCACATCGTTGCCGCCCGCGCCCTGTTCGGCTCCTGCCGCTGGGTCGTCGAGACGCTTGCTCCCAAATACGGCATCGAATGCACGCTGGTCGACGGGCGCTTCCTGGAAAACTGGAAAAAGGCGATCCGTCCCAACACCAAGGTGATGTTCCTCGAAAGCCCGACCAATCCGACACTCGAAGTGGTCGATATTGCCGGCGTGGCAAAGCTTGCCAACCAGATCGGCGCCAAGGTGGTGGTCGACAACGTTTTTGCAACGCCGCTGTTTCAGAGCCCGCTCGAACTTGGCGCACACGTCGTCGTCTATTCGGCCACCAAGCATATCGACGGACAGGGTCGCTGCCTCGGCGGCGTGGTGCTTTCGAGCAAGGAATGGATCGAGGAGAACTTCCAGGACTATTTCCGCCACACCGGCCCGTCCATGTCGCCGTTCAACGCCTGGACGCTACTGAAGGCTGTCGAGACGCTGCCGCTGCGCATCGGCCAGCAGGCCCGCAACGCCGCCCGCATCGCCGACTTCCTGGCCGAGCAGAAGCAGATCGCCAAGGTCATCTATCCGGGCCGCGCCGACCATCCGCAGGCCGATATCGTCGCCAAGCAGATGAAGGGCGGCTCGACGCTGGTCGCGCTTGAACTCAAGGGCGGCAAGGCTGCTGCCTTTGCATTGCAGAATGCGCTCGAGGTCGTGAAGATTTCCAACAATCTGGGCGACGCCAAGAGCCTGATCACGCACCCGGGCACCACCACCCACAAGAACCTGACCGACGAGGCTCGCGCCGAACTCGGAATTTCGGGTGGAACCCTGCGCCTTTCCTGCGGCATCGAGGATACCGACGATCTTCTCGAAGACTTTGCCCGCGCGCTGAAGTCGGTCCCGGCCTGAGTGTTATTTCGGCGGCCGACAGGTCGCCGGTGAGATATTTCCGGGCGGTCCCTGTAACCGCCCGGAACGGTTTCAGGGTGCAACCGTTATCCTTAATGGCGGCACTCAAGACGGCCGGTAACCTTTCCGGCATTATTGAATTCCAGTGCCGGGCCGCATGCTGTAAGCTATGGTAAGTGAGGCATTAAGAAGGTCTGGTGCATGTATCGCGCCCTGACACGAGATATAGAGGTCTGCGTCGAGCCGTATTATCTGGAGGAGCAATCCGATCCGGACGACAGCCGCTATGTCTGGGGCTACCGGATCGTGATCGCCAACCACTCCAGGATGTCGGTCCGCCTCACCCATCGCTACTGGCACATCACCGACCAGAACGGTCAGGTCGATGAGGTCAGCGGACCGGGCGTCATCGGCGAGCAACCTCGCCTGCGTCCCGGCGACACCTACGAGTATTCCTCGGGCTGCCCGCTCGACACTCCGTCAGGCATGATGTTCGGCCATTACCGGATGGAGACGGATGACGGCGACGAATTCGACGTCGCCATCCCGGCATTCTCTCTCGATGCGCCGGGCATGCAGCGCATCCTCAACTGAACCATCCTCCCCCCGACAGGCGAGGCCCGGAGGGCCTGCCCCTTATCAAACGTCGCGGACTTCTTCCGCCTCGTAGCGGTAGACGGTCGAGCAGAACTCGCAGGTGACGGTGATCTTGCCGTCTTCGGTGCTCGCGGCGATATCGTCGTCGGAGAAGCCCTTCAGAACGCCCTTCACCTTCTCGCGCGAACAGCTGCAGCGATCATAGACCGCCTGCGGATCGTAGACCCGGACACCGCGCTCGTGGAACAGGCGGAACAGCAGGCGTTCGATGCCGATCTGCGGATCGGTGAGTTCGTCCGCGTCGATGGTATCGACGAGCATGCGGGCTTCCGACCACGTATCGTCCTCGGCAAGTGCCTGCTCTCCCGTATCACCGTCGCCGCCATGCAGGTCGGGATGGCGCATGCGCTCCGGAGCATCCGGCAGGAACTGAGCGATGACGCCGCCGGCGCGCCAGCCGCGCCGCGGGCGACCTTCCTCGTCGCGATCAAAGAGCTCTGCCACACCAAGGCGGACGCGGGTCGGGATCTGCTCCGACTGGCGGAAATAGACCCCGGCAATATCCTCGAGCGAGGCGCCGTCCAGCGGCACGATGCCCTGATAGGGCTGCATGAAGTTGCCCTGGTCGATGGTGAAGGCGAGGATGCCGTTACCAAGCAGTTCCTGCGGCGAGGTGCGTCCGGCTGCAACGGCTGCCGCCAGCGCTTCTTCGTCGAACCGGGCATAGGCGCGCAGGTTTTCCGGCGTCGAGAAATCGGCGACCAGAAGATCGACGGGGCCATCGCCCTTTGTCTGGACGACGAACTTGCCTTCAAACTTCAGCGAGGTTCCGATCAGTACGGTGAGCACGATCGCTTCCGCAAGCAGGCGCGCTACCGGCTGCGGATAATCATGCCGTCCGAGAATGGTGTCGAGCAACGGGCCGAGCTGGACGGCTCGGCCGCGCACGTCGAGCCCTTCCACCTGGAAGGGAACAACGCGATCGTCTCCGGCGAAACCGAATTCGCCGAGTTCGGCAGGCCTGCTTTGCATGTCATGAACTCCTGGCGCCGAAGCGCATAAAGATGCAGGGCGAACGCCCCATTTTCCGCACAAATGGGGTCGTTCTGCAACAAGGTCAAGCGAATGCCGGGATAATCGCCGCTGGCGGCAATCCGACACGGGATGCGGTCAGATGGCGCCGAGGCACCATGCAAGGATTGCCTTCTGGGCATGAAGACGGTTTTCCGCCTCATCGAATACCACGGATTGCGGCCCGTCGATCACGTCGTCGGTCACTTCCTCTCCACGATGGGCGGGCAGGCAATGCATGAACAGAGC
Organism: Rhizobium sp. ACO-34A; assembly: GCA_002600635.1. Taxonomy (NCBI): domain Bacteria; kingdom Pseudomonadati; phylum Pseudomonadota; class Alphaproteobacteria; order Hyphomicrobiales; family Rhizobiaceae; genus Rhizobium; species Rhizobium sp. ACO-34A. The sequence goes on along the minus strand of CP021371.1, from coordinate 715,243 downwards.
ATCCGCCGAGGCGCGCTTCATCAGCGGACCATTGACCTGGAAAGGCTGGAAGACATTGTGTCCGCGCGCCTTGTGCTCCTGGTTCATGGAAATCCAGGTGTCGGTGATCACGGCATCGGCGCCATCGACGGCGCGCTCTGCCTCATGGCACAGCATGACTTCGCCGCCATTGTTGCGAGCCCAGTTCAGGAACTTGTCGTCCGGCTCGGAACCGAGTGGAACCGCCATGTTCATGCGATAACCGAAGCGGGCGGAACCCTCGACGAGAGAGTGCAGCACGTTGTTGCCGTCGCCGGTCCAGGCCAGCGTCTTGCCCTTGATCGGTCCGCGATGCTCCTCGAAGGTCATCACGTCGGCCATGATCTGGCAGGGATGCGTGCTGTCCGTCAGCGCATTGATGACCGGGACGGTCGCATGTTCCGCCATTTCCAGCAGACGAGTGTGATCGGTCGTACGGATCATGATGGCGTCGACATAGCGCGAAAGAACCTTTGCCGTGTCACCGATGGTTTCGGCGCGGCCGAGCTGCATCTCGGTACCGGACAGGAAAAGCGTCTCGCCGCCAAGCTGGCGCATGCCCACGTCGAAGGACACGCGCGTACGCGTCGACGGCTTTTCGAAGATCATCGCCAGCATCTTGCCGGCCAGCGGCTTGTCGGCGGTGCCTGCCTTCGTAGCCTGCTTGCGAGATTTTGCGTCCTCCATGATGAGACGCAGATCGGACGAACTGACCGCTGAAAGATCGAGAAAATGCTTTGGGGATGCCATGCTGTTACCTGCTTTCATTCCGGGCGGTCGTGTCGAGCGTCGCCTGAACCTTTTCGGCTGCAAGGCCAACCCGGTTCAAACCTTCCCGGGCTTCCTCCGCCGTGGTGACCAGCGGCGGCAGGAGGCGGATGACGTTATCGCCGGCAGGAACGCCGAGGATATGTTCGTCGCGCATCGCCTGCAGCAATTCGCCGGAAGGGACTTTCGCCTTGATGCCGAGCATCAGGCCTTCGCCACGGATTTCCTCGATCACATCGGGGAAACGATCCTTGAGTTCGGCAAGGCCCTGACGGAAGACGAGCGCCACATCGCGTACATGCTCGAGGAAGCCATCGGCGAGGATGACATCGAGCACGGCATTGCCGACCGCCATGGCGAGTGGATTGCCGCCATATGTGGAGCCGTGGGTGCCAGCCTTCATGCCGGAGGCTGCTTCCTCGGTCGCAAGGCAGGCGCCAAGCGGGAAACCGCCGCCGATGCCCTTGGCTACCGCCATGATATCGGGCGTGATGCCCGACCATTCATAGGCGAACAGCTTGCCGGTACGACCGACGCCGCACTGCACCTCGTCGAAGATCAGCAGGAGGCCGTTGTCGTCGCAGAGCTTGCGCAGCTCCTTCAGGAAGCCGGCAGGCGTCGGGCGAATACCACCCTCGCCCTGAACCGGCTCGATGAGGATGGCCGCAGTTTCGTCGGTGATCGCGGCCTTCAGGGCATCCAGATCGCCGAAGGGCACCTGATCGAAACCGGGAGCCTTGGGACCGAAGCCTTCGAGATACTTGGCCTGACCGCCGGCGGCGATCGTCGCCAGCGTACGGCCATGGAAGGCGCCTTCGAACGTGATGATGTGGAACCGCTCGCCGTGTCCCTTCGAGAACTGATAGCGGCGCGCCGTCTTGATGGCGCATTCGAGCGCTTCGGCACCCGAATTGGTGAAGAACACCCGATCCGCGAAGGTTGCCTCGGTAAGACGCTTGCCCAGCTTTTCCTGGCCGGGGATCTCGTAGAGGTTCGACAGGTGCCAGACCTTGTCGGCCTGCTCACGCAGCGCGCCAACCAGATGGGGATGCGCATGTCCGAGCGAGTTCACGGCGACACCGGCTGCGAAATCGAGATATCGCTCTCCGTTTTCCGTGATCAGCCACACGCCCTCGCCTCGCTCGAAACGCAGCGGCGCGCGCATGTATGTCTGATAGAGCGGAGAGGCCTCGGCCATGGCGAAAATCTCCTTTCGGAAGAGCATCTGTCTTGTCTGGTGGGAGCCGGCCGCAAATACGCACAGCCAAGCCCGAAAAATCAAAAATGCCGCCTTGCGGCGGCGGTGGCACTATCGACATTTCACCCATGCCTGTCAACGAAACACCGCAGAAAAGCGGATTTTTCGGCACATCGGGAGGCATCGGAGACTTGCGCGGAAACATCAGGGAGACGGAGCGCGCCGAGGTAGCAAGTTGGGGAAAACTCGGAAATCGATTCCCGATGATTCCGCCGACTCTTGTCACGGAGTCAGCCTCACACTAGGTTAACATCAAATAAAGAAATTGCATGCGGCGGAAATAGTCACCGACAGTATCGAGGCGAGTTTGTTTCGGAATTTTTCGAAGCAACGGTGAGCGATTCTGCCAGCGCTAAATGCTATCGGCGGAGAATAATGGCATGAACTGGACAGACGAGCGAGTAGAAAAGCTGAAACGGCTTTGGGCCGAAGGCTTGAGCGCGAGCCAGATTGCCGCGCAACTTGGCGGAGTGAGCCGCAATGCTGTTATCGGCAAGGTTCACCGTCTCAGCCTTCCGGGCCGGGCCAAGGCCGGCGGCAACGCCACAACCGCCCGCGCCGCCAAGCGCGCACCGACGGCACCGCGGGCTCCGGCCTACGCACCGCGCGTCGCTACCCGCACGGTCACCCGGCCCGTCGGCGCCAACATGCTGAAGGAAGAGATCGAGATCGACGGCATCGAGGAGATCGAAATCGCTCCGTCGACGTCGCGCAACGTGATCGTTCCGATCTCGCGCCGGCTGGCGCTGACCGAACTTACCGAGCGCACCTGCAAGTGGCCGATCGGCGATCCGATGAAGGACGACTTCCATTTCTGCGGCTGCGAGTCCTCGGACAGCTCGCCCTACTGCAACTATCACGCAAAGCTCGCCTATCAGCCGGTCAGCGATCGTCGCAAGTCGGCCAAGTAAGGGCCGGTTTGCTGAAGGCAAATACGGGAAATGCAAAACGGGCCTTTCGGCCCGTTTTTTTGTTACCAGTAGAGCTGTCTTCCAGAAGAGCCGTCAGGCTTCCATGGAATAGCCCGCGCCGCGAACGGTGCGGATCACATCCTGCATGTTGGAGAAGTTGAGCGCCTTGCGAAGACGGCCGACATGCACGTCGACAGTGCGCTCGTCCACGTAGATATCGTGGCCCCAGACACCGTCCAGAAGCTGGGAACGCGAGAATACGCGACTGGGCGAGGCCATCAGGAATTCCAGCAGGCGGAATTCCGTCGGCCCGAGACGCACTTCGCGGCTCTTGCGGTGGACACGATGGGTCTCGCGATCCAGTTCGATGTCGCCGCAGCGCAGGACGCTTGACAGGACTTCGGGACGCGCACGGCGGAGCATCGCCTTGACACGGGCCATGAGTTCCGGGGTCGAGAAGGGCTTGACGACGTAATCGTCAGCGCCCGTCGCGAGCCCGCGTACGCGCTCGCTTTCCTCGCCGCGGGCCGTCAGCATGATGATCGGCAGACGCTCGGTCTCGGGGCGCATGCGTAGCCGACGGCAGAGCTCGATGCCGGAGACGCCAGGAAGCATCCAGTCGAGGATCAACAGGTCGGGAACCCGTTCCTGCAGTCTCAGTTCAGCCTCGTCGCCACGAAGGATGGTCTCCACTTCGTAGCCTTCCGCCTCGAGATTATAGCGAAGAAGCACACTCAGTGCTTCTTCATCTTCAACGACAGCAATCTTGGGCAACATCGACTTCGATTACCTCTCACAATGCCTGCAGGTTCACTCGGCGATAGCGCCGACAGTGGCGGTCAGATCTTCCTTCGGGCGCTCGCCTTCCGGCTGGGCACCGGTCGCCATGTAATAGATCGTTTCGGCGATGTTGGTGGCGTGGTCGCCGATGCGCTCGATGTTCTTGGCGCAGAACAGGAGATGCGTGCAGCTGGTGATGTTGCGCGGATCTTCCATCATGTAGGTAAGCAGCTCGCGGAAGAGCGAGGTGTAGATGGCATCGATTTCCTCGTCGCGATCACGGATCGACTTGGCCTTTTCGGGCGAGCGCGTCGTGTAGACATCGAGCACTTCCTTGAGCTGCACCAGGGCAAGCTCGGACAGGTGCTCGATGCCGCGGGCAAGCTTGCGCGGCACGCCGGTGGCCTGCACGGCCATCACGCGCTTGGCATTGCTCTTGCCGAGGTCGCCAACGCGCTCCAGGTCGTTGGCGATGCGCAGCGCGCCGATGATCTCGCGCAGGTCGGCGGCAACCGGCTGGCGGCGGGCGATGGTGACAATCGCCTTGTCGCCGATCTCGCGTTCGGCGGCGTCCATGATGACGTCGTCGGAGATGACCTTCTGGGCAAGGGCGGCGTCGGAGTTGACGAGCGCGCGGACGCTGTCGCCGACCATCTGTTCGGCAAGGCCGCCCATCTCGGAGATGCGGCGCATCAGGTACTTCAGTTCCTCGTCATAAGCCGAGTAGATATGCGATGAAGACATGTTCTTTGTATCCCTGAATTGGAAAATCGATCACCGGCGCGGCGACATCAGCCGAAGCGGCCCATGATGTAGTCCTGCGTGCGCTGATCGTCCGGATTGGTGAACATCTTGTCGGTGTCGTTTTCCTCGACCAGAAGGCCGAGGTGGAACATGGCCGTGCGCTGGGAAACGCGGGCAGCCTGCTGCATCGAATGCGTCACGATGACGATGGTGAAGTTGGAGCGCAGCTCGTGGATGAGCTCCTCGACCTTGGCGGTCGCGATCGGGTCGAGTGCCGAGCAGGGTTCGTCCATCAGGATGACTTCCGGGCTGACGGCAACGGCGCGGGCGATGCACAGACGCTGCTGCTGACCGCCGGAGAGGCCGGTACCGGATTCCTGCAGACGGTCCTTCACTTCGTTCCACAAGCCGGCCTTCTGGAGGCTGGTCTCGACGATCTGGTCGAGATCCGCCTTCGACTTGGCGAGGCCATGGATGCGCGGGCCGTAGGAAATGTTCTCGTAGATCGACTTCGGGAACGGGTTCGGCTTCTGGAAGACCATGCCGACGCGGGCGCGCAACTCGACCACGTCGATGGAGGGATCGTAGATATCCATCTCGTCGAGCGTGATCTTGCCGGTGACCCGGCAGCCGTCGATCGTGTCGTTCATGCGGTTAAGCGTCCTGAGGAAGGTCGACTTGCCGCAACCCGAGGGACCGATGAGCGCGGTCACCGTGTGCTCGCGAACGTTCAGGTTCACGTCGAAAAGCGCGCGCTTCTCGCCGTAGTAAACCGACACGTCCTTGCCAATCATCTTGTAGTTCACATCGCTCATTTTCTGATCCAGCGCCTTTTCAACTGCTGATTCCGACATCATGTTCATGTCAATTCTCCCTCTACCAGCGCCGTTCGAAGCGCCGACGCAACAGGATTGCGCCCACATTCATAACCAGGAGGAACAGGAGCAGGATGATGATCGCTCCCGAAGTACGTTCAACGAAGGCACGTTCGGCCTCGTTCGCCCACTGGTAGATCTGCACCGGCAGGGCGGTCGAGGGATCGAGCGGGGTGCCCGGGTAGTTGGCGACGAAGGCCACCATGCCGATCAGCAGCAGCGGCGCCGTTTCGCCAAGAGCGTGCGCCAGACCGATGATCGTACCCGTCAGAATGCCTGGCATGGCAAGCGGCAGCACGTGATGGAAGACCGTCTGCATCTTCGAGGCGCCGAGGCCAAGAGCCGCGGCGCGGATCGACGGCGGCACAGCCTTGAGAGCCGCACGGGTGGCGATAATGATCGTCGGCAACGTCATCAGCGTCAGCACCAGACCGCCGACGATCGAAGCCGAACGCGGGAGGCCCATGAAGTTGATGAACACCGCGAGACCGAGAAGACCGAACACGATCGAGGGAACGGCCGCAAGGTTGTTGATGTTCACTTCGATCAGGTCGGTGAAGCGGTTCTTGGGAGCGAACTCCTCGAGATAGATCGAGGCGGCGACACCGATCGGCAGCGCAAGCACCAGCACGATCAACATCATGTAGGCGGAGCCGATGAGGGCAACGCCGACACCTGCGGCTTCCGGACGGCTCGATGCGCCGTTGACGAAGATGCCGGTGTTGAAGTGACCACCGAGGGTGCCGCTTTCGGCGAGCTGGTTCATCCAGCCGACCTGCTGGTCGGAGACCTTGCGGTTCTGCTCGGCAACCGAAAGATCGATCTGTCCCTTATAGGCGGAGTCGATGCTGGCGCTGGCGAGCAACGTCACCGGAACGGTCTTTCCGATGATCGACGGGTCGGCGAGAACCATGTCCCGGAGCGTCACGCGGACACCATCGGACAGCATGTCCTGGACCGCGCGAGCCTGCGTACGGTCGCTCGTGTCGACGCCAAGAACCTTGGCTACCGCATCCCGGGCGAGAACCGGATAGTTCGCCATCTGCAGCACGTTCGGGCTCTCGGCCCGCTTGTTGTTCGGGTCGATGACCTTTTCCGAAAACTCGATCGGAACGGTGATCATCGTCTGCGCAAAGGCAGTGTAGCCCTTGGAAATCACCGAAAACAGCAGGAGGAACAGGAACAGCAGACCGAAGGCAATGGCAGCAATGCCATAGGCCCGGAAGCGGCGTTCTGCGGCATAGCGACGCTTGATGCCGATATCGCGACGGTTGCCGGCACCGGCCGCACCGGCGACCGTAGTCGAAGCGGGGGTTACGACCTGACTCATTCGTACTGCTCCCGGTATTTGCGCACAATGTAGAGCGCGTAGATGTTGAGGCAAAGCGTAATCGCAAAGAGCGTGATGCCGAGCGCGAAGGCCACCAGCGTCTGCGGCGAGGTAAACTCAAGGTCGCCGGTGAGCTGGTTGACGATCTTGACCGTTACCGTGGTCATCGGCTCGAAGGGATTAAGCTGCATGCGGGCGGCAACACCGGCGGCAAGCACCACGATCATGGTTTCGCCGATGGCGCGGGATGCCGTCATCAGCAGCGCGCCGACGATGCCCGGCAATGCTGCCGGCAGAATGACGCGCTTCACCGTTTCGGAACGCGTGGCACCAAGGCCGAGCGAACCGTCGCGCAGCGCGCGGGGAACGGCGGTGATGATGTCGTCCGACAGCGAGGAAACGTAGGGGATCAGCATGATGCCCATGACGAAGCCGGCGGTCAGAACGCTCTGCGCCTGAATGAAGGTGACGTAATTGCCCGTCGTCAACCCGGCGAGCTGCGTCGAAAGATCACGCAGGAACGGGCCGACCGTGGTCATGGCGAAGAAGCCGTAGACGATGGTCGGAATGCCGGCGAGCACTTCAAGCAGCGGCTTGACGACGGAGCGGACCGTCGGTGTGGCGTATTCGGCCATGTAGATTGCCGAGAACAGACCGACCGGCACGGCGAACAGCATCGCCACGAAGCCGATGTACAGCGTGCCGAGAAGAAGCGGCAAAAGACCGAACTGGCCGGAGGAGTCCGTCGAGCCGGCGGCAGCGAAACGCGGATCCCAGACCGTTCCGAAGAAGAATTCCCAGGCCGGCACCATCCGGAAGAAGTGGATGGCTTCGGTCAGCATCGAGAGCACAATGCCGACAGTGGTCAGGATCGCGATCGACGACGCCACGATCAGGGCCACCAGGATCGCCTGTTCGACACGGTTTCGCGCCCGGAAGCGCGGCGCGATGAAACGCTGGCTCACGAGGGCACCGAGGATGGAGACCGCCAGGACGACGACGACCATTGCCAGGCGATTGGCATTGGCAAAATCGACCATCGTTTCCGCGGCGGCCATCATGTAGGGCTGCGGATCGTCGGCGATGGCCACGCCACGTTCGGCCAGAAGCGCGCGGACCTCGGAAGGAGACGCGGCTTCGACAGCGGAACGGCCGGCATCGTCGAGCTGACGCAGACCGTTAGCGATCGAGGAGATCATCCCGTAGTTGAGGTTGCGGGTTGCCTCGGGCAGCGCCTGGACCTCTTGAGGGAAAGTCGCGACAACGCGGCTCTGAATCATGGCCGGCGTGACTGCGGACCAGACGGCCATCAGCAGCAGCGCAGGCAGAATGGCCACAAGCGCGGCGAACGCACCGTGATAGCCAAAACGGGAATGGAGGCTGGAGGGCTTGCCTGCAGCGAGACTTGCAGCTCTCGAAGAGCCGATCACATAGGCGACAATCCCTATGACGATCACTATCAGCAGCAGAAGAGATGTACTCATCGTCACTTCCCCGGACCTGCAGGCCTGACCTGCCATGCGTCCGTTGCTCGAAGTTTCACCTGATCACGACTTAAAAATGGGGCTAAAAGCCAGGGCCGGAGCATTAGCGGGACGGCCACAATATCCATGCATGAAACCGGCGCGACGAAATCGCCGCGCCGGTGCCATTGATTACTTGCCTTCGGCGAACTTGGCGCGAGCGGCATCGCGCTCTGCGTCGGGGGCCGGAACGAGGCCGTAAGCAGCGAGCGGGCCTTCCGGACCAACCATCTGGTCGTCGAGGAAGAATTCTACGTATTCCTTCAGGCCCGGGATAACGCCCAGGTGAGCCTTCTTGACGTAGAAGAACAGCGGACGGGAAACCGGATATTCGCCGGAAGCTACGGTTTCAACGCTCGGCTTGATGCCGCTGACGGTGGCAACCTTCAGCTTGTCGGCGTTGTTTTCGTAGAAGGACAGGCCGAACACGCCGATAGCGGTCTTGTTGGCGTCGATGCGAGCGAGCGTTTCGGTGTAGTCGCCGTCGATGTCGACAGCCTTGCCGTCCTTGCGAACTGCAACGCACTTCTTCGGAGCGGTCTTTTCGTCAACCAGGGTCTTGATGACGTCGAGAGCCTTGGTGCTCTTGCAGCCAGGGGTCATGACCTTTTCTTCGAAGACTTCACGGGTGCCGTGCTTTTCGCCCGGGATAAAGGCGGCAATCTCGGCGTCCGGCAGGTCCTTGTTGATTTCCGACCACTTCTTGTAGGGGTTGGCAACCAGCTTGCCGTCGACGACGACTTCAGCCGCCAGAGCCTGATACAGGTCGGACGGGGTCAGGGCGAGGTCCTTGTTGGAAGCATCGACAGCGAAGACGATACCGTCGTAGCCGAACTTGACTTCCTGGAAGTCGGTTACGCCAGCGGCCTTGCAGGCTTCAGCTTCGTCGTCCTTGATCTTGCGCGAAGCGTTGGCGATGTCGATGGTGTCAGGGCCTACGCCCTTGCAGAATTCCTTCAGACCAGCGCCGGTGCCGCCGGATTCGACGACCGGGGTCTTGAAGTTGGAGAAGGTCTCGCCGAAGGTTTCAGCGACGATCTTTGCGTACGGCAGAACGGTCGAGGAGCCGGCGATCTGGACCTGGTCGCGGGCAGCAGCGGCGCCAGCAAAGGCGACGGAGGCAACCAGAGCTGCAACCGAAAGCTTGAGGATGTTCATACAAAATCTCCCGTCAGTGGGCTTGTGTGTCGATGCGACCGCCAACGGCACTCATTGTCGTCGTGATCGGCAGGCCCTTATTAGCCCCTGTTCACTCACCCTTTTATGTCAGTACGGTGAAACATTTATGACACATCAAATAGTTGAAATTTAATGTCTTTTTCAGACGACGACGGGCCAATGTGCAGGTTTTGTTACAAACGCTGCAACATTTCAGCCCCTGAAAGGGCCAACGGCGAAAAACCCGTCAGAAGCGGACGGTGAACTCCGTCCCGACGCCTACGGCCGACTTGACGATCAGTCGAGCGCGATGCCGGGTCAGGATGTGCTTGACGATCGCAAGGCCGAGCCCGGTTCCCTTCTTGGAACGGCTGTCCGCCACGCTGACGCGGTAGAAGCGTTCGGTCAGTCGCGGAACATGTTCGGCGGGGATGCCCGGGCCGAAGTCGAGTACGCTCACCTCCACGGGACCACCCGGCGGATTACGGACATAGACATCGACGACACGTCCTTCCTGCCCGTACTTGCAGGCGTTTTCGATGAGATTCTCGAAAACCTGCACGAGTTCGTCGCGGTCACCCAGAACCTCCGCCTTCTCCTCCGGCAGATGAAGGCGGATATCCACCTCGAGATCCTTGGCCAATGGAGCAAGGGAATCCCGCACATGCCCGATCACGGGCACAAGGTCGACCTTCTGGTCGGGCGCGAGATGCGCCTTGAGTTCGAGACGGGAGAGCGACAGAAGGTCGTCCACCAGACGGCTCATCCGGTTGGCCTGATCCAGCATGATGGCAAGAAAGCGCTCCTGCGCTTTCGGATCGCCGCGTGCCGGTCCCTGCATGGTTTCGATGAACCCGCGCAGCGATGCGAGCGGCGTGCGCAATTCGTGGCTGGCATTGGCGACGAAATCACTGCGCATGCGGTCCAGTCGCCTCAGCTCGGAGATATCCCTGAACGACAGAAGAAAGAGGGCCTCGTCGCCCCTTTCCTCCGAAAGCGGCACCGGCGCGATGCGGACGATATAGACGCGTTCGGATGGCAGCCGTTCGGAATGCTCGATCTGGTTCGGCTCATCCGTAGCGATCGTCTCGCGCACCATGTCGAGAATGCTGGGAGAACGCCAGCGCGCGGAAATATGCTGCCCCGGCGAAAGCTCGCCGAAGACCTTTTGCGCCGAACGGTTCTGACCGCGCAGCATACCGTCCCGTCCGATGACGAATACCGGCAGGTCCAACGCCTGAAGCATTGACAGGATAGCGGGAAAGAGCGGCTCAGCATCCTCATCCGTAACGGCCTGCTCCGGCACAGCGGCCAGCGGCGCGGCCTGCTCGTCGCCCTGCTGCACCAGAATTGCAAGGACGCCGAGGATAAGGAGAATGACGGCGAATACGGGGTCGGCACCAGAGAGATAGGCGGCCACGGAAATCAGAAACGCAGCCAGCAGATATGCCCCACCGGATCGAATCCGCCGCAAAAGCCTGCGCCACTCGAATGAACCCTCTGCCACTGAAACCTCGCCTGATGGATGCCTGCCCGATCGTCAAACAGCCGTGATATCGACGATTCATGACAGATCTATGCGAGGCATGCCATCATTGCCCCCGGTTATCCCCATGCCTGACAGCAGCATGTGGCAACGCCGCACATATTTCAGCAAGATCTTGAAAAATCGCGGCAAATATGCCCCCTTTGCGGGATTGAAAACGATATCGTCGCAGAGCCGGGAGTGAAAAGAACATGGAAACGGGACAGGAAAGCCGCGCCGTCACGCTCATCATCGATGGGCAGAGCCGCATCTTCGACATCGACGACCCCAAGCTGCCCAAGTGGATCGATGACGAGTCTCTCGCATCCGGTGATTTTCCCTATGACAAGAAGATGGACGAGAAGCAGTACGAGGACGAACTGGAGAAGGTTCAAATCGAGCTGGTAAAGCTGCAGTTCTGGCAGCAGAAGACCGGCAGGCGGGTCATGGCCCTGCTTGAGGGCCGCGACGCCGCCGGCAAGGGCGGCACGATCCATGCCACGCTCGCCTATATGAATCCCCGCTCCGCCCGGGTCGTCGCCCTGACCAAGCCGACCGAGACCGAGCGCGGCCAATGGTATTTCCAGCGCTATGTCTCGCATTTCCCGACAAGTGGGGAATTCGTAATGTTCGACCGCTCCTGGTATAACAGGGCCGGCGTCGAGCCGGTCATGGGCTTCTGCACCAAGGAACAGTACGAAGACTTCCTGAAGCAGGCTCCGCGCGTCGAGAAGCTCATCGAGCAGGATGGCATTCACTTCTTCAAGTTCTGGCTGAATATCGGCCGCAAGATGCAGCTCGAACGCTTCCACGACCGCCGGCACGATCCGCTAAAGCTCTGGAAGCTTTCCCCAATGGATATCGCCGCCCTCAACAAGTGGGACGACTACACCGAAAAGCGCGACCGCATGCTCAAGGAAACCCACACCGACTATGCGCCGTGGACCATCGTCAAGGCTAATGACAAACGCCGCGCCCGCCTCAACGTCATTCGCCACATCCTGCTGTCGATCGACTACGAGGGCAAGGATGAAGGCAAGATCGGCAAGATCGACCGCAAGATCATCGGCTCCGGCCCGGACTTCCTGTCGAAGAAATAAGCTTCCCCGAGGCTTTCAAGGTTACATTGAAAGCCTCTAACGGGCGGCATCACTCTCCCGGCAGCACACGCACCGAGTAGAGATTGATGCCGCGGCCCGTGCCGGCCAGATCGCCGTTCAGAACGAGACGGCCGGGCGTGCCGGGCGCCATGGCGCGCTCGAACGATACGCGAAACAGGGCGTCCGTTTTTTCGGGATTGGCCGTGAAGCGATGGCGGGCGCAATCTCCCATCCGATCGAAATCGCAGGACACCGAAATCTGCACCTGCTTTTCGTCGGCAGACTGCAAGGTCAGCGCAATGGTCGAGGTACGTCCCGCCATTTCCCTCAGAACCTCCGGTGGCACGGTGATCTCCACGCTGCCATCCGCATCGCCGCTGCGCGACACCACGCGCACGGCAGTACCGTCGCTGGCGTTGACGACATCGACCAGAGCATTGCTGCGGGGACGGATTGCGGAAATCTGCTTCGGCTCGAAAATCTCGATCCAGTCATCGGAGAAGCCGCTGCGAGCGTCGAGCGCCTTCGGCTCCAGGGTCTGCCGGGGTTCGTCGAAATCCTCGGCTTCCGCACGGGGCGGAGGATTGGGTACGCTGGTATCCCGCTCGGCAGCAGTCAGCAGGACCCCCGAGGTATAGACCCACCACACTCCCATGCCGAGAAACGCAAGCAGGGTGAGAGAAATGAAGAGCCGGGAATAAAAACCGCGCCGAGCACGGCGGCGAACGACGGCTTCGGGGCGCACATCGAGCTTGAGACCATGATCGCGTTCCGAGGCCTCACCGGCCCTGATTTCCGGTTCGGGTTCGATTCGATCAGACGGATCGTCCAGCCACGGATCGGCTTCCCGCGAAGGGGCTTCCACATCGAAGGAAGGCTCGGCAACACGCCGCTCCTCCGTGTGCCGCACGGCGGCGGGCGGCTCTGCGAAACTCGGTTCCTCGCGCATGCCGCCGCGCGATGCCGGGGATGCTGGCGCGGGCGAAGCCTGTACCGGTGCTGCCATCGGAGACACCGGGATGGAAGGAGCCGGAGCCGGCGGCGCAACCTGCACATCGATGCGGGCGCGCTCCTCGAGTTCGATGGCATGGATCACCGTCTCAAGACGGTGGCGCTGATAGGCAACGGTTTCCGGGTCGTTGACATTCTGCTTGCGCAACCCGCTTTCGAGCGCCTGACGCGCCGATTGATAGATGCGGGCACGGGTTTCCGCATTGGTGCGATCCGACCGCTCAAGAGCGTTTCTGATGGCCGTTTCCAATCCGTTCACTGGCTATTCTGCTCCTTGAGGCGGTACGATGCCGCCAAGACCCGTTCTTAACGATTCGGTAACGGCTGCTTGGCCGATCTGCAAGCCCCGCCCCTTCGCTTCCCACCGATACCTGGCAGAAATCAATGAACGGAAGGAAGTGAGAAAAGAACAGAAGCCGTTTGGCGACCGGCCCTTACGGGTGTTTCGACGGCAACACGGGATTGCGACGAATGCGCCTGTCGAACGTGGATGCCCTTTTCCTCACCCTTTGTCTCTGATAGAAAATTGACGTTTCCGTAAACGTCATATTGGGAGGTAATCATGGCGCTTCCGCCAGTTCTGTCCGAAAATCTGAGGCTGCCGGTAGTCGCCTCCCCGCTCTTCATCATATCGCATCCGGACCTGACGCTTGCGCAATGCAAGGCCGGCATCGTCGGTGCCTTTCCGGCGCTGAACGCCCGCCCGGAAGCCCAACTCGACGAATGGCTGGCACAGATCACCGAAGAACTTGCCTCCCACAATGCACAGAACCCGGATCGCCCGGCGGCACCCTTTGCGGTCAACCAGATCGTTCATACCTCCAACAAGCGGCTGGAGCACGACCTGATGCTCTGCGTGAAATACAAGGTGCCGATCGTCATCTCCTCGCTCGGCGCCGTGCCGGAAGTGAATGCGGCCGTGCATTCCTATGGCGGGATCGTGCTTCACGACGTCATCAACAATCGCCACGCCAATTCGGCCATCCGCAAGGGCGCAGACGGGCTGATCGCGGTTGCGACCGGCGCTGGCGGACATGCCGGCACGCTCTCGCCTTTCGCGCTGGTGCAGGAAATCCGCGAATGGTTCGATGGCCCATTGCTGCTGGCCGGCGCGATCTCCACCGGAGGCGGCATCCTGGCAGCCCAGGCAATGGGCGCGGACATGGCCTATATCGGCTCGCCCTTCATCGCCACGACGGAAGCCCGCGCCAGCGATGCCTACAAGCAGGCGATCGTGGACGCCCATGCCAGCGACATCGTCTATTCCAACTATTTCACCGGAATACACGGGAACTACCTGAAGCCCTCGATCATCGCCGCCGGCATGGATCCGGACAACCTGCCGGAAGCCGACCCGTCCAAGATGGACTTCGACAAGGCCACGACCGGGGCCAAGGCCTGGAAGGATATCTGGGGCTGCGGTCAGGGCATCGGCGCCGTGAAGGCCATCGATCCCGTCGCAAAGGTCGTCGACCGGCTGGAAAGCGAATACAAGGCAGCCCGCGCACGCCTTTCGCTCTGAGGCTAGCCATCGAAAACAGCAGTGCTGCGGCGATCCCAAGGAAAACCGCAACATTGCCGATTTCCCCGCTTGAAATTCCGGCGCGATGCCTGTATCAGCGCCGACATGCCGCAACCGCAGACATGCAGGTTGCGTGCGGGCCGCTTTAGCTCAGTTGGTAGAGCACGTCATTCGTAATGACGGGGTCACGTGTTCGAGTCACGTAAGCGGCACCATTCCCTTTAAGATCAGCAAGAGATCATATCGAACGGCTGCATCATAAGATGACGTCCGCTTGTTCTCGAACGTTGGCCTTGGCGGCCAGTTCGACAGCGGACGTACAGATCGCCGCATAACGACCTCTCCGACTTCCGCAAACAAAAAAGGGCGCCAGCATTAGCGGCGCCCCTTCTCAATTTTCCTACAGACATCCGGCCGGAAGCTCCAAGCCTCCGTCATCAATAATCGGCGCGGCCGACGCTGTCGTAGACGAAGCCGTGGCTCAGCGCCTGGGACGGAACGTATACGTTGCGCAGGTCGATCAGGACCGGCTGCTTCATCAGGGACTTCAGCTTGCCGAAGTCGAGCGCGCGGAAATGCTTCCACTCGGTGATGATAACCAGAGCGTCCGCATCCTTGGCCACCTCATCAACGCCATCGCGATAGCTGATCTCCGGCATCATGCCGCGCGCGGCGGGCATGCCTTCCGGGTCATAGGCCTGCAGAACAGCACCCTTGTCCAGAAGCGCCTGAACGATGGCGAGCGCGGGCGATTCGCGGATGTCGTCGGTATCGGGCTTGAAAGTCAGGCCGAGGATACCGATGGTCTTGCCGCGGATATCGCCATCGAGCGCACGCTCGATCTTGCGAGCCATGGCGCGCTTGCGGGTTTCGTTGATGCCGACAATGGTCTCGATAAGACGGATCGGGCTGTTATGATCCTGCGCGGTCTTGACGAGAGCGAGCGTGTCCTTCGGGAAGCACGAACCACCGTAGCCGGGACCGGCATTGAGGAACTTCTGACCGATACGGCTGTCGAGGCCCATGCCCTTGGACACGTCCTGAACGTTTGCTCCGACCTGTTCGCAGAGATCGGCGATCTCGTTGATGTAGGCAAGCTTCAGCGCCAGGAAGGCGTTGGCTGCATACTTGGTCAGTTCCGCGGTACGCCGCGAGGTGAAGAGCACCGGGTGCTTCTGGGGATCGAGAGCCGCATAGACCTTGGCCATGATGTCCACGGCGCGATCGTCGTTCATACCGACAACGACGCGGTCGGGGGCCATGAAGTCCTCGATCGCCGCACCTTCGCGGAGGAATTCCGGGTTGGACACGACGGCGACGTCAGCATCCGGATTTTCCTCGGCAATGATGCGCTCAAGCTGATCGCCCGTTCCAACCGGCACCGTCGACTTGGTGACAACGACCGTGAAGCCCTTCACGGACCGGGCGATCTCGCGCGCGGCGGCGAAGACATAGGCCAGATCGGCGTGGCCATCGCTCTTGCGCGACGGTGTGCCGACGGCAAGAAAGACCACATCGGCATCACCGACGGGACCTGCAAGGTCCGTGGTGAAGCTCAGGCGTCCCGCAGCAACGTTCTTCTGGATGAGTTCTTCAAGACCCGGCTCGAAAATCGGCACCTTGCCGCTATTGAGCATCGAGATTTTTTCTTCGACCTTGTCGATACAGACAACATCATGGCCGAAATCAGAAAGGCAGACGCCCGAGACCAGGCCGACATAACCGGTACCAATAATCGCTATGCGCACAACAGACTCCACTCGATTTTTGTGGGGAACAGTCAGCTCGCCTACCCGCAGCGCCGACTTGGGAGACCCGGCGAACGGACTTGCGAAGAACAGGCCATTCCGCTGACCGATACTCAGAAATGTTAATCGCCGGTTAACACTTACCGCATTGCGAAACGTAAACCAAGCACCCCCCGCGCGAAGCGTTGTGGTTACTTTCTTAACCTTAACGAAACTGGAAATGCATTGTGCGCATGACATGCAGAAAGCCCCGCTTTCGCGGGGCTTTCCGAGGCAAGCCGACATTACATCCAGTAAGGCGGCACGCCGTAATAATCGTAAACGGAGCGGCCGTTTTCACGATACCAGTCGCGTTCATCGTCACGAAAACGCGGCGCGCCCTCGATCTGCTGCTTCGTCAGATCGACGCGATATCCGTCCAGATTCTCGTCGTAGGAGAGCTTTTCCCACGGCAGCGGATAGTAGTCGTCACCGATTCCGAGAAAGCCCCCGAAGCTCAGGACGGCGTATGCGACACGACCGCCGCGCTTCTCCAGAATGATTCGCTGGATGGAGCCGATGCGCTTGCCGTCAGAGCCGTAGACAGCCGTGCCGTCCACCTTGTCGCTGGCAATCAGCGTCGGCGTGTCCTTCACATAAGGATCACGATCTGTGGATTGTGCGTTCTGATGCAACATGGTGCACCTCCTTGTTTTCACGGTTCCTCGATACTTGCCTGGGGTCAACGCCAGAGTCAGCGCATGGTTCCTCCCCAAAGTGTTCCAGGCTCGAAGGCTTGCCGAACCGATCCCCGACAGCAACCAGCGGCCGATGGGAACAGCACCATCTAAAAGAGGAGAGGTTCGGGGGAGGTTTATTGACGCTTACGTCAAGGTTATATAGAGCTATTGAGGCTTGAACCGGCTTGCCAAAGGCATAAGCTCGGTTTGCGCGTCGAGGAGGGGGCATGCCGGCCACGGGAGGGCGGGCATGGAGGAAACTTTGACCGGGAGGTAATTATGTCTGATCTCGTCAGCCGCCATAGCGGCCGGGCAGCGGAAAAAATCTGGCTTTCATCTTATCCCGCAATGGTGCCGGCGGACATTCCTCCTCTGGAACATGCCTCGCTTGGCGCCCTGTTCGAAAGCAGTTGCGCCAGATATGCGGACCGCCTGGCCTTTTCCAGCATGGGGCGCGGCATGACCTTCCGCGAGCTTGAAGTGCAGTCGCGCAAGATTGGCGCCTGGCTTCAGGCACAAGGACTGCAGCAGGGCGACCGCGTCGCCGTTATGACGCCCAACATCCTGCAGAACCCTGTGACCGTATATGGCATCCTTCGCGCCGGCTTCACGGTGGTCAACGTCAATCCGCTCTATACCCCGCGCGAACTGGAGCACCAGCTGAAGGACAGCGGCGCCAAGGTCATCTTCGTTCTGGAGAACTTTGCCCGCACCGTCGAGCAGGTCGTCGCCCATACCGCAATCAAGCATGTGGTCGTCGCCACCATGGGCGACATGCTCGGCATCAAGGGCCACATCGTCAATTTCGTGGTGCGCAAGGTCAAGAAGCTTGTGCCGGCATGGTCTATCCCCGGTCACAAGAGCTTCAATCGCGTGCTTTCAGAAGGCGCCCGGCTGCAGCTGAAGCCCGCCAGCGTTCAGGGCGGTGACGTCGCCTTCCTGCAATATACCGGGGGCACGACCGGCGTCTCGAAGGGCGCAACGCTCACCCACGCCAACCTGCTTGCCAACAAGACGCAGATCGCGCTGTGGCTGGAGGCGGTATACGCCGCCAAGGGCCGCCCCGATGTGATGACCTTCATCTGCGCGCTGCCGCTCTACCATATCTTCGCGCTGACGGTGAATTCGCTGATGGGTATCGCAACCGGCAGCCACAACGTGCTGATCGCCAACCCGCGCGACATTCCGGCCTTCGTCAAGGAACTGGCGCAGCACAAGGCGCATATCTTCCCGGGGCTGAATACCCTGTTCAATGCCCTGATGAACAATCCGGACTTCAAGGCGCTCGATTTTTCGTCCCTGCTTCTCGTGCTCGGCGGCGGCATGGCGGTGCAGCGGCCGGTCGCGGAGCGCTGGTTCCAGATGACCGGCTGCCCGATCACCGAGGGGTACGGCCTGTCGGAAACCTCGCCTGTCGCCACCGTCAACCGGCTCGACAGCAACGAATTCTCCGGGATGATCGGCTTGCCGCTTCCCTCGACCGACATCGAGATCCGCGACGAGGACGGCAACACGCTTGCGATCGGCGACGTCGGCGAAATCTGCATCCGTGGCCCGCAGGTCATGGCCGGCTACTGGCAGCGGCCCGAGGAAACCGCCAAGGTGATGACGCCTGACGGATTCTTCCGCTCCGGCGACATGGGCATGATGGACGAACGGGGCTTTGTGAAGATCGTCGACCGCAAGAAGGACATGATCCTGGTCTCCGGCTTCAATGTCTATCCGAACGAGATCGAAGAAGTCGCGGCCATGCATCCGGGCGTCCTGGAATGCGCGGCCATCGGCGTTCCCGACGAGCACTCCGGCGAGGCGGTCAAGCTCTTTGTGGTGAAGAAGGACCCGGCGCTTACCGAGGCCGAACTCAAGGCCCATTGCGCGGCAAACCTTACCAATTACAAGCGGCCGCGTTACATAGAATTCCGTCAGGAACTGCCGAAATCCAACGTCGGAAAGATCCTTCGGCGTGAACTTCGCGACAGCGCGATCAGCAAGTAACGTCTTTGCAACAGCGAGCCGCCGGTGAAGCCGGCACTCGCCGTCGATGCTCTATTCCGGTGGAGTGCGCCTTGATCGGGCGCATTCCCCAGAATAGTGTCGCCCTCATCTTTGCCAACCAGGGAAACGAAGATGCAGGCCATCATCGACAAACTCACCAGCACTGCCGCCGCCACCCGAGCGGAGGACCTGCGAGCCGCCTTTGCCGCCGACGCCCAGCGCTTCACCCGCTTCAGCACGTCTTTCGACGACCTGCTGATGGACTATTCGAAGTGCGCCGTGAACGACGAAATCATGGCGCTGCTCGAAGAGCTTTGCACGAAGGCCGGCGTTGCCGAGAAGCGCGATTCGATGTTTGCCGGGGAGAAGATCAACTTCACCGAAGATCGCGCCGTCCTGCATACCGCGCTCCGCAACCGCGCGAACACACCCGTATTCGTAGGCGGCGCCGACGTGATGCCAGACGTCAACGGCGTGCTCGCCGCGATGGGCGCGTTTGCCGAAGCGATCCGTTCCGGCAAGCTGACCGGTGCGACGGGCAAGGCTATCACCGATGTTGTCAACATCGGCATCGGCGGCTCGGATCTCGGCCCGGCCATGGCGACACTGGCGCTCGCGCCCTTCCATGACGGCCCGCGCCTGCATTTCGTATCGAACGTCGACGGCGCTCACATCGCCGATACGTTGAAGCTGCTTTCCGCCGAAACGACGCTGTTCATCGTGGCGTCCAAGACGTTCACCACCATCGAGACGATGACCAACGCCCAGACGGCCCGCGCCTTCATTGCCAAGGCGCTTGGCGAAGATGCCGTCGGCGCGCATTTTGCGGCCGTCTCCACCGCGCTCGACAAGGTCGCGGCCTTCGGCATTGCTCCCGAGCGGGTCTTCGGTTTCTGGGACTGGGTCGGCGGGCGCTACTCGATCTGGTCTGCGATCGGCCTGCCGCTGATGCTCGCGATCGGGCGTGAGAATTTCGGCCGCTTCCTCGACGGCGCCCATGCCATGGACCAGCATTTCCGCACGGCCCCGTTCTCGAAGAACCTGCCGATGCTGCTCGGCGCAATCGGCGTCTATCATCGCAACGTGCTCGGCTATCCGACCCGCGCCATCCTGCCCTATGACCAGCGACTGTCGCGCTTCCCTGCCTACCTGCAGCAACTCGACATGGAATCGAACGGCAAGAGCGTGACGATCGACGGAAAGCCCGTTGCCGGAGGCTCGGGCCCGGTCGTCTGGGGCGAACCCGGCACCAATGGCCAGCACGCCTTCTACCAGCTCATCCATCAGGGCACGAGCATCATCCCTGCCGAGTTCATGATTGCCGCAAACGGCTTCGAACCGGAACTGCGGCACCAGCATGAACTGCTGATCTCCAATTGCCTTGCCCAGTCGGAAGCCCTGATGCGCGGCCGCACGCTCGCGGAAGCCAAGGCCCAGCTGACGGCGAAGGGCATGGAAGACACCACAGCCGACTTCCTAGCACCGCATCGGGTATTTTCGGGGAACCGTCCGTCGATCACCTTCGTCTACGACCAGCTGACACCCTTTGCGCTCGGCAGGCTGATCGCGCTCTATGAGCACCGCGTCTTCGTGGAAGGCGTGATCTTCCGCATCAACTCGTTCGACCAGTGGGGCGTCGAGCTGGGCAAGGAACTGGCGACCGGTCTGTTGCCGGTGGTGGAAGGCAAGGTCGCGGCGACCGGGCACGACAGCTCGACCGCCGGCCTCGTTGCCGCATTGCAGGCTGCGCGCGGCTAAGGCCGCGCCAACTTGTGAAAAGAGAATAACTAGGCGCGCTGAGATAAGAAGTGCGGCGCGCCTCAGAAGCCGATTTCGGCGGCGAAGGGCGGGTTGGCCCCTGCCCTCGATACCGTCACGGCAGCCGCCTTCGCACCGAGACGCAGAGCCGCCTCGACACCCGCTTCGTCAAGCGTGGCGATCTTTTCCTTGGTAAGCTTGTCCTGACGCTTCAGCGAAGCGAGAATGCCGGCGTCGAAGGTATCGCCGGCGCCGACGGTATCGACGACTTCGACGCGTTCGCTCGGAACGGAAAGCTTGAAACCGGCTGTGTAGCCCGTGGCGCCTTCCGCACCGCGGGTGATGACGACGAGCTTGGCGCCCTTGTTCAGCCAGTGGCGGGCGAGCGTATCCTGATCGCCCTCAAGGCCGAACCAGACGAGATCCTCATCGGAAAACTTGATGATGTCGGACATGGCAGCCATGCGGTTGATGCGCGCCATATGCGCCTGCTTGTCCTTGATGAAGCCGGGCCGGATATTCGGGTCGAGCGAAATGACGCGCTTTGCCTGTTCGCGAACCAGCAACGCCTCATAGGTCGCGCCGCAGGGCTCGGGAATAAGGCTGATCGCGCCGAAGTGCAGAGCCTCGCAGTCATCGCCGAGAACCGGCAGATCGCCCTCGGTGATCATGCGGCCAGCGGTGTTCTCGTCATAGAAGGCATAGCTCGCATGACCATCGACCAGTTTTACGAAAGCAATGGTCGTCGGCCGCGAAAGGGTCGCGCAGAAGGAGTAGTCGACATTGCTTTGCTTCAGCGTCTCACGCAGGATGTCGCCCATCATGTCGTCGGAAAGGCCGGTGAAGAAACCGGTAGGGATGCCAAGACGCCCGAGCGCGATCGCGGTGTTGAAAATCGCGCCGCCGGCATAGGGTGAAAACGCCCTTTCGCCGCGCGTCGTTTCCCGCGGCAACATGTCGATGAGCGCTTCTCCACAGCACAGGATCATTCGGGCATCCTCCCTTCCCAAGAACGAATTTAAATCGATTTAAAGCAATTCTCGCGCAAACGCCAGAACTGCTTTTCGTTGCAGAGCGCCATGCGTCCATTAGGCACACAAACGGCGCTCTGGCTCCCCATTTCCGGTCGATGCGTCAGGCGAGTTCGGTGACGCCGCCGTTGCGACCCGACCATACAAGCGGCGCATCGAGGAACGCCTCGACTTCCGACAACGTCTTTTCATCGAAAAGCTTCTGTTCACGCGCAACGGCCAGCACGTTCCGCCAGGTGGCGATGTAGTGCAGCTTCACATTGCCGTTGGTGAAGCGTTCCTCGGCCTCGGCGAAGATGCCGTAGTAGAAGAGTGCGATGCCGTGATCGACCACACCACCGGCAGCGCGTACGGCGTCGATGAACTTGAACATGCTGCCGCCCGCCGTCGTCAGGTCCTCGATGACGAGGACGCGGGAGCCTTCCGGCATATGGCCTTCGATCTGGGCATTGCGGCCATGACCCTTGGGAGCCTTGCGGACATAGATCATCGGCAGGCCGAGGCGATCAGCGAGCAGGGCGGCAAACGGAATGCCCGCGGTCTCGCCGCCGGCGATGCAGTCGAACTGCTCGAAGCCGGCATTGCGCATGAGGGTCGCGGCGGCAAAATCCATTACGGCCGAGCGAATGCGCGGATAGGAAAGGAGCTTTCGGCAATCGATATAAACGGGACTGCGCATGCCGGAAGAAAGCTTGTAGGGCTCGGCTGCATTGAAATGCACCGCCTTGATCTCCCAAAGCATCCTGGCCACGAGTTCGGCCATCACGGCCGGTTCGGAAAATGTCGTCTGGATCATGCGCCCGCTCCTTATCGTCCTGATCAGGCGAATAGCAGCATGTGCCCTCAGATGCTAGAGAGTTCGGGCTTTCAGGGGGAAGCGTTGCTTCGGGTTTCCACCGTTTCGACCCGATGCAGGAACTCCGCCATCTGCACACGGTTGCGGCCGTTGCGCTTGGCCTGATAGAGCGCGGCATCGGCAAGATTGAGGACCATCTCGAAACTGTCGGCATCCTGCGTGCCGAATGCGATGCCGGCACTGACCGTGCATTGCAGCCTCGCGTCTCCGATACGGATCTCCCGCGCCGCGAAGCTGCGGACGATGTCACCCGCCACGCGTTCCGCGCGGCCCGGCAGGGTGTTGGCGAGGATGATGGCGAACTCCTCGCCTCCAAGACGGGCGACCATCTGCTGTCCCCCGGCACCATTGGTCAGTTCTTCGGCGAACATCCTGATGACCAGGTCCCCGGCAGCATGACCATGCTGGTCGTTGATCGACTTGAACCGGTCGATGTCGAAGATGACGACCGCGGTTTTCGAACCGACCGGACGACCGGAGACCCGATCGAAAAGCGCCCGGCGGTTGAGCAGGCCAGTCAGCGGATCGGTATTCGCCTCGTGACGGTGCCGTGCCGCAAGCCGCCACTGATGGAGAGCCAGCGACAGGGCGCCGATGCCGGACATGCCGGCGATGCAGATCGCCAGATTGAGGGTTTCTGCCCAATTATCCGGAGCGTGGCCGAGAACCCACTGGCGCTCATGGAGCAGGACACCGGCACACAGGATGAAGGATATCCCGCTCAGCACGTAGAGGAAGACCATGCCGGTGAGCGGCCCCGGCGCTTCCCTACGCGCACGCCAGTACTGCCAGCCCGTGCCGATCAGGAGCGCAGCCGTCGCCAAATTCATGAAGATGATCGCTACTCCGTCCAACCCCCACAACATCAGCGGAAGGCCGGGCGCAATCGTCATCATCGAGAGCACTGACGACAGCATCCACGGACTTCCGCCGGTCCGGAACTGGACGGAACCTGCATAGATCGTGCTGAAACCGGCCATCAGGAAGACATAGGCGACGGACGCCCTGATCATGCCGGTTTCCATCGTGTAGGAACTGAAGGCAAAGATGCCGACGACGATGAAGAGAAGGGCTACGACAAGGGTCAACAGGAAGGAATCGGCACGGCGCGAAACCCAGGTCCCAAGAAGGGTCACCATCAGACAAGTCGCGGAAAACCCCAGCGCAAGCAGAAGAGAATTGTAATCAAGCATCATGCCAAGTGTTCTCTTCAGCCTGAAATAACCACATCTCTCCCCTGACGAACGCTAACCGCCGCTTCTCTCCAAAACGTTACCCGAATTATGAAAATCCTAGCAATCTGCGGTCAATTCAGCGGACCCGCCAAAAGAGCGGGAACATCGGATCGAACACCGTCACCGACCCGGCCCCGGTCTCGATCTTCGTGGGGAACTCCACCGGCTCCTCGCCACGCTCCAGCGTGATCGTTTCGTCGTTGGGCGCAAGCCCGTACCATGCCGGTCCGTTCAGCGAAGCGAATGCTTCCAGGCGATCAAGAGCGTTTTCCTGCTCGAAGACATGGGCAAGGCAGCTCATGGTGTTGATCGAGGTGTAGATGCCGGCGCAGCCGCAGGCGCATTCCTTCAGCGGATCGACATGCGGCGCGGAATCCGTGCCGAGAAAGAAACGGGTGTCCCCCGACGTCGCGGCAGACCTCAGCGCCAGCCGGTGGCTTTCGCGCTTGGCAACCGGCAGGCAATAATAGTGCGGCTTGATACCGCCCACCAGAATGGCGTTGCGGTTGATGATCAGGTGATGCGTGGTGATCGATCCGGCAATGTTACGGTCGGACGAGCGGATGTAATCGACGCCATCCGAGGTCGTGACATGCTCCATCGTCACTTTCAGTTCCGGCAGGCGGCGGCGCAAGGGATCGAGCACGGTATCGATGAACACCTTCTCGCGGTCGAAGATGTCGACTTCCGGCGTCGTCACCTCTCCATGAACGCAGAGCGGCAAGCCGATCTTCGCCATGCGCTCCAGCACCGGCATGGCGTTTTCGAAGTTACGCACGCCGCCGTGGGAATTGGTGGTGGCGCCTGCCGGATAAAGCTTCACGGCGGTGATCAGGCCGCTCTTCCTGCCTTCCTCGACATCGTCGGGATCGGTATCTTCCGTGAGATAGAGCGTCATCAGCGGCTCGAAGCGATCACCCTTCGGCAGGGCGGCCATAATGCGCTCGCGATAGACCTGTGCATCGGCTGTCGTCACCACCGGCGGCACGAGGTTCGGCATGATAATCGCCCGCGCGAAATGCCGGCTGGTGTCGCCGATCACCCCTTCCAGCATGGCGCCGTCCCGCAGATGCAGGTGCCAGTCATCCGGGCGGCGAATGGTAAGGGTGCTCATGATGGTATCTCCGGGCCTCGATTATCGCCCGCAGATACCATGTTCCATCAGCCGATCAAAGCTGCGTTTCGGGGCTGCGTTTCAGGCAACCTTTTCGCTGGAGGGAGTGAACGTTTTCTGCATGGCTTCCTGGGCCTGCTCGCGACGGTCGTCCTCCATGATCTGCCGGATGCGCGGCAGCGCGCGTTCGAAGGCGGCAACGCAATCCGGGTCGAACTGGGTGCCGGCGCGGCCGAGGATGTGCTCCACCGTGCGTTCGAAGCTCCAGGCCGGCTTGTACGGTCGCTCGGTGGTCAGCGCATCGAAATTGTCGGCGATGCAGACGATACGGCCTGAAATCGGGATGGCGGCACCGGAAAGCCGGTTCGGATAGCCCTGCCCGTCCCAGCGCTCGTGATGACTGACTGCGATTTCCGAGGCGAGCTGCAGCAACGACGAATGGGAGCGGGCGAGGATATCGCTACCGATCTGGGCATGCGCCTGCATCTGGCGATATTCGGCTTCGGTCAGGCGGCCCTGCTTCAGAAGCACCGTATCCGGCATCGCGACCTTGCCGATATCATGCATCGGCGCGGCCATGCGGATATCGTTGCAGAATTCCGGGGTAAGCCCCATTTCGAGCGCGATCGCCTCGGAATAGGCGGCAACGCGCAGAGTGTGACGTGAGGTTTCCGGATCCTTGTAGCCGGCGGCGACCGTCAGGCGGTGAATGATTTCCTGCTCGCGCAGGCGAAGTTCGCCGACGGCGCGATCCACTTCGCGGCGCAGCCATTCGGCCTGATCGGCCAGCTGGCGGCGGGCGCGAGACAGGCTGACGATATTCTGTACGCGCGCCTGGAACTCGACCGGATTGACCGGCTTGGTGAGAAAATCGATCGCACCGGCATTCAAGGCGGCCATACGGGTGGTCATGTCCTTGTCGGCGGTGACGAAGATGACCGGCACGTCGGCATATTTGTCGAAGCGGACGATCTCGGTGTAGAGCTCGACACCGTTATAGACCGGCATCTGGTAGTCGATGATGGCGATGTCGAAATCGATATCCGGCAGAGAGGAAAGAACCTCGTCCGGGCTCGAGAAAGCAACCGCTTCACAGTCTTCAAGCTTGCCGACGAGCTTCGTCAGGAGCTTCAGGTTGGTGCTGTTATCGTCCACCAGCAAGATACGCATCGACGCCTCCTAGATTCTCAAGCAACCAGCTTGAACTTCATCGTTTCGATTTCATTGTTGAGCATTTCGACATCGGCCATGGTCGGCTGCTGTTCGCGCAGCGAATTGGCCTTGCCGGCAATTTCGATAAGGCCGACGTTTACAGCCGCGCCCTTGATCGTGTGCAGAACACGGTCGATTTGGTTGACGTCGCGGCTCCTGAGCGCGCCGTGCAGTTCGCCGATCAGGGCGGAAGCGTCGTCGAAGAAGGATTCGACCAGTTCCTGGAAAACATCCTCACCGAGAGCATCGACGAGTTCCGCATAACGGACTTCGTCAAGACCATCAGGGCAGAGCTGCGGCAGTCCCGGAAGATCCACGGCGCCGAGTAGGACCGGATCCGGCAGGCCATCGTCATCGGCGGGAGCCTCGACGAATTCGACGGCTAGGGTTTCGTTCAGCGACGAGATCACGTTGCGCAACCTTTCCATGGTGACGGGCTTGGATTCGAAACCGGCCATGCCCGCATCCAGGCAGCGGCGGCGGTCGTCATCGGAGGCACTCGCGGTCATGGCGATGATCGGGACGGCGGCGCAGGGGCCGCGCTCGGAGATGATCCGGCGGGTGGCCTCTATGCCGTCCATCACGGGCATCTGCATGTCCATCAGGATGACGTCGAAGCTCTGGGCGGACGCCATGGAGACCGCTTCCGCGCCGTCGTTGGCGACGGTGACGTCCTGGCCGAGGTGATTGAGGAAACGGGTTGCGACCTGCTGGTTGACCCGGTTGTCCTCGACGAGAAGGATGCGCAGGCGGGGAAGCTCGTCGCTCTTCTGATTCTTGGCCGCAGAGAGACGGCGCATCTCGTCCTTGCCGACGGCGACCACTGCCAGTTCGAACCAGAAGATGCTGCCGACGCCAACGGTGCTGCTCATACCGAGTTCGCCACCGAGCTTTTCGACGATCTGCTTGCAGATGGTAAGGCCGAGACCGGTGCCGCCATACTTGCGGCTGATCGAGGCATCGACCTGCGAGAACGGCTTGAAGAGCTTCGAAAGGCCGGCCTCGTCGATGCCGATACCGGTATCCTCGACTTCGAAGCGCAGCATCAGCTTGCCGTGGCGATAGAATTCGCGCAGCCGCAGCGTGACAGTGCCGCTCTTGGTGAACTTCACGGCATTGGACAGCAGGTTGAGAAGCACCTGCCGTAGACGGGTCGGGTCGGTGCGGACATAGAGCGCATCGAGCGATTCCGGGATATCGAGGACAACCGTGTTCTCGTGATCGTCGGCGCGGCCGCGGATGATGCTGACTGTGGTTTCGGCGAGGGAGGCGACATCGACGATGCGCTCCTCGAGCTCCATCTTGCCATGCTCGATCTTCGAATAGTCGAGGATCTCGTTGATGATCTCGAGCAGCGCCTCGCCCGAGGAGCGGATGGTCTTGACGCTCGACATGGCATCGGACGGAAGCTGGGAAAGTTCCAGCAGTTCGGACATGCCGAGGATCGCGTTCAGCGGCGTACGGATCTCGTGGCCCATGGTCGCCATGAACTGCGACTTGGCGCGGTTTCCGGCATCTGCGCCTTCCAGAGCTTCGGTCAGCTGGCGCGCCATCGTCTCAAGCTCAAGGCCTGCCTTGCGAACCGACTTCAACTGGCGGCGAAGGGTGACGACGAGAAAGACGACCGAGACCATCAGCAGGCCGAGCATCACGGCCGAGGTTCTTTCGAGCCGGACTACGTTTTCCCGGGCGGCGGCGCGCTCGTTGCGAATCTGGGTGTTGGTATGAGCGAGAAGCTTTTCGCTGGTCAGGGAAAGAGCCGTCAGCGTCGCGGCGAGAGTATCGAGCTGCGGGCCCTGCACACGGACTTCCGACAAGGGTGCGACAGTCGCGTCGATCTCGGAAAGCAGCTGAGTGGCGTCCGCATCCTCGGAAACGAAGCGACGGAACTGCGGCTCGCGAAGAAGCGCGATCTGCACGCGGACGGCATCGAGGTTCTGCGAGAGCTTATCGGCAAGATCATCCGCTACCGGCTGGTGACGCAGTTCCTCGGCCGCCGCGCCGACTGCCCGGACATCCCGATCGAGCTGGTAGACGGTCCAGACTGCATTCTCGCCGGCGCCATCCTGCAGGGAAAGGAACTGGCGGGAGATTTCGACCGCCAGCATGATCAGCACCACGAGGAAGGCAGCCGACAGCACCTGCAGGATCAGGGTGGTGCTGCCTGCCCTCTTCATGACTTCGCTGCTGCGGGCAAGAACGGTCACAGCGAAACTCCGGCATAAAAGGCCTTGCCAACGCAACGGACTGCCCGTTCGCCGTTACGCAGCACCACGAGGCGGAGCGAGCGAACCGGGTTTTCCGAGATTGCGTTGAAGAGGTTGTTCATGCGGATGTTCCAGCGGCCCCCGTGTTCAGCGCACAGCCGCCAGCGCCGCCGGCCTGTAGCCGACATGGGCAGCGAGCAGGTCGCGGAAGATGACGGCATCGACGGGCTTGGTCAGGAAACCGGTGACACCCGTGGCGGTCGCGGTTTCGCGCAGCTTCGGGTCCTGATCGGCGGTGACCATGATGACAGGCACTTCGTCATAGCGATGCAGCATGCGGATCGCCTTGACGAACTGGACGCCGGTCATGCCGGGCAGCATGTGATCGACGATCAGCATGCTGTAGAGGGTGTTGTGGCAAAGGGAGAGTGCGCGGGCACCATCAGCCTCGATGAGGATTTCCTCGTCGGTGACCTTCGCGGCAAGATGCTTCAGGATCAGCGCGTTCGTCGCATTGTCTTCCACGATCAGAATGGTCATTGCCCGTTGTCCTCCAGCGTACCATCCGATGAAACCGGCCCCATATCGCTTGCGGACGGGGGAATTTCCTCATTGGTTCATGGAGGGGTTGTAGCAACCGGACCCTGAAATTCGTTGAAGCAATTAGCGACAATTTTAATCGTTGCTACATTAATCGCTTCTTAAATTTTTAGACCTGACTAACATTCCGCATTCCCCTTGTCGTGCAAGGGGAATGCTGCCTGACAGGGAAGATCGTAAGGAGCGTCAGTTGTCGCTGAAGACGAAATCGGCCTTGCGACTGCGCGAGAGCACAAGGCGACCATTCGGCAAGTCGTTTTCTTCGACCTTGGCTGCCACTGCCGCCTCGTCGAGGCCAAAACCGCGCCAGCGAGCCTCCAACCGACGCCGGAGTTCATCCGCCGGCGGTGCGATCATCACAGTCAGGTCGAAAAGCGGTGCGAGCACGGACCATGGCTGGTCTTCGAGCAGAAGATAATTTCCTTCGGTCAGCACCACGCGTGGCCCCGCAGGAATTGCACGGGCGGCGGCGATGGCGAGTTCGCGTGTGCGGTCGAACACCGGCACCAGAACTTCACCGCCTTCCCTCACCGCACGCACGATATCGACAAACCCTCGGACGTCGAAGGTGTTGGGTGCCCCCTTGCGAGCGAGCAGCCCGCGTTCTTCCAGCACGGCGTTATCCATGTGAAAACCATCCATCGGCAGGATGGATGCCGGCACGCCTCGCGCCATCAGCGCCTTTTCAAGCGCTTCCGCGAGGGTGGACTTTCCGGCACCCGGAGGACCCGAGATGGCAACGAGCAGCCGGGGCGACCCCGCCGCCTGCTCGCTGATGGCCTTCGCCAGTGTATCGACCGCCGACATGGCTGACGTCATGCCGCGACGCTCTCTTCCGGTGCGGGGCGAGCGCCGGTCATGAAGGCGACGGCATCCGACATCGTGTAGTCCTTCGGGTTGATGACGCAGAGCCGCCGTCCAAGACGATGGATGTGGATACGGTCGGCCACCTCGAAGACGTGCGGCATGTTATGCGAGATCAGCACGATCGGCAGACCGCGCGACCGGACCTCGAGGATGAGCTCGAGAACACGGCGGGATTCCTTGACGCCGAGGGCCGCCGTCGGTTCGTCCATGATGACCACCTTGGAGCCGAAAGCCGCGGCACGGGCAACAGCAACCCCCTGACGCTGGCCACCCGAAAGCGTCTCCACCGCCTGATTGATGTTCTGGATGGTCATCAGCCCGAGTTCGGAAAGCTTGTCCCGCGCGATCTTTTCCATCCTCTTCCGGTCCAGGGAGCGGAACACCGATCCCATGATGCCCGGTCGACGAATCTCCCGGCCGAGGAACATGTTATCAGCGATGGAAAGCGCCGGCGAAAGGGCGAGATTCTGGTACACCGTCTCGATGCCGGCGTCTCGCGCCTCCATCGGGCTTCGGAAATTCACGGGGTTGCCGTCCAGTCTGATCTCGCCTTCATCGGGCGTGACCGCACCGGAAATCGCCTTGATCAGCGAGGATTTACCGGCACCGTTGTCGCCGATTACGGCAAGGATTTCGCCCGGATAGAGGTCGAAGTCGGCGTTATCGAGGGCAGTCACGCGGCCGTAACGCTTGACCAGACCGCGGGTGGTAAGAATGGGTGCGCGTTCCATCAGCCTGCTACCTTTCTGATCCACTGGTCGACGGCAACCGCCGAGATGATGAGTACGCCGGTCAGGAGGACCTTCCATTGCGGATCGGCGCCCAGCATGTTGAGGCCCATCGACACCACGCCGACGATCAAGGCGCCGAACAGGGTTCCGAGGATCGAGCCTCGCCCGCCGAAGAGCGAGATGCCGCCGATGACCGCCGCCGTGATAGCCTGAAGATTGTAGTCGGTGACGGCCGCGGACGGCGAAATCGAACCGTTGCGGCCGATGGAGACCCAGGCCGCAAGTGCTGCGATGAAGCCGGCCAACGCGTAGGTGCCGAGCAGCACGCGATCCGAACGGATGCCGGCGAGCTGTGCCGCCTCCGGATCGTCACCGACAGCATAGAGATGCCGGCCCCAGGCGGTGTGATTGAGCGCGTACCAGAGGACGCCTATGAGGACGACCATGAAGACGACCCCGAGCGTGAAGACCGCCTTGCCGATGCGGAAGCTGTCGCCAAATATCTGCAGGAAGGGCGCGATGGCCTCGATATCGGCGTCGCGCAATGTCTCGTTGGCCGAATAGATGAAGTTGGTGGCCATGACGATGTTCCAGGTGCCGAGCGTCACGATGAACGGCGGCAGCTTGATCTTGGCCACCAGAAAGCCGTTCAGAAGACCGCAAAGCGTGCCCACCGCCAACCCGACGATAACAGCGATCGGCGAAGGTATGCCGTAATGCAGGGCGCAGTTGCCCATCACCACCGCCGAGATGACCATGACGACGCCGATCGACAGATCGATGCCGGCCGTCAGGATCACGAGTGTCTGGGCCGCACCGAGAATACCGACAACCGCGATCTGCTGCAGGATCAGGGTGAGCGTGTAGCTCGAAAAGAACTTGCCGCCGATGGCCAGTCCGAAAATGGCGATCGATGCGATCAGCACGATCAACGGCACGGCCGCCGGCGTGGAATGCAGGAAATGCTGTATCCTGCGAAGGGGGGAATGATCCTCGAACGCGGCAACGGACGCGTCGCTCTTGTCGAGAACCTTCTCGAATTCCTGGATGCTTGCCATGGACGTGTCTCCATCCCCTAGAGCGCCGTGCGTCCATTCGGACGCACAAGGGACGCTCCAACGTCTTGTTTCTGCGCATCGAGCCTTCCTGAAATCGATTCCGATTTTCGGTCCGATGCGCCAGGACAGGTGCGATGCACCGCGGGAAAGGGCGGCCTCAACCGCCCCTTCGTCAAAGTGTCGTGGTGCTTTCGATCAGCCGATCAGCCCCAGCACTTTTCCGTGCCGACCTTGGTGTCGATCGATTCGACACCCGGTGCCGGCTTGTCGGTTACCAGCGAAACGCCGGTATCGAAGAAGCTCTTGCCGGGCGTCGGCTGCGGCTTGGTGCCGTCCGCCGCATACTTGGCAATAGCCTCGATGCCGAGCGATGCCATCAGCAGCGGATACTGCTGCGAGGTCGCGCCGATCTGGCCGGAGGCAACGGACTTGACGCCCGGGCAACCACCATCGACGGACACGATCAGGACGTCGCCTTCCTTGCCGATAGCCTTCAGAGCCTGATAGGCGCCGACGGCAGCCGGTTCGTTGATCGTGTGAATGACGTTGATATCCGGATCCTTCTGGAGAAGGTTTTCCATGGCCTTGCGGCCGCCTTCCTCGTTGCCGTTGGTCACGTCATGACCGACGATGCGCGGGTCGTCCTCGTCGCCGATCTTGTTCGGGTCCTTCGGATCGATGCCGAAGCCGATCATGAAGCCCTGGTCGCGCAGAACGTCGACGGTCGGCTGGGACGGAGTGAGGTCGAGGAAGCCGATCTTGGCGTCCTTAGCCTTGTCGCCGAGGGTTGCCGCGGCCCACTGGCCGATCAGCTTGCCGGCGAGAAGGTTGTCGGTTGCAAAGGTGGCATCGGCTGCCTCGGCGGGATCGAGCGGCGTATCGAGTGCGATCACCAGAAGCCCGGCTTCCTGCGCCTTCTTCACCTGATCGACGATGGCCTTGGTATCGGAAGCGGTGATGAGGATACCCTTGGCGCCATCTGCGATGCAGGATTCGATGGCTGCTACCTGGCTGTCATGGTCGCCATCGACCTTGCCGGCATAGGATTTCAGGGTAATGCCAAGTTCCTTGGCCTTGGCTGTCGCGCCTTCCTTCATCTTGACGAAGAAGGGATTGGTATCGGTCTTGGTAATCAGGCAGGCAGATACATCGGCTGCGCTCGCAGGCGCGGCGAAGACAACGCCGAGGGCAAGCGTGGACAGGGCTGCTGCGATCAGTGACTTTGTCATATTTTTCCTCCCGAAAATGACTCGACCGGCTCCTCCGGCCGCGAGATGTCGGCCCGGGCAAGACAAATTGCCCGGTCTGGCACGCCGTTCTCGGCCGTACCTCTCCTCCACGCGGTCATTTAGAACATCAAAAAATTCCAACGTCAATAAATAAATCCAATTGAATTATTAATCCAATGTGAGATGCTGGCGCCCTCTGCTACTTCGCGGTAGGAGAGGGTCGAGAGGAGCGACCATGTCCTTGACGCATGACCATTCAGCATCGCCGACCCGCGAGCCGGAGCCGATCAGCGCCGGCGGCGGCGCCAATCAGGTGCGCGTGCGCGCCTATAACGAACGGCTCGTGCTTTCGGTCGTCCGGCGTCATCGCGGGCTCTCCAAGGCGGATATCGCGAGACGCACCGGCCTTTCGGCACAGACGGTCTCGGTCATCATGCGTGCGCTGGAAAAAGACGGACTTCTGGTGCGCGGCGAACCGGTGCGCGGCAAGGTGGGCCAGCCCTCGATCCCGATGTATCTCAACCCCGAGGCCGTCTTTTCGTTCGGCGTGAAGATCGGTCGGCGAAGCGCCGATCTGGTGCTGATGGATTTCGTCGGCAAGATCCGCAAGCAGCTTCACCGCACCTATCGCTATCCCAACCCCGAGGAGATTCTCTCCTTCATCAGCGATGGCATTGCCGAGGTAGAAGCCGCGATTCCGGCAGTTCAAAGGGACAGCATCGCCGGTGTCGGCATTGCCGCACCTTTCGAGTTGTGGAACTGGGCCGAGGAAGTGGGCGCGCCGGAAGGAGCCATGGATGCATGGCGCGGTTTCGATCTGCAGGCGGAGGTCTCCGCCCGGATCAGCTACCCCGTCTATCTGCAAAACGACGCGACGAGCGCCTGCGGCGCGGAACTCGTTTTCGGCGCCGGTCCGCTTTACCCGGATTTCATCTATTTCTACGTCGGCTCCTTCATCGGTGGCGGCATCGTCCTGAACTCGTCTGTCTTCGTGGGACGCACGGGCACCGCCGGCGCAATCGCACCGCTCCCGGTGCGCAACAAGCGCGGGGAGACGGCGCAGTTGCTCGAGATCGCCTCGATCTTCGTGCTGGAAAACCTGCTTCGCGAACGCGGCCTCGACCCCCAGCCCCTATGGTATGCCGCGGAAGAGTGGATCGACTTCGGCGAGCCGCTGGAAATCTGGATCCAGGACAGCGCCGAGGCGCTGGCGCAGGCCATCGTCGCGGCAGTGTCCATCGTCGACTTTTCCGCCGCAATCATCGACGGCGGCTTTCCCGATTGGGTACGCGCGCGGCTCGTTGCGGCAACGGTTGCGGCAGTCAATCGTCTCGACCTCCAGGGCATCGTCACGCCCGATATCATCGAGGGCATCGTCGGCCCGCAGGCCCGCGCCATCGGCGGTGCGAGCCTGCCGATCTTTGCGCGTTATCTCATCGACCAAACGGTCCTGTTCAAGGAAATAGACAATGCTGAAGGGAATTGACCCGCTTCTGAGCCCCGATCTGCTGGCGACGCTGCGCGCCATGGGCCATGGCGACGAGATCGCCATCGTCGACGGCAACTACCCGGCGCTCGAACATGCAAGGCGTCTCGTGCGCCTCGATGGTCACGGTCTCGTCCCCGTGCTCAACGCCGTTCTCAGCGTTCTTCCCATCGACGATTTCGTGCCGCAGGCGATCTTTCGCTCGACGGTCGGCGCCGATCCTGAACGGCTCGATCCCGTTCATCAGGAAATCATTGCCTGCTGCGCCCGCCATGAGCCGAAGACGACCGTCGTGCCGCTCGTGGGTGCAGGCTTCTACGACCGCGTCCGTGCCGCCCATACGGTGATCCAGACGGGGGAGCCACGGCTCTATGCCAATGTCATCCTGCGCAAGGGCGTCATCTACCCCTGAGCTTAACCCTCCAGCGCCTTCGAGATGCGCTTCGAGAGTTCGACGGGGTTCTTCAACACGATTGCCCGGCTGGTGCGCTCGATCAATTGCTCGCGGATGAGACGCGACATTTCGCGGGAAACCGTCTCGCGGCTCGAACCGATGTGTTCGGCCAGTTCCGCATGCACGAGCGGCGGCGAAATGATCCGCTCGCTGCCGCCATCGCCACGCGAGCGCGAAAGACGCAGCAGGGCGTTGTAGAGCCTGTGCTTGGTATCGAGGAAGGAAAGTTCCGACACCCTTTCGTTCATAGCGCGAATGCGGCGCGACAGGAGTTGCATCAGCGCCCGGGTGACGCCGGGGCTGTTTTGCAGGATGTCATGAAAGACGGTGTAGGGAATGACGGTTACAACCGCGTCGCTGACCGCCATCAGGCTGGCAGACCGGGCGAGATCATCGATTGCCGACAGCTCACCCATCAGGTCGCCGCGCCGAAAGCTTCCCAGAATAGCTTCTTTTCCAACCGAAAAACGCAAGACTGCGCGCATCTCGCCGCTCTGCACCAGAAATACATCCTTGGTGAGATCTTCGTAGTCAACGAGACTTTCGCCGGCGTAGAGATTTCTCGTGTGGCATCGAGACAACCATTCCCGATCCTCTTCCACTGTCAGGCTGGAGAAAATCGGGCTTCCACGCAAAGAAGACAAATTCTGTGATATTGTCAGCAGGGCGGATCCTGTCGTCAATTGTGTGTTCCACTTACTATACTTGCTAATTTACGCAGCGCGCGGACGAATGTCCTACATATTCCGTGCGCTTTATCAAAAGCAAGATAGGTAACGACAAGAAACCTACCGATCTATTACCAATTTCATTCGAAGAGAGTTTCTCTTCTTCTCTAGCCGATCGATCCTGCCGAGGGACCCCAGACATCCGTCAGCGCGAAACCTTCCGGGAAAGGGTCGAACGGATCGAGCGCAACCTGATGCAATCCGAAGGTGAAGCCGCGGCCGCTGATCGTCGGGATGACAGCCGTCCGTCCGGCCACTTCTGTCACCGAATCGAGACCGACCTCGAATTCCGAGCCGATGATCGAGCGGGACTTCAGGATGTCGCCGACCTTTATCTTGCCGCGGGCGTAGAGCGTCGCGAGGTTGGCGGAATTGCCGGTGCCGCAGGGAGAACGGTCCACGCGTCCCGGCCACATGGTCGTGCAGGTGCGGACGGCTCCGTCGGGATCGACATCGCGGAACATCACATAGGCAACGCCGGAGATCGCCGGGATTTCCGGGTGGACGACCGGGATCGTGCGGTTGATCTGCTCCTTGAGGATCATGCCCGCCTCGACCAGCGCACGCGCATTGCCCTTTTCGATAGTGAGGCCAACCTGGCCGACATCGACGAGCGCATAGAAAATGCCGCCATAGCTCAGGTCGAAGGTGATCCGCCCCCACTGCTC
This sequence comes from Rhizobium sp. ACO-34A, assembly GCA_002600635.1. NCBI lineage: Bacteria > Pseudomonadati > Pseudomonadota > Alphaproteobacteria > Hyphomicrobiales > Rhizobiaceae > Rhizobium > Rhizobium sp. ACO-34A. The sequence goes on along the minus strand of CP021371.1, from coordinate 679,024 downwards.
GGTATCGATACCGACGTCGAGTTCATGGACGAAGGAAGGAACCATGGTGAGCTTGACGCGCTCGCAGCGGCCGTCGCGGCAGGTGGCCGTCGCACGGACGAGGCCGGCCGCCGTGTCCAGCATGACGACCGTCTCGGGTTCCTGCATCTCGACGATACCGCTTTCCAGCAGCGCGGTGGTGACGCAGATCGAGTTCGAACCGGAGCTGGCATGGGCCTGATCGGGCTGAAGGATGATGAAACCGGCATCGGCCTTGGGATTCTTTGCCGGCAGCAGCAGGTTGACGGAACCGATCGGCGCGCCACGCGGCTCGAGCACGAGCATACGGCGCAGCTCCTGACCCTTGGGGTCGTTGTTCATCCAGTGCAACTGCTCGGCGATCGTTTCGCCGGGGATCTTCGGCACGCCGCCGATCGCCACCTTGCCGATTTCCCCTTCCGCATGCACGTCGAGAAGCTGAAGGGTCCGTTTCCATCTCATGAGATTACTCCATCAATCAAACAGTTCATTTCACCGCGAGACCAGCCAGGTCTTCATGGTGAGAGGGTTCCTTGCGGGCGAGCGCGCTGAACGCCGCGACCTGCGCGAGAGCACCTCGCTGGCGCTTCAGGGCTTCGACCGCATCATGCCGCCCGACGACGACGAAGCGCAGATCACTTCCGACAGGCGCCTGCGCCAGACGCCACAGATCGGCTTCGATGACATGGGCGATCTTGGGGTAGCCGCCGCAGGTATTGGCTTCCGCCAGCTGGATGATCGGCTGCCCCGAGGGCGGCACCTGGACGGTGCCCGGCATGATGCCGTGGGAAAAGAGTTCCAGGCGTCGGGTCAGTTTCAGCTCGGCACCCGCAAGGCGATAGCCCTGACGATTGGCCTCGTCGGTCACACGCCATGGTGTGGCCTCGAAGGCCGAAAGAGAAGCGGGATCGAAGACCGCGTGCTCGGCACCGGCGAGGACCCGGATGGGTCTGTCGGCACCGTCATGACGTCCCATGGCAGACGGATCGATGCCGAAACCGCCCGGCAGGTTGGTAAGCGCTGCGGGGCCATGCGAAAGTTCCAGCCTGTCGCCGCGCCGAAGGCCCCTGCCCTCGAAGCCACCCCAGCCGCTCTTGATATCTGTGGAAGCGGAGCCAAGCACGGCAGGCACGGAAATCCCGCCGGCAAAGCCGACATAGGCTCGCGCTCCCGAACGGGGCAAACCGAGTTCCAGCACGTCGCTGGGGCGGAGCTGCAGGACCCACCACGACGGATAACTCCTGCCGCCGAGCGTCACCGGGCAATCCGCACCGGTCACGGAAACAAGCGTCGGGGCCTCAAAGCGAATGCGGAACGGGAAGACGGCGATCTCCAGCCCCGGCGCATCGGGATCATTGCCCAGCATGAGGTTGGCGGCTTCAAGCGCCGGCCCGTCCATCGCACCGGAGCGAGAAACACCGGCATCGAGATAGCCGAAACGGCCGAGATCCTGCACGCTGTTGGCGGCACCTGTCGTCAGGATCTCGATCATGCCAGGATCTCCTTCGGCACAAAACGGATCTTGTCGCCGGGACGAAGGGCGGCCGGCTGTTCGCGGGATGGATCGAAAAGATGGAAATCCGTGTGGCCGAGAATGTGCCAGCCGGAAGGTGCGGTGAGCGGCATGATGCCGGCCTGCGCGCCGCCGATGATCACCGAACCCTCTGGAACGCCCATGCGCGGCACGGCACGGCGCGGTATCGCCAGCTTCGGGTCGAGGCCCGAAAGATAGACGAAACCCGGCATGGCTCCCACCGCGGCCACGGAGTAGACCGGAGCGGCGTGAAGTTCGACCAATGCCCGGGGCGTCATCCCCTTGGCCTCGGCGACTTCAGCGAGATCGGCACCGCCCGGACCGCCGTAAACGACGGAAATCTCCACCAGACGGCCACGGGAGTGACCGGCCTCAGCCTTTTCCCAGCCGGCAAGAAGCTTCGCCTGCAGCAAGTCCGGATCGAGACGCAGCGGATCGAAGACGACCATGAGATTGTTCATGCCCGGCGCCGTTTCGAGAACGCCGGCAAGCCCCTTCAAGGCCTCGGCCAGCGTCCAGATACGCTCCTGTCTCGATTGATCGAAGACCTCCCCGGCAACGTCGAGCAGCAGGGAGCCCGCGCCTTCCGCGCTCACTCTCGGATTGCCGTCGCTCTCGCTCATGGTGCCTGTCATGATAACCTCGTCGAATGTGATATATCAGAAGCCTGTGGAGACCCCAAGCATTTCTTCACGGCCGCCATTGTCTGCGCACCGAAGCTCCATTTAGAGTGCGCTTTGATCCGAACAATTCGTATCAGCGCTCTAAAACCTTATTTTTTAAGCATAATCTTACCGTTCCTCGTTTCACTCCGGTCGGATTATGCTCTAGAATTGGCGGACCGAACACACGGGAGCAAAGACATGAGCCTCAGCGTCGATCTCAACTCGGACATGGGTGAAGGCTTCGGCGCCTACAGGATGGGCGACGACGCGGCGATGCTGTCGATCGTCAGTTCCGCCAACATAGCCTGCGGACTGCATGCCGGCGATCCCGAAATCATGGCGCAGACTTTTTCGCTGGCCAAGGAAAAGGGCGTGGCGGTCGGTGCCCACCCCGGCTTTCCCGATCTCTGGGGTTTCGGGCGGCGCAACATTCCCTTTTCGGCCGGAGAGATCGAGCGGCTCGTCGCCTACCAGATCGGCGCGGCGCAGGCTCTGGCGACCTATGCCGGCCATCCGATCACCCATGTGAAAGCCCATGGCGCGCTCGGCAACCTGACACAGCAGGATGAGAGCGTGGCGCAGGCCGTCAACAATGCGATCAAGGCGGTCGATCCAAACCTCGTATGCCTCACCATCGCGCTCGGACATCAGGAACGGCTGGCGCGGAAAATGGGGCTTGCCTGCCGGTCCGAGATCTTCGCAGACAGGGCCTACACGGATGAAGGCTTCCTCGTTCATCGCAGCAAGCCGGGCGCGGTCATCCATGATGCGGCAACGGCGGCCGAACGGGTGGCGCGCATGGTTACGAACGGCGCGATCGAGACGATCACCGGACGCTCCATCGTGACGCCGATCGATTCGATTTGCGTGCACAGCGACACGCCCTCTGCCGTCGGCATTGCCGCAAAGGTGCGCGCCGGGCTGGAAGATGCCGGCATCACCATCCGCAACTTCCTGCACTGAGGACATCGCATGGATCTGGCCACGATCGCCAAACTTATGGAAATGCTGCAGGATTCGTCGCTGAACGAACTTGAAGTCTCGGAAAACGGCATGCGCATCCGCCTGTCCAAGACCGCGGGGCGGTCTGGTGGATCCGTCATCCCGGCCTCGGCGCGGAGTGAATCGCCGGAAGCAATGGCCGCCGCCGAGATTGCCTCGCTTCTGGCCCTGCCGGAGGTAGAAGACAGCGTGGAGACGGTGGTGGTCGCAGGTCTGCCCGGCACCTTCTACCGCGCGCCGTCACCGGGCGCCGAGCCTTACGCCAAGGAAGGCGACGTCATCAAGGAAGGCCAGACGCTGGCGCTGATCGAGGCGATGAAGATGCTGAATCCTGTCGAGGCTCCCCTTGGCGGCCGCGTCGGCCATATCCTCATGGAGGACGGGCAGCCGGTGACTGCCGGAACACCCCTCATCACCCTGATTGCGGACTGACCCGATGTTCGACAGCGTCCTGATCGCAAATCGCGGGGAAATCGCCCTGCGCATTCTCAGAGCCTGCCGCGACCTCGGCCTCAGGACCATCGCCATCCATTCCGAGGCCGACCGTGATCTGCGCCACGTCCAGCTCGCCGATCAGGCGCTCTGCATCGGACCGGCTCCGGCCGCCCGCAGCTATCTCGATATCGATGAGATCCTACTTGCGGCGAAACTCACCGGCGCAGGGGCCATCCATCCCGGCTATGGCTTTCTCTCCGAGAACGCCCGCTTCGCCGCCATCGTCGAATCCGCGGGAATAACCTTTGTCGGACCACCTGTAGCCGCGATCCGCATGATGGGCGACAAGGTGTCCGCCAAGCGGGCGATGATCGCAGCCGGAGTTCCCTGCGTGCCCGGCCCGGACAGTGCACTGCCCGACGATCAGAGAGCTATTGCAGCCATTGGCGACGAGGTCGGCTATCCGCTGATCGTCAAGGCATCGGGTGGTGGTGGCGGACGCGGCATGCGGATCGTGCGCGAACCCGCGGCGCTGACTTCAGCAGTACAGATGGCCCGCGAGGAAGCCGGCCGCGCCTTCGGCAACCCGGAAGTCTATCTGGAACGCTTCCTTGAATATCCGCGCCATGTCGAGATCCAGGTGCTGGCCGATGCGCATGGCCATGCCATCCACCTTGGCGCGCGCGACTGTTCAACGCAGCGCCGTCACCAGAAACTGATCGAGGAAGCTCCGCCTCCCGGGATCGACGCCGAAGCTATCGACGCGATCGGCAGGCGCTGTGCCGAGGCCTGCATCGCCATCGGCTATCGCGGCGCTGGCACCTTCGAATTCCTGTACGAGAACGGCGGCTTCTATTTCATCGAAATGAATACGCGGATTCAGGTCGAGCATCCCGTCACGGAAGAAATCACCGGTATCGATATCGTCCGCGAGCAATTGAAGATCGCGATGGGCGAACCGCTTCAGGTGAAGCAGGAAGACGTGCTCTTCTCCGGCCATGCCATCGAATGCCGCATCAATGCCGAGCACCCCTTCACGTTCATGCCCTCGCCCGGCCAGGTATCCCGTTTCATCGCGCCGGGCGGTCCCGGTGTACGGATGGATACGCATCTCTATCCCGGCTACACGATCCCACCGCATTACGATTCGCTGATCGCCAAGCTGATCGCCCATGGTCCCACACGCGAAATCGCGCTTTCCCGCATGCGGCGCGCGCTGGCCGAAACGGCGATCACGGGACCGGACACGACAATCCCGCTGCATCAGGCACTTCTCGATGAACCGGGCATCATCGCGGGCGGTTTCGATATTCACCACCTCGAGCGCCTGCTTGCCGAGGGCTTCGGGAGGCAAAACCGATGAGCGATGCGTGGCTGCAGTCAGTCCTCAGACTGGTAGAACAATACGGCATCGCCGAATTCGAATATGAGGACGAAACACGACACATACTGGTCAGCAACGGCCGGGTCAGCGAGATCGGTCCCGTCCGGCACGAGGAACCCACCCCGGCCCGCCAGAGCATCGAAATCCCGGCGCCTTTCATAGGGATCTTTCGGTCAACGCATCCCGACAACCGGCAGCCGGCAGAGCTGCCGCGTCTCGTTCGCAACGGCGAAATCATCGGCTATCTGCAGGTCGAAATGTTGCTGCGTCCCGTTCTTGCACCGCAGGACGGTGTTCTTGCCGAACTGCTGGTCGGCGACGGCGCGCTTGCCGGTTACGGCAAGCCGCTCTTCCGTTTTCACCCCGCAGGGCGCTGATCCGTCACTTCGCCGTTGTTCCCAGACTGTCGCCAACGGCTTCGACGGTATTGCCCGCGGAGTCGCCGAGCAGCAGCAATTGCTGGCCGTAGTTCCGGCGGGTGCGAGGATCGAAGATCGCAATCGGAGCCGAAATCACTGAGCTTGCCGCCTGCCCGACAGTGCTCGTTGCCCCGATTGCCACCGCACCCAGGCTTTCGCCAAGGCCGATGCTGGATTCCGTCACCGCCTGGCCGGCAATGAGGCGATCACCTATCAGGCGCACGACTTCCGGACTTTCGGCAAACTTGCCGTGATTGAGCTTGTCGCCGGATTTCAGCTTGGTCAGATCCAGCACGGTGATGCCGGCCTTTTCCAGTTCGCTGCGATAGGGCTCGGCCGCAGGATCGATGCGGCCGAGGCGCTCCACATTGCCGGAAATACGCTTCGAGAGCGTGAGAGCCCTGTCGTCACGCGAAACGAAGAGCGTGAAATGCGGCGGCTTGGTGCCAAAGCTGCGGTACTGTTGGGCGAAGACATCGACATCCAGGTCCGGCGCGGCGAGAATGACATTGCTGATCTTCGGATCGATGCGGCCGTTGCGGATCGCCATCTGGCGAAGGGATTCGACTGCAAGCCAGGTCCCCATGGAATGGGCCATGACGGTCACCTCTCCCACGGCCGGATTGCGCGCGATCTGGGTCAGCAGATCCTCAAGCGCGTCGCGAGAGTAGTTGGTGCTTTCCTTGTCATAGGCATAATCGAAGACAGAGCCGCGTGACGGCCAGGTGAACACCACCGGAACAACATCGGCCTTGGAATCGTGGACGATCTGGGCGAAGCGGTAAACCGCGTCCTCATAGAGATTGTTGAAGCCATGGATGAAGACCAGCACGCGACGGCTCTTCGGCACATGTCCGGCGAGCCACTTGACGCCTTCCTGTTTCGTCTCGATCGGTTCGACGGCAACCGTCGCGAAATCCTTTTGAAGATTCGGCGGAAGCTTCTTCGGCCATTGCACCTGCCCGATTTCGCGCTTGCCGTCGGGCGGAATGGAAATCGTGACCGCATCGAGCATCAGACCACTACCACGCTCGCCGGTAAAGAGAATCGCCTTGTCGGCGGCAGGCGCGCGGGTCGTCGCCGCGATCAGGTCCACGCGGGTTGCGCCATCCCCCAACTTTCCAACCGGCTCCATGACACCAATGGGACGGCCGGCACAGGTCGCCAGCACCGGCAACACGAGAGAAAGCACGCAAAAGCTGCGGACCACTTTGCCGACATGGCGAAAGAACTCGCGTCGAGTTCCGATATCAGGTTCGGCGCATGTCAAAGGCTGAAGCCCTCCAACGCAAGACAAAAGCAGCGGCCTTCGTCTTACCGGGCTTCCTGACCGGTTTCCAGCCCCCAAGCCTCCTGCGAAGACGCTCAACCACCGGTTCCTTCGGAGCTGTTACTTCTTTCACTCAGTGATCTGGAGGTTCAAGGCAGCCCCGGGCAGCGCTTTCAAGATGTCCTGCAGAAGAACATTGCGGACAAATGCTCTTTCGCTCTCCTGACGTCTTGCAATTTCACGCAATTTCGAACCCCATATCGGCGGGGTGGGTCACTTGTTACTGTATTCGTTCTAACGTAGCTACGCGAAAATGAAAATTGACCCCGATTTAATGCAGGCTGCAGCCGATGACGCTAGCGAGCTGCTCAAAGCGCTCGCCAATCGCCACCGGCTGCTGATTCTTTGTCAACTGGCAGAAGGCGAGCAATCCGTCGGACAGCTCGCTGAATTTCTCGGCATCCGGGATTCGACCGTGTCGCAACATCTGGCGCTCCTGCGTCGCGACAAGATCATTGCCGGACGCCGGGATGGCCAGACGATCTGGTACCGGATCGAGAGCGAACCGGCACGCAACGTCATTACGACTTTGTACGAAACCTACTGCGCCGTGTGACCCGCCTCAGGCGGGCCGCATGGTCCCCTTCTCACGCAGGTTCACATGCCAGGACAGCGCCTCCTCGATGAGATGGGGCGTATGGCCGCCGCGTTTCACGGCGCGGTCGAAGTAATCCTGCAGGGCATCGCGGTAGCCGGGTTCAACGCAGTTGGCGATGATTGTCGCCGCGCGCTCGCGAGGTGCGAGGCCGCGCAGGTCGGCGAGACCGACCTCCGTTGCCAGCACGTCAACGTCATGTTCGGTGTGGTCGACATGGCTCACCATCGGCACAACCGAGGAGATGGCGCCATTCTTGGCGATCGACTTGGTGACGAAGATCGACATGAAGCCGTTGCGGGCGAAATCGCCCGAACCGCCAATGCCGTTCATCATGTGTGTGCCGCCGACATGCGTCGAGTTGACATTGCCGTAAATGTCGAACTCGAGCGCCGTGTTGATACAGATGAGGCCGAGACGACGGATGACTTCCGGATGGTTGCTGATTTCCTGCGGGCGCAGGATCAGACGATGCTTGTATTCGGCAAGGCGCGGCAGCACCTTCTGGTACATCTCGGCCGACAGCGTGATCGACGAGCCGGAAGCAAAGGTCATCTTGCCGGCATCGAACAGCTCGAAAGTCGAATCCTGCAGCACTTCCGAATACATCTTCAGATCATGGAAGGGCGTATCGATGAAGCCGTGAAGCACGGCGTTGGCGATGGTGCCGATGCCGGCCTGGAGCGGCTGCAGCTCATAGCCCATGCGGCCCTGCTTCACTTCGTTCAGCAGGAAGTCCGTGAGGTGACCGGCGATTGCCTTGGTCTCGGAGTCTGGCGGTTGGATGGTGGCGGAGCTGTCGTGCTTTTCCGAAACCACGATCGCAACGATCTTTTCCGGCGGGATCGGAATGAACGGCAGGCCGACACGGGCCTCCGGCGTGACCACAGGGATCGGCATGCGCGCCGGACGACGGGTCGGAATATAAATGTCGTGGAGGCCTTCGAGCGTTACCGGCTGCGAGAGGTTGAGTTCCACGATGACCTTGTCGGCAAGGATCGCAAAGCTTGCGGAGTTGCCCACCGACGTCGTCGGCACGATGCCGCCATGCTCGGTGATGGCGACTGCCTCGATGACAGCGATATCGACCGGCTTGATCTGGTTGGTTCGAAGCTGCTCGACCGTTTCAGACAGGTGCTGGTCGATGAACATGACCTCGCCGGCGTTGATCGCCTTGCGCAGACCCGGATCGGACTGGAAAGGAATACGGCGAGCGAGCACGTGGGCTTCGGCCAGTGTCTTGTCGAGATCGTTGCCCAGCGAAGCGCCGGTCATCAGCGTGATCTTCAGGGGATCCTTGCGGGCACGCTCGGCAAGCGCCAGCGGCACAGCCTTGGCCTCGCCGGCACGCGTGAAGCCGCTCATGCCGACCGTCATGCCATCCTTGATAAGGCTGGCGGCCTGGTCGGCACTGACCACACGGTCAAGCAGGGGCTTGTATCGGATCCGGTCGCGCAACATATCTCTTCCCTTTTTATCCAACGACTATGCCGATTGCCTTACAGCAATTCAGGTGGCCAAAGGCTTACTGGCCGGCCCTCTACCGGCGCAATCATCCTTCAGTCTCAAGCCGCGCAGGTCTGATATGCAATTTTCGCATGTCTCAACACAAGAATTCAGGATGGCCTTCCAGACGAGAATAGTCGGTTTCCCACATTTCGACGCCTCCGGCGCGGGCGCCTCTCTGGTGCCTCAACCCCAGGTCAGTGCGCGATATCCATCACCTTCGCTCGCCGGGCGCAACAGGGTGGGTCGGCGCATCGCCCCCCTGACCAGAATGCATCGGTGGCCCCTAGCTACGATAGCTGGAGATCAATTTACCCAACAATGTCCTAATGTTAGTCAGCATGGTGTCTCCTAGACAGGACGGCAGAAGAAACACCGATCGACGATCCTCGGTTTGACGGTGATCGTGTTTGGCTTGGCTGCATTCGAAGGCAATCCTTTTAGCCATTTCAAAGTCTGGGATGGAACCCATTTTGTTACCCCCTGTTAGTTTGAGATGTCTTGGATCGTTGGTCACTTTTGGCAATCCAACGATCCATCTGGCACTCTTCTATTCTGGGAGATTCGGAGCCTCGCTGCCGCCTGCGCTATTGCGGTGTACAGGTCAGAGTCATACCCTTTTGTTCGCACCACCTCTGGCTTGCGGCCGTCATCAACGACTTGGCCAACCAATCCACCTGTTTCTCAGATATCGTTGGCTCAGCTGCGCTATAGCTTTCAGCCTGGCTGGTATCCTCCTTGCCATCCCATTTCGACTGCTGCGGATAGGGATAGACCGGCCGAGTCGAAACGGTTTTCTCACCTTCGATCCGTTTGACGAGTAGGCTTTGAGGGGCATCACCGCCCTCCACCCAGTTCATGATGGCCGAGACAACGTCCGTTCGGCTAAGCACCGCGCCGTCGCCGCAATGCCCGGCGCCGGGAATAATAAATGTCCGCAGAAAGTCGTCGGCGCGTTTTTCGCCCACCGTTTCAAGCACCGCATCACGATAGGCGAGTGTATTGGCAGCGGGAAAGTGCGGGTCGGCTGCACCATGCCACAGGATCAGTTTCCCGTTCGAGTCTGCGAAAGGGTGCAAGTCCGGATTGACCGCTTCGAGCACCGACATGACTGGTTCGAGGCCCTTCAGCGTGCTTTCGTTGAACGTAATATCGGCGAGTTCGAAGGATGTCGGTGGTGCGTCCCACCAAGCGATGTTTTTGGCGAAGCCGGTGGCGATCAACCGATTGAAGGGCGGCATGTCTGGATCATCGGCGGTGATTACGCCTGGCCAGCCGATCTCTGAGCCGGGGGCCGGACCGGACACCGTCAGGCGCCTGCCCCTGTCGTCCGTCGGTCCAGCATAAATCTTGCGAACAGCGTCAGCCTCGGCAGAGGTGAGACACTTCGAGGTATCCGTCCCATCCTTGCAAGTAATCGTTCCGACGTCGAATTCGCATTGTGCGGGATCGTCGATCACGCCGTCCTTCAGTCCATCGATCGCATCACAAGCTTTCAGCACGGCCTCATGTAAGATCGGAATGCGGCTCGAGATCAGCACGGCTTTTCCGTCCGGGTCAGTATTGGCCCTGACGTTCCAGACGTGGTGGAATACGTTGAGCAGGCTGACATTGTAGGCCGGCGCGCCTGCCACGATACCATCAAAATCGTCGGGAAAACGTTGGGCTTCCATCAATGCCTCACGTCCCCCGTCCGAGCAGCCGACGAAAAAGGAATATTTAGGAGCCTGCCCGTAATAAGCGGCAATGATGGCCTTGGTCGCCAAGGTTACGGCATGCACGCCGCGATACCCGAAATCGACGCGCGCGGCAGGGTCGCCGTTTGCCCAGATGCCGTCGCCGGGGTTCCAGCCGGTGTGCCCCAAGTTGGAGGCCGCCAGCGCCACAGTCTGGTTTTCGATCGGTGTGCAGCCTATTGCCTGCTGAACATTCATATCGATTATGCCACACAGCCCACCGCAACCGGTGAACACGAGACGCTGCGTCCAGGTCTCAACAGGCAGGCGCAGTTCGAAGCCAACCTGCGGGGCAACATAGCCTGTGATCTTGCAATAGGATCTTGTGCTGCCACTTGCGGGCACCGTTTCCGCGGACGTAATCCGAGTCGGCGCCTCCGGCACGTCCGAAAAGTCGGCGAACAGTAGCTTGCCGCACTCCATCACAGGCGTCACCACAGACGGGTCTGAGACAACCGACGCGGCATGGCCTGAATGGACCATCCCAAACATCATCAGCGCTCCTAGGACGATGGTCCGAATTTTCGGAAAATCCAGGCAATAGATCATCTGTCATCCTCCTCTTATTGTCATCGGCATCTGTAGGCACTTGTTTGGCCGGGTCGATCTCCCCCCGGACAAGCAGGCATTCAATCGCGCGGAAAGACTTGACCTTCGAAGAGCTTGCGCGCCGTCCGCACCGTTCCGGCCCCGCGAATGGAACCGTCGTCCGCAATATCGAGAAACACTTCCATGGCACCCGTCGGATGTTCGATCTGATAGCGGCCGTCGTCCGGGATAGCGGCAAGACTAGCGGCGGGGCTGGACCTAAACCGTGTCGCCGTCGCTACCGTGATCGCGGCCAACACGCCCACGGAGGCATGAACGCGATGCGGTATGAAGCTCCGCGTCGAGATCGCCCCGCCTGCGGAGGGTGCGGAGACCAGCGTCATCTTGGGTACCGAGGCGGTTGTGACATCACCAAGATTCATCATCGTCCCCGCCTTGAGGCGGATCGCCTCGATCCGCTCCTTCAGCACGGAATTGGCTTCCAGTTCCTCGCGCGTCTCATGGCCGGTCAGACCGAAATCCGACGCCCGCATGATCACGCAAGGCATGCCGTTGTCGATCAATGTCGCCTCGACACCGTCGATCACGTCCACTTCGTTGCCGGTCGGTAGCAACGCACCGCATATCGATCCGGCAATGTTCATGAAAAGCAGTGGCACGGCCGCGTGCTGGCCGGGCACGCCGGCAATCTGCGTCGAACCGGAGTAACTGACACGGCCGTTCGGGGTCCTGATACGGGCGACCGCGACCTCGCCGCTGTTGACCATGCGGATACGAACCTCGGTCTCGTCACCTGTCGCCGGGACGAGACCGCGTTCGATGGCAGCGGGGCCGACGGCAGCCAGGATATTGCCGCAGCCCTGCGCGTCGCTCACCAACGCCTGATCGACAAATACCTGCAAGAAGAGATAGTCGACGTCCGCGTCCTCGTGCGTCGATGGTGACAGCACGGCGACTTTGGAGGTCAGGGGATCGGCGCCGCCAATCCCGTCGATCTGGCGCGGGTCGGGCGACCCCATGATCCGCAGCAGAAGATCGGCGCGCTCGGCAACGCTTGACGGAAGATGCTCGGCGAGGAAATAGGCCCCTTTCGAAGTGCCGCCGCGCATCCAGATGCAGGGAATGCCGTCGTCAAACATATTTCAGTCCTTTCTCGGCAAGGCGGGCGCGCATATCGTAGATGTCGAGGCCGAGTTCGCCGGCAGCCAACCGCTTGCGCTTGGCTTCTTCATTGGCAACCCGCTTTTCCGCAGCCGCTAGAACGGTCTCAGCGTCGTTGCGCTTTACGACGCAAATACCGTCGTCATCGGCGATGACTACATCGCCGGCCTCGATGTAGGCGCCGGCGCAAACTATGGGGACGTTAACGGATCCAAGCGTTTCCTTGACCGTCCCCTGCGCGGAGATGGCTTTCGACCAGACGGGGAATTTCATGGCCGTCAGGTCACGAACGTCGCGGACGCCGGCGTCGATGACGAGTCCACGGGCGCCCCGTGCCAAGGCGGAGGTCGCAAGCAGATCTCCGAAATAGCCGTTATCGCAAGGGCTGGTCGGCGCAAGGACGAGAACGTCGCCGGCCCTCAACTGTTCGATCGCCACGTGAACCATCCAGTTGTCGCCGGGCGGTGCTGAAATGGTGACGGCGGAACCGGCGACCTGCGCACCGGTGTAGATCGGCCGCATGTAGCTGGCGAGCATGCCGATACGACCTTGCGCCTCGTGCACGGTGGCGACGCCGGCAGCGGCCAAACGGTCGATCACCTCCTGCGGAGCACGTTCAATATTCTGGACGACGACTGGCATATCAGGCTTCCTTCTTCAGTACGGGAGGCGTGCCGTGCGTGTGGAAGGTCTCGATCGTCTTCAGACCCCAGGCCTGCCCCTTCCTCCGTTCGGATTCGGTCCAGGTGACGGTCTCCCAGTCCGGAGCGAGAATCAGGCGTGCGCCGGAATTGGCAAGCTCGACCCGGTTACCGGCTGGCTCCCAGACGTAAAGGAAGAACGTCCCTTGGATAGCGTGCTTGTGCGGGCCGGTTTCGATATGCACGCCGTTTTCAAGGAAGATGTCGGCGGCCCGCAGAATGTCCTCGCGCTGATCGGATGCGTAGGTGACATGATGGAAGCGGCCGTGGCCACCACCATGTTCCTCGGTGCAGGCGAGGTCGTAGGTCTTGTTGTTGACGGTGAACCAGCAGCCCCCAAGGCGACCGTTGTCCAGTCGAATCTGTTCTGTCACGCGCGAGCCGATGCAAGTCACCATGAAGTTTCGGAACTCGGTCACGTTTTCAGACAAAAGATTGAGATGATCGATGCGGCGCGGGCTCGCACCCTGACCATGGTATCGGCTCGACATGTTCTTCAGCGCCGGTTTGTCCGCCTCCGCCGGCTCATACCGCACAGTGTCCCAGTAGATCTCGAAAATGTGGCCGAACGGATCCTCGAAACGAAAGGCGCGACCGTGGCTTTGATCTCCGTCGATCCATCCATGCACCTTGTATCCCGATCTCTCGATCACTTTCACCCGACGCTCCAGCGCCTCCGGGCTCGATGCGCGATACGCGATATGCCCGACGCCTGTGGTGTCGGACCGCGTGAGTTTCAGCGACGAGTATTCATAATCGTCCCATGCGCGAAGATAGGCTGAATTCTCATCCTGCCCGGAGAGCTTCAACCCGTAGACGCGCGTAAAGAAGTCAAGGCTTTCTTCGAACTTGTTCGTATAGACTTCGACATGCGCCAGGTGCGCGAGATCGAAGGACGGATTGGTCGGTTCGGACATCAGGTCTCTCCTCCTTGAACCATGAGATGATCAGGGCCTGCCAAAATTGCCGAGCCCCCCGGCAGATTAGACGGTACGCCTGCGAACCGTTGACGAACCTCAGAGCTCGTCCACGGTCCGCGGAAAGACCGATTGAAAACCTTCGGCGTATTTCGAAGCCCGCCCGCCCGACTGGCCGCCGGAATTACGCTGGAAATGATTGGCGCGGTTCTGCGCGACGCGGGTGTAGAAGTCCCAAAGGTGCTCCTGTCCCTCCATGCACTCGATGGCCGCCCGCTTCTTGTCCCAGACGGACGTGATGTCGAGAAAGACGTCTGGCTTCCACCCCATCTGCTCGGTTTGATGCGGCTCGAACAGATAGAGCTGGGGGGCGCCCAGAACCTTTTGGCCAGGATTGTGTCCCCAGGCCTGAGCGATCATGCGCGTTTCAAGCGCCACCTGCGTCGCATACATGTGATCGGTATTGTAAGGATCGTATTGCGAGTGGCTCAGCATGAAAGCGGGCTGCACGTCGCGGATCACATCAACCAGGCGATATTTGTCCTCGTCCGTCAGCCGCAACGGGTAGTCGCCGAGATCGAAGCAGACGAGGTCATGGACGCCGAGCGCTTCAGCAGCCTTCTCGGCCTCACTGCGCCGGGCGGCCTTGACCTTCTCCAAGGTCATCCCCGGTTGCTTCCAGAGCTTGGCAGACTCGCCGCGCTCGCCGAACGACAAGCAGACGACGGTAACGTCATAGCCCTTTTCTGCATGGAGCGCGATCGCGCCGCCGCAACGCCAGACAAAATCTGCGGCATGTGCGCTGATGACCAGTGCGGTTTTCTTCTTAGACATGAAATCCTCCAATGTTCCGCCTGTTGATGTCGCGCGTAAGGCGTTCCTTGCCAATTTGTTTTCACGGCACACTCCATAAGTTTTGGCTATTAACGCTGGCGTCTAATATGATTATTTGCAAAAACAGCCCTGTGTTTTAGCCTTAAGGAGGAGAAGAGGATGAACGCTTCGGGTGAAGCAGAAATCGTCCTTTTGGGATTTGGCGAAGCCGGACAGGCCTTTGCCGGGGGTTGGCCGCAGGATGTTCGGTCCAAAGTCGTCACCTACGACATCAAGCTTAGTGATCCGGCTAAGCGCGGCCAGATCACCGAAGCCTGCGCTCGCATCGGGATCGACTTCGCGGAGAACCTCTCCGTAGCTCTGGAGGCCTCGCACCATATATTTAGCCTTGTGACTGCGGACCGGGCGTACGAAGCGGCATCTCAAGCGGCGCAACATATCAGGCCCGGGGGGTACTACCTCGATTGCAATTCCTGCTCTCCGGCAACGAAGAAGGCATCCGAGGCGAAAATCGTCGAAGCTGGCGGACTCTATATTGACGTCGCCGTCATGGCTCCGGTTGCTCCTAAGCTCCATCGCACGCCGCTTTTGATCTCGGGCTCCCATGCTGAAGAGGCCTGCACATGGTTCGAAACCCTAGACATGAACCCAAGCGTCGTCGGATCCCATGTGGGACAGGCTTCGGCAATCAAGATGCTACGGTCGGTCATGATCAAGGGGCTCGAGGCATTGACTGCCGAATGCATGCTTGCAGCGCGGCGCGCTGGCGTGGATGACGCTGTGCTCGCGTCTCTGCAAGCCTCGGACCCCGGCTGGGATTGGCTTGGCCGATCCGCCTACAATCTGGAGCGCATGATGGTTCATGGCGAGCGACGCGCGGCGGAGATGGATGAGGTCGCGAACACGATCGTCGAACTTGGGTTGCCTGACCGGATGGCTCGCGCGACGGCCACCTGGCAGAGGGAGCTTGCCGCGCTTCGGTTGGAAGGCGGTGCAAATAGTCTGGCGAGCCGGGCGGATCGCATTTTGCAGCGCTTGGAACCATGACCAGGCTCGATACGCAGGAAGGCTCCGTTCCGCGCAACCTCCGGCATTTGCGCGTCTTTCTCGCGGTAGTGAATAGTGGGTCTGTGACGGCCGCAGCGAAGGCTTGCCACATTTCCCAGCCTGCTGTGACGCAAGCGTTGAATAAGCTGGAGGCTACGATAGGACTGCCTCTGTTCAATCGCTCGCCACATGGCATTTTCGCCAGCGACACCGGCAGGTTGTTGGCGACCCGCGTGGGCCGCGCCTTTGGCTACCTCGACCCGGCCCTGTCAGAGGTCGCCCCGCGTCTGCGGGTGACGGCGACAACCGCACAACTGCAAGCCCTGATCGCCGTTCGCGAAGCAGAGAATTTTACGCTCGCGGCCAAGATAATGGGGATTGCGCAACCGACTGTCCATCGAGCCATCACCCAACTGGAACAGGAGGCGGCCCGACCACTGTTCGAAAGAACGTCCTATGGGATCGTTGCGACGCGTGCCGCCGTCAACCTCGCGCAGGCCGCACGCCTTGCCTTCGCGGAACTAACCCAAGCCGAAGCGGATCTTGGTGAGGTCATGGCGGCTGAGGCTGGTCGGATCGTTATCGGCGCTATGCCTCTCTCTCGCTCCTATCTCTTACCGAAAGCAATCGCACGGTTTCGCGAACTTCGCCCCCGACTTCCAATACATGTGCTTGATGGCCCGTACAAAGAACTCCTTTCGGGTCTGCGACGCGGCGAGATCGATTTCCTGATTGGAGCCCTGCGCGATCCCCCGCCGATTGGAGACGTGGAACAACGCCTCTTGTTTCACGACACTGTAGTGATGGTCGCAGGTAGAGATCACCCCCTTGCGAACCGCCAGAATACCGATATGAACGAACTGGCGCGCTACCCTTGGGTCGTGGGGCAGAGAGGAACCCCGATACGCGCTCACTTCGACGCGTTGTTTAGCCAGGCGGGCATAGATCTCCCCGCCAGCATCGTGGAGTCCAGCTCTCTTATCCTCATGCGCGAGTTGCTGGATACGAGCGACCATCTGGGCTGCATTTCATACTTGCAAGCGCAAGCGGAGATTTCGCGGGGCCTGTTGCAGGCATTGCCGATGGATCTCTCCCACACGTCTCGCCCGATCGGTATCACCACAAGAGCGAGCTGGCTGCCAACGAAGGCACAGCGGCAACTCCTCGATCTCCTAGAAGCCGCTTTATAGCCTATTCTTATGGAAAAGAGCCTACATTGAAATAGTAAGTTGGGCAATTTTCCGAAATGGTTCGGCCCAATGGTGGTGCCGTCTCGGCGGAAGGAGTCCCCTGCGATCGTCTTTCGACGCAGAGGAGCGCGCAATTAGGAGATGCGTTGGCACCACGGGCATGGGAGGATAGATGCTTACGCTATTATTCGATGGCCTTGCATACGGGATGTTGCTGTTCATCCTGTCCTGCGGCCTGGCTGTAACGCTCGGGTTGATGAACTTCATCAACCTGGCGCACGGCGCCTTTGCGATGGCTGGTGGCTATATCACCGTCGTACTCACAAACAATTGGGGCGTTCCGTTCCTCTTGTCGCTGCCGATCGCCTTTGTCGCCGCCGCTGTTTTGGGGCTTTTACTGGAACGGACGCTTTATGTCCGCATGTATGAGAAGGGTCACCTCGACCAGGTTCTTTTTTCGATCGGTATCGTGTTCGTCGCGGTCGCCGGCATCGACTATGTCATGGGGTCACAACAGCAGATTCTGAATCTGCCTCAGTTCATGCGGGGTCGGGTCGACGTATTCGGAGTCGGTGTCGGGATCTATCGTGCATTCCTCATTGTAGTTTGCGGTCTTCTTGCCGTGGCGCTGCAACTGATCCTCACGCATACACGTTTCGGCAGCCGGTTGCGCGCCTCTGTCGACGATCGTCGTGTAGCACGCGGCGTAGGTATCCGCGTCAACGTGATCTTCGCCGTTACCTTCGCTGTAGGATCCGGCCTTGCCGGTCTTGGCGGTGCGCTCGGCGCCGAGATTCTCGGGCTGGATCCCACCTTTCCGCTGAAGTTCATGGTCTACTTCCTGATCGTCGTATCGGTCGGCGGCACGACAAGCATGCTTGGGCCGCTTTACGCCTCGATCCTCCTCGGCATCGCGGACGTGATGGCCAAGTATTATGTGCCCGTGCTAGGCGGTTTCGTCATCTATATCGTTCTTGTGGTGGTCCTCGTCCTTCGTCCACAAGGTCTTTTCTCGAGGATGAACTGATGCAGGCAAACCATTCCACTCCGACCCCTTTATCCGCTGACGTGCGGCGGGTCATGAGGCGACCGGTGCGCTGGACCATGATCGAGATCGCGTTCTGGATTCTCGCAGTGCTTTCCTGGTTCTTCCTGCCGGAACAGCATCTCATCCTGACCGAGATCGCGGGAATCGCGATCTTCGCCCTCTCGATCGACCTTATCCTTGGTTATGCGGGTATCGTCTCGTTGGGTCAGGCAGCACTCTACGGTGCGGGCGCCTATGCCAGCGGCCTGTTTTCCATCTATGTGACCGGCGAGCCCATCTCGGGACTCCTTGTTGGAGCGGTCGCCGGGGCCATCATCGCCTTCGCAACGAGTTTCCTGCTGCTTCGAGGCGGGGATCTTACGCGGCTGATGGTTACGCTCGGGGTCGCCGCTGTTCTTTTCGAGATCGCCAACCAGACGGCATGGCTGACGGGTGGCGCCGACGGCCTCCAGGGCATCACGATCGATCCGCTCTTCGGCCACTTCGAGTTCGACTTCTACGGACATACGGGCTACGCCTACAGCCTCGCCGTCTTGTTCGTACTGTTTGTCCTCTCCCGGCTGATCGTGTCGTCACCTTTTGGCATTTCGCTGAAAGCCATTCGGGACAATCCCCTGCGCGCCTCCGCTGTCGGCATCCCCGTCGCCGCGCGCCAGGTAGCTATCTATACCGTCGCGGGCGCCTATGCCGGCATTGCCGGAGCCCTCTTCACGCAAACGCAGCAATTCATCTCGCTGGATGTTCTCTCGTTCCAAAAATCCGCGGATGGATTGATGGTGCTCGTGATTGGAGGAACCGGTTATCTCTACGGCGGCATTGTCGGTGCGGTTGTATACGAGATGGTTCAGGACGGGATCGCAAACCTGACGCCTCAATACTGGCAGTTCTGGGTCGGCATCCTGCTCGTCGTTTTCGTGCTCGTCGGACGCGACCGACCCCGAGAGCTTATCAGTCGGCTTACGGCTCGCGCTGGTCAGATGCGCAAATCTTCCTCTGAAACCGTCATTTCTAAACGGCAGGAGACGTGATGGACACGGTTCTGGAGACAATTTCACTCAGCAAGATATTCGGCGGACTGAAGGCGACGGACAACGTGAACTTTCAGCTGGAACAAGGTGCGCGTCACGCACTGATCGGGCCGAATGGTGCGGGGAAGACAACGTTCATCAACCTGTTGACTGGCGTGCTTACCCCATCGGACGGGAAAATATTGCTGAATGGTGAGGACATCACCTCGATCAAGCGCGAACAGCGGGTCCGCCGCGGTCTTGCCCGAACTTTCCAGATCAACCAGCTCTTCGGCAAGCTCAATGTGGTCGAAAGCCTGGGGTTGGTGATCAGCGAGCGGCGTGGGCACGGGCGAGACTGGTTCCGCTGGGCGGGAACGCTGCCTGGCATCGATGACGAGATTGCCGGCTTGATCGCCGATTTCGGCCTTGAAGACGTATTCGACCATCCCTGTTCAGGGCTGCCCTACGGCAAGCAAAGATTGCTTGAAATCGCATTGGCGATCGCTTGCCGACCGAAGGTCCTGCTTCTCGATGAGCCCGCCGCAGGTGTGCCGGAGGCGGACCGTCACGAAGTGTTGTCGCGCCTTTCCGCCCTTCCCTCTGACGTCTCGATCCTGCTGATCGAGCACGACATGGACCTGGTGTTCAATTTCGCGGAGAAAATTTCCGTCCTTGTCTCCGGCGCTCTTTTTGCGGAGGGCACAGTTGACGAGATCGCAAATGATCAGCGCGTCAAGGAAGTCTATCTCGGAGGAGCCGACCATGGATGAGCTTCTGATTCTGGACAACGTATCGGCGGGTTATGGAAAAGCCACCGTGCTGAACGGCCTCTCCTTCTCGCTGCGACAGGGCGAGGCGACCGCATTGCTAGGTCGCAACGGGGTCGGCAAGACAACAACCCTGAACAGCATCATGGGACTGATACGCCACCAAGGGGGCCGCATTTCCTTCAAGGGGAAAGACATTACGTCGTTCAGTCCGGAACGACGCGCGGAGGAAGGTATTGGCTGGGTTCCGCAGGAGCGGGGAATTTTCCGCTCGCTGACTGTGGAGGAAAATATCACGGCAGTCGCAAGACCCGGTCGATGGACGCTCGACGCGGTCTACGAGATGTTCCCGCGTTTGCGCGAACGGCGCAGCAATTATGGCAGCCAGCTGTCCGGCGGAGAACAGCAAATGCTGTCTGTCGCGCGTGCCTTGATTCTCAATCCAACGCTCTTGCTGCTCGATGAGCCGACCGAAGGGCTCGCCCCGATTATCGTCGAGGAGCTTCTGAGAGCTATCCGACGGATTGTCCGCGAGGAAGGCATGGCTGCGATCATCGTCGAACAGCATGCACAACAGATCCTGTCGATAACCGATAGAGCCATCATCCTTGAACGGGGCGCTATCGTCTATAGCGGCGAAAGCGGACATCTGGCGGAAGACGCCGAGGCGCTTGCGGCCTATCTCGGTGTCGGGGGGGCGCTCCGCTGCGCTCAAGTCCCCGTCTGTGACAGCATGAAAAGTTGATAGTCACGCTTCAGGAGGAGAAAATGAGCGTAAGAAAACTATTGATTGGCACCTTGGCAGTCGGTGCCTTGCTCGCCGGTTCAGCCGTATCGTTTGCGCAGGAAACGGTCAAAGTGGGCGTGATCGTCCCGCTGACCGGCAATTTTCAATCGAACGGCCGTCAGATCAGCGCCGCAATCAAGGCTTTCGTCGATGTGCGCGGCGACACGGCTGGTGGCAAGAAAGTGGAGCTGATCATCAAGGATGATGCCAGTACCGCCGACAATGCCCTGCGCATCGCCCAGGAACTCGTGACGCGCGACAAGGCGCAGATTCTCACCGGATTCGGCAACACACCAACCGCACTGTCGGTTGCTCAGTTGTCGAAACGGGCGAAAGTCCCGCAGATCGTCATGGTAGCCGCCACGTCCTCGATCATGGATGCGTCGCCCTATATGATCCGTACGTCGCAGACGACGCCGCAGATCGCGAGTGTCATCGCGCAGTGGGCGCCTGAGAACGGGGTGAAGAAATTCGTGAGTGTCGTCTCCGACTATGGTCCCGGCGTCGATGCGGAAGAATGGTTCGCAAAGAACCTGGAATCAAAAGGCGGAGAAGTCATCCAAAAGCTCCGCGTACCGCTCGCAAACCCAGATTTCGCACCGTTCCTGCAACGGGTACTTGACCAGAAGCCAGAAGGGCTCTTCGTCTTCGTTCCGACCGGCGCCGGCGCTGCGTTCATGAAGCAGTTCGTAGAGCGCGGAATGGACAAGTCCGGCATCAAGGTGATCGCGATGTCGGATGTTACGGACGATGATCTGCTGAACAACATGGGCGATCCGGCACTCGGTGTTGTTACCGGCGGTCCTTATTCGGCCAGCCACGACTCAGCCGAGAACAAGGCGTTCGTCGAGCAGTTCAAGAAGGTCAACGGCGGCATGCGCCCGAACGTTGTCGCGGTTGGAGCCTGGGATGCGCTCGACCTGATTTACAAGACGCTCGTCAAGACCAGCGGTGACGCAACCGGCGATACCTTCATCGAAGCGGCCAAGGGGATGAAATTTGAAAGCCCTCGCGGTCCCATCGAGATCGATCCGGAAACGCGCGACATCGTCCAGAATATCTACATGCGCAAGGTCGAGCGCGTCGATGGCGAACTCTACAATGTCGAGTTCGAGACCTATCAGGCCGTCAAAGATCCGACCCACTGATAAGGATGGAGCAGGGCCAGCCTTGGCGAGCTCTGCTCCCTTTTCCACTGTTCGCCGCAGGCGAACTCGGGATATCTAGGACAAAATCTTGTCGCGGCTTCTTACATCACAGCTGACACTTCACAAGCTTGACGTCCTTTGCGCCGTGGGAGATCAACTGAGCATCACCCAGGCAGCGACGCGCCTCAATCTGTCCCAGCCAGTCGTAACCGCGCATATTCGGGCACTTGAAGAGAAGCTCGGAGTTCGAATACTTGCGCGGCAGGGGCGGAACATTGTCCTGACGCAAGAGGGTCAGCGGGCCTATGAATGGGCAAAGGCGATTACGACCCAGACACGCGAACTCGAACGGGAGTTTTCCGGCTCTGGAAAGATCGGCGGTCGTGTGGCATTGGCAGCGTCGCTCACGGTCGGCAGCTATGTTATGCCAAAAGTGCTCGCCGATCTTCATGCTGAGAATCCGGATTTGGAATTGTCGCTGAAAGTGGTCCCTCCTCGCGAATGCGTCGAGGCGATCGAGGCCGGCGAATGCGATGCTGCCGTAACGCTGCTCGATCCGAGCCAAAACATGGACAACCTGAATGTCGAGCGCCTCTGGGACGAACCTCTACTACTGGTCGCGGGCGAGGATTTCTCTCGCTGTAGCGATCAGATCATACTCGACGATCTTGAAGAAATGCCCTTCGTCGCCGCCGAGCAGGGAACCTGGCGACGCGATCTTGAAGAGGCGTCTCTTCGGCCTCACGAGATAGTCCGCCGCAATGTGCAGATGGAAATCGGTCACGCAGAGGGCATGAAAGAGGCTGTGATCAACAACATTGGCGTTGCATTCCTGTTCGCAGCCTCTGTTCGCAGGGAGATGGCGTGGGGATTGATAAGAACCATATCTGTCCCCGGCCTGGCTCTTTCGGCGCCAGTTTATATGATCGCCAAGAGGGGGAAGCTGTTTTCAGGACCTCAGATGGAGGTGCTGAGATTTCTGAAGAAACGCTTCGGCAATGTTCTTCCCGATTGAGCCTGCGCAGCTGAGATTTGCCCATCTTCTTGTCGGAAGCCCGATCGCCGTATCGCCCGCAGTTTGGCCGCCGGCAAGATATTGACCGACTTCGGAAACGGCATCATTCCCGCGCCAGGGTCCCGAAGACCGTGTTTACGGCGCCCGCAATCACAAAAGCGATGATCAGCAAGGCATAAAGAGAAGCCAACTCGAATCTCGAATAGAACTGCATGATCATAAATCCGAGCCCCTGATTTGACAGTTTGGTCTCGGCGAGAAGCATGGAAATGAATGCATTTCCAAAACCGAGACGAAGACCGGTCAGGACCGGCGCCCGCATGGCCGGTAAATACACCTTAAAAAGCATCTGTACGCGAGAGGCGTTAAAGCTGTGACCGACCCTGATTAAGACCGGGTTTATCTGCCGTGTGCCAGCGGCCGTGACAATTGCGACCGTGAAGAAACACGACAGGGCACCTAGCGCGATCTTCGAGCCGATACCAACTCCGAACCACATGATCATGACCGGAAAGAAAATGATACGGGGGGTTGGGGCCAGATATACCACGAACGGCTCCAATGTGGTGCTGAGGAAACGGTTGGTGCCGAAAATGATACCCGCCGCCGTTCCGAGGAGCCCGCCAATCAGCAGCGATGCCACGACGCCCCACATCGTGACCACAAGATTCATATACAATGCGGACGACGATAGCTGAGTGACGAGTGCTTTTGCGATTTCGACGCAACTTGGCACAGCATCCTTGAGCAAGAGACCTGAGCGGCTTACCGTCTCCCACAGGACAAGAACGATGATGATGCTAACCACTCTGATAATCCAGGAGTGAGCTTTCGCATGGTTCGATGCATGAGCTCGTGTAGTAATTACCGGTTCGATGGTAACCATTTTTCCGCCTGCTCCAGAATGACGAAGAACAATACGCTGATCGCTACCGCGAACAGGATAGCGGCATAGGTGCCCGGCATGTCGTAACTTTCAGCCAATTCATTGACGAGACCACCGATACCACCCAGATTGATGAGGAACTCTACGCCAACCACACTGATGAGCACGAACGTCCAGCCCAGACGGATGCCCGTCATGATGTGTGGAATTGCCGAGGGAATCGAGATCTTCATCAGGATCTGACGCGGCGTCATGCTCAGGCTGGCACCATAAGAAAGCAGAACAGGCTTAGTGCCGGATAGCCCCTCTATCGTCTTCAGGATGACTGGCGCCAAACCCGTCACAAACGATATCGCAATGATCGTACTGGTACTGCGCCCAAAAATGACAAGGAACAGCGGGAAAGCCAACACGAGCGGTGCGGCAGCCAGAGCCGCGGTCCATGCCTCAAGAGCATCACGAACGGATCGCCATGCGTTCATGACGACGCCTATCGGAATTCCAACCACGCAGACAAGAAGACCAGTTGCCACCACCTCATATGCTGTCTGTGCCACCCGCAGAAGAATTCCGTGTTCGGCGACCAGCCGGGGCACGGCTCTGAAAACATCGCTGGGAGGGGGAATAATGTAAGGATTAAGCATCTCGGTGCGGACCAGTATCTCCACTGCACCCAGCGTCGTGGCTACCAAGGCCCAGCCGAAAGCCCGGGCAACGTTGTCAGTCGCCATCTGTGACCGCCTAGCCATGTGAAGACCCCGCAAGGTTCATTTGCATATCTTCCAGTCCACGATTGGCCTCTTCGCGCAAATGGCTCCAGACGGCTGCCACATAGTGACCAAATCGATCGGTGGAGACGATCTCGGATGTGCGTGGGCGCGGCAGATCGATATCGATGATCTCGCGAATGCGGCCGGGTCGGAAAGTCATGACCACTATACGGTCGGAAAGCTGCACCGCTTCGGTCAGGTTATGCGTGATCAGCAAGGTGGTTTGCCGCAACTGCTGCTGAATCTGTGTGATCTTGTCACCAAGCAACAGGCGTGTCTGCTCATCGAGTGCGGCGAACGGCTCATCCATCAACAGGATCTTCGGTTCGGCAGCCAGGGTCCGGGCAATCGAGACGCGCTGACGCATGCCGCCCGACAACTGGCTTGGCATCGTTCTCTCGAACCCCTTGAGCCCCACCATCGCGATAAAATGTTTGGCACGCGCATGTCGTTCGGATTTCGAAAGGCCTTGCAGCTCCAGGGGAAAACTGACGTTTTCAATGACATTGCGCCAGGGAAACGTCGCCTCCTCCTGGAAGACCATTCCCACGGATTTGTGTGGACCACTCAGCCTGACATTTTCTACGACAACGTCGCCGTCATAGGCCTTCGTCAGACCACCGATGATGCTGAAAAGCGTGGACTTCCCACATCCGGAGGGGCCAATCACGCTGACGAATTCACCCTTTTTCACCGTAAAGGACACATCGTCGACCGCCACGACAGCGTTCGGCCCATCTCCGAACCGTTTCGATACATGCTCGATGCGAAGGCTGACCTCCGCCGTAGGCGCATCAATGTTCTGTTTCAAGTTCATAGTCCCAACCGTTCAAATCAACCCGGCTCACGCCTGCTGCCTAAGTGTCGTAGCCCGCGACCGTGCGGACATCCACGACGACTGTCTTGCCGTCCTCTACATGCGCGACCGCTCTCTTCAGCGCCTCCACGAGACCGGTGGCGTTGTCGATGGGGCCGATCGTGACTGCACCCTGCCCACCAGCGATGGCGCAAATATCTATCTCCGGGTCAGTCATCCTCTGTCCGATCCACTTGTTCTCGACCGGCCGCGACCGGTGGCGCGCGACGCGTTCCTGATGCACCTCATCGTTGAAAAACGACTGATTGTTCGCAATGACGAGCAAGAGCGGAATCCGATAGTGCGTGGCCGTCCAGATCGCCGTGCAGCCCATCAGGTAGTTGCCGTCGCCGAACACGCCGACGGGGATTCGGCCGGTGCCCTTCAGCGCAAGAGCGGCACCCACGGAGATCCCTGGCCCGCTTCCCATGCCGCCGCCGCCGTCGGTGCCTATGTAGTCAAGGGGATGGCGGAAATGCCAATCTCGATCTCCCCAGGAAAGAGGCAGTTGCAACAAGGAAACGTCCTTGTCACCTACAGCCGTCCTCAGCCCGAATGCGAGTTGTGAAACGGTAATGGGTCCGCTGTTCAATTCCGGGGTCTTCAGCTGCGCCGCAGAGGTCGGCGGCGATCGTCTCGGCACGTCACCGAGTTGGCCCAGCAATTGAGCCACGACCAGTTCGGGATCTCCCGCCAGCATCAGATCGACCGGCGGAAAGGCCATGTGATCGAAGGACCAGCCGTTATGCAGAATGTGGTCCTGGGTAACATGAATGATCTTGGCAGTCGGTTCCTTCCGGCCAAGCGCCAGCTGCAGGGCGCCCGCAACATCAGTCCAGTCGAGACTGAGGATGACATCCGCCTCCGCAACGGCTTTGTTGACGATAGCGGTTCCTTCGCCGAGACCAGTCCCGACGCCTCCTAAATGCAGCGGATGGTCGGTCGGAAACGAGCAGCCTACGCGGTTGTCGGTAGCGACCCTGATTCCAAGCCGCTCTGCCAGCTCGACCCGGTTCCACCATTCGCTGGTGTTACGGGATGACCGGCCGGACAGCAGCAACGGATTTCTAGCAGAACGTAGCGCCGCCAGGGCCTCGGCAATATCCTCTTCCGTGGCGGCGGCCCTTGCCGGCTGCATGTATCGTTCTGGTTTTATCGGATATGGGTTCTGCGAAACGTCTTCCTGCAGCTCGGTCCCCAGCACGATATAGACTGGAGCCTTGGGACTGGTCCGGGCCATCCAGGCTCCACGCAAGATCGACTCGCGAGCGGCCTCGACGGAACCGGGTTGATCGTCCCATTTGACATAGTTGCGAACCAGGACCGCCTGATCTCGCGATGTGTGAATCCACTCGATCCATGGACGACGCTGTGCCGCATCGATCGCACCTGTGGCGCCGAGAATCATCATGGGAGCACGGTCATACCAGGCATTGTAGATTGCCATTGTTGCGTGCATGAGTCCGACGTTTGTATGGAGCGCAACCGCCATCGGCCGGCCTGTCACCTTGGCATATCCGTGCGCGATCGCCACTGCATGCTCCTCATGCAGGCATGTCAAGATCTTGGGGCCGACGTTGCCAAGGTGATTGACGATGCTGTCATGAAGACCTCGGAAGCTGGCGCCCGGGTTGAGGGCGATAAATTCCAGATCTGCTGCGCGAAGAGTTTCGGCGATGATATCACTGCCGAACGCAGCATTCTGAATTGTTCCCTTCACGGGAATTTCAACATCGGCCATGTTTCAGACTGTCCTGCTTATTTGCTGTCACCCATAACTCGAATGAGGCTAACGGGCTCTGCGTTGTCCTCAATCAACGGCTCACGCGGTATCATCCCGCCCGGTGCCTATCGCGCACCGGGCCAACCTGCCTCGGACGTTGACCGCACGGCTCTACTGGGCGGGTGCAATCACCAGTTGCTTGATCTGCTCGGCTGTCAGCGGCTGGCTGATCGTCTTGAACCTGATGGCGTCCTCCATCGAAGTCTCTATCCCGCTGAACTTGTCGGGATCGAGGGAGTCCTTCGGGAAGAATTCGTCACGCATCCGGCGTGCCATTTCCGTCGAGACGCCGGCGTATTGTGCGAATTCTTCGATCGCCTTTGGGTTATCGTACATGTAGTTGTACGTTTCCCTGGCTGCTTTTACATAGCGCGCGATCACATCTGGCTTGCGTTCCAGCGCGGACGCGTTGGTTATGTTGACGCGAACCGTCTGTTGGCTGATGGCAGGCAAATCGCTCATCCTGCCGACGATCCGCAGTTCACCATTGTCGATCTTGTCGATCGCAAAAGGCGGCGTGCTCCAGCCAACGTCGATCTGCCCTGACAGGACCTGTGTCAGGGTAGTGGGCGGGCCGCCAGTCGCTACCGGCGTGACGTCAAGACCGTTGCCCTCGATCATACGGAGAAGCGCTGTGTGAGTTGAGCTACCGTTCGTCGAAAAAGCGGCCGTGAGCGGTTGCTTATAATCCTTGAGCGACTTCACAGGTGAATCGTTCTTCACATACCAGAAGTCAGCCGGCCCCGTGGCCTGGCTTGATATGATTCGGACCGGCGCGCCTTTGGAAAACGCTCCAAGTACGCCTGTGACACCAACCCCAACGCCAATATCCGCGCTGCCGGAAATCACGACCTGCTGCGTTTCACCGCCGCCCTGTGTGTAAAGGATATCGAGTTCGAGACCATACTTCTCGAAGATTCCGGCGCGCCGTCCGATTTCCGGGCCCGCTGTTTCCCAGCTTCCTTGCTGGCCGACCGCGATCTTGAGCATGTCCGCAGCCTGGGCGCCGGTTGCTGCGGTGGCCAAAGCCAGCGTCAATAGACACACCTTACGGATCGAATTCATGTAGTTCATCGTGTTCCTCCACCACTATGTTGAATCCCATCATCAATTCACAGAATGCCCTTCGGCAATCTCGGCGCACGGCCGCTTTATCCTCCCGGTTTGAGGCTTACGTGGATGTTTTTCTGTTGCGTGAAGGAGATGAGTTCCTCCAGGCACTCTTCTCGCCCCATTCCGGACTGCTTGTAGCCTCCGAAAGGTGCTCCCAGAAAATGAGTGGCCACCTTGTTGATCCAGACGTATCCCACCTGGACCTCCGCCGCGGTTCTGTGCGCCTTGTTCAAGTCGTTCGTGAAAATCGCGCA
The DNA here is from genome assembly GCA_002600635.1 of Rhizobium sp. ACO-34A. NCBI lineage: Bacteria > Pseudomonadati > Pseudomonadota > Alphaproteobacteria > Hyphomicrobiales > Rhizobiaceae > Rhizobium > Rhizobium sp. ACO-34A. Next base: position 650,564 of record CP021371.1, on the reverse strand, counting down.
GGTCAGCCCATATTCGACGCTGTTGACCTCTTCGAGCATCTTCTTTTCGTCCGACCAGGCGATGACGCTTTGCACCGGTCCGAATATCTCCTCCGATGCGATCTTCATTTTCTGACTGACGTCGGTGAAAATCGTCGGCTCGAGGAAGCAGCCATCGCGCAGACGTTCATCCGAAGGACGCTTGCCGCCATATGCAATTGTCGCGCCCTCAGCCTTGCCGGCTTCGATGTAGGAAAGGACCCGTTCGTACTGACGACGGTTGACGATCGCGCCCATCGTCGTTTCGGGATCAAGCGGTATCCCCGGCTTGTATCGCGCGAGATGATTGCCCATGCGCTGAACAACCTCATCCTTTATGCTTTCGTGAACGAAAAGCCGGCTTACGGACCCGCACGACTGGCCGCACCACGTATAGTTCATGCCAGTGACGGCCGCGGCCGCGACTGCTTCCGGCTCGGCGTCCGGGAAGGCGATCAATGCGTTCTTGCCGCCGAGCTCGAATTGCAGAGGCTTCAGCGTCCTGGCCGCATTCGTCATGATGGCGCGCCCAGTCGGAACGCTTCCGACCAGTGCGACCATGGAGACGTCCTCGTGGCTTGAAAGCGCCTCGCCGACCTCGCGCCCGCCAGTCAGCACACTGAGCGCTCCGGCCGGAACCAGGTGGCCAACCAGTTCCGCCAATCGCAGCGCCGACAACGGTGCCTGCTCCGGAGGCTTCACGATCACGGCATTCCCGGCCGCGAGAGGTGCCGCCAATTTTCCTGCACTGAACATGAAGGGGTGGTTGAAAGCGACGATACGCGCAACGACACCATAGGGCTCACGAATGGAAAAATTCACGGCATCCGGCCCCATCGGGATCGAGGTGCCTTTCATTTCCGTGACAAGCCCGGCGAAATAGTCGATAAACCGGGCGGCCACCATCACATCGGAATACATTTCCTGCAACGGCGCACCGCCGTCTTGAGAGTCGAGACGCGCAAGATCGACTGCATTTTCCCTGATGATGTTCGCCATCTGCCGCAGGATGCCGGCCCTTTCCAACGGTGGAACCCTGCGCCACGCCTGAAATCCGACCGCCGCCGCCTGGATGGCTGCATTAGCATCAGCCGCTGTGGCTTCTGCATATGAAGCGATCGAGGACCCCGTAGCGGGATCTACGCTGTCACGGATCGCACCGCCAATGGTCTCATGCCACCCGCCGCCATAGTAGAGCGCTGCCCTCTGAGGCAAACGAACCGGATCAGTGACAGGAGGAAGTGGCGTGGGGGATGTGAACAATGTCTGTCTCCTTCCATTCATAAAGGACCGCGGCCGCTGCTCAAACGTCCGTCAGGCCCGTCTCTCCTCTCGCGATCACCCAGATTTCGAACCCAAAGCTCCCAGGCGCGGTCGATCTGCGCGTCATTCACCGCGCTCGCCGCGTCGGCTTCCTCATCGGTGAGGAAAACGATATCTGATGATATTTGAAGCGCATCACGCTGAAGGCGCGCACTCAGCTCCGTATAGATCGCACGAAACACGGCCTGCCGCAGCGTTGTACCCACGACCGTTACGCCGTGACCGCGCATCAAGATGAGGTTCGAGTTCCCCAAGGATCGGGCGAGAGCAGACCCTAGTTCAGCATTCTTGATCAGGAGGTCAGTGTCGCTTCCGCCAAATTCACGGATTTCGAAGCTCGTCGCGGCATTCACAAACCCGCAAACATGGCAGATGGGGCGCAGCTTGATATCACGAGCAACCGTAAACGGTATCACAGCCGGGGAGTGACTATGCACGATCGCCATCACGTCAGGCCGTGCCCGATAGATTTCAGCGTGAATGAATCGCTCGAGATAGGGAGTGCGGTCGTCATCGTGCACAACGCCGTCCATATCCAATATCAGAAGGTCGTTTCGCTCGACCAATGCGGGCGCCTTGCTGCGCGACATCCAAAATCGATCCGCTCGTGCCGGATCACGCACGCTGACATGGCCAAAGCCATCAACTATGCCCTCGCCATCAAGGATATGGTTGGCTAGGACCAGTTCATTTAACGTGTTTTCGGAGAAGGCATGCATCTATGGTTCCCGCATTGTCTTAGCTTCGGTAACAAGACTAGGCGGTCCGGCGCATTCAAACTAATATATAGACTATCGATGATATATACTGGATTTTATATGATTGAATCAGCCAGTTGCAGCCGAAGTGCCTTCGCATCAGCGTAATTGCGGGTTGCCTTGTGCCCGCGGACACTGGCCGGCGCGGGGTTCCCGTGCCGGGCTATCCATCTTTCAACTATCCCACTTCAAAAGATGCATCGTCTTTGATGAGACAAGCATTGCGCGGCTGGCTGCCGTGACCGTATTAGCCATCAGCATTGCAATGGTCATCGGGCCAACCCCACCTGGGACAGGTGTAATAGCGCCGGCAACGCCGACGGCCTCGTCGTAGGCGACATCGCCGACAAGGCGGGTCTTACCCTCCCCTTTTTCGGGTGCCGACACGCGGTTTATGCCCACGTCAATGACCGTTGCCCCCGACTTCAACCAATCGGCCTTCACCATCTGCGGACGGCCGACAGCCGCGACCAAAATATCAGCATTACGGCAGACAGCAGCCAAATCCTTCGTCCTGGAGTGCGCGACTGTGACGGTGGCGTTCGCGGCGAGCAACAATAGCGCCATCGGCTTCCCGAACAGATTGGAGCGGCCGACAACGACAGCATTGAGCCCGGAAAGGTCGCGGCCGTGGATATGGTTTAGCAGTAGCATCGCACCCGCTGGTGTGCAGGAGATGAGGCCCGTCGAGAGATCGCCGGTGGCGATCTTTCCGGCATTGACGACATTCAGGCCGTCGACGTCTTTCTCCGGCAGGATCGATTGAATAACCGGCTCGGAATTAAGATGTGTTGGCAACGGAAGCTGAACGAGGATACCGTGAATGGCGGGGTCCGCATTGAGTTCGGCGACCAGCTTTCCCAGCTCTTCCTGCGTCGTTTCTTCCGGCAGGCTGTGCTGGATCGAGTTGAAGCCGCACTCTTTGGCCATTTTGCTCTTGGAATTGACATACGCATGACTCGCCGGATCGTTGCCGACAATGACGACCGCTAAGCCCGGCTTATTGCCGGTTTCCTTCTCCAGCGAGCCCGCCGCCTCCTTCACTTCCGCAATCACCGATGCCGCGATCGTTTTGCCATCGATTACCCGAACCATGATCAACCCATCCTTTCGGATGCATAGCTTCCCGGGCTCGGCGGAAAGACGACCGTGCGGTTGCCGTTAATGAAGGTGCGGTGATGGATATGTGCATGGACGGCGCGCGCCAAAACCTGACTCTCCACATCACGGCCGAGGGAGACATAGTCGTCTGGCGACTGCGCGTGGGTAATGCGTACTGTGTCCTGCTCGATGATTGGCCCCTCATCGAGATCGGTCGTAACATAATGCGCAGTAGCACCAATTAATTTCACGCCGCGCTCATAAGCCTGTTTATAAGGGTTGGCTCCCTTGAAGCTCGGCAGGAAGGAATGGTGGATATTGATAATGCGCCCCGACATCTTTTTGCACATCTCGTCAGACAGCACCTGCATGTAGCGGGCAAGCACGATAAGCTCCGTGCTCGTCTGCTCGACGAGCTCCATCAACTGCGCTTCGGCCTGTGGTTTGTTGTCCTTCGTCACCTTGATGTGGTGGAAAGGGAGGTCGTGGTTAACGACCAGCTTCTGGTAGTCGAAGTGATTTGATACCACACCCACGATATCGATGGGGAGAGCGCCGATGCGCCAGCGATAGAGTAGGTCGTTGAGGCAATGGCCGAAGCGGGAGACCATGAGCAATACCTTCATGCGGTCATGAGCATCAAACATCTCCCATGTCATCGAAAACTTCTCAGCGACCGGTTTGAACCCCTCCATCAGCAACGGGCGATCGGCACCTTCCTCCGACAGAAAGGTGACTCGCATGAAGAATTTGCCTGTCTGCAAGTCGTCGAACTGCGAACTGTCGATAATATTGCAACCATTTTCGAACAAGAAGCTCGAAATCGCCGCGACAATGCCGCGCGTCGTTTTACAGGCTACGGTTAAAACGTAGGTGTTCTTCATTTTACTCACCAATTGTAAGATTGAACGATGGACGACGGCCGTTAGATCCGAGTGATTTTATTGCGGTGCCCCGATCGAAACGCCATTGCACATTGCGACCTGTAGCTAAGCCGCAACGTTGTGCCTACCGGCCAGCCTCTTGTTCATCCATTCGGCGCTCGGCCGGATACCGCCAAGCGGAAAGACGTGGATGGAGTGGATCAGGCTTTCCGGATGAGCAAGCTTGTAGTCGGCAATCTCGGTCAATACATCGGTCGGTTCGTAGGGAACGAGCAGTTTGCTCAAGTCGAGAGCCCGCTTCTGCAAAACGGTGAGTGATGGGCCGACGCCGCAAGCGATCGCGAACTTGATGAGTGTCTGCAGTTTAGTTGGGCCAGCAATACCGAGATGGATCGGCAATTTGACTCCGTCTGCGGCGATCCGTTCGGCCCACGCGATAACCGGCTTGGCATCGAAGGCGAACTGGGTAGTGATCGCCATTTCCGCATCGGTTCGTTCGGAATAGGCTTGTTTTCGCATCAAAGCCTCGTCAACGATCTTTGTACCGCCGACGGTGTCGATATCTTTGTTGCCTTCCGGGTGGCCAGCAACATGCAGACGCTTGAACCCGTAGCGATCAAACAGGCCGGTTTCGATCAACTGCAGCGAACTTTCTAGCTCGCCGACCGGATTCGGAAGACCGCCGCCAAGCAGCAATGCCTGATCGACGCCTGCTTCCTCGCGGTAACGCTTTATCCAGTCTTCCAGCGTTGCAACGTTCGGAATGCTACGCGCCGGGAAATGCGGCATCGTAGGGAAACCGTCGTTGGAGAGGCGCTTTGCTGTCTCCACCATCTCTTCGATGGGGGTGCCGTCGATATGAGCGATATAGACGCGCGTCCCCTGCGGCAACAGGGTTTTGAAATCATCAATCTTCGCCGCTGTGCGTGGCATCACTTCGATGGAATAGCCTTCCAGCATGTCCTTGAAGCCATCCAGCTCCAACGACTTCTCTTCTTGCTTTCCCTTGAATAGATTTAAGAGTGCCAAGGCTACCTCCGTTTTTCCTCAACGGAGTGGGTAGCACGAGTATGAATTTACGCCTTATGCGAATTATGGAATTCATGCTTTAATTTGGTTATATCTTGAGCCGATCGATTCAGCCTGGCGGATTCCTTGCTTTCTGGCTTCAACGAACGCCATCCGCGTACCCACGCAGTCTCCGCCGTGGAATGGGCTTGAGCGGGTCAGGGAACTATTGGAACTGGAAGGGAATGCTAAGAAGAAACGGCCGACCAAGGTCGACCTTCTGCTACCACTGACACCGGGAACCCACGAAAGCAACTGGGAGGACTTGTGCTACACTTCGCCCCAGATGGCTTTGGCGGTCTTTACGACAGCTCCAGCTTCCGCTTCTGGTCATCCTCAGTAATCGTATTGCCTTCGACGACTCGATGGTTAGGGCGGTCGCGCTGTCCCCACGCTCGCTGCGGAAATTCAACAGCGCAGTGAACAGGAATTTATCAAGGGACACCAACTGGGCGACCTGGTCGAACGTCGCTGCCCGATTGATCGAAGCCCACATTGCGTTGCCGACAAAGCCGGCCAAAGCAATGCTTATGGCGAGGTAAAAGCCGATCAAGATATTGCGTATGGTGAATGACATGAGATGAACCCGCAGCCAGATAGAATGATGACGCAAACCAGCGTCATATTTTCTAAAATTTTACTACTATCTCACCAAATTGCACTATAGAAAACTCTCTTATAGTTTATTAATATAAGCATTAATTCGCATATATATTTCACGATAAAAGTATATTTAATGCTATATGGCTCGAATAGCGAGCGTCGCATTCATCACTGGAATCGGGCCATGGCCCGACCGCTCGTGCGCTACCCAATTGGGAAATTGTAGGCGTGTACATCTAAGGATGAATATCGCCTCAACATGTTCGGGTGGCCGATAAGCCAAAGCGGAAATGAATAATCTGTGTGCTGCTGATAGGAGAAATCAGCACATGACAATGTAAAGGCGGCTTTTCACCAAGTAAAATTTGATGTCTACGGGGCGGTTTCCCGCCCCGTAGACCTTGATTTCATCTCTGCGCCCGATACTCGCGGCGGGCAGCTTCGTGAATTGGCCAAGGATGGACTTCCGCACCGACCCTCATCTGGACATGGCGCTCGACCTGCGGCTTCTTCGTGCCGCCGTTGGCCTCGCCCCACAGGATCGAGAGGTTCGTGCCTTGCTTAGCCAAGTCACCGCGAACCATTGCGAGGGAAATCCAGGCTCGTTCGTTGGCCGAATAGACAGGATAGGTCGAAAGCCCCACCAGTTCGTCGCCAAGAAGAACCTGATCGTAGGGATGGGCGGCATAGTGGCCGGCAGGCATCTCCATCAGCTTCGGTCCCGGGAAATCCTCCATCAAGCCTCCGAAGATTTTCAGCACGTCGTCCTTTTCCCAGACGAGCGTCACCTTTGTCCGGTGCTCCTGCGTCGCCATTTTCTCAAGGGCTTCCCGCCCGATGAAATCATGATCGAATTTCACGACCCGGCCGTAGTCGAGATCCCAGGGTGTAAGGTAGAATTCCTCGACGTTGTCAGGCTGGAAGCTGCCGCCGACCGTGCAGGTCGCTTCGAAGCTATCTGCGGGCGACCATTCACGGTATGGCCGCATCGCTTCGCCGGTATATACTGCGGGCAACGGTGACGGAATCCACCCCGACTCCATGGCCGCGCAGGAATAGGCGCGGGCGCCGGCCCGGAGCATACCGTATTTCTTGCCGACATCGAGAAGACGATCGTAAACCTTCTGCCCTTCCTCGAAGGGGCCGAAAAGTTCGAGACCTTTCGCGCCGCCCATGCCATGGCTGAGCGTGCGGGCCACACAGCCGGCAATGGTGATTTCGCCCATATTGAAGAACTTGGTCGTCAGCGGACCGCCTTCGTTGACCTCATTGAGAATATCCAGAGCCAGAGGGCCTTGCACCTCGTAACGATATAGCTTGCGCGGCTTGTCAGGATTCTCCAGCGTGCGGATGTCGAGTTCGGTCGTCACGTTGAACTTGCCAGTTTCCGCCTGGAACCTGATCCAGTTCGCGGCCGGTGGTTTGCCGACATAGAGAATTTCGTCGTCTTCGAGGCCGAAGATGATCCCATCGCCGATTACATATCCATCGTAGTTGACGCAAACGATCTGCTTCGACTTGTTGCGTCCGAAATTTTCGAAGCTGTTCACACCGACATAGGACATGAACTTGATTGCGTCCGGCCCCCGAACATAAACATCGGTCATGTGGTATGACTGGTTCAGGAGCACCGCGCCGTTCCGCCACGCGCGCACCTCCTCCATCCAGTTCGTGTACTGCGGGGCAATCGGGAAAGCGTAGGGTCCCATCTGCGAATTCTGCAGCATATGGGACGGATTGCCGATTTCGTTGATTTTTTCTTCGAGAGTTTTGTAAGCCATGACGGCGTCCTCCTGCACCTAAAGTCGGCTGTGATTATCATCGGGCTTCATATCGCGCTTATGCGTATATTGAATATCTCACTTCATTTCAGTAATATCTGTCCATGCGTGAACAGAGCAGACTTTCCCTGAGACAAGCCCGCGCCATTGATGCGGTTGCAAAAGCGCGGGGCTTTGATCAGGCGGCGCGACTGCTGAATATCAGCCAGCCGGTCGTCTCGCGGCTGATTGGCACAGCAGAAACGCTTCTTGGAACACCTCTTTTTCAAAGGGGGTGGAGTGGGACCGAACCTACAGTTTGGGGAGAAAGGATCCTCCAGTCTTGTTCGGCGGTGCTCGACCTGATTTCGCGAGCAGAGGACGATATCGCCAAGATTAGCGGCGTTCGCCCCAATCTTCGCAACTTCATGCGTTGGCATCATCTTGATGCCGTAGCGGCCGTGGTACGATACGGAAGTGCTTCAGCCGCATCGGCTCATCTAAGCATGACCCAGCCAGCAATCACCCGTGCAATCGCCACGATTTCCGACTATTCACGGCAAACACTCTTTGACAGAAGGCGCGACGGACTGGATGCGACGCCCATTGCACAACGGTTGGCGGTGCTTCGTGACGAGCTGCTTCAGGTGCTTGGCACTATCGAAGATTTGAAGTTGAATTTGCGTCCCGGCCTGATAGGTCGCCTCGCCGTTGGTATGCTGCCATTCTCGGGGCAAAACCTTGTAGCTAAGACATTCGGCGACTTGACGACCCGCTTTCCGGATCTGCGTCTGATGGCCATCCCCGGAAGTTACAACATGCTCGCGGAAGCACTGAGACGGGGAGAGATCGAGTGTATGATCGGCGTCCTGCGCAATCCCCCGCCATTCTCCGATCTTGAGGAAATTTTTCTGTACAATGAGAAATTCACTTTGGTCGCGCGGCGCGATCATCCGTGTCACCGTCGCCGACAAACCATTGCCGACTTAAAGAATGAGAATTGGATAGTCGCTCCACATGGAACACCAGTTCGCTCGTACTTCGAAAGGCTGTTTCAAACCGTAGGAGAGCGGCCGCCGGCTCAAACCTGCGAAATTCTCTCCTTCGGCAATGCTGAAGAGGTCATTATGAATAGCAATTCCATCGGCCTGTTGAGTTACAGCGATCAGCGCATAGCTAATCTGCCGGCGGACCTCAAGAAGGTCGATGTAGATCTTCCAAACAACGAAGTTGCTATCGGACTGACGGTCAAGAGAACGGGGGAGCGAACGAAATTCTGAAAGTGTTCGAGGAACTCCTACAGCAGCACTCAATCTGATTTCCCTATAGAGCGATCAATTCCTATTATTTTGTGCAATTCTCGCCTCAAAATTCCCTTGCCATTCGGATGGCTTTTACTAGGGCCACCAGGGATCGGCATCCATCATCCGATAGTTTCCAAAATCAGCGTCACCACTGTCTTCTTCAACCTCCTGCCTGAGTCTCGGACCTCTGGCGAGTCGCCGGCCGAGCGCTTCCAGAAATTTATCATAGCGTTCGCCACCCTTGGCGTGGGTCGCCGCCTGCGCCGCTTCTGGCAAAGGTGGGGTCGAGGTCAGCCAGAAGCGCACGAACAGCGCGAACGCTTCATTGGCGATACCAAGATCACGTTCAAGCCGCCGGATATTGCGGTCGATCCGGTCGAGGCGCTTACCGATGGCAGCTTCCCGCCTCTCGTCTGCGTCAGGAGAAAGGAAGGACACAATAGCTGCCTCGGCAATAAGCGAGCCGGATTGGCCACGTCTATCCGCAAAATCCAGAAGCTGCCGCCTCAAGTCGGGATCGAGATAAACGGAAAGGCATTGCTTCCTGTCGGTGCGCGCCGCCATCGTTTACAACTCCATGGGGTCGCCGGGGTCCAAGGAAACCTGCCGCGCGACCTGCCGCATGTTACGTGCCAGCGTCCTGTTGGTAATTGCATCGCGTTCCGGTTCATCCATGTCGGGATCGAACTCATTGGCGATGGGCTTTGCCTGCTCCGGGGCAATGTCCTTGTGCGGTTCAAGACCTGGCTCCCGGCGGAGACCGGAATTGGCCGGATCATCGTCCAGCAGAACCTTTTCCAATGGTGCAACCAAAGCCGCACCATCGGCTGATAAGTATGAGATCGGCTTTTGGGCAGACCAGTCATCCGGCTTCGGCGGGAAACCAGCATTCGGCTCGGCAGGGACAGGAAGGACGCGCTCCCTGAACCGGGCATCTTCGAAGTGGCGCGCCTTCTTCGCCCGGATCGGCGGGACGCCGGCGACCATGACTATCTCGTCATCATGGGGAAGCTGCATCACCTCGCCGGGCGTGAGCAGCGGTCTCGCCGTTTCGGAACGAGAAATCATGAGATGAGATAGCCAGGGCGCCAGCCGGTGTCCGGCATAGTTCTGCATGGCCCGCATTTCGGTTGCCGTGCCGAGCGAGTCCGACACACGCTTCGCGGTCCTCTCGTCATTGGACGCGAACGACACCCTGACGTGGCAGTTGTCGAGAATGGAATTGTTCGCGCCGCAAGCCTTTTCGATCTGGTTCAACGACTGAGCGATCAAGAAGGCTTTGATTTGATATCCCGCCATAAAGGCCAGAGCGGATTCAAAAAACTCCAACCTGACCAGAGCTGGGAATTCATCGAGCATCATCAGCAAACGTTGGCGACGATCCTTGGCATGAAGATCTTCAGTGAGACGACGGCCTATCTGGTTGAGAATGAGGCGCACGAGCGGCTTGGTTCTGGAAATATCCGATGGCGGCACGACCAGATAGAGCGTCGCCGGCTTTCCGTCGCCAACAAGATCAGCAATGCGCCAATCACAACGGCTGGTAACGGTTGCGACAACCGGATCACGGTAGAGGCCAAGAAACGACATGGTGGTAGATAAGATACCGGAGCGTTCATTGTCGGACTTGTTAAGCAATTCGCGTGCGGCACTCGCCACGACCGGATGCACTCCCTTCTCGCCGAGATGCGGCGTGGTCATCATCGCCCGCAAGGCCGCTTCGATCAGGCGGCGTGGATCGGAAAGGAACGCGGCGACTCCCGTCAGCGTCTTGTCCGCTTCCGCATAGAGAACATGGAGAATCGCGCCGACCAGAAGCAAATGGGACGTTTTCTCCCAATGATTCCGCTTCTCAAGGGAGCCTTCAGGATCGACCAGAACGTCGGCGACATTTCGTGAAAGTGCCGCTCGTCGGCGGGCGTCTAGGTCGAGGTCGAGCGGGGCCGTCTCCGGGTCAGCAGGTGCATCGGCGTCGGGGTCCGGCGTCTCGGAAGGCAGCGCCTCCGGGTCGGCCATTTCCGGCGCTTCCGCCACGTCCTCCGCAAAGGCGCCGGCTTTGCCATCGACTTCGGCGTCCGCCTCCGGGGCTTCGGCCCATGCGGGCCGCTCGGTGCGCAGAAGCTGCGGGAGCCATCCTCTTCCGGCCAGAAGCTGCTCGGCGTCTTCCGCCATTTCCTGCTTCTTCTTGTCCTTGATGCGCTCGGCGGCTCCATAGCCTACCCCGACCACGACAGCCTCAAGGATATGCGCCTTGGTGACACGGCCAAGGTAAGCGTTGACGGTCGGCGTCCAATGCTGGCTCATGTCCAGCGTAAGGGGTGTCGCCAGCTTGTCGGCGGTCGCATGGACGTGGTGCCTGCCATGCTCCCAAGGAAGTCTGACGGCGATGAGCGCCATTTCCGGCTGCTCCCCAAGCGCAAGGCGAAGGCCAAGCGTCCGGTGGGCTGTCAGGTCGCGGGTGAGAATATCGGAAACCGGCTGTCCTGCGTCTCCTTCCGGTTCCTCGTCGTCGTCGCTATCGGGGTCCGGGCCGGAACTATCCTCGATGATTTCGCCGTCCGCATTCACGCGAACGCCGTCGATGACGGTTCCGCCCGTCCGCGACTTCCTCCGGTTCCGGCTCCGGGGCTTCGTCCTCGGGGCGGATGAAACCGCGTTCGATGCGGGCTTGCCCGTCGGTAAGCTCTACCGGATGCGGATAGACGCGACGGCATCCATGGCCGTGGGATAGTCCATAGACGCCTGCCACCACGTCCATTCTTCTTCCTTGAACCAGAAATAGGCGATCTTCTCCAATTCTGCACGGACAAGCTTGTCCAGCAGCGCGGCATCCTCGAAGTAGCCGCCGCGATCTTCCGTGAGCAGGTCGCGGATGATGGTGCCGCCCGCCTTCTGATAGGCTTCCGCACCGATGAAGATCGCGCGCCGATCCGTTGTCGGAACGTTGTTCGCGGTCAGGTCGCGGCGGATGATGCTCGCATCCTTGTTATAGTGCAGGTTCGCTTAAACCTGCTCCTGCCGCTTGTGGTCGTCGGTAAGGGCGAACGCCTGCAACTGGCTGAGGTTCAACCCGCCTTCGCGATAGACCTTCACGAGCTTGGGGCTGACTGCACCAAGCTTGAGGCGCTGGTTCACCACATGCTCGCTGACGCCGAAGCGGGCCGCTAAAAAAGGGCTATGGATGGGAGCCGTCATGAAAACTCGTGACGGCACCGCCTTCGCTAGTGGATGTCTTGTGGACAATTCCCAGCATAAAAAACATTATGCTGATGAGCCTCTTCATCGAGGGAAGAAAACTAAATGGATTTTAAGGGGATAGATGGCGCACCCGAAGAGATTCGAACTCCTGACCCCCAGATTCGTAGTCTGGTGCTCTATCCAGCTGAGCTACGGGTGCTTGCCCCAACCGGTGTGCACCGGCTGTGTGGCGATCCTCTAAAGGGTGCCGCGGAGGAATGCAAGCACCTTTCGGAAAAAAGAGTCATTTTGCTGTAACAACACGGCCGACCCTCTGAAATTTCAGGCTTTTCCGATCAAGCCCGAGCGCGCCAATCGTCAAGCGACACAGGGCGATCCGGGATTTCGATGCGGAAAAGCGTGCCCGGTCCCGGTTTTTCCACAAGGGCGATCGTGCCGCCATGGGCGAGCACAAGTTCACGCGCAATGGCCAGTCCGAGGCCTGTTCCGCCCGAGCGAGCCGAACCGCGAAACGCGGTGAACAGGTTCTCCCGCGCCTTGCGGGCCATGCCCGGACCGGTGTCGTCGATGGCAATCGCCACGACGCTGCCGACGCGCTGGGCGGACACGGTGATTCGACGGACGGAACCCGAAGTATCGGCACCCTGGCTGGAAAGCGCCTGCACGGCGTTGCGACAGATGTTGTGAATGACGCGAAACAACTGTTCGCTGTCGGCATCGACCTCGATTTCGGCACCCACCAGATCGACGAACTCTATGCCACTGTCCGCATCCAGCGCGAGGATATCGCGGACTTCCTGGCTGAGTTCTACAAGGCAGAAACGTCGCCGGCGCGGTTCGGCCTCCGAGGCCTGCCCGTAGGCCAGCACTTCGGTCGTGTAGCCGACGGCACGGTCGATGGTACGCAGGAGCTTTGGCGCGAAGCTCTTCACCATGGGATCCTCGACGTCGACAAGCCGGTCCGACATCAACTGCGCCGATGCGAGGATATTACGCATGTCGTGGTTGATCTTGGAGACCGCAAGACCGAGATCGGCAAGGTTCTTCTGCTGCTTCAGGGTCTTCTGCAGTTGCTGCTGCATCATGGACAGATGACGCCCCGCCACGGCGATCTCATCGCCGCCCCGCGAAGGCTGCAATATGCGCGCCGGATCCTCCGGCTGCTCGGCAAAGGCCTGCATGCTGTTCGTCAGGCGTCTGACCGGGCGAATCATCATGCGATTAATGGCGAGATACATCAGCAGCGCCGTGAATACCGAAATCAGCAGCGAGACGGTGAACACGCTGCGGGCATAGGCGATCATAGCGCCGCGCAGGCTCTTTTCCTGCATCACCATCTCGACGATGGTGTCGTTATCGCCAATGGGACCGTAAACACGCACGATGCGGTCCCCGCCCAGCGCCAGCGTATAGAGCGCGTCGCTGATCGATTGCATGGACGTCACGTCAGCGAGATCGAACTTCGCATCGACCTCCGGCGGCATGTCGTCCACCACAAGCAGGCGGGAGGTGCCGTCCTTGCGCAGTACGATCGCCTTGGTGCCGGTGGCGATCAGCGTGTCGTCCTGGACCGTGCGCGGCAGTTCCAGCGGTTGAAGGCCATCGATCACCACGGCGGCGGCGGCGGCCGTATTGAGACGGTCCTGCAGCCAGCGCAGCCGCATGTTGGCCACGGAGGGCACGAAGATCAACACCTCCGCCAACATCACGAAGGCGATGGTCAGCCAGAGAAGCTTGCCGGACAGGCCCCGGACCCAACGCGGCTGTGCGGCAATCATACCGCCTCCAGCGCCCGGCTCAGTTCCCTCGTGCTCCAACATTTCAGGTCTCCGGACTGCGCCACCGCGTGGCGCATCGGTACATATCGTTCATTCAAGATGTCTACCATAACCGAGCGAACGGTATTTGGCCAATACTGCCATGATCGCATACGCCGGGAAGCCAGCCGTTTCATGACATCATTGCAAAGAAAAACCCCGGGCTGATACCCGGGGTCGATCTTTCGGTCACTGCAAGCGGATAACGCTCAGAACTCTTCCCAGCTTTCGGTTTCCTGAACCACGGCCCGCGCCGTCGCGGCACGACCGCCACCGAAGGCCTTGGCGACCGAACCCACCATCTGGCGGGCAGGCGACGGAACCGGCCGATGCTGGGCAGCACGGGAGACGGCTGCCGGCGCTGACTGGTGCGCATATCCTTCGCCCGTGCGGAACTGGGCGACCAGGGCCACGAGGCTGTCGGCCTCGCCGGAAAGCTTGTGGGTTGCGGCAGAGGTCTCTTCCACCATCGCGGCGTTCTGCTGGGTCACCTGGTCCATCTGGTTCATGGCGGTGGCAACTTCTGCGAGGCCGGTCGACTGTTCCTTGGCGGCAGATGCGATCGAATGGATATGATCGTTGATCTGCAAAACGCGTGTTTCGATTTCGGAAAGAGCCTCGCCCGTTCGCTGGACCAGCGAGACGCCACCTGCAACTTCTTCGCCGGACTTGGTAATCAGCGCCTTGATGTCCTTGGCGGCATTGGCCGAGCGCTGGGCAAGCTCGCGCACTTCCTGCGCGACGACGGCGAAGCCCTTGCCGGCCTCACCCGCACGCGCAGCCTCGACGCCGGCGTTCAGAGCCAGAAGATTGGTCTGGAAGGCGATCTCGTCGATCACGTTGATGATCTGGCTGATTTCGCGCGAGGCCTGTTCGATGCGGCCCATGGCCTCGACGGCATTGCTGACGACGACGGCGGACTGAGCGGCGCTTTCCTTCGCTTCGCTCACCATGCGGCTTGCTTCCTGGGCGCGCTCGCTGGAGCCGCGAACCACGACGGTGATCTGGTCGAGGGCCGCCGAGGTCTCCTCCAGCGCTGCCGCCTGCTGCTCGGTACGCTTGGCAAGGTCGTTGGTGGCGGTGGTCAGTTCGTCCGTACTGCCGTTGATGGTGTCCGTCTTGGTGCGAACCTCCGTCATGGTCTGGCGCAGGCGATCGAAGGTATTGTTGACGTTGGTCTTGAGTTCGGCGAAGGCGCCGCGAAACTCGCCGCGCATCGACTGGGTGAGATCGCCCGACGAAAGGCTGGCGATGACCCGGCGGGTTTCGGAAACGCCCGTATCGACCGACGACAGGAGGTCGTTGATGTTGGCCGCGAACTGATTGAGGTTCGCGTCCTGATAATCCTTCTCGATGCGCTTACCGAAATCGCCGGCGGCAGCCGAGGCTACCACGACGGACATGCTCGACTGCAGGTCGTCGCTCTTTGCCCGCATGGCGGCTTCCTGGGCATTCAGCCGCTGGACGGCAAGGCCGTTCTGCTTGAACACCTCGACGGCCTCGGCCATCTCGCCGATCTCATCGGAACGGCCGCTATAAGGCACATCGGTGGAGAAGTCGCCGTCGGCCACCTTCTTCATGGCGGCAGTAACATTGCGGATCGGACGGCTCAGATGATTGACGCCGATGTGGATGCCGAAGCCGGCACCGATAGCAACGGCAACGACCGTGACGCCCGAAATGAGAATGAGCATCAGTTGCTGGAAGGACGCAAGCGAGCCGCTCAGAGCATGAAGCTCGGCCTTGTCGGCTTCGACCACGGCGTCGATCTCCGCCTGGAAAGCCTTGCGGTTGGCGCGGTTGGCTTCGGTATTACCCTGGTCGTTGGCTGCAGCCGGCGAAACGTCCGTGCCAAGGCGCGCGGTTTCGACACGGAAGGTGCGGAATTCCTTCGCACGAGCGACCATCGCATCGAAGGTCGTCTTCTGCACGGCCGGTACCATGGGCTGCCAATCGGCGAGCACCTTGTCCATTTCATCGAGGTTCTTCAGAAGACCCTTGGCAAAAGGAGCAGCCTTTTCGACATCCGGCGCCGCATAGATGCCGCGTGCCTCCATCACGACGGCAGTGACCATACGGTTCAGACGTTCGCCGAGATAGGCGCGGTCCGATACAGTATTGAGCTCATAAGACTTCGCGCCATACTGAATGGTCACGAACATGCCCATCGCCGCGATCACGATGGCTGAAAGTCCCAGAATACCAACTAACGAATAGACCTTGCCACTAATCTTCACGAACCCGTCTCCCTGGTTACCTCACGAGGGCGTCGAAGAAGACCCCTACAATTTTACTAAAGTAGAAGACGCTCGTTAACGAACTGTTGCGGCAGGAGAATTTCCGGTTTCGGACCGCTCCGGCAATCATTTCATGTCAAAACAGGTATCAAGGCCAACGTTTCATGCATCGATCCGGCAAATCCGGGCAAGTATTGACGAACATCAAGAATTTCGGCTTCGCCCGGTGCGGTCCGAAACGTTAACGGATGATTGCAATTTCTTGCAAAGCCGGGAAATGCGCGGGTTTCAGGCGCCGGAATTGACTCTGGCACCGTTCGCACCTATAAGCCGCGCACGTTCGGCTCGACCTGCCCGCACCGACGGGTGTCTGCCGTGCGCTCAATCCAACGCTCTTGCAGCAATGCAAACCCAAGAAGGGCCGCACACCGCGGTATTAAATAAATGAAGCGTACCTACCAACCCTCCAAGCTTGTCCGCAAGCGCCGTCACGGCTTCCGTGCACGTATCGCAACCAAGGGCGGCCGCAAGGTCATCGCAGCTCGCCGCGCCCGCGGTCGCAAGCGTCTCTCGGCCTAAGGCCGGGCTGGCCCGTTGAGAGAGCCGGGCAAATGACTGCTCCCAAAGACAAGATTGCTGTCGGGCGGCTGAAGAGCCGGCCGCAGTTCCTTGCGGTCCGCGCAGGCGAGAAACGCAAGGGAAGACTGTTCCTGCTCGAGGTCCTGGACCGTAACGAACCCGATGCCCCAGCGCGCGTCGGCTTCACCGTCACCAAAAAACATGGAAACGCCGTCGAGCGGAATCGCATGCGCCGCCGCCTCAAGGAGGCCGTGCGGCTGAACGCAGCGTTTGCAATGCAGCCCGGACACGACTATGTGGTTGTCGCCCGGAGGGACGTTCTCGACGCTCCCTTCCAGCAGCTTGCCGCGCAATTGGCCGAGAGGATCAAGGCCAGACCAAGAAACACTCGGTCCCCCGCGACCGGTTCCAGGAAAGAATGATGCAAAACAACCGCAATTACATCATCGCGATTGCTCTGTCCGTGCTGATCGTCTTCGGATGGCAGTTCTTCATCATGAATCCGAGGATCGAGGCGCAGCGGAAGGCCGAGCAGGCTCGGATCGAAGAACAGGCCAAGACCGCACCGGCAGCCGACCAGAACGCCGCAGCCACCACGCCCGGTGCTGTCAACGGCACGCTTCCGGGCAGCACGGCAACCGCGGCCAGCGGCGTCGATCGTGATGCGGCCCTTGCCAAGTCGGCCCGCGTCGTCATCGACACGCCCGCCCTTTCCGGTTCGATCAACCTTGCCGGCGCCCGCTTCGACGACCTGAAGCTCAAGGAATACCGCGAGACCGTAGACCCGACGAGCCCGATCATCACCCTCTTCAACCCGGCTGATACCAAGGACGGCTACTTCGCCGAACTCGGCTATATCGCCGGCGAAGGCGCAGGTGCCGCTCCGGGACCCGCGACCGTCTGGACGCTGGCCGAGGGCGCCAAGCTCACGCAGTCGACCCCGGTCACCCTTTCCTTCACCAACGAAGCCGGCCTGACCTTCCTGCGCAAGATCTCCGTCGACGAACACTACATGTTCACCGTCGAGGACTCGATCAGCAATGCAGGCACGGCAACCGCCAGCGTGGCGCCGTATGGCCGCATCACGCGCTACAACAAGCCCTCGACGCCTTCCGTCTACGTCCTGCATGAAGGCTTCCTCGGCGTCATAGGCGCCGACAACGGCCTGACCGAGGACAAGTATTCGAATATCGAGAAGGAAGCTGTCAGCAACGCAACGGCAACCGGCGGCTGGCTCGGCATCACCGACAAGTACTGGGCAACCGCTATCGTTCCGCAGCAGACGCTGAGCTACGATTCCCGCTTTTCGCACTTTACCGACGGACAGCCACGCTTCCAGGCCGACTACAAGAACTCGGCCGTTTCGGTCGCACCCGGCCAGAGCACAAGCGTCAAGCAGCTGGTCTTTGCCGGCGCGAAGGAAGTTCCGGTCGTCGACAGCTACGAAGCAACCTATTCGATCCCGAAATTCGATCTCATGATCGACTGGGGCTGGTTCTATTTCATCACCAAGCCGATGTTCAAGATGATGGACTATTTCTATCGTCTGGTCGGAAACTTCGGTGTCGCGATCCTGCTGACCACCATCGTCGTCAAGCTGATCTTCTTCCCGCTTGCCAGCAAGCAGTATGCCTCCATGGCCAACATGAAGCGCATGCAGCCGAAGATGGAAGAGCTGAAGGCCAAGTTCGGCGACGACAAGATGGGCCTGCAGCAGGCGATGATGGAGCTTTATCGCACTGAAAAGATCAATCCGGTGGCTGGCTGCTGGCCGGTGCTGCTGCAGATCCCGGTGTTCTTCGCGCTCTACAAGGTGATCTACGTCACCATCGAAATGCGTCACGCGCCGTTCTTCGGCTGGATTCAGGACCTTTCGGCTCCCGATCCGACGACCTTCGTCAACCTGTTCGGCCTCTTGCCGTTCGAGGCGCCCACGTTCCTGCATCTCGGTGTCTGGCCGATCATCATGGGCATCACGATGTTCCTGCAGATGCGCATGAACCCGACGCCGCCGGATCCGACGCAGGCCATGCTGTTCAACTGGATGCCGCTGATCTTCACCTTCATGCTCGGCAGCTTCCCGGCAGGTCTGGTCATCTACTGGGCATGGAACAACACGCTCTCGATCCTGCAGCAGGCGATCATCATGAAGCGCCATGGCGTCAAGGTCGAACTGTTCGATAACCTCAAGGGCATGTTCAAGCGAAAACCGGCCGAGACCAAGTAAGACGAAAAAGCCCCGGTTTCCCCGGGGCTTTTTTTATGAGCCCCTTGCGGGTATACGGTCCGATCAACGCATCAGGAGAGGCAACGCCCATGACATCCAAAATGCCAGCCGGCGAACAGCCCCTGTTCGGTCGCCCGTGGATCTTCATCCGCGGCGTGCCTTCGATGAAATTCCTGCCGCCCGAAGGGCCGTTCGAAGTCGCCTTCGCTGGCCGCTCGAATGTCGGCAAGTCGTCGCTGATCAATGCGCTGACGGGCAAGAAGGGGCTCGCCCGCACGTCGAATACGCCCGGCCGCACCCAGGAACTCAACTACTTCGTTCCGGACGGTTATTCCGGTGAGGCGGACGACCTGCCGCCGATGGCGCTCGTCGACATGCCTGGCTATGGCTATGCCCAGGCTCCAAAGGAACAGGTCGATGCATGGACCAAGCTCGTTTTCGACTATCTGCGCGGTCGTGCGACCCTCAAGCGCGTCTACGTGCTGATCGATGCCCGCCACGGCCTCAAGAAGAATGACGAGGAAGTTCTCGACCTGCTCGACAAGGCCGCCGTCTCCTACCAGATCGTGCTGACCAAGACCGACAAGATCAAGGAAGCCGGCGTGCCGCGGCTCGTCGCGGAGACGCTGGAAAAGATCCGCAAGCGGCCCGCCGCCTACCCCTTCGTGCTTGCTACATCATCCGAGAAAGGCCACGGCCTCGACGAGTTGCGCGCGGCAATCGTCGAGACAGTCAGCTAACGTCAGGCCCCGGACAGTTCAGGGATGCGCCGGCCCCAAGGCGATCATGGGGCCTCGCGCCGCACCGGCCGGAATCCCTCCCAGGGGCTCGACCGTCAGGGCAAGGCTTGCTCCGTCGGCAAGCCGGCTTCTGAGTTCTGGTGGAACGATAATCTGATTTTCACCCGTCTGTGGCAGAACCCCAAGTGAACGCGGTTCACTGGTTCCCTTGACCATCCAGACCTGCAGCGATTTTTCCTTCCCACCGCCGGCAACGGCCGGGGTTACCCGCAGTCGTCCCGAACCGCCATCATAGTGGGCGACAAGATGTATCGCACCGTTGCGAACGGAGGAACCGGCAACGAGGGATTGGGGCGAACCGGGCCGCATATCGGCGCCGGCCTCAAGACAGAGATAGAGCGAAAGCGTTCCAAGAGCCGCAAGCCCGACGCCACGCCAAACCGCGAGCGAGTTCCAGAAGGCGAGCACCACACCAACGGAGCGACGCCGACGCGGCCTCCACGGCCGGCCATCCATCCGGGTGAACAGCATTTCCGGCGGCACTTCGCTACCGTAGTCGTCGCTGAACTGCAGCAGGTTGTCTTCCCAACGGCGGACGATGGCTGCAAACGGACGGTCGTTGCGCATCCTCTCCTGCACGTTCAGCCTGTCCTCGGTGCCGAGAGCCCCGAGAACATATTCACCGGCGAGAACCTCGTCTCGCGAACGATTACCCTTGCTCTGATGCGGTATCGTCATGCATGCACTCCTCCCCCACGATCAACAGGCCGCAAAGCAGCCACGAGCGCACACCAACCCGTTCGGAGCGGCAAGCCGTTCCGTCGAACCCTGATGTGAGAGCTCCTCCTCATCGGCACGCCTCCCCGCGTACACAGCAACAGGATCTATCGCTTATATAAGAGTGTCAATCCGCTTTTGTTTCACGGTCATCGAAGGATGTTTCACCGGCCTGCCGGCCGCCGGGACCAGGCCGCAAGCGACTGTCATGAACCTCATATATTGGCGACCCATTATTCCATCAGGATCGATCTTGCGCTAAAAGGCCGCGATCCAACGACGAGGGTATTTCATGACGGCTTCCGATAGCGAAATCCAGGCGCAACTTCTGGCCCAGGCCCTGCCCTTCATGCAGCGCTATGAAAACAAGACCATCGTCGTGAAATACGGCGGCCACGCCATGGGCAATGCCGAGCTGGGCAAGGCATTTGCGGCCGACATCGCGCTGCTCAAGCAGTCGGGCGTCAACCCGATCGTCGTTCATGGCGGCGGTCCGCAGATCGGCGCCATGCTGACCAAGATGGGTATCGAATCGAAGTTCGAAGGCGGCCTGCGCGTGACCGACGAAAAGACGGTCGAGATCGTCGAAATGGTGCTCGCGGGCTCGATCAACAAGGAAATCGTCGCGCTGATCAACCAGACCGGTGAATGGGCGATCGGTCTTTGCGGCAAAGACGGCAACATGGTCTTCGCGGAAAAGGCGAAGAAAACCGTGACCGACCCTGATTCGAACATCGAGCGTGTTCTCGACCTCGGCTTCGTGGGTGAGGTCGTGGAAGTCGACCGCACGCTGCTCGACCTTCTGGCGAAATCGGAAATGATTCCGGTCATTGCGCCGGTGGCACCGGGTCGCGACGGCCACACCTACAACATCAACGCCGACACCTTCGCCGGCGCGATCGCGGGCGCGCTGCGCGCCGACCGCCTGCTGTTCCTCACCGACGTTCCGGGCGTTCTCAACAAGCAGGGCGAGCTGATCAAGGAACTCTCGGTCACGGAAGCCCGCGCCCTGATCAAGGACGGCACGATCTCCGGCGGCATGATCCCGAAGGTCGAAACCTGCATCGACGCCATTCATGCCGGTGTTCAGGGCGTCGTCATCCTGAACGGCAAGACCGCCCATTCCGTATTGCTCGAAATCTTCACCGAGCGCGGCGCAGGCACGCTTCTGGTTCCCTGATCGAAGATTTGCGCGCGGTCACAGGGCGAAAAGGCCGATCGGGCGCATCTTGCCTTCGTGGCGCAGGAGCCATTTCTTGCGCCACAGCCCGCCGCCATAGCCGGTAAGCGACCCGTCCGAGCCGATGCAGCGGTGGCAGGGAATGATGATGGCAATCGGATTTGCGCCGTTCGCCTTGCCGACAGCCCGCACCGTTTCCATGCCGCCGACATTTCTTGCGATATCGCCGTAGGAACAGGTCTCGCCGAGCGGCACTCTCAGCAATTCCGCCCAGACCTTCTGTTCGAATTCGCTTCCGGCCGGCGCGAGCGGCACGGTGAACTCGAAGGCGCGACCGGCGAAGAAGGTTTCGAGCTCGCCGCCAATCGTCTGGGTCAGGGCATTGCCGGCAAGAACCGCATCCGCTCCCATCTGACGCCGGATATCGGCCTCGTCCGCATCGGGCGAAGTCCGCTCCCTGAATTGCAGCGCCAGCAATGCGGTGTCGTCAGCGATGGCGGCGAGATCGCCGACCGGACTGTCGAACCATTCGCAATAGACCGTGCGTCCCATAATGTTCGTCCTCCCCGGGAATCGCAGTCTAGCGGCTGGCTGCCTCGACAACAATCAGGGTGCGCGGTTTGCCTGACCTGCGATCAGCCGAGCAGCAGGAGAAGGATGCCCGTCACGATCAGAAGGCAACCTGCGACTTCCATGCGGTTTACCCGCTCGTGGAACAGGAAGAACGAGGCGATGAAGGTGAAAACCAGTTCGATCTGACCGAGCGCACGGACATAGGCGACCTGCTGCAGCGTCATCGCCGTAAACCAGCATGCCGACCCCAGCACGCCGGTGAGACCGACGAGTGAGGACGAGCGCCAGGACCTGATGACATCGACGATTTCGCGCTTGTCCTGCAGGAACATCCAGACAAGCATGAACACCGTCTGGAAGGTTGTGACGCAGGCAAGCGTGACGGCTGCCGCGACGACGGGGTTGGAGGCTTCGAGCGACAGGGACGCGGAACGATAGGCCACGGCGGATATGCCGAAAACCGCCCCGGAGGCAATGCCGATCAATGCCGTACGACCCGTAAGCGCCTTCAGCAGGTTGGCAAGCGTCAGCGGCATGCGCGCGACCGAGATCATCATCACGCCAGCCACGCCCACGACGATGGCGCCGACCGCACCTGTCGTGATGCGCTCGCCGAGCAGGAGAAAACCGAAGATCGCCGCCTGCACCGGTTCCGTCTTCGAATAGGCCGTGCCGACCGCGAAATTGCGCAGCGAAAACAGGTGCACCAGCAGCATAGTCGCGAAGATCTGGGCAAGGCCACCGATGACGGCCCAGAAGGCGAAGACCGGATTGGGCATCGGCAGTTCGTAACCGCCGATGAAATGCAGGCCGAGCACATAGAGGACGGCAATCGGAAAACCATAGCCGAAACGCACGAAGCTCGCGCCTCGGGTGCCGAGCGACGTCTGCAGGTGCTTCTGAAGCGCCGACCGCAGGTTCTGCAGGAAGGCGGCGGCGATGGTGATCAGTATCCAGGGTTCCATTTTTCGCCGGTATCACGGCGCAAATATCCTCGCCAAGGCCACTTCCGGCGAAAAGCGGAGTTTCGCATTTTCTTCTCATGCCAAGGCGTGCCATAAGAGCGTCATGACCAAGACAGCTTCCGCTCCCTCCGCCGCAGATTTCGCCCATGTCCGTGACTGGGTCTTCGATCTGGACAACACGCTCTACCCGCATCACATCGACCTCTTCGCACAGATCGATCGCAACATGACGGCCTACGTGTCGGAACTGTTGCAGATGGACCCGGCGGAAGCGAAGACCCTGCAGAAGCAATACTATCACGACCATGGCACGACGCTTGCCGGCCTGATGGCGCATCACGGGGTCGATCCCAACGATTTCCTCGCCCGGGCGCATGCCATCGACTATTCCGCCCTTTTGCCGGACGAGGCACTGGGCGAGGCGATCAAGGCGCTTCCCGGCCGGAAGTTCATCTTCACCAACGGGACCGTCGCCCATGCCGAGGCCGCCGCACGCGCGCTCGGGATCCTCGACAATTTCGATGACATCTTCGACATCGTCGCCGCCGAATACCAGCCAAAGCCCGCCGGCAGCACCTATGACAAGTTCATGAGCCTCAACCGCGTGGACACGAAGAAGGCCGCGATGTTCGAGGACCTGCCGCGCAACCTGATGGTTCCCAAGGCGCTTGGCATGAAGACGGTATTGCTGGTGCCGCGCAATCTGGAAACGATCGTTCTGGAAAGCTGGGAACGGGCCGAGAATACGGAGCCCGACAACATCGATTTCGTCACCGATGATCTCACCGGCTTCCTTGAGCGGCTGATCGGCTGACCTCGGGCGAGCCCCAACATTACCGAAGTTTCACCCAGCCTTAACAAGGTTTAAGTCGGCATATCGCGACGTCAGGGTTAGTCTTTTCTTCGTAGACGAGGAAAGGAAAAGCCATGTACGCTCGCAAAAAGACACTCGCCGCTCTTGCGACCGCCCTGCTCTTCAGCGCATCATCAGGTATTGCGCTCGCGCAAGGCGGCAAGGGACCCGGACCGATGGACGGCCCCTGCGGCCCACGCCCGATGATGATGCGCGGACCCGCCGGCATGTTCATCCGCGCATTGCAGGAATTCGACACCAACAAGGACGGCAAGATCTCGAAGGACGAGGCGAAGGCCGCCGGCGACACCCTGTTTGCCGCCATAGACGCCGACAAGGACGGCAGCCTGACGCCCGGCGAGCTGCGCAAGTATCACGAGGCCCGGAGGGAAGCCTGGAAGGCATCCATGCCGAAACCGCCCGCCGCCGAAGATGCCGACAAGACAAAGGCACCCGCACCCCAGGACGATGCATCCGCTCCGCCTCCGCCGCCGGAAAACATGGCCGATGATGACGGCATGACCCCGCCGGACGGTGCACGCGATTGCGGCCCACGGGATGACAAGGGCTGGGGCGGCAAGGGTTGGCATGGAAAGAACTGGCGCGACGACAAGCCTCGCTTCGGCCGCCATGACGACCGCAATCGCCCCGAACGGGACGGTCCTCGAGAAGAAATGGGCATGGGTCCGATGGGACACCACGGCATGCGGCGCATGATGGCCCGGATCGATACCGACGAGAACGGACAGATCAGCAAGGCGGAAGCGGATGCGGCAATCGCCAGGCTTTTCGACCGCTTCGACACCAACAAGGACGGCTTCATCTCGGCGGACGATTTCCCGGTCGGGCCGAAGATCCTGCCCTGACAGGATATGTACCGATGAAGAAGGAAAGCCGCCAGATATCTGGCGGCTTTCTGCATTTTCAGGTCACTTCACCGCGACATCGTGCGTGTGCTCGTATCGCTCCGCAATGATCTTCCATGCCTCATCGGCCGTTTCGACGAAGTGCAAGAGGTTCAGGTCTTCGGGCGCAATCGTACCGAACTCGGCCAACGCCTCGAAGTTCACGATCTTGCGCCAGAACTTCTCCGCAAACAGGATGAGTGGGATCGGCTCCATGCGCTTGGTCTGGATGAGAGTGACAGCCTCGAACAGTTCGTCCAGCGTGCCGAAGCCGCCGGGAAAGATCGCAATCGCCTTGGCGCGCATCAGGAAGTGCATCTTGCGGATGGCGAAATAGTGGAAGTTGAAGCTCAGTTCGGGCGTCACATAGGGATTGGGTGCCTGTTCATGCGGCAGGACGATGTTGAGGCCGATCGTTGGCGCGCCGACCTCGGCGGCTCCGCGGTTGCCCGCTTCCATGACGCCCGGTCCGCCGCCGGTGACGACCACATATTCCTGATGATTATGAAGAGCCGCATGTTCGCCGCAGAGACGAGCGAACTTGCGCGCCTCCTCGTAGTAGACCGAGGCGGCCTCCAGATTGGCCTTCTGGGTTTCGTTACGGGCCGCCCAGGCGCTGGCGCCGGGGGCTGGAATGCGCGCACCGCCGAACATCACGATGGTCGACTTGATGCCCCTTTCGGTCAGGATCATCTCCGTCTTCATCAGTTCCAGCTGCAGTCTGACCGGCCTGAGTTCGTCGCGGCAGAGAAAATCGTCATCGATATAGGCAAGCTGGTAGGAGGGCGATTCCGATTGCGGGGTCCGTGGAATACCGGCCACGCGACTGCGGTCGGTCTCGCTGCTCTTCAGCGTTTTCCAGACCTCGCCGTCCCGCTGTTGCCGTCCGTTGCGCAGCTTTGCCATGCCTCATGCCTTTCTTTGCATTGCCGGGATGCGAATGCGCCGGTGGCTGTTTTCAACCCCGGTCGAATACGCTAGATCAGTCCCGGTTCCCGATTAGAGAATTCGGATATCGTCCGTTTCCACGATAGACAACGAAATTTAAGGAAATCAAATGAACGCCACGGATATGAGCGCCCTCGAAAAGGTCATCGAAGCCGCCTTCGACAATCGCGATACGGTCACGACGGCGACCAAAGGCGAAGTCCGCGACGCGGTGGAAGCCTCGCTGGAGCTGCTCGACAGCGGCAAGGCACGCGCAGCCACCCGCGGCGCGGACGGCACATGGACCGTTCACCAGTGGCTGAAAAAGGCCGTCCTCCTGTCGTTCCGCCTGAACGACATGGAAGTCGTCAAGGGTGGTCCGGGCGCCTCCACCTGGTGGGACAAGGTTCCCTCCAAGTTCGAAGGCTGGGGCGAGGAGCAGTTCCGCTCGGCCGGCTTCCGCGCCGTGCCGAACGCCGTGGTACGCCGCTCCGCCTATGTCGCGAAGAACGTCGTGCTGATGCCGTCCTTCGTCAATCTCGGCGCCTATGTCGATGAAGGCACGATGGTTGATACCTGGGCAACGGTCGGCTCCTGCGCGCAGATCGGCAAGAACGTGCACCTGTCCGGCGGCGTCGGCATCGGCGGCGTTCTGGAGCCGCTGCAGGCCGGCCCGACGATCATCGAGGACAACTGCTTCATCGGCGCCCGTTCCGAGGTCGTCGAAGGCTGCATCGTCCGCGAGGGTTCGGTGCTCGGCATGGGCGTCTTCATCGGCAAGTCGACCAAGATCGTCGACCGCGCCACCGGCGAGATCACCTATGGCGAAGTTCCGCCCTATTCCGTCGTCGTTGCAGGCACCCTGCCGGGCAAGCCGTTCCCGAACGGCGAACCGGGTCCGAGCCTCTATTGCGCCGTGATCGTCAAGCGCGTCGATGAAAAGACCCGCTCCAAGACCGGCATCAACGAGCTGCTCAGGGACTGATCCCCATGCTGGCTCCGGCCCGCCGGCCGACTGTATCGTGGCTGTTCTTCAGCCCGTCCGGCCGGGCGGGCCGGCAGACCTTCATTCTCGGCTGGCTGTTCTGGCTGATGATGAATTCCTTTGCCCTGGCCAAGCTGACACTCGTTCCGGAGGATGACGACCTCCTTCCGCTTTACCAGCTGGTGTTCATCATCAGCATGGGACTTTCCATCGTGTCGGCCGTGATGATGAGCATCAAGCGGCTGCACGACATGGGCATGCCGGGGCTGATCGCGCTGACGATCTTCATCCCGGCCGTATCGATGCTGGTGCTTTTCGTGCTCTGCATGTGGCCATCATCCCGCAATGCCAATGCCTATGGAGGCGCGACCGACTGGCCCAGGTCGTGACGCAGCCTTGGGTGGTGACACGACGCAGCCGATCAGATAAATCTGCCCGATCCCTTTTCAGGCCGGATCGACCGCTCGTGGTCCGGGCTCCATCCAGTGCAGTATGTCATGATCGCTACCAATCCCGTCGACGTCCTCCAGGCCCTTATCCGCTGCCCCTCCGTCACACCTCATGAAGGCGGCGCGCTGACTACGCTGCAACAGCTTCTGGAGCCGCTCGGCTTTGAAGTTTCCCGCGTCATGGCCCGGGACGAAGGCACGCCCGACATTGAAAACCTCTACGCTCGCCTCGGAACGGACGGGCCGCACCTGATGTTCGCCGGACATACCGATGTCGTGCCGGTCGGCAACGAGGCAGCATGGAGCCATCCGCCGTTCGCCGCGGAAATCTCCGACGGCATGCTCTACGGCCGCGGCGCGGTCGACATGAAGGGCGGCATCGCCTGCTTCATCGCGGCCCTTGCCCGGCTGGTCGGGGAGAAGGGCGCTCCCAAGGGCTCCGTCTCGCTGCTGATCACCGGCGACGAGGAAGGTCCTGCGATCAACGGCACGACCAAGCTTCTCGAATGGGCCGCTTCCCGTGGCGAGAAATGGGACGCCTGCCTCGTCGGCGAACCGACCAATCCCGACCAGCTCGGCGACATGATCAAGATCGGTCGCCGCGGCTCGATCTCCGGCACGGTGACCGTGCGCGGCGTGCAGGGCCATGCCGCCTATCCGCATCTGGCCGACAACCCGGTGCGCGGGGCGATCAAGCTCGCGGAATCCCTGATGAACCCGCCCTTCGACCATGGCACGGACAATTTCCAGCCGTCGAACCTCGAGGTCACCTCGATCGATGTCGGCAATGCCGCGACCAACGTCATTCCGGCCAGCGCCGTCTTCAAGTTCAACATCCGGTTCAACGACACCTGGTCGGCGGAAAGCCTGCAGGCAGAGATCCTGCGCCGTCTCGATGCCGCCGCTGCCGATACGACACTGCGGCCCGGCCGCGAACCCATCGGTTATGACATCGTCTGGTCGGAAAGACCGAGCCACGTCTTCCTGACCCGCAACAACGCCCTGATTGCGTCACTTTCCGATGCAATCGAGAAAATCGTCGGCACTTCGCCGCAGCTTTCAACGACAGGCGGAACCTCGGATGCGCGTTTCATCAAGGACTATTGCCCGGTGGTGGAGTTCGGACTCGTCGGGCAGACCATGCACATGGTCGATGAACGTGTAGCGGTAGAGGATCTCGAGACATTGACCCGCATCTACCGCACCTTCATCGAACAATGGTTTGCGAATGCCGTCGCTTAAGGAGGTCGAGACCTACCTGACCGGACTATGGCTCCTGTTCAAGCAGGACCCGCGCGGTTTCTCTTTTCTCGATCTTTCCGACCGCGGCGCGCTGCGGTCCTTCTGGGCCGCCGTCTGGGCCTTGCCCACCATCGTCATTTCCTTCCTGTGGTGGCGGAAGGCCTTCCTCGAAACCCTGCCGTCCGGCGCCGATGTCGACGCCGTCTTCTTCTTCCGCCTGACACTGGTGGAATTCGCCAACTGGGTCGTGCCGCTGGTTCTCGTCGGCCTTCTCTGCTGGATGGTCGGGATAGGGCAGAAATTCGCGGCGATCGTGGCGATTTCCAACTGGATGGCCGTGCCGGTTTCCTATGCCTATGCCGCCCTGGTCCTGTTGATGATGATGGTTCCCGCGATCGACACGCTGGTGGCCTTTGCCTGGCTCGGCCTGATGCTCGTCTTCATCGTCAGCCTTTTCCGCATCTTCCGGATGGTCTTCGGCAATCACATGCTGACGATTGCGACCGTCACCATGGTTCTGCTCGTGCCTTCGATGATCCTGTCGGAACTGCTGGAACGCTATCTCGGGGTCTTCCCGGGCTGATCATTCGTCGCCGGGGTAATCCACCTTCATGAAGAACAGGCCTTCCGGCGGCGCAACCGGCCCGCAGGCCGCGCGGTCGCGGGCGTCGAGTGCCGCACGCACATCCGCGGGCGTCATCTTGCCCGCGCCGGCAAGCTTGAGCGTGCCCGCAAAGGAGCGGATCTGATTGTGCAGGAAGCTCTGGGCCGAAGCCCGGATCTCGATCAGCTCGCCCGTTCTCGTTACATCCAACCGGTCGAGCGTGCGAACCGGGCTCGTTGCCTGGCAATGCGCCGAGCGGAAGGTGGTGAAGTCGTGATGGCCGACCAGCGTCTGGGCGGCGGCATGCATCGCTTCATAATCGAGCGGCTTCGGCACCCACCAGGCACGCTCCGCCTCCACCGCCAGACGTGCCGGACGGCTGATGATGCGGTAGAGATAGTGGCGGCGGATCGCGGAAAAGCGCGCGTCAAAGGCATCATCGACGGCGGCAACGTCGAGTACGGCGACACGCTCTCCCGCCATGGCAAGATGGGCATTCAACGCGTTGCGGAGCTTGTGAGGCACCCAGGCGCGCGAAAGGTCGACATGGATGACCTGACCGAGCGCATGAACGCCGGAATCGGTTCTACCGGCACCGCGAATGGACACTGTTTCTCCCGTCAGCGACAGGACGGCGGCTTCCAGCGCCCCCTGAACCGACGGCCCGTTTTCCTGCCGCTGCCAGCCGACATAAGGCGTGCCGTCATATTCGACGGTCATACGGAAGCGAGACATCAGGAAAGCACCGTGCCGGCCGCAACCGGCGTTCCCCGCAGGAAGTCGGCGGCATCGAGCGGCTTGCCGCCAGCCTTCTGCAGGCGGGTCAGCCTGACTGCACCGGAAGCGCAGGCGATCGTCAGCGTTTCGTCGAGCACCGTACCCGGCGCTCCCGTGCCTTCCGCCAATGTGGACCCCAGAACCTTGACCCGTTCCGGCTTGCCGTTCAGTTCGATTTCGAACCACGCACCCGGAAAAGGGGCAAGACCACGGATGTGGTTATGAACGTCTGTCGCGGGCTTGCCAAAGTCTATGCGGGTCTCTTCCTTCGCGATCTTTGCGGCATAGAGCACACCGTCTTCGGCCTGCGGGAAGCTGGTGAGGTCACCAGCTTCCAGCTTCGCGATTGCCTCGACCATGGCGTCGGCGCCTGCGTCACGGAGGCGATCATGCAGTTCGCCGAATGTCATGTCGGGATCGATCGCGACCTTGCGGGTCAATGCCACGGGGCCGGTGTCTAACCCCTTGTCCATCTTCATCACCATCATGCCGGTCTCGGTATCGCCAGCCATGATGGCGCGCTGGATGGGAGCGGCACCACGCCAGCGCGGCAGAAGCGATGCATGGCCGTTATAGGCCCCGAGACGGGTGCCGGTCAGGATCGCTTCCGGCAAGAGCAGCCCGTAGGCGACGACCACAGCCACATCGGCACCGAGTTCGCGGAAAGCCTCGCGGTCTTCCTCGGCGCGAAAGTTCAGGGGATGGCGGACAGGTAGCCCAAGCTTTTCGGCAGCGAGATGAACGGGCGACTTCTGCAGATCGAGCCCGCGGCGACCGGCGGGCCGCGGCGGCTGGCTGTAGACAGCAACGATATCGTGGCCGGCGGCAGCCAGAGCCTCAAGCGTGGCAACAGAGAACTCCGGAGTTCCCATGAAAATGATGCGCAGTGCCATTGCCTCTCAGCCTCCGTCGATCACGCATGTCCGCCGGATGAGGCGGTCAACGAACCATGAGAAGGCTCAGAGCGCCTTCTGCTTGGCTACCTTGGTGAATTTCTTGATCACCATGTCGCGCTTCAGCCGGGAGATGTGATCGATGAACAGCACGCCGTTCAGATGGTCGATCTCGTGCTGCAGGCAGGTCGCCAGCAGTCCATCGGCTTCGGTGATCTGCTCCTTGCCGTCCCGGTCGAGCGACTTGACGGTGACGACGGCGGGGCGTTCGACCTCGGCATAATAATCCGGGATCGACAGGCAGCCCTCTTCATAGGAGGAGCGCTCGTCCGAGCTCTTGATGATCTCGGGATTGATGAAGACGAGCGGCGTCTTCTCCTCCCCTTCCCGGCTGACGTCGATCACCAGCATGCGGCGTGCGACGCCCACCTGGATCGCGGCAAGCCCGATGCCCGGCGCATCGTACATGGTTTCCAACATGTCGTCGGCAAGCCGGCGCACATCGTCATCGACGCGCTCCACGGACGCGGAAACCTGGCGCAGAAGGGGATCGGGAAGGATAATGAGGGGCTTGATGGTCATGGCCTCCCATAGCCGATCTTTTTCCCATATGGAATCGAAAAACGCGGGACATGCCCGCGTTTGGAGTGCTTCAGCGACGGATTGCGCCGTTACGCCGCGCGGGCGTGGATGACGTGCCGCTCCGCCGAACTGTCGTGAACGCGAATTTCACCGAGCAACTGGACCAAACCGGCCACCTCGTTGCGAAGACGCTGGCTTTCCGCCGAGGTCTGCTCGACCATCGCGCTGTTCTCGTGGGTCAGCATGTCGATGCTGTGCGTCGCCTGATTGACTTCGCTGAGACCGGTCGCCTGATCCTTTGCGGCACCGGCAATGTCAGAGACGATGGCATGCACGGCGTCGATGCGCGAGATGATGTCTCCGAGAGCAGTCCCCGTGTTTGAGACGAGGCCGACGCCTTCGTTCACCTGATCCGAGCTCTGGGAAATCAGTCGCTTGATCTCCTTGGCGGCATCGGCGGTGCGCTGCGCGAGCTGACGCACTTCCTGCGCAACGACGGCAAAGCCCTTGCCGGCATCACCGGCGCGAGCTGCCTCGACACCGGCATTCAGCGCCAGAAGGTTTGTCTGGAAGGCAATCTCGTCGATGACGCCGATGATCTTCGAAATCTCGGCGGAGGATTTTTCGATTTCTGCCATGGCCGAGATCGCGCTGGACACGACCTCGCCGGAGGTGCGCGCCTGCTGCTGGGCCTCGTTCACCGCCTGCGAAGCGCGCTGCGCGTTGGACGCCGTTTGGCTGACACTCACCGAAAGCTGTTGCAGGGCCGTCGAGCTCTCCTGAATGCCGGCGGCCTGCTTGGAAGTGCGCACGGAGATCTCGTCGGAAGCCTTGGCGATGGTTTCGGTTCCGTCGAGGATTTCTTCCGAGGTTCGCCGGATGGAAGCGAAGGAAGCGCTCAGGCGCACGATCGTCTCGTTGTAATGCCCGGCCATTTCCTTGAAATTTTCCGGCAGATCGGTCGACATCTTGGTCTCGAAATCGCCACGCGCCAGCGCTTCCAGCCCCTTGCGGAGGTGGTCCATGGCAAGACGCTGGTCGGCCTCGAAACGCTCACGGTCCTGCTCGAGCTTGCGGCGCTTCTCTTCGAGAGCGTCGAGATAGACCGAGATGGAATAGTCCATGTCCAGCATGGAGGCCTTGATGAGCGCGCCGAGCTTCTCGCTCAGGGCATCGGCGTGGCGCTTGCCGAACGGAAAGGGCCAATGCTTCTTCAACACGCCGGAAACCAGCTCGGTCATCAGCATGGAATAGCCGCCGATATACCAGCGGGGCTCCAGGCCGATCCGGGCATGCGCATTGCCGACGGCGGTTACCCCCTTGACGTAGTCGGCGGTGAACTTGCCGCTGGACAGCTTTTCCCAATGGCCGATCTGGGCGTTCTTGGCCGCATCCATGTGCGCCTTGTCGCTGAAGAAACGCTTGAGCTTCGGTGTCGCGGCAATCTTCGCATAGAACTTGTCGAGCGCGCCGCCGATGATTTCCGACAGCGTCGGCCGCAGCGAGCTCAGCGTACGACAGGTCTTCTGGTCCAGTTCGAGGAAAGCAAGGCGCTCGGAAAGATTGTCGTCGGTATCTATGCTCATTGTCTCGCCACGATTTTCGAGCCTCCCGAAGGAAACTCGTGAATGTCATCCAATATGAGATGAGCATTCGTGAAAATCCTAAACGACCGATGAACAGGCGCCATTTAAAATTGACGAATTCCAAGAGCGCGACACGGTGCCGCGCTCATCTTCACTTCCGAAATCAACCCGCCCTGCGATGGGCAAGAACGTCTTCGATCCGCCTGGAGGAGTGAGACTGGCCAGCCTCATGCTCGTCGCGCGACCGGAAACCGCGCAGCGCCGTGACGAGCCGTTCAACCTCTTCCCGCAGGGTGGCCGTCTGGCCCGAGGTCTCCTGCACCATCGCCGCGTTCTTCTGGGTGATCGTGTCCATGCCGCCGACCGCGGTGTTCACTTCATGGAGACCGCTCGACTGGTCCGCGGCAGCCGAGGCAATCCCAGCCACGATGCCGTTGATCTCGCCGATACGTTCGATGATCTTGTCGAGCGCCTCACCAGCATTGTTGACAAGCCCGACGCCAGTCTCGACCTGGGTGGAGCTCTGCGAGATGAGGCCCTTGATTTCCTTGGCCGCGCTTGCGCAACGCTGGGCGAGTTCGCGCACTTCCTGCGCCACCACCGCGAAGCCACGACCGGCCTCTCCGGCGCGGGCCGCTTCGACACCGGCGTTCAACGCCAGCAGGTTGGTCTGGAAGGCGATCTCGTCGATCACGCCGATGATCTTGGAGATGCCGTCTGAAGACTTCTCGATCGCGCCCATGGCGGCCACGGCATTCATCACGACATTGCCGGAGGCTCGCGCCTCGTCGAGGGCATAGCCGACGACCTTTGCCGCCTTCTGCGCGCCTTCTGCGCTCAGCGTGACATTCTGCGTCAGTTCATGCAGCGCCGCCGTGCTTTGCTCCAGCCCCGCGGCCTGCTGCTCGGTGCGCTGGGCAAGCTCATCCGATGCATTCGAAATCGCCGTGGTCGAGCGCAGGATCTCCTCCGCCGCACTCCGCACGGTCCCGATGGTCGCACGAAGCTTCTCGACGGACGTATTGTAGTCAGAGGCCATTCCGACGAAATTCGGCGGCTGGTCGCTTGGCAGCTTGGCTTCCAGATCACCGCCGGCGAGCTTGGTCAGCACGTCGCTGAGGGCAGCAAGCGCAACCGCCTGCTCCTGCTCCGTCTTGATGCGGGCCTCGTCCGCCGCTTTGCGTTCAGCCGACAGAATATCGAGATAGACGGTGATGGAATAGTCCATGTCCAGAAGTGCGGCCTTGACCAGCACGCCCACTTCCTCGGCAAGTGTCTGGGCTTCCTTGCGGGCAAAGCGCGTCGGCCAACGTTCACGGATCACGGCATGGATCAGCTGCTCCGCGAGTAGCGCGTAACCACCGATGTACCAGCGGGGTTCGAGACCGATACGGGCATGGGCCTTGCCGACGGCAACGACACCCTCGACATAGCGCGCGTCATACTGCGCGTTCACCACGACATCCCAGTGGCCTTCCTGCCGTTTCTTCGCGCCCTGTATGTGGTCTTCGTTGCGGAAGAAAGCTGCCGTTTCCGGGGTGCTGCGCACTTTCTTGTAGAATACGTCGAGCGCCGAACCAATATTCTTCCTGATCGAAGGGGCCAGTTTGCGCAGGGTATTCTTCGCCTTATCGTCAAGGCCAAGAAAGTTCAGGCGCGCCGCCAGCGCGTCTCTTTCATCCACTTGCATCATTATTAACCCCAGCTTGGAAATGACTTGCGCGGCAGGCGCTTCGGATCTTACATTTAGAATTTTATAAAATACTGCAATGGTAAACATTGCGTTGCACAATACCTGAAATTTCATACTTTTTTTGGTTCAGGCAGGCGTCCCCATTTCTACGCAGACCGCCTGCCGAAAAACTGCGCAGCCTAAAGCCTTCGAACCTGCCAAAGCTCGTCCCATTTCGCTTTGTTCCCGATTTGATCTATCGCATGGATCGGAATCTGCTAGGATCAAACCATGAACAAGATCGACACTTCACTTCTTGGCCTGGGCATCACCTCCCCAACTTCGACCACCGTCACCATCATCGGCGGAGTACTAGCGCTCGCAATCATTGTCCTTCTGGTGTTCTCCATGCGGCGGGCCGGGCGGATGCGTGCCGAACACGAACTGGAGGCGACAAGGCGTGAGGCCGCCGCCGAAGCAAGACTTTCCGAAATGCTGCGGGTGCAGTCGGAAATGCAGGGCCGGCTTGCCGCAATGTCCGAGGTCTTCGGCAACCGGCAGGCAGAACTCAACCAGACGATCAGCCAGCGACTGGACGGCATGACGCACCGGATCGGCGCGACGATCAGCGAACAGACCAGGTCGACGCACGAGAACCTGCGCCGCCTGCAGGAGCGGTTGGCGGTCATCGATGCAGCTCAGAACAACATTCAGTCGCTCGCCAAGGATGTGGTCGGGCTGCAGGCCATTCTCTCCAACAAGCAGACGCGAGGCGCCTTCGGGCAATCCCGCATGGAAACGATCGTCGCCGACGGACTGCCGATGGGCGCCTACAGCTTCCAGCCGACCCTTTCGAACGGTTATCGGCCGGACTGCACCATCCGCATGCCCAATGGCGCGCCGCCGCTGGTGGTGGATGCGAAGTTTCCGCTGGAGGCGTGGAATGCCATCCGGGAAGCAGGGACACCCGAACTCAAGAAAGCGGCCGGCCAGCAATTCCGCCGGGACATCGAAGTGCATATCCGCGATATCGCCGAAAAATACCTCATCACCGGCGAGACGCAGGACATGGCCTTCCTGTTCGTCCCGTCGGAATCGGTCTTCGCCGAAATCCACGAGAACTTCGAGGCCGTGGTGCAGAAGGCTCACAGGCAGCGGGTCGTCATCGTTTCGCCGTCGCTGCTGATGCTCTCCATCCAGGTGATCCAGGCCGTGCTGAAAGACCAGCGGATGCGGGAACAGGCACATCTCATTCAGGGCGAGGTGGTACACCTCATGGAAGATCTCGCCCGTCTCGACGAACGGACAAGAAAGCTTCAGGGCCATTTCCTCGCGGCGCAACGGGATGTCGACATGATCCTGACCTCTGCGGACAAGCTGAACAAGCGCGGTGCGCGGATCGAAGCGATGGAGTTCGAAGCGGCCGGAGGAGCGAAGGAAGAGGAGAGCGAAGCAGCCTCCGGCAAGGCCGTTGAAAGCCGCACGGGTTTTCTCAAGCTCAGGGTTGTTGACGAGGACTGAGCAATTCGTCCAAAAGAAGCGCCGGAACGGAGGACGACAGTTCTATGATCACGGTATTCGGCTCCATCAACATGGATCTCATCGCCACGAGCCCGCGGCTGCCCAAGCCCGGCGAAACCATCGGCGGCACCAGCTTCTCGACAGCGGCCGGCGGCAAGGGCGCCAATCAGGCACTTGCGGCGCAGCGGGCAGGCTCTCAGGTGCGAATGGTCGGGGCTGTCGGCGCAGACCAGTTTGCCGAACCCGCACTGCATCTTCTCAAGGATGCCGGGGCCGATCTTTCGACCGTCAAGCACGTAACGGAACCCACGGGCACGGCGCTGATCGTCGTCGGCGGTGACGGCGAAAACATGATCGTGGTCGTTCCCGGCGCAAACGGCACGGTAACGACCGAGGATGCCCTGACGGCTGTTGGCGGCATGAAAGCCGGCGACACCCTCATGCTGCAGCTCGAAGTTCCGGCTCCGGCCGTCGAGCAGGCCCTGACCTCCGCCAAGACGAAAGGCATCACCACGATCATCAATATCGCGCCCCTGACAACGGATGCCGCCCGGCTCGGGCGGATGGCCGATATCGCCGTTGCCAATGAAACCGAGTTCGAGCGGCTTGCCGGCCAGGACGGCATGAGCGCCGACGAGCGTGAAAAGGCCCTGCTGCGCCTTCATTCCGAGACCAGCCAGACGCTGATCGTCACGCTTGGCGCCGATGGCGTCATCGCCGCGCGCGACGGCAAATTCTACCGCACCAAGGGACTTGAGATCACACCGGTCGATACGGTGGGTGCCGGTGACACCTTCTGCGGCTACATCGCCGCAAGCCTTGACCAGGGCCTGGATTTCGAAGCAGCGCTTCGCCGCGCTGCGGTCGCCGGCTCGCTTGCCTGCCTGAAGGCAGGCGCACAACCCTCGATCCCGCTCGCCGCCGAGGTCGCAAGCAGAATCTAGACCTTGAAGCCGGGCAGGGGCAGACCGCACGGGTAACAAGAAAAACGGTCGGTTCTTCAACGACCGTTAAACATTGCCGCATAGCTTCTTAGCCATTGAGTGTGTTCCGAGATGATATCGGACGCACGCGTGCACCATGATGGCGCCGAAATCTCCCCGCTGTTCCGAGAACCCCCGGTCTCTTTCGAGGTCCCCATGTTCCATTTCATCTCGCGCTCCATTGCCGCGAAACTGCTGATCGTCACCGGCGCTGCGATCGCCGTCGTCCTCTTTCTCTCCAACTTCATCCTGATTTCGGAAACCCGAAGCCGCGTCTCCGGCCTGACCATGGATCAGGCAAATTCGGAAGCGAAGGCAATCGCCAACGGCGTCGCAAGCGACATCGCCGAGCTGGCAAGCGCTGCCCGGACCATGTCCGGCGTCATCAGCCGCGGCCACTCCGAACATAGCTTCGACCGCAAGGGCGCAATCAACCTCCTGAAGGCCAATGTCGACCAGAATCCCTTCGCCTTCGGCAGCTGGTTCTGCGAGGAAATCAAGGCCTTCGACGGCCAGCAGGAAGAGATTGTCGGCAATACGGAACTCGGTGCGAACGACAACGGCGTCTTTACCCCCTACTGGTCGAAGGACCGTAACGGCAAGATCCAGTTCTCGACCTTCAAGAACGATTACAGCGCGGAATGGTATGCGCTGGCCAAGGCAAGCGGCAAGGGCGCGATCACCGCTCCCTACATGACGCAGGACACCGACATCCCG
The DNA here is from genome assembly GCA_002600635.1 of Rhizobium sp. ACO-34A. Lineage (NCBI taxonomy): Bacteria > Pseudomonadati > Pseudomonadota > Alphaproteobacteria > Hyphomicrobiales > Rhizobiaceae > Rhizobium > Rhizobium sp. ACO-34A. Next base: position 612,756 of record CP021371.1, on the reverse strand, counting down.
GTCGCGATGACTTCCATCGGCTATCCGGTATTCTCCGGCGACAAGCTGATCGGCGTCACCGGCGTCGACATTTCGCTGTCGTCGCTTTCCGAAAAGCTCAAGGCACTTCGTCCCTTCGAAACGGGCCGCGTCCTGCTGGTCGCCCAGGCGGGTCAGTGGCTGGTTGCGCCTTCGGACGACCTGATGATGAAGCCTTATGAAGGTACCGGTGCCGACGCTCTCAAGGCCGCCCTTTCCTCCAACAAGTCGGAGCTTCTTTCCAACCTTCAGGCTGAAGGACAGGAAGGTTTCGACCGCCTCATCTATCCGTTCGCCGTTCCGGGCGTGAACACCAACTGGGCCGTCATCATCGATATTCCGCACAGCGCGACCGGCGCCGCCGTGGAAGCCCAGACCTTCACCATGATCCTTGCCGGCCTCCTCGTGCTCGGCGCCGTCATGACCGCCCTGTTCTTCGCAGTGCGTACCTTCGCCCAGAAGCCGCTCCATAGCCTGGTCGCCGACGTCGACCGCCTGAGCCAGGGCGAATACAACACCGCCGTGAACGGCCAGGACCGCGCCGACGAACTCGGGCTGGTTGCCAAGGCGCTCGAAGGCTTCCGCCATCGTCTCGCCGACAGCCGCACCGTTGCCGCCGAGGCCGAACGTCATCGCAATGCAGCCGATGATGAACGCCGTCGTTCCGAACAGGAGCGCAGCGAAACAGCAAATGTCCAGCAGCATGTGGTCGCCGTTCTCGGCACCGGTCTTTCCCAGCTTTCGCAGGGCAACCTCGGATACCGCATCTCCGACGACTTCCCCGGCGAATATGCCGGCCTGAAGCGCGACTTCAATGCGGCGCTGGCAAGCCTCGAAGGCACGATCGATGCGGTCAATGCCAGCGTGGTCAATATCGGCTCCGGCTCCGGCGAAATCGCCGACAGCGCAGCCGATCTTTCGAAGCGCACCGAACAGCAGGCGGCAAGTCTGGAAGAAACCGCAGCGGCGCTCAACGAGCTTACCGAGCAGGTCAACGCCAGCGCCGACAATGCCAACACGGCGGCGACCACGGTCAACCTTGCCTGCCAGGATGCAGAGAAATCCGGCGAAGTGGTGCAGAAGGCCGTTGCCTCCATGCATGGCATAGCCCAGTCCTCTCAGGAAATCTCGCGCATCATCGGCGTGATCGACGAAATCGCCTTCCAGACCAACCTTCTGGCGCTCAACGCCGGCGTCGAGGCAGCGCGTGCGGGCGAAGCCGGCAAGGGCTTTGCGGTCGTCGCTCAGGAAGTTCGCGAGCTCGCCCAGCGATCCGCCAACGCCGCTAAGGAGATCAAGACGCTGATCAACACCTCCGGCGCGCAGGTCAAGGACGGCGTGGAACTCGTCGGTCAGGCCGGCCAGACGCTGCACAAGATCGCCGAACAGGTCATGCAGATCAACGACCTGATCCGCCAGATCTCGGCTTCGGCCAGCGAACAGGCTTCGGGCCTCAAGGAGATCAACTCGGCCGTCAACCAGATGGACCAGGTGACCCAGCAGAACGCCGCGATGGTCGAGGAAACCACGGCTGCCAGCATGACCCTGAAGAACGAGTCGGAAAACCTGAAGACGCTGGTCTCCCGCTTCTCGGTCTCGGGTGTGCAGAACCCTGTCGCGGCCCTGCAGGCCGCGGTCCAGACGATGCGCGCACCGGTGCAGCGTCCGGCCGCTTCCCCGGCTCCGGCCTACAAGGCCACGCCGCGGCGCGCAGCTTCCGGCAATGCGGCAGTCGCTGCAGCTGCCGACGACTGGCAGGAATTCTGAGGGAAATAACCCAAGAACGACAAGGGCCGCCGAAGCAATTCGGCGGCCCTTTTCCATTGTTGGTAACGGTGTGGATCAGAGGCGGGCGAACCGTTCGATCAGCAGGTCGAAAAAACCGTCGGCATCGACGTTGCGCATGACCTGAACGTTTGGCTCTCGACCGGAAACCCTCCACCAGTCGACCACGGTCATCCCCATGGTCAGTTCAGACTGGGTCTCGATCTCGACATTGCAGCGGCGCCCGGAGAAGAGTTCCGGCTTGAGCAGGTAGGCGATGACCGTCGGGTCATGCAGCGGGCCGCCATCGGAGCCGTATTTCTCTTCATCGAAGCGCTCGAAGAACTGCAGCCATTCCACCATGACCTGCGCGGGGCGGCTGGCGATCGCAGCGATTCTTGCTACGCGCGCCTTGGTCGTCAGGAGCTGGTGGGTCACGTCCAGCGGCATCATGACTATCGGGATCCCGGCGCCGAACACAAGTTCGACCGCCTGGGGGTCCACATAGATGTTGAACTCGGCAGCGGGGGTGATGTTGCCACCTTCGAAGAAGCCGCCACCCATCATCACCAGTTCGCGAACGCGTGGCGCGATGTCGGGAGCCTTCTTCAAGGCGAGAGCGACGTTCGTCAGAGGGCCGAGGGTGCATAGGGTAACGCTTCCAGCGGGTTCGCGGCGCAGCGTCTCGACGATGAAGTCCACGGCATGCTGCGGCTGAACCGTCATGGTCGGCTCGGCGAGTTCGGCGCCATCAAGGCCGGTCTTGCCGTGTACGTGCTCGGCGGTCACCAGCTTGCGCTCGATCGGGCGGTCAGCGCCTTCATAGACCGGGACGTCCGTGCGTCCGCAAAGCTCGCAGATGATGCGCGCATTGCGGCTCGTCAGCCGCAGCGGAACATTGCCCGCGACGGTGGTGATGCCGAGAACCTCCAGTTCCTCGCCGCTTGCGAAGGCAAGAAACAGCGCGGCAGCGTCGTCCTGGCCGGGGTCCGTGTCTATGATGATCTTTCTGCGTTCGGTCATGTCTTCGTCCTGATTTCCAAGGTCGGCCAGATGCGCCCGGCATTGGCCTTTGTCAAGGGTAAGCCGGCTTGCACGCAGGGGAAGGCGATCCCATATAAACCAGCGAAACCGTATTGGCGGAAGACTACCCCGATGCCGCCGTTGAAGGATCACGATGAGCCGCACGAGACCACCCGACCAGGCCCTGCCCGTAGGCTTCGAAACGGTGCATCGAACCGGCCCCAGAAATGGGCGCGCCGGCGAAGGCTATCCTCCGTTCAACATCGAACGCTTGCTCGACCCATCCGCCGATACGACCGAACGGCTGCGCATCACGCTCGCTGTTGCAGGCTTTTCCGAGGAAGAGCTGGAGATCATCCAGCAGGGACGGGAGCTTCTCATTCGCGGACGGCACGCCGATCGGGAGGAGACGATCTTTCTCTTCCGGGGGATCGCCGCACGGCAGTTTCAGCGCCTTTTTCTGCTCGATGAAGGCATGGATGTGGAGCGCGCGCATCTGCGTAACGGGCTGCTTTCGATCTACCTCATCCGTCCCGAACGGGCACAGGAGGAAAGGAAAATTAACATTTCCGCTTCAGTATAGAGCCTAACGGCCGAAGTGCCGTAGCTCCCTCATTCGGTGGAGGAACGGGAATGTTATTGAGAGAAGCAAACGCACGACTGACCCAGAACGAACTTGCCCATCTGGGCTCCGGTGAGGTCGGTTACATCAGAAAAATGCGCTCCGAAGAAGTGACGCGCTGCTTTCCCGAAGCTCCTGATATCGACCCCAGCCTCGACCTTTGGGCCCTGTTCGGTGCCGATGGCACGCCGATTCTGCTGACCGACAATCGGTCAAGCACCTTCTACAAGGCGGCCGAGGACGACCTGAAAACGGTCAGCCTGCACTGATCGTCAGATTTTGCGGAAAGTGAGATAGGCCGAGGACCGGCCTTCACGCTTGGCTTTCGCCTCGTAACGCGTGCCGGGCCATCCGGCAAAAGGCGTGATCCAGTCGGCGCGATTGCGCGCCGTCCAGGCAAAACCGCCGTGATCCCGGCAATGGATCAACGTCCAGTTGACATAGGTATCGATATCCGAGGCGAAGCAGAACAGCCCGCCTGGCTTCAGCACGCGATGAAACCGGTCAAGGTTCACCTGGGAAACGAACCGGCGCTTCCAGTGCTTCTTCTTCGGCCAGGGATCGGGATAAAGCAGATCGATCTGATCTAACGATGCTGCCGGCAGCCAGTCCAGCAATTGCGTCGCATCATCGTCATAGACGCGGATATTGCGGAGTTCCTTCGCCTCGACCTCGGCCAGAAGCTTGGCCATGGAATTCACGAAAGGTTCGACACCGATAAAACCGGTCTGAGGGTTTTCGCCGGCGCGATGCACGAGGTGCTCACCGCCGCCGAAACCGATTTCCAGACGCAGCCGCTCGACCTGCGTCGGAAAGAGATCAGCCAGATTCTCCAGCGCCGGGCCCTGTGGCTCGACACGGAGTTCCGGCAGCAGGTGCGTCATGCGCTCGACCTGAAGCTCGCGGAGAGGTTTTCCCTTGCGGCGACCGAAAAAGGCTTCGGTCGCGCGGCTGCGTCGTTCGGTCGGCGTCATTCCAGGATCAACCCTTGATGGCGTCCTTGAGCGGCTTGACGAGGTCGAGGCGCTCCCAGGAGAAGGAACCATCGCGACCCGCCTTGCGGCCGAAGTGACCATAGGCCGATGTCTTGGCATAGATCGGGCGGTTCAGGTCGAGATGACGGCGGATGCCGCTCGGCGACAGGTCCATGGTCTTGCGGATGGCGGCTTCGACCGCGTCTTCCGTTACCTTGCCGGTGCCATGCAGGTCGACATAGATCGACAGCGGCTGGGCAACGCCGATGGCATAGGAAATCTGGATGGTGCAACGATCGGCAAGGCCGGCAGCCACGACGTTCTTCGCAAGGTAACGCGCAGCGTAAGCAGCGGAACGGTCGACCTTGGTGGTGTCCTTGCCCGAGAATGCACCGCCGCCGTGGGGAGCCGCGCCACCATAGGTGTCGACGATGATCTTGCGACCGGTGAGGCCAGCGTCACCATCCGGGCCGCCGATGACGAACTTGCCGGTCGGATTGACGTACCATTTGCAATCGTCGGCGATCTTGAGGTCGCCGAGAGCTTCGCGGATGTAGGGCTCGACAACCGAACGAACCTTGGCCGAATCCCAGCTTTCGTCGAGATGCTGGGTGGAGAGAACGATCGAGTCGACTTCCGACGGCTTGCCGTCGACATAGCGCACGGTCACCTGGCTCTTGGCGTCAGGGCCGAGCTTGCCGGCGTCACCCTCACCCTTCTTGCGGGCGGCGGCGAGAAGCTGAAGGATCTTGTGCGAATAATAGATCGGAGCCGGCATGAGGTCCGGGGTTTCGCGGCAGGCGTAACCGAACATGATGCCCTGGTCGCCAGCGCCTTCGCTGTTGCCGTGGTCGGCAGCCTTGTCGACGCCCTGGGCGATATCGGCCGACTGCGCATGCAGCAGAACGTCGATCTTCACCTTCTTCCAGTGGAACCGGTCCTGTTCGTAACCGATATCCTTGATGGCCTTGCGCGCAGCGGCCTTGAACTTCGCCGGGTTCACCGCCGGATCGCCATAGGCGTCCTTGGCCACGGAACCGTCCTTGTCCTTCTTCAGAAGGCTGACCGGCAGGCGGACTTCGCCGGCGATCACCACGCGATTGGTGGTTGCCAGGGTCTCGCATGCGATACGGACGGTCCAGGGATCGACGCCGGTCTTGGCGGCTTCGCGATAAACGAGGTCCACGATTTCATCGGAGATACGGTCGCAGACCTTGTCCGGATGACCTTCGGAAACGGATTCACTGGTGAAGAGATAATTAGCGCGCATTCGGGATTCCCCTCAAAGAACAAGCCATGCTCTTGTTAGTCAGTTCGTTGCCGAAAAACAAGCGCACAACGACATAAATATATCTTTATGTGAGCAATCCGATAGCGCGGACAGAAAAAAAGCGGCCTCAAGGCCGCTCTCTTCAAGACGACTGAAGTCAAGCTCAGTCGGCATCTGCTTCTGCGGCAAGCGCCTTCACCAGATCCACGATCTTGCGACGAACCTTGGGGTCGGAAATCTTGACGAAGGCTCGGTTGAGCTGGAGGCCTTCCGAGGAGGAGAGGAAGTCAACCACGTAGTTGGAGCTCGATGCTTCCGCCATGCCCGTCGGACCGGCAGACTGCTCGCCGGGGGCGTCTTCGAAGAAGAAGGAAACCGGGACGTTGAGAATACTGGAAATATTCTGCAGACGGCTCGCGCCGACACGGTTGGTGCCCTTCTCGTATTTCTGAATCTGCTGGAACGTGATGCCGAGGCTTTCGCCCAGCTTCTCCTGGCTCATGCCCAGCATTGTACGGCGAAGGCGAATCCGACTACCCACATGGATGTCGATCGGGTTCGGCTTCTTCTTATTCTCGATCATATCTTGACCCTGATGATGTTGGCATAACGACCATAACCCTTATCACTCCAACGGCCATAACGACACGTTGTATTCGCAATCACGGAACAGTGAGCTTACGTAGAGACTTACGATCATTTGCACTATGCAATTTTAGGGGTTTTCGGTCAATTCTTTCCGAAAACAAAACCTGCGCGTGAAATCATTGCTACCAATGCAATGCCAAGAAACACATACCAAAAGTTGCTTTTTATCAAATTTCTGCTGCCGTCAGCCGCCGATTCCACACTTATGGTTGAATCGATGACACCTCGGGAATTCAACGTCAGCCCGGAAAGGATGCGCCCATAGGGGTCAACAACTGCAGATATGCCATTATTTGCGTCCCGAACCAAGGGGAGACCGGTCTCCACGGCCCTGATCCGGGCCTGCAGGAAGTGCTGATACGGCCCGGGCGTCGAACCGAACCAAGCGTCATTGGTAATGTTCAGCAGGACCCCGGCCTTACCCAGATCATCCATCCATTCATTCGGGAAAATGACCTCGTAGCAGATCAACGGATAGAGGCTCACCCCGGAAGGAAGCGCCAGCGGAGAGCGGCTGGAGGCTGCGGAAAAGCCGCCCGGCAGACTGATCACATTGTCGAAGCCGACACGCCGCAGGATATCCTCATAGGGTACGTATTCGCCGAAAGGCGTCAGATGCACCTTGTCGGAAGCGGCAAGGATCTGCCCCTTGTCGTCGATCATGTAGACCGAGTTGTAATAACGAGGGGCGTGCCCTGCTCCGCGATCCTCCGAACGGACCGCCCCCGTGATCAGAACCTGACCATCCTGCAGCATGTCGCCGATACGGGCCAGTGCATCGGGATTTTCGGTCAGGATGAAGGGTATCGAGGTCTCCGGCCAGACGATGATATCGGGCCTTGGCTTTCCGGGCGCAGGGGGCTTGGCGGATAGCGCAAGATGCTCGTTGAAGATCTCGATGCGCTCGACGTTCTCGATCTTCTTCGCCTGGTCGATGGCAGGCTGCACCATCCGGATGTTCAGGCTGGTTGCCGAACCGGTATCGGGCGGCAAAAGCAGGCGCCAGGCACCATATCCCAGGTGAGCGGCAAACAGCAGGCCGGCAATCGTCAGGCCCGGCACGATGCCCTTGCGCGTGCCGATCAGCGCGGGAGCCGAAAAAACGAAGACGGCCAGCGTCGTGACGCCAAGCACGCCGATGACATGGGCCGACTGCATCATCACCGGGATGGGCATCGCGCCATAGCCGATGGCATTCCACGGAAACCCGGTCGCAACGAAGCCGCGCAGCCATTCCGCCAACCCGAAGCCGGCGGCGAGCGCTGCGAGGCGACCCCAGCCATCTGACCATAGAAGGCGGGCGACGACCGTCGCAAGACCGTAGAAGATGGCAAGCACCGCCGGCAATCCGAGGATCGCCAGCGGAAGCGCCCAGGCAAATTCATCCGCCTCCACAAGCAGGGCGCTGCCAAGCCACCATAGCCCGGCGACGAAATAGCCGAAGCCGAAAAGCCAACCCGTCAGGAAGGCAGAGCGCAGGCCCCAGGAGTGGCTCTTGTCAGGATTGCCGGTGGCTCCATCCATCAGCCAGACGAGCAGCGTGAACGAGACGAAGAGCGCCGCGAAGAAACCCACCGGTGGCAATGCCAAAGCTCCGATTGCGCCGGCGAAAATCGCCAGCAGCGCTCGTCTGGCACCCCAGAGCAGCATGATCCTGCCCGCCAGTCTCTCCATGGGTTCTCCTTGCCTTACGCCGCGCGAATCACGACGGGGGCAGTCTTCCAAAATTCGGAAGACTTGTCCCGCGGATTGACGGCAGAAGGCTCAGGATGCGACGCTGTTGTCGGTCGCCGACGCTTCCGTGGCCGGCAGAGAGCCGTTCGCCTTCACCGTCGCCACCCCATCCGTATCGACCTTGACGCGTCGCCGTGCCTGCGGGCGCTTGCGGGTGATCCGTATCCGCTTGATGCGGCGTGGGTCGGCATCGAGGATCAGGAATTCGAAGCCCGGCAGGGCCTGCACGACCTCGCCACGGACCGGAATCCGACCGAGAGCGGAGAAGAGCAGCCCGCCGAGCGTATCGACCTCATCGATCTGGTCGCGGACATCGAAGTCGTTGCCGATAGCCTCGGCGATTTCCTCCAGTTCCACACGCGCATCGGCAACGAACACGTCGTCAGAGGTTCGCGTGAACATGGCTTCGTCGTTGTCATGCTCGTCGTCGATGTCGCCGACGACCATCTCGACGATGTCCTCATGGGAAACGAGGCCATCGGTACCGCCATATTCATCGATGACCAGCGCGATCTGGGTACGGGCCGCCTGCATGCGGCTCAGGAGATCGGAGGCCAGCATCGAGGGCGGAACGAAAAGGATCGAACGCACGATCCCGGCCTCGGCTACGGTCTTGGAAAGATCCACGCGGCCAAGATCGAAATCGGCCTTCGCGCCACGCGCCGACTTTTCAGCCTTCACCGCCGCGTCGGCAGCAGTCTGTGCCGATCCGTTGCGTCGCTTGTTGCGAGCCTGTTTCGTCACATAGGAGAGAAGATCGCGGATATGCACCATGCCGCGCGGGTCATCGAGCGTCTCGCTGTAGACCGGCATGCGCGAGCGGCCGGAAACCTCGAAGATGGTCATCAGCTCGCCGATGCTGACATTATGGTCCACGGCCTCGATATCGGCGCGCGGCACCATGACATCCTCGACGCGAACTTCGCGGAAGCGGAGGATGTTGTTCAACATCGCTCGTTCATCGGGAGTAAACGCATCGCTGGAGGAGGCGTCTTCCTTCAACGCATCCGTCAGATCCTCTCGCAGGCTGGATGCCTGGCTCGGCTTCAGGATGCGGACGGCACGTGCCCAGATCGAGTTACGTTGTCGGCCGGGCGTCTCCGGCCGCGAAGGACTACTGCCTTCGTCCGAAGAGGAACCCTCCGACCCTTCATCGGCCTCTGCGGCCACTTTCGTCGAAAAATCGTTCATTGGTCCTGACTATCAAAGCGGGTCCTGCCCCGCATAGGGATCAGATAAGCCAAGTGACGCCAAAATGCGAGTCTCAAGCGACTCCATTCTTTCCGCCTCCTGCACTTCCATGTGATCATAACCGAAGAGATGCAGGAAACCATGCACCATAAGATGCGTCAGGTGCTCCTCGAAGCTCTTGCCGAGATCGGCCGCTTCGCGCGCCACGGTTTCGCGCGCGATGATGATATCGCCCAGCATCGGGCCGGGCTTACCGCCCGGCACGAGGGGGAACGCCGGAAAGGACAGCACGTTGGTCGGCTTGTCCTGGTTGCGCCATTCTGCGTTGATATCCTGAATGGTATCGTCGTCGCAGAAGACCAGCGAGACCTCCACCGGCATGCCGGGGAAGGGCTGCTTTTCCTCGTCGCGCAGGAAATCCGCCGCCATGCCGAGCACACGGGAGGCCATGACCTCCAGCACCTCTTCCGTTGGCCAGCCTTCCGTTTCAATCGAGATCTGTATGTCCAGTAACTGCATAGGGTGCCGTTTCGACCTCAACGGTCGATCTTTTCGCTTTCCTCGTGCACCGCATACTGGGCATCATAAGCCTTTACAATACGTCCGACCAGAGGATGGCGCACGACATCGACATCCTTGAAGCGCACGACCGAAACACCCTCGACCCCCTTGAGGATCTGCAGAGCCTCGACCAGACCGGAAGTCACGCCACGCGGCAAGTCCACCTGGCTCGGGTCGCCCGTCACGATCATCCGGGCATTTTCGCCGAGACGGGTCAGGAACATCTTCATCTGCATCGACGTGGTGTTCTGGGCCTCGTCGAGGATGACGGCAGCGTTGGAAAGCGTACGGCCACGCATGAAGGCCAGCGGCGCGATTTCGATGACGCCGGCGGTGATTGCCCGCTCCACCTTGTCGCCCGGGATCATGTCGTAGAGGGCGTCATAGAGCGGCCGCAGATACGGATCGACCTTTTCCTTCATGTCGCCGGGCAGGAAGCCAAGACGTTCACCGGCTTCAACAGCCGGGCGGGACAGCACAATGCGATCGACCAGACCGCGCTCCAGCAACTGGGCGGCGTGCGCCACGGCGAGATAGGTCTTGCCGGTACCGGCCGGACCAACGCCGAAGACCAGTTCGGAGCGTTCCAGCGCCCGCATATAGGCGTCCTGTGTCGGCGTACGAGCAGCGATCGTCTTCTTGCGCGTGGAGATCTGCGCCATGGTCAGCTTGGCCTTGCGCTCCATCGTCGGCAGAGACAGCTGATCATCGGCGGCAACCGCCATGCGGATAGCCCCTTCCACATCGGAAATTTCCACCGTGCCGCCGCTCTGAAGCCGGGCATAGAGGAAATCGAGAGCCCTGCGCGCCTGATTGGTGGCGACCAGATCACCTGAGATGGATACGGAGTTTCCGCGGGCCCGCGCGTCGATATGAAGACGCTGCTCCAGCAATTTCAGGTGCTGATCGAATTGACCGAACAGTTCGCTGGCGAAGCGATTGTTCTCGAACGTCAAGATGAAGTGATTGGCGTCGGTCGCAGCGGTTCGGGTGTTGCGCGAAGGTGAAGAAATCACTTCTTGTGCGTTCAAGCGATAAGGCTCCTGCTCGATCAGGTATCAGGCCCTCACTCTAACTCTCTGCCACCTCGGCAAACAAGCTGTTTGGGCCGGCTGCGGTGATTCGTACATTTATAATGTCACCGATTTGCGATGACTTTGCATCAACATTCACAGACTGCAGCCATGGAGAGCGTCCGATCAGCTGTCCCGGCAACCGTCCCGGCTTCTCCAGAAGTAGGTCGATTGTCTCGCCGATCAAGGAGCGGGCAAATTCATGTTGCTGCCGAAGCAGCAAATCCTGCAGCCGCGCAAGCCTTTCGGTCTTTACGTCCTCCGGAACCTGGTCCGGCAGATCGGCTCCGGGCGTGCCCGGGCGGGTCGAATATTTGAACGAATAAGCCTGTGCATAACCTACCTTGCGGACCAGTTCGAGGGTCGCCTCGAAGTCCTCGTCCGTTTCGCCGGGGAAGCCGACGATGAAGTCGCCTGATAGCGCGATGTCGGGGCGGGCGGCACGGATGCGCTCAATGAGGGCGATGTACTCGGCAGCCTTGTGGCGGCGGTTCATCGCTTTCAGGATACGGTCGGAGCCGGATTGCACCGGCAGATGCAGATAGGGCATCAGCATCCTCAGATCGCGGTGCGCCTCGATCAGCCGGTCGTCCATGTCGCGGGGATGGCTGGTGGTGTAGCGCAGGCGGGCAAGGCCGGGAATTTCCGCCAGCCGATAAAGAAGATCGCCGAGGCCGAGCTCCTGTCCCGCGGCATCGACGCCATGCCAGGCATTGACGTTCTGGCCCAGCAGGGTGAGCTCGCGCACGCCCGTGGCAACGAGCTTTTCCGCTTCCCCAACGATCTGCGCAAGCGGCCGGGAAACCTCCGAGCCGCGCGTATAGGGAACGACACAGAAGGTGCAGAACTTGTCGCAGCCTTCCTGCACGGTCAGGAACGCGGTGACGTTGCGCGGGCCGGTCTTTGCCTTCTTCGGATCGGGAAGGTGCTCGAACTTGTCTTCCAGCGCATATTCGGTATCGACCACGCGCTCGCCGGTGCGGGCGCGTTTCAGGGCCTGCGGCAGGCGATGATAGGTCTGCGGCCCGATCACCACGTCGACGGCCGGTTCACGGCGAGAGATTTCCTCGCCTTCGGCCTGAGCAACGCAACCGGCAACGCCGATCATGAACTCGCGACCTTCGGCAGCACGCGCCTTCTTGGTCTCACGCAGGCGGCCAAGCGCGGAATAGACCTTCTCGGCCGCCTTTTCCCTGATATGACAGGTGTTGAGCAGGACGAGGTCTGCCTCTTCCATTTCCTCGGTCGCGACATAGCCTTCGGCTGCCAGCGCATCGGTCATGCGGCCGGAGTCGTAGACGTTCATCTGACAGCCGTAGGTCTTGATGAAGACCTTGCGCGATGCTGTGGTTGCTCCGGCGGCCGGCAGCTCGGATGCTGAAGAAATGGCGATGTCCTGGGTCATGCGGGCTATTTAGTGGTTTTTGCGCGCCGGTTAAACCGAAAAATCACAGGTCCCGTACGGGACGACCGCGCAGGTGGCCGAGAAGCATCCTGCGCATGCGGCTTTCCACGAAGGCCGCCAGATGCTTGCGATTGCTGCCATCCGCGTAATCATAGGTCTCGCCGAAGCTGACATCCACATCGAGGGCACCGGCTTTCAATATGCCGATGAGATGCGGCAGGAGGGTAATGTCGCCCGGCCAGCCGGCAATCGGGCGATGATAGCGGCCCATCGGCAGGCCCTGCACACGGGTATAGGCGATCGCCACCGGCTGGACATGCACGACCCCTCGCGGAGCGAGCGGCAGGGCAACGGATGCCGCGCCGAAAAGCGAGGTCTTGACCTCCAGCACGCGATTCCCGTCGGATGTTGTGCCCTCCGGGAAGAGCACGACGATCTCGCCATCCGCCATGCGGGAGGCGATCTCGTTTACCTGATCGCCGGTGCGGCGCCGCTCCTCGCGGACCACGAAAATGCTCTTCTGTAGCTTTGCCAGAAGACCGAAGACCGGCCAGGAAGCCACCTCCGTCTTGGCAATGAAGACAACATCGGCGAGCGACCCCAGAACCAGAATGTCCTTCCACGACGCGTGGTTGGCGGCGAGCATCAGGGGACGGCGGCGATCGATCGCACCGTGAACATGGACGCGGATGCCCAGCATGCGACAGGCGACGCGATGCCAAAGCCTCGGCAGACGCCGACGCAGCTTCCAGTCGAAGAAAAGAGCAAGAACCTGAATGGGCGCAAGGACGATCGTCACGATCGCCAGAATGGTCATGTTGACGACAATGCGCAGCCAGTTGATCAAGCCGCAGCCTCCGGAAGAGAGGTCATCGCTCAGCCTTCATCCTTGCCAATCGGAACACCATAGAGTTCCAGACGATGACCGACGAGCTTGAAGCCGTGTTCGCGGGCGATACGTTCCTGCAGGGCCTCGATTTCAGGCGAATGAAACTCGATGACATCACCGTTCTTGAGGTCGATCAGGTGATCGTGATGCTCCTCGGGAACCGTTTCATAGCGCGAGCGGCCATCGCGAAAATCGTGACGCTCGATGATGCCGGCATCTTCGAAGAGCTTCACCGTGCGGTAAACCGTCGAGATGGAAATGCGGCTGTCGATCTTCACCGAACGCCGGTAAAGTTCCTCGACATCGGGATGATCTTCCGATTCTTCCAGAATGCGCGCAATGACGCGGCGCTGCTCGGTCATGCGCATGCCCCGCTCGGCGCACAACGCTTCCAACGATTTCGGAGTATCGGTCATGGCCCCGGCATCTCTTCAGATAAGGCTGACGCGTGTCGCGATCTTTTCGGATCAGCTCCCACGCTTCAGATTCTTGTTCTTACGGTGTCGTCGTCATAAAAGCGATGCGCAGATTTGCGCGGTGCGCTTCGGACAGTGAAACCGAACTAGCGAAGATCGCGCCGCATGACAAGCGCCGACGACCGCCGCCCCTTTTCATCCGCATAATATGCCGGGCGTTCTCCCGCCTTCTCGAAGCCGAGCTTCCGGTAAAGGCCAAGGGCCGGCACATTGCCGTCATCGACTTCCAGGAACATGGTTTCCCCGCCCCGGCTTCTCGCCTCCCGCATCGCCGCCTGCATCAGCCTCCATCCGAGACCGAAGCGGGCACATTTTTCACTCACGGCGATCGTCAGGATTTCGGCTTCGCCGGCAACCTCGCGGGCCAGCACGAAACCAGCAAGCGGCGCCTTGAAGATCAGCGTATTGGTCTGTCGCATGACGAAGCCGAAGGAGTTCGGCTGCAGAAGCAGGCTCAGGAATTCCCCGTCATTCCACGGCCGTGCAAAGCGCAGCGTATGGAGTTCGGCCACCTCGGCGCAATGCTCCGCGGTCATCGGGACGATTTCGAACTCGGGCTGACGGGAAAAGTAGGTATCGCGCATTATCTGATGCCTTGGTATTTCATGTTCTGGCAACCGCAAACCCTGCCTGCGGCTTGGCATCGGGGCCACGCAGATAGAGCGGTTTCGGCGGGCTCGTCGTTTCGGCCTCCGCGCCGAGGCGAGCCACGATCCCGATCGGGAAATGATCCGGCGGCGTGACGGCCCGAGGATCGGCAAGCAGGGCTTCCGCCGAACCCACGACACGATAGGCTTCGTCCTCAGCGAGAGCAGCAAAGCCGGAGAGGTTTTCGATGCGCGGTTCGCCGAGCGGGGTGCCCGTGGCCGAAAACGGCTGAAGGTAGATTTCCTCGCGCTTGGCATCCATGGCGGCGAGCACAGGCGTGTCAGTCACCCCCACCGCATTCGCCAATACCGAAAGCGTCGAAACGCCGACAGCTTCGACACCAAGCGCCAGCGCAAGACCGCGCGCGGTCGCGACACCCACACGGATACCGGTGAACGAGCCCGGGCCGATCGTGACCGCGATACGCTCGACGTCGTCAAGGGAGAGCGAGGATTGGGCCAGCGCCTCGTCGATCATACGCATCAAATGCTCCGCATGACCACGACCGAGGGTTTCGGTCGCGGCGCCCAGGAGCTTGTCCTTGCTGCTGTCATAGATCGCGGCGGAGCAATCCACGCCCGCTGTATCGATCGCCAGAACGATCATCCCCTCCCCCTGCCGGTCCGTATCAGACCGCCTCGACTTCCTGCACTTCCGGCACGAAATGCCTGAGCAGGTTCTGCACGCCATGCTTCAGCGTGGCGGTCGAGGACGGGCAGCCGGAGCAGGCGCCCTTCATGTTGAGATAGACCTTGCCGTCCTTGAAACCGCGGAAGGTGATGTCGCCGCCATCCTGGGCAACGGCAGGGCGGACACGCGTTTCGAGGAGTTCCTTGATGGTCGCGACGATGTTCTCGTCACCGGCCTCAAAGAATTCGCCATCGGTATCGGCTTCATCGGCGGCGGCACCGGATCCCATGACCTTCGCGCCGCTCATGAAGTGTTCCATGATCGTGCCAAGGATCGCAGGCTTCAGGTGCGGCCATTCCGGGCCGTCCTTGGTAACGGTCACGAAATCGTAGCCGAAGAAAACGCCTGTGACGCCGGGGACGTCGAAGAGCCGGCTGGCGAGCGGAGAAACCGCGGCACTCGCGGCATCGCGGAATTCGGCGGTGCCGCTTTCCATCACCACCTTGCCCGGCAGGAACTTCAGGGTTGCCGGGTTCGGCGTGGATTCCGTCTGGATGAACATCTGAACCTCCGGGCGACCTGTCATTCGTCGCCAACAAAATTAGAATTCTTCAAAAGAAGATAGGCCCGATGAGAGGCCGCTTCAAGTCAGATTTGACGATTGCCATCCTGCTAGCAAAGAGCGTCGATTTCCTCGTCGGTCAGTGAATCCGGCAACACCGTCACCGGAATGGGAAACGCAGCGCCGCGTCCTGCGATCATCGAGACGAGCGGACCAGGGCCTTCCTTGGTCGAACCGGCCGCGAGAACGAGAATGGCGATATCCCGATCCTCCTCGATGAGCGAATTGATCTGCGCTGCGGAACTGCCTTCGCGAATGACGATCTCGGGCTCGATGCCGATCGTCTCGCGCACGGTCTGCGCCGCTTTCGCCATGATGGCCTCGGCCTCTTCACGCGCCTCGGCCCGCATGATTTCCTCGACGCCGAGCCATTGCTGGAAGTCGCCTTCCGGAATGACGTAGATCAGCACCAGGCCGCCATTGGAATTCTTCGCACGGCGTCCGGCATAGTGCACGGCGCGCGAGCATTCCGGCGTATTATCGATCACCGCCATGAACTTGCGGCGGTGACCCTCAAGGCGTGAAAGCCGTGTTGAAACCATACAGGACCCCGCCGCCGGATCAGTTTATCTTTCGCCCTGTCCGCGGCCGGCTCCGGTCGAACGGCCGCGTGACTCGTCGGGACTTTACTTCACGAAGCCGATAATGTCGCGGACTTCGTTCATGGTTTTCTCGGCCCGTGCCCGTGCCCTTTCACCGCCATCGCGCAGGATGCTGTCGATGTGCGCAGGGTCCGCCATGAGCTTGCGCATTTCAGCGCTGATCGGCGACAGAACATCAACAGCAAGCTCCACCAGAGCCGGCTTGAAGACCGAGAACTGCTGGCCGCCGAAGTCTTTCAGCACGTCTTCCTTCGACTTGTCGGCCAGCGCCGCAAAGATGCCGACGAGGTTGTCGGCTTCCGGGCGGCCCTTCAGGCCCTCGGTCTCGCTCGGAAGCGCGTCGGGATCGGTCTTCGCCTTGCGGATCTTCTTCGAGATCGTCTCGGCATCGTCCATCAGGTTGACGCGTGAGAGATCGGACGGATCCGACTTCGACATCTTCTTGGTGCCGTCCTTCAGGCTCATGACACGCGGCGCCGGGCCATCGATCAATGGCTCCACCATCGGGAAATAGGCATGCACGGGCTCGTCACCGACGGTGATGTCGATGCCCTGGCCAGCGCGGCGAATATGCTCCATGAAGTCGAGATTGAACTTCATGGCGATATCGCGGGTCAGCTCAAGGTGCTGCTTCTGGTCCTCGCCCACCGGAACATGGGTGGCGCGGTAAACCAGGATGTCCGCCGCCATCAGGCTCGGATAGGCGTAAAGACCGAGCGAGGCCTGCTCGCGGTCCTTGCCGGCCTTGTCCTTGAACTGCGTCATGCGGTTCATCCAGCCGATACGGGCGACGCAATTGAAGATCCAGGCGAGTTCCGCATGCTGCGGCACAGCCGACTGGTTGAAGACGATATGGCTCTTCGGGTCGATGCCGCTTGCCAGGAAGGCCGCCGTGATCGAGCGGATCTGGCTGGCCATGTCTTCGTGAACGAGCTGCGCGGTCAGCGCGTGCAGGTCGACGACGCAATAGATGCAATCGTTGTTTTCCTGCAGGGCCACGAACTTTCTGATGGCGCCGAGATAATTACCGAGATGAAGGTTGCCGGTCGGCTGAACGCCGGAGAAAACCAGCGGCTTGAACTCACCCATGATTGTCCTCAACAGGCTGGTGGAGGGCCCGATCTGTCGATCGAAATACGTTGGGCTTATGCACCGCCGTGGGCCAGCAATCAAGGGGCTCGTTCGCCGCAGTCAAGCCGCGTGTTCTATGAGATCCCAGCGGTTTCCGTAAAGGTCTCGGAAAACGGCGACCGTGCCGTAAGGCTCGTATCGCGGCGCTTCGAGGAAGCTCACACCAGCAGCAACGAAGGCCGCGTGATCGCGGGCAAAATCATCCGTCTTCAGGAAGAAACCGACGCGTCCGCCCGTCTGGCAACCAATCGCGGCAAGCTCGGCCTCGCCGTCCGCTTGCGCCAGCAGCAGGGCCGCGCCCTCGCCGCTCCGAGGCTTCACCACGACCCACCGTTTGGCGTCCGGCAGATCCTTGTCCTCAAGGCATTCGAAGCCCAGACAACCGCAATAGAACGCCTTGGCGCGATCATAATCGTCGACGACGATGGTAACGAGAAAGACAGACTGACCAGTCATGGGGCGCTCCGGAACAGGACACCGAACCATGCCTCACGAACGGTCGCCGGACAATCCGCATAACCATTCTCGGCAAGCATCTGACATGTCTTGATACAAGAAATAGTTAATCCTAATTCATGGCATTGCATTCCACATTTTCTCCTTAATCTGAAATGAAATTGCCGCCTCCGAAATCGGCTCCCGTTCACGGAAGCCATTTTTCAGGGGGATGCCATGCGCTCAGCCATTCGCGTCATGCTTGCCTGCCTTATGACGCTCACCACGCAAGTCGACGTCAACGCCGGGGAAACGCGGAAAAACCGGACCGCTACACTGAAACAGCACGACTATACGGCCGCCTACACGCTGCAGCGGATCGGCGTACGGGCCAGTTGTTTTCCCTTGGGTCTCAGGATCATTCTCGCCCATATCTCCAGACAGACCGGGCGTCGACTGATCATCACCTCAGGGCACCGACCCCATTCCGGCCGGTCGCAGCATACACGCTGCTATGCCGCGGATTTCCGGATACCCGGCGTTTCCGAAAGGCGGATCCTCGCGGCCGCGGCCAGCGCGCCCGGTATCGGCGGCATCGGCCGGTATTGCAACGGCCTCGTGCATGTCGACATAGGGCCCAAGCGCCGCTGGGCCTACTGCGGCAGGGGCGGCAGCAAGGGCAGCCTCGCCAACTTCAAGCCGCGAAGGAAGTCTTGATTCAGGCCTCTGGGGGTGACGTAGCCGCGCTCGGCTTTCGCTTGAGGTTACGGCGCAGCATACCGAGATTTGCTCCGCCGATGGCAAAGGCGACACCGAAATAAACAACCATGGCAACGGCAATCAGGCCGCCGAGAGCGGTGACCTGCGTCAGAAGCGGTGACTGCGGCGTAAGCCAGGCGGACCAGAGGTGCAGGAGATAGACCAGCACGCCCGACATGACGGCTGCGGCCGCCACAAGCCTCAGCGCGCGCCCGACGAGCGGCCATTCCCATTCGAGATGGCCGCGCCGGTAAAGTGTTGCACCCAGCAGCAGCGTGTTCGTCCAGCCGGCAGCGGCTTCGGCGACGGCGATGCCCCGTTCCGCGATCAGCGGGAAAAGGCTGACGGCAAGAGCCGTGTTGATGACCACGGAAATGCCGGTGAACCGCATCGGCGTGCGCGTATCCTCGCGTGCATAAAAGCCGGGCTGCAGGGCCTTGATCAGAACGAAACCCGGCAGGCCGAGACCATAAATGGCAAGAATGTCGGCAACGACGGAGGTGTTCTGCTCGGAGAAAGCACCGCGTTCATAGAGCACGCGGATGATCTCGTCGGAAAGCACCCAGAGTGCGGCGGCGGCCGGCAGCGTCAGGAAAAGAACGAATTCGATCGAGCGGTTCTGGGTGTTGGCGGCTTCCTTCATGAAGCCGGCCTTCAGCGCCCGCGCGAGCTCGGGAAGGAGAACGACGCCGACGGCCACGCCAACCACGCCGAGCGGCAGCTGGTAGATGCGGTCGGCATATTGCAGCGCTGCGATGGCGCCTTCCTTGCCCGATGCGATCGCCTGCCCGATCATCTGGTTGATCTGGGTGATCCCACCGGTGACGGCCGCGGGAACGGCCAGAATCAACAGGCGCTTCACATTGGGCGTGAAGCGCGGAAACTTGAATGCAATGCTCATGCCGGCATGGCGCACGCCAGCATAGACGACGGCAAGCTGAAGAATGCCCGCGCCGAGCACGGACCAAGAAAGGTACCAGGCCGTCACTTCCGGATCGGATCCCGTGTAGAGAGCCCAGAACAGCGCGCTGATCATCATCACGTTGAGGAAGACCGGTGCGATCGCGGCCGCGAAGAAATGATGCAGCGAGTTCAACATGCCGCTCAGCATCGCCGTCAGCGACATGCACATCAGGTAGGGGAACATCACCGCGGCAAGGCGCACGGTGAGCGAGAACTTGGCGTCGTCGCCGACGAAACCCGGCGCGATGATCCACGACACCAGAAACGGCATGGCGAGTTCCATGACGATGGTGATCAGCATCAGCACGGAGAAAAGGACGCCGAACACCTCTTCGGAGAAGCGTTTTGCACCGTCCACGCCGTTCGCCTCGATCTCCTTGGCGAAGAGCGGCACGAAGGCGGCGTTGAAGGCGCCTTCGGCAAAGAGCCGGCGAAAGAGGTTCGGAAACCGGAAGGCGGCATAAAAGACGTCCGCCATCGGCCCCGTGCCGAGGGCTGCCGCCATCAGCGTTTCGCGGGCGAAACCGAAGACACGGCTGCCAAGCGTGGCGCCGCCAACGGTCATGAATTTCTTGACGAGGCTCATCTCAGGCCCGGGCCTTCTTCGGCAGCGGCTGCGGTTGGGCAGGAGGTGCAACGGCCACGGTGGCGCGTTCGCGCGGCTCCTCGGCCTGCTCCGCCATGACGGCCTTCAGCCTGTTGGCGATACTTGCCTGCCTGTTCTCGTTGGTCACCTTCTGGCCGACCAGATCGGTGACATAGAAAGTGTCGATGACCTTTTCACCGAAGGTGGTGATGCGCGCCGAGTGAATGTCGAGAGACAGATCCGCCAGCCCGGCCGTGATCTCCGCCAGAAGACCGATGCGGTCGAGGCACTCGACCTCGACGACGGTGAACTTGTTGGAGAGCGTGTTGGCAATGGTGACGTGCGGCTGCACGGGGAAGGTCTTGTTCTTCTTCTTGCCCTTGCTGCGGGTGGCGATCACTTCCGGCAGGCGCTTCTTCCCCGAAAGCACGTCCTCGATCATCTTGCCGATGGTCGCGGCGCGGCGCATCTCGTCCTCGTCGATCGGGAATTCGCGGTTGACCATGATGGTATCGAGCGCGCGCCCGTCGGAGGTCGTGAAGATCTGCGCGTCGGCGATGTTGGCGCCGGCCGCGGCACAAGCGCCGGCAATGATCGACAGCAGGCGCGGATGGTCGGGCGCCAGCACGGTGATCTCGGTGATCGCATGGAAGGAATCCGTGCGCACCATGGTCGCCAGCGCCTGTCCCGCCTTGTCGGCCTGACGGATGAAATGCGCGTGCCGCACCTGATCCTCCAGCGCTACCGACAGGAGGTAGGGCTCGTAATGCAGCTTGGTGTAGCGCTTCTGGTCCTTCTGGCTCCAGTCTCCCAGCGCATGGGCGAGCAGTTCGCCGGCATGCCGGGCGCGCTCCTTGCGCGGCACCTGCGAGAAGCCGCCGGACAGCAGCAGTTCCGTTTCATAATAGAGGGTGCGGAGAAGCTGGCCCTTCCAGCCGTTCCAGACGCCGGGACCGACAGCGCGAATATCGCACACGGTCAGCACCAGCATCATGTTCAGCCGGTCCAGCGACTGGATCTTCTCGGCGAAGTCGGTGATCGTCTTGCGGTCGTGCAGGTCGCGGGTCTGCGCAACCATCGACATCAGGAGATGCTGCTCGATGAGCCAGGCGACGAGTTCCGTCTGCTTGGGATTGAGGCCGAAACGCGGGCAAAGCTTGCGCGCAACCCTTGCGCCGGCAATCGAGTGATCCTCCTGCCGGCCCTTGGCCACGTCGTGAAGCAGGACCGCGACATAAAGCGCCTGCCGTTCCTCGATCGCGGGCATCACCTTGGCGGCCAGCGGGTGAAGCTCCTCGGCCTTGCCCTTGTCGATCTCGGACAGAACCTCGACCGTGCGGATCAGGTGCTCGTCGACAGTGTAGTGATGATACATGTTGAACTGCATCATCGAGACGATCTTGCCGAATTCCGGAATGAAGCGACCGAGAACGCCTGCTTCGTTCATGCGCCGCAGGATGAAGCCCGGATCGCGGCGGGAGGTCAGCACATCGAGGAAAAGGCGGTTCGCCTCCTCGCTCTCGCGGAAATCGTGATCGATCAGCGAAAGAGACCGCGTGACCGCCTTCAGCGCGTCGGGATGGAATTCCAGGCCATTGAGATCGGCGACATGGAAGAGCCGCATGATGGCGATCGGATCGCGCTTGAACACATCCGGCTTGGCGAGCGCGATACGGCCCCGGTCGTCGAGGAAGTCGACGGTGCCGGCGATCTTGCGCGGTCGGTGGGCGAAACGGCCGATGGCCGCCGTGATGCCCGGCGCAGCCTTGGCCTGCTGCTCTTCCAGCGTCGCAGCGAAGATGCGCGTCAGGTCACCAACGTCTTTGGCGATCAGGAAGTAGTGCTTCATGAAGCGCTCGACCGCCGAAAGGCCGGGGCGAGGCTGATAGCCAAGGTTGCGGGCAATCTCAGGCTGGATATCGAAATAGAGACGCTCTTCCGGCTTGCCGGTGAGATAGTGCATGTGGCAACGCACCGCCCAGAGGAAGTCGTCCGCCTTCTGAAAGAGACGCAATTCCTGCCGCGAGAGCACGCCGAGACGCACGAGATCACCGGCTTCGCGAACGTGATACTTGTACTTGGCGATCCAGAAGAGGGTCTGCAGATCGCGCAGGCCGCCCTTGCCTTCCTTGACGTTCGGCTCGACCAGATAGCGGCTGTCGCCAGCCTTGCGGTGACGTTCGTCCCGCTCGGCGAGCTTGGCTGCAATGAATTCGGGAGCCGTGTTCAGCGTCACTTCCTGATCGAAGCGGTGGTGCAATTCGTCTACGAGTTCTTCCTTGCCGCAGATGAAGCGGGTCTCGAGGATCGCCGTGCGGATCGTCATGTCGCCCTTGGAGAGGCGGATGCATTCCTCGACGCTGCGGGTGGCGTGACCGACCTTGAAGCCCATGTCCCACAGCAGGTAGAGCACGAACTCGACCGCCTTGTGCATGGTGCCGGAGAGCTTCTGCGGCATCAGGAACAGGAGGTCGATATCGGAACCCGGCGCCAGCGTGCCGCGCCCATAACCGCCGACCGCGGCAACACCGATGCCATCGGCGTTATCCGGATAGACATGGGTGATGGCGATCCCGAAGATCACCGAAATGATCTGGTCCTGAATATCGGAAATGCGCCTTGCGCAGCTCAGGCCGCTTCCGTCCTTGAAGAGAAGTTCGCGGGCCTTTTCGCGGCCGTCATTGCTCGCCTTGCGCAGCACCGGCAAGAGGGCCGCGCGCGTGTCCAGAAGGTTTCCGGCGTGGGTTCGGGCAATGGCATCGCACTCCGCCTTGAGCGAGGCGATGTCGATCAGATCCGCATGTTCGTATTCGGGCTTGGCCATTATTGCTGCAGGCTTTCGTGGCTTGCCGGCTTTTTCAAGGCGGCGACGGGAGGCGCTATAGCGCCTTTGCGGCGCACCGGACAAGCATGTTAACGCTCAAGACTTGCCAAGTTGTTTCTTGAGATCATAAAGCGCGTCAAGCGCCTGACGCGGCGTCATGTCGTCGAGATCCAGCGTTTTCAACGCTTCTTCCACCTTCGACGGACCGGATTTCAACGCTTCCTCGCGGCGCACGGCGACCTGAAACAACGGCAGATCGTCGATCAGCGAACTTGCCGGGTTCTTGCGGTCGGCATCTTCCAGCCGGGTCAGCACATCGCGGGCGCGGGCAACGACCGAGGCCGGCAGACCGGCAAGACGTGCGACCTGAATACCGTAGGAACGGTCCGCGGCACCCGGGCCAACCTCATGCAGGAAGATCACGTCCCCGTCCCATTCCTTGACCCGCATCGTGACGTTGGAAAGCCGCGTCAGCTTTTCCGACAGCACCGTCAGCTCATGGAAATGGGTCGCGAAAAGCGACCGGCAGCGGTTCGCCTCATGCAGATGCTCGACGGCGGCCCAGGCGATGGACAGGCCGTCGAAAGTCGCCGTACCGCGGCCGATTTCATCGAGGATGACCAGCGAGCGGTCGGTCGCCTGATTGAGGATCGCCGCCGTCTCGACCATCTCGACCATGAAGGTCGAACGTCCGCGCGCAAGATCGTCGGAAGCGCCGACGCGGGAAAACAGCCGGTCGACGACGCCGATATGGGCCGAACCTGCGGGCACGAAGGAGCCCATCTGGGCCATGATGGCGATCAGCGCGTTCTGACGCAGGAAGGTCGACTTACCGCCCATGTTCGGGCCGGTCAGCAGCCAGATCGCACCGATATCATCCGATCCATCAGGCGAAAGGTTGCAGTCATTGGCGATGAAGGGGCTGGCCGCCTGACGACGCAGCGCCTGTTCGACCACCGGGTGACGGCCGGCGACGATGGCAAACATGCGGCTGTCGTCGACCAGCGGACGGCAATAACCCTGCTCCTCGGCAAGCGTCGCAAGGCCTGCGGCGACATCGATGACGGCGAGCGCGCGGGCCGCCGCCTTGATCGGTTCGGCCGCACCGACCACCACGCCGAGCATGCGGTCGAAGGCTTCAAGCTCGATGGTAAGCGCCTGCCCGGCGGCATTGGCAATGCGGCTTTCCAGATCGGCAAGTTCTGTCGTGGTGAAGCGCATGGCGCTCGCCATGGTCTGGCGATGAATGAAGCGGGCCTTGGCGGCCTCGCCTTCCGTCATCGCGCCGGCGTTGCCAGCTGTCACCTCGATGAAATAACCGAGCACATTGTTGTGCTTGATCTTCAGCGACTTGATGCCGGTTTCCTCGGCATATTGCAGCTGGAGACCGGCGATGACGCGCCGCGACTGGTCTCTGAGCGCCCTGATCTCGTCGAGTTCGGGGATGGCCCCTTCCCTCAGAAAGCCACCGTCGCGCTTCAGAAGCGGCAGGTCGTCCGCCAGCATGGACGAAAGAAGCTCACCGACGGACACCGGAAGTGCGACGAGGTCTTCGACGGCGGCGGCCAGTTCATCCGGCAGGAGCATTCCGGCCAGCCGTTCGCCAACCTCCCTGGCCGAGGCAAGGCCATGGAGGATGGCGCCGAGGTCGCGCGGACCGCCACGATCGAGCGCCAGCCGCGACAGTGCGCGCGGCATGTCCGGCACCCTTTTCAGGGCGTCATGCAGTTGTTCGCACAGCGCGGATTCGCTCAGCATGAACGCGATGGAATCCTGACGCGCGGAAATGGCAGCGGGTTCGGTGAGCGGCGACATCAACCGTTCGGCCAGCAGGCGCGCACCGCCGCCGGTGACCGTACGATCGATCGCCTTCAGGAGCGAGCCGTTGCGATCTCCTGAAAGCGTCTTGACCAGTTCCAGATTGGCGCGCGTCGCCGGGTCGATGAAGAGCGTCGAGGACGCGCTCTGCCGCTCCGGCAGTCCGAGCGCCGGACGCTCGGAAATCTGGGTCTTCTCGACATAGGCGACAGCCGCGGCCGCCGCGGCGATCTCGGCGCGACTGAAGGAACCGAAGCCATCGAGCGTGCCCACGCCGAAATAGCGGGCAAGGCGGTTTTCGGCTGTTGCGCTATCGAACAGAACACCGGGCTGCGGCACGACCACGCGCCCGAGAACATCGAAGGCCGGCTTCAGTTCAGGATCATGGAAGAGCGTATCGGGCACGATCAGCTCGCGCGGCTCGATCCGCAGGATGTCAGCGAGTAGACGGCCTTCGTCGGTCTCGGCCAGCCGGAAGATGCCGGTCGAGATATCGATCCAGGCAAGCGCCAAAAGCGGCGTCGAGCCGCCGCGGATGCGGGCAAGCGCCATCAGGTAGTTCGTTTCGGACGGCGACAGAAGCTTTTCTTCGGTCAGCGTGCCGGGCGTCACGAGACGGACAACGTCACGGCGCACGACGGATTTGGAGCCACGCTTCTTGGCTTCCGCGGGATCCTCGACCTGTTCGCAGACGGCGACGCGGAAGCCACGCGCAATCAGCTTCTGCAGATAGTCGTCGGCGGCATGAACCGGCACGCCGCACATGGGGATGTCGTGACCCAGATGCTGGCCGCGCTTGGTCAGCGTGATGCCGAGCGCCCGGGATGCCTCGACGGCATCTTCGAAAAACAATTCGTAGAAATCTCCCATCCGGTAGAATAGCAGGCTGTCCGGATTGGCCGCCTTGATCTCGATGAATTGCTCCATCATCGGAGTCGCGGAGGCGCGACTTTCCTCTGAGGCAAGCTCGGCGGCATTGAAGACTTCATTTGCGGGCGCGGTATTGATCGTCACGGGCCAAAGTTTTCTTGAAAAAGATGTCGGGCAACACTAACGACCTAAGCCGAGCAAAAACAACCACCAAGGACAGCCGCACGCATGGCTGCCCACAACAAGGTTAGAGGGAAACATGCCGAGCAGCGAGAATGGCAAGACCGTAAAGACCTCCGTCACCGAACAGGAAGCGCTGGATTTCCACGCACAGGGACGTCCGGGCAAGCTGGAAATCACGCCGACCAAGGCGATGGCCACGCAGCGCGACCTGTCGCTCGCCTATTCGCCGGGTGTCGCGGTTCCGGTCAAGGCCATCGCCGCCGATCCCGCCACCGCCTATGACTACACCACCCGCGGCAACATGGTGGCCGTCATTTCCAACGGCACGGCGATCCTCGGCCTCGGCAATCTCGGCGCTCTCGCCTCGAAGCCGGTGATGGAAGGCAAGTCCGTCCTGTTCAAGCGCTTTGCCGACGTAGATTCGATCGACCTTGAGGTCGATACCCAGGACGTCGAGGAATTCATCAACTGCGTGCGCTATCTCGGGCCTTCCTTCGGCGGCATCAACCTCGAGGACATCAAGGCGCCCGACTGCTTCATCATCGAGCAGCGCCTGCGCGAACTGATGGACATCCCGGTATTCCATGACGACCAGCACGGCACCGCGATCATCGCCGCCGCCGGCCTCATCAATGCGCTCGAACTGACCGGCCGCGACTTCAAGACGACACGGCTCGTCTGCAATGGCGCGGGTGCCGCGGCAATCGCCTGTATCGAGCTCATCAAGGCCATGGGCTTCAACCCGGAAAACATCATCCTCTGCGACACCAAGGGCGTGATCTATCAAGGCCGCACCGAGGGCATGAACCAGTGGAAATCGGCCCATGCCGTCAAGACCGACCGCCGCACGCTGAAGGAAGCGATGGAAGGCGCCGACGTCGTGCTCGGCCTTTCCCAGAAGGGAGCATTCTCGGCGGACATGATCCGCTCGATGGCGCCCAACCCGATCATCTTCGCCATGGCCAATCCGGATCCGGAAATCACGCCGGAAGAGGTCGCCGAAATCCGCAGGGACGCGATCATGGCGACCGGGCGTTCGGACTATCCGAACCAGGTCAACAACGTTCTCGGCTTCCCCTACATCTTCCGCGGCGCGCTCGACGTGCGCGCATCCTCGATCAACGACGCCATGAAGATCGCGGCTGTCCGGGCGCTTGCGGCACTTGCCCGCGAGGACGTGCCGGATGACGTTGCCGCAGCCTATCAGGGCCAGCGTCCGCGTTTCGGCGCGCAGTATATCATTCCGGTCCCCTTCGATCCGCGTCTCATCTCCTCCATCCCGGTGGCTGTCGCACGGGCTGCGATGGAAACCGGTGTGGCACGCAAGGAAATCAGCGATCTCGACGCCTATGCGCGCGAACTTTCCGCCCGCAAGGACCCGATCGCCGCGACCACCCAGCAGCTCTACGAGCGTGTTCGTGAAAATCCGAAGCGCGTGGTCTTCGCCGAAGGCGAGGAAGAACAGGTGATGCGCGCGGCAATCGCCTTCGCCAACCAGGGGCTCGGCACCGCCATACTGCTTGGCCGCGACGAACCGCTGAGGGCAACCGCCGAACGCGCCGGCATCGACCTCGACCGGCCCGGCATCGAACTGGTCAACGCCCGCGTTTCCAAGCGCGTCGAGGCCTATACCGAATATCTCTACTCCCGCCTGCAGCGCAAAGGCTACCTGCATCGCGACTGCCAGCGCCTCATCAACACGGACCGCAACCATTTCGCCGCCTGCATGGTGGCGCTGGGCGATGCCGACGCGATGGTCACCGGCACGACCCGCAACTATTCGACGGCATTGGAAGACGTGCGTCGCTGCATCGATCCGCAGCCCGGTCATCGCGTAATCGGCGTTTCGCTGGCCCTGACACGCGGACGCACCGTGCTGGTGGCCGACACCGCCGTGCATGACATGCCGACGGCGGAAGAGCTTGCCGATATCGCGGAGGAAGCCGCTCACGTCGCACACCGCTTCGGTTATGAGCCGCGCGTCGCGCTTCTGGCCTACTCGACCTTCGGCCATCCAACCGGCGAGCGCTCGGAACGGCTGCGCGAGGCGGTCAAGATCCTCGACAAGCGCAAGGTCGATTTCGAATATGATGGGGAAATGGGCGCCGATGTCGCGCTCAACGCCCACCGCATGGAGCAGTACCCGTTCTGCCGTCTCTCCGGCACGGCCAACGTGCTCGTCATGCCGGCGATCCACTCCGCGGCGATTTCCACCAAAATGCTGCAGGAACTCGGTGGCTCCACCGTCATCGGACCGCTTCTGGTAGGTCTCGAAAAATCCGTCCAGATCACCCAGATGGGCGCCAAGGATACCGACATCGTCAACATGGCGATGATGGCGGCCTATAACGCTCTCTAGAGTGTGTCAGGTTCATACTGAACCTGACACACTCTGAATTCTTTTGTTTTCGTTTGTCTTTTTGGGAAAACCGGTATCCACTTTTCCCTGACAAACTCTAAGCCTTGGCGCTTTCGTCCGGATCGATGCCTGTCGACCGGACGAAACTTTCAAGAGCCGCCATGTCGGCGGCCAGAGCCTCGCGCAGCCATGCTCCGAAGGCCTCGACCTTCGGATCGTGGGGCGCGTTTTCGGCCGTGACCAGATAATGCCCGTCGCCGGTTGCGGCAAAGGGTCCAAAAGGCACGACAAGCTGTCCGCTTTGGATCGCATGGGATGCAAGCGTCTGCCATGCCAGCATGACGCCCTGGCCGGCGATCACCGCATCAAGACAGAGCGATGCCTCGTTGAACACATGCCGCCCCGTCACCCGGCCGACGGGCAATCCCGCACGCTCGAGCCAGACATCGCGTGAAAACAGGGCACGTGCATCCACGACCCACGGCATATCAAGAAGATCGGCCGGGGAAGAAAGACCGGCAGCAAGCGCCGGCGTACAGACGGGAAAGACGCGCTGCTGCAAAAGAAGGTCGGCCCGCACGCCCGGCCAGCGCCCTCTTCCAACCCGAATACAGAGATCGACATCGCCGACATTGGGATCGGCAAGCCGGTCTGTGGCGTCGAGCCGAATGCGGATATCCGGATGACGTTCGGCAAAGCGGCCCAGCCTGAACACGAGCCATCGCGCGGCAAAGACGGGAGCGACCGAGATCGTCAAAACATCATCGCGCTCGTGGCGAACCACTTCCACCGCGCGGGAGATACCGCCGAAGGCTTCCGTCAGGCGCGCCACGAAATCACGCCCGCCCGGCAGCACCACGAGACCGCGCGGCTCCCTTGCGAAAAGGGTTCGCCCCAGCTGCGTCTCGCACTTGATGACCTGCTGGCTGACGGCGCCGATGGTCACGCCGAGTTCGTCCGCGGCAGCCTGCAAGGAGCCGAGACGGCCAACCGCCTCCACCGCCCGCAAGCCATTCAGGGTGATCATGTTCAGGTTGCGCATGCAGAAAATCTACATGGCCCTGCGGAATACATCAATGGAGGGAACCCGCACCCGGGACTATACCGCTGAAATCACGCAATTTTCAGCACTCACCTGAAAAGGGAGGTCAAAGCATGCTCAAGATATTCTTGAATTTCCTCAACCTCTTCCGCAGCTTCGAAGGGAGGCCGAAATTCTGCCTGGACGGGACCCGCGATCCACTTCTCCACCCGGATATCGCGGCCATGGGCGAGCGCCACAGGGCCGATCTGCCGTTCGATCCTCGTGCGATACCGCCGGAATGAAGAAAAACAGAGTTTTCGCCCGCGGATATCCCCGGGCGGAGTAGCCTGAAGAAAGAACGTCAGCTCGAGAAACGGCCGGCGTCGGCACCGTAATAGTTCACGTAGCGGCCGGAAATGCTGGCGATCGGAAGTACGATCAACACATCGGTGGTGTTGAAGGCGTGATCCACCACCGCACCATTGCCGACCATCGCGCCGAGGCGCAGATAGCCCTTGATCAGCGGCGGCATGGCGGACAAAGCCTTGCGGGCATTGATCGCCTCGACAGGCATCAGGTCCATCTCACGGTAAAGCTCGGGCTTTGCCGAAACCGTCCATTCGCCGCGAACACCGGTATTGTGGTGCAGGAAGGACAGAGCGAGCGCATGCTCTTCCGGGCGAACGCCCGGGAAAGAGCCACAGCCGAACATGGCGTCGGCGCGATGCTGCAGGGCATAGGCCCAGCAGCCCTGCCAGAGCAGTTCGACCGTGCGCTTGGTACGATATGCAGGCAACACGCAGGAACGTCCAAGCTCCATGAAACGCTTTTCAGGATGACGGGAAACCAGTTCGCTGATCGCGAATTCCGAGTCCGAATAGAAGCCGCCATGCGCCATTGCAACGTCATGGCGCAGCAGGCGATAAGTGCCGACGATCTGGTCTTCCGGATCGCCTTCGATCACACGATCGACCACCAGAAGGTGATCGCAGACGGCATCCCATGAATCGACATCACGCTGGAGCCGGGCCGCCTCCGGAGCCACCTGGGCCTTCATTTCCTCGACGAACACCCTGTAACGCACGGCCTGGGCGGCGTCGATCTCGCGCTCATTGCGGGCGAGGCGCGTTTCCAGCGAGCCGATGCGACCATAAAGGCCCTCGGAATCGGACTGGGCGGGAGTGGCAGACGCAGAGCCGCCCTCAAGCAGGGACTTTCGATCCAGAAGTTCAATGCTCATCGCAACTCGTCCAGGTTAAGCTAGGGGTCATAAACCACGGCTGTACGACAGGAAAGTGACAGGAATTGTCACACAACTCGGGCGTCTATTCGTCAAAAACACACCCCGATACCGCCACTTCGTATCCCATTTGCGGCACCGGCGAAACCTACTCTTTCGAACGTCTGTGGGCCAACACCTCATCCAGCAGAATCAACCCGGCACCGATGGTGATCAGGCTGTCTGCAAGGTTGAACACCGCGAAAGACCACGTCTGTGTGTAGAAGAGTATATAATCAATAACATGACCGTAAACAAAGCGATCGATCAAATTACCGAGCGCACCGGCTATAATCAGCGCAAAACCCAGATGGGCGAGGTGATGCTCACGGCCCGTGCGATGCCAAAGCCACAGCACGAAGACCACGATGGCAAGTCTGAGGGTGACGATGAACCAGCCGCTCGTGTCCGACAGCATGGAGAAGGCAACGCCGAGATTGTAGGTGCGATAGAGCGCCAGCATCGGCACGACATGCACGGCCTCGTTCAGCGGCAGATAGAGTTCCACCGCGTATTTGATCGCCTGGTCGAGAACCAGCATCAGCACGATCAGCACGCCGGCCGGAAATGGCCGCGTCAGTCTTTCCAGAAATGTCGTCATCGGCTTCCATCGAGGGTGAGGAGATGGCGCCGCACCTCGAACAGCATGACGCCGGTCGCGACTGCGAGGTTAAGCGAGTCGGCACGCCCGGCCTGGGGTATGCGCGCCAGCGCGTCCGCCGCGCCCGCCAGATCGTCCGGCAGGCCGGACTGTTCGTTGCCCATCATCAGGATCACCGGCTTGCTGCGATAATCGATGGTGCGATAGTCGACGGAACCGGCCAGATGGGTGGCGACGAGGCGCGCGCCGCATGTACCTTTCCATTTCAGGAAATCCGCCGCACTCGCCCGCACCAGCGGAACGGCAAACAGCGAACCCATCGTCGCGCGGACGGTTTCGAGCGAAAACGGATCGGTGCAGTCGCCGACCAGCATGACGCCGGAAGCGCCAGCGGCATCGGCCGTGCGGATGATGGTTCCGAGATTGCCGGGATCTCGCACCCGATCGAGAGCGACCCAGGTTTCGCTGCCGACCGGCTTCACGTCCTTCAGGGCTTTCCAGCGCTGGTCGAAGATGCCCGCCACCATCTGCGGATTGTCACGCCGGGTGATCGCCGACATGACCTTCTCGGAGACCTCCAGCACCAGACCGCCCGAAGCGACCGTGCGGGCGGCAACCTTCTCGACCAACGGCTTGCCCTTGGCCGCCTTGGAATAGACCAGCGTGCGAATCGTCCAGCCGAGTTCGAGCGCATCGATCACGAGTTTCAGGCCTTCGGCCATGAAGGTCTTCGTTTCGTCGCGCGCCTTCTTCTGCGCGAGAGCCTTGATATCCTTGACGATCGGGTTGGCAAGACTGGTGACTTCCTTCACCTGGCCCACGCGCCTCGCACCTTCGTTCCTGAAATCGTCGTTCATTTCGGCACCCAACGGCTGAAAAGTGAGGTGGAAAGCGCCCTGCCCGGCGTCTTGCCGTCGAGACCGGCTTCGCGGATCACCAGTTCGCCGGATTCGACGATGCCGCGCTTGCCGCGCATGGTTTCGCGCATCAGTTCATGGATCGAGTAAAAGCTGGCCCGGATCGAATAGGCCGTCAGCACAAGTCCGAGCGCCTTCGGCGACAGCAGTTCCCGGCAGATGTCGAGCATCAGGGGAAGGTGATCGAAAAGCTGCCACACCTCGCCATTGGGACCGCGGCCGAATTTCGGCGGGTCGGTGAGGATGATGTCGTAACGGCTGCCGCGCCGCTCTTCGCGCTGGATGAACTTCATCGCGTCCTCGCAGATCCAGCGGATCGGCGCCTTGTCCAGACGGCTCAGGGCCTGATTTTCGCGCGCCCAGCCGATCGCCTTCTTCGAGGCGTCGACATGCGTAACCTCGGCGCCGGCGGACGCGGCGACCAGAGAGGCAACGCCGGTATAGCCGAACAGGTTCAGCACCTTGAGCGGTCGTCCAGCCTGCTCGACCTGCTCCTTCATCCATGTCCAGTGGGCGATCTGCTCAGGGAACACGCCGACATGACGGAAGGAGGTGAAACGTCCAAGGAAATCGATGCCGAGCAGGGAGAGCGGCCAGGTCTCGCCGAGCGCCTCGCGCGGAAAACGCCAGCGACCCATGCCGTCTTCATCGGTATCCCCGGTGAAAATGGCATCCGCCCGTTCCCATACATGCGCCGGCAGCGCCTTCGGCCAGAGCGCCTGCGCCTCGGGACGAACGATGCGGTAGGGGCCGTACTGTTCGAGTTTCAGGCCTTCGCCGCTGTCGATCAGGTGGAAATCACCGGCACCGGGAGACTCAAGGATCAGGGGCACCCGCTCGGCGGGGCGCTCGCCGGTGCGAACGATCAGCGCACGCGCCGGTTCGGCCGCCACCTTGGCCGCAGTGGCCTCGGCTTCTGCCCGCGGGGGGCGTTTGTCGGTCATGCGAGGCCGTTCGTCCCGTCCCTTGCCGGTAGAAGCCTTGGCAGCATCCTTGCCACTACGCGAACCCGGCCGGGTCGGGGCCAAGGAGGAGCCGCCCGGTCCACTGCGCGTCGGTCGGCGGTCCCTGTTCTTCACGCCCATATCCTACATCTTGTATCTTTTGCCAGAACTCAAGCGCCGGGCCATAGCACTCCGGGAGGCCGTGCGAAAGCGCTTTCGTTGCCAACGGCCGCAAGGGAGCGACCGATCGCAAGCCTACTTGGCCTGAATTCGCGGAAGGGTGCTGCCGGCGATTTCTTCGGCACGGGTCTTGTGCCGGTCGGCTTCAGCCTGCCAGCGGACGGCCGAACGGGCTTCGTTGCGCGCGCGCTTGCGGTATTTGCCCTGGGAAAGCCAGGTGACGGCCGAACCGAGCAACAGGCCCAGGATCACCGCAGAGAAGATAAAGACGAAAAACGGTGCCGACACCGACAGCATCTGATCATCAGGCTGAAAGGGATTGAGCGCGAGCCGCACCATCTCCCTGTTGGCCACGGACAGGACGATAAGCACTATTGCAAGCGGTACCAAGATAACCAGACCGACGATTTTCCTGACCATCGCAGACTCCCGGCGCATGACCGCCCTGTGCTTACATTACATTTGTGACCGGCCAGACGAGCCCCGCTTTCGGGTTCGCGGACCAACCCGCACTCAGTCGTCGCCCTCGTCGGCCATGCCGGGGTTGAGGCGTTCGCGCAGTTCCTTGCCGGTCTTGAAGAAGGGGACCCACTTCTCCTCGACGAACACGGTCTCGCCGGTGCGCGGGTTCCGGCCCGACCGGGAGGGGCGATTCTTGACGGAGAATGCGCCGAACCCACGCAGTTCCACGCGGTTTCCGGACGCAAGCGCGTCGGTAATCTCGTCGAGGACGGCGTTGACGATGTTTTCGACATCGCGGTGATAGAGATGCGGATTACGCGCTGCGACTATCTGCACCAGTTCCGACTTGATCACGCCTGCCCCCTCGAAAACCTTTTTTGAAAATGTCGACGCTCCAAGGGTGCCAAACCCAAAAAGGACCGTCAAGGAACAACTTAGCGCAGCCGGACGCCGCCGCAAAGTCGTGCTAAGACATCACAATCGTCGCGGATAATCAACCTCGCCACGATCTTGCCTTCGCATCGAACGAAAGGCGCCCCCATATCGGCGAAGTCTTGCGTCACAGGGGGCGAGCTTGTATCTCCAGCCGGAATTTCCATATTGGCAAGCATATGCGATAATGCGAAACATCTTTCCGGATTCTGCGACAATGCCTCCGGAAACCTTACCGAACAGGCTTCACTCATGCTGAAACGCACCGACGATAACGCGACGCCAGCCGGCCGCCAGCCGGAAGACGCTGATTATCGTGCGGCATTGAGCCATTCGGCGCGCGTACGTCGCCTGAAAGTGCTCCTGCCGGTTTCCGCTTTCGTGATCTCGCTTGCCTTCGTCGGCGTCTCGGTCGTCCGCGCCTACCTGCCGGAAGAGCTGAAAATCGAATCGGCCAAGATCGAAAACGGCAAGGTCGTGATGGAAAAGCCGGCGATTGCGGGCCGCAATTCGGATGGCATCAATTATTCCATGCGCGCCGAACGGGCGCTGCAGGATATCAAGAATCCCAACATCATCGCATTGGAAACCATTGCCGCCGCCGTTCCCCTGAACGAGAACACGGTCGCCATGGTCAAGGCGCTGAGCGGCATATTCGACCGCTCGTCCGATCTCCTGGATATGGACAAGCCCTTCACCATCAAGCTCAGCTCCGGGCTCGAGGCGAGCTTCAATTCCGCTCACCTCAATATCAAGGGCGGCTCGATGGAAACCACCGATCAGGTGACCATCAAGGCGAATGAAGCGGCAATTGTTGCGCAGGCGCTCAAGATAACGGATAAGGGACGCGTTATCAGTTTTTCAGGAGGTGTTCGGGTAAACCTCGATCCCTCTACTATTCACAAGACGGACAAATGAGAGCCGGACCAGTCATGCATTGTTGCAATATTTACAAAACGCTCACTCTGGCTGGCCTGCTTGTCGCGACAGGCCTCATTCCGCTTGCGGCGCCGACAGGCGCACTCGCCCAGGCGACCAAGAGCAAGATGGATGGGCTGAAGCTGTCCAACGATCAGCCAATCCAGATCGAAAGCGACCAGCTCGAAATCCGCGAACAGGACAAGACGGCTCTTTTTTCTGGCAACGTCAAGGTGGTGCAGGGCACGACCACGCTGCAGTCCGGCAACATGACGGTCAAGTATCGCGGCGAAGGTACCAGCGTGACGAGCGGCAATGCCGACATCGAGAACATCGATGTGACGGACAAGGTCTTCCTGTCTTCCGGCACGCAGCAGGCGACCGCCGACCGCGGTCATTTCGACATGGACAGCCAGGTCTTCACGCTCGAGGGCGACCGGGTCGTGCTGTCCGAGGGCCAGAACGTCTTCGTCGGCTGTAAGCTGACGGTGCAGATGAATTCCGGAGAAGCCAAACTGGATGCTTGTGGCGGGCGCGTTCAGATTCAGCTCGACCCGAAATCCCAGAAAAAGCAATAGTATCGGCCCGGACGTGAAAATTCCCGCTCTCTCAGGCTTGCTCGGCAACGGTCGCGCAGAACAGTCGCAGTCGCAGTTCGACGCCGAAATGCGTCGTGACAAGACACGCTACGAAGGCACGCTGATCGCCCACGGTCTGACGAAGACCTACAACAACCGACGGGTCGTCAATGGCGTATCGCTCGTCGTGCGGCGCGGCGAGGCCGTTGGCCTGCTTGGCCCCAACGGCGCCGGCAAGACCACCTGTTTTTACATGATCACGGGACTGGTGCCCGTCGATATCGGGACCATTGCGATCAACGGCAATGACGTTTCCGGGATGCCGATGTACCGGCGCGCGCGGCTCGGCGTCGGCTATCTGCCGCAGGAAGCCTCGATCTTTCGCGGGCTTTCGGTGGAGGACAATATCCGTGCCGTTCTCGAGGTTCATGAAAAGGACCGCAAGAAGCGCGAAGCCAAGCTCGACGAACTGCTTGCGGAGTTTCACATCGAGAAGCTGCGCAAATCGGCTGCCGTTGCCCTTTCGGGCGGGGAACGTCGACGCCTCGAAATCGCCCGGGCGCTCGCGACCGACCCGACCTTCATGCTGCTGGACGAGCCCTTCGCCGGCGTCGACCCGATTTCGGTATCGGACATCCAGAATCTCGTGCGTCACCTGACGGCCCGCGGCATCGGCGTGCTGATCACCGACCACAATGTTCGTGAGACACTCGGCCTGATCGATCGCGCCTACATCATTCATGCCGGCGAAGTATTGACCCACGGTCGCGCCAACGACATCGTCAACAATCCCGATGTGCGCCGTCTCTACCTTGGCGACAAGTTCAGCCTCTGATAGGCTCGGTCGTCAAGAAATTCTCCTGCCGACCATAGTTCGGCTTGACCAAACCCAATAAAAAAGCAATTTTTGGGCCAGTTGGAAATTCCCCAGCTGCCGCGGCCTGCGGCGCGGGGAATCCGGAGGGATTGTAGGGGAGTTTCGCGTCCGCCATGGCTTTGTCAGCCAATCTTTTCCTGCGCCAGAGCCAATCGCTCGTCATGACTCCGCAACTGATGCAGTCCATTCAGTTGCTGCAGATGACGCATATCGAACTCATCCAGTTCATTTCCCAGGAAGTCGAAAAGAATCCGCTGCTCGAATTAGCATCAGATGATGCAGATTTGGGCGCAGGCTCCTC
Organism: Rhizobium sp. ACO-34A; assembly: GCA_002600635.1. Lineage (NCBI taxonomy): Bacteria > Pseudomonadati > Pseudomonadota > Alphaproteobacteria > Hyphomicrobiales > Rhizobiaceae > Rhizobium > Rhizobium sp. ACO-34A. Next base: position 576,165 of record CP021371.1, on the reverse strand, counting down.
ATCCGGTGGAGAGCCGGAAGCGAATGTGGAAACGGCAAAAGCGGACGACGGCTCGGCCTCCGCCCTCTCCAGCGACTGGTACGAGCCGGGGCAGGCAAACGCGCTCAACGAGCGGCTCGACTCCAACTTCGATTCAGCCTTGTCCGACGAAGCCTCCGCCACCCGCGCCGACGCGCCCGAACTGCTGGGCCAGTGGAAATCGATGCCGGGCAGCACCGGCGAAAGCGGCGAGGCCTATGACCTTGATGACTTCGTCGCCGGACAGGTAAGTCTCCGCGACCATTTGAACCAGCAGATCCCTTTCGCTCTCGTCAATGCCGGCGACAGGATGATTGCGGCCGTCCTTCTCGACCATCTCGATGAAGCCGGCTATCTGAGGGCCGATCTCGACGAGATCGCCGAACGGCTCGGCAACGATCTCGCGGATATCGATGCCGTACTCGAAGTGCTTCAGACACTCGACCCGCCTGGTGTCTTCGCCCGCTCCCTCAGCGAGTGTCTGGCGATCCAGCTGAAACAGCGCGACCGACTCGATCCGGCCATGGCCGCTCTCGTCGACAATCTCGAGCTTCTGGCCAAGCGTGACTTCAACATGCTGAAAAAGCTCTGTGGCGTCGATGAGGAAGACCTCATCGACATGCTGGCGGAAATCCGCAAGCTGCATCCCAAGCCCGGCAGCGGTTTTGAAGGCGGTTCTCTCGAAACCGTGATTCCCGATATCGTGGTACGGCCAGCAGCCGACGGCGGCTGGCGCGTCGAACTCAATGCCGACGCCCTGCCCCGGGTCCTGGTCAACCAGAATTATGCGACGGCAGTCGGCAAGAACGGCGCAACGACTGACGCCGACCAGGCTTTTCTGTCGGAATGCATGCAGAACGCCAGCTGGTTGACCCGCAGCCTCGACCAACGCGCAAAGACGATCATGAAGGTGGCAAGCGAGATCGTGCGCCAGCAGGACGCCTTCCTGCAGCATGGTGTGGACCACCTGCGGCCGCTGAACCTCAAGACAGTCGCCGACGCGATCAAGATGCACGAGTCGACCGTCAGCCGGGTGACCTCGAACAAGTACATGCTGACGCCGCGCGGCCTGTTCGAACTCAAATATTTCTTCAGCGTATCAATAAGTTCGGCCGAAGGAGGCGACAACCATTCGGCCGAGGCCGTCCGTCACCGTATCAGGATGATGATCGCCCAGGAGAGCCCCGAGGCGGTTCTTTCCGATGACGATATCGTGCTGAGCCTCAAGTCGGGTGGCGTCGATCTCGCCCGCCGGACTGTGGCAAAGTATCGCGAGGCGATGAACATCCCGTCTTCCGTCCAACGGCGCCGCGAAAAGCGGGCCATGGCGAAGGCGGCAACAATCTAAAGATGTATGGACACCCCCGTAAGTTGATGCAACATTAAGACACTGTTGACTTTTGCCAGAGGCGCGGCTAGAAGCCCGCCCCGATCGATACGGGTTCATAATCACTCAATCTTACCCCCGACAAGAGGCCCGGCACACGGGATAGAGACCGACAATACCGCTTGAAGAGCTTGGATGCGTGCGTCGCTTGGCGTAAACTGATGCCTGCAAACCAAACTATAAGTATGAAGGGAAACTCCATGAGTGTGCGTGTATCCGGCAAACATATGGAAATCGGCGACTCCTTCCGTCAGCGGATCGGAGAGCGGATCGGAGAAGCGGTCACGAAGTACTTCGACGGAGGGTATTCCGGCCAGATCACCGTAACCAAGTCCTCTGCGGCTGCGGCGCAGTTCGTAGCGGATTGCGCGGTTCATCTGGATGCCGGCGCAAACCTCCACGCGACCGGCTCGGCCAATGATCCGCAAATCGCCTTCGACGTCGCCGCGGAGCGCATCGAAAAGCGCCTGCGCCGATACAAGCGTAAGCTCAAGGATCACCATCCCGTCGGTGGGGCCGCATCTGCCATCGAGGTGCCCTATACCGTCATGGACGCCCTGTCCGAAGAGCATGATGAAGTGCCGGAGGACTATGCGCCCACCATCGTGGCAGAGAGCACCAAGAAGCTCCGCACGATGACGGTCGCATCCGCCGTAATGGCGCTCGACATGACCGACGAACCGGTTCTGCTGTTCCGCAGCCCGGGCAAGGATGAACTCAACATCGTTTACCGCCGCAACGACGGCAATATCGGCTGGATCGATTCCGCCAATATCAAAGCCTGATAAGCACAGTGCAAGCGGCGGCCAACGCCGCCGCTTGTCCCATTCTTGTCTTGGCGACACGAAGGATTATGAAATGGCCTTGGCAGATTTGCTGCAACAAGATGCGGTCGTTCCCGCCCTCAGGGTGAACTCCAAGAAGCAGCTGCTTCAGGAACTTGCGGCCAAAGCCTCCAAGCTCACCGACATCCCCGAACGCGAAATCTTCGACGTCATCCTGCAGCGGGAACGTCTGGGATCGACCGGCGTCGGCAACGGCATCGCCATTCCGCATGGCAAGCTGAACAACATCACCGCCATCACCGGCGTGTTCGCACGGCTTGAAACACCCGTCGATTTCGAAGCGCTCGACGACCAGCCGGTCGACCTCGTGTTTCTGCTGCTGGCGCCCGAAGGCGCCGGCGCGGACCATCTCAAGGCGCTTTCGCGCATCGCCCGCGTTCTCCGCGACCAGGATCTCGTCGCCAAGTTGCGCGCTACGGATTCGGCTTCCGCCATCTACGCCTTCCTCAATGAGGAACAGGCTTCCACAGCCGCCTGACCTGTCATCTCGATGCATAAAAAAAGCGCCCTTTCGGGCGCTTTCATGACATCGGAAGATTTTGTTTTCAGCCGTTCTTTTCAGCCGTCTGCTCGGTTGCCGCGTCGGCCTTCGGGCCGCCCTTGGCAACGCCCACCATGGCCGGGCGCAGAACCCGATCACCGATCGCATAGCCGGCCTGAACGACCTGCACGACCGTGTTGTTCGGCACGTCGGGATTGGGGATTTCGAACATCGCCTGATGGAAGTTCGGGTCGAACTTCTGGCCTTCTGCCTCGATCTTGCGAACGCCATGGCGCTCAAGCGTCGCCAGCATGCCGCGTTCGGTCATTTCCACGCCTTCGATAAGGGCTGCCAGCCCGGCATCCGCAGCCGCGCGAGCTTCTTCCGGAATGGTATCGAGTGCACGGCGCAGGTTGTCGGAGACGGCGAGCATATCACGGGCAAAGCCGGTTACCGCATAGGACTTGGCATCCTTCACGTCGCGCTCGGTGCGTCGGCGCAGGTTGTCCATTTCGGCAGCGAGACGCAGGAAGCGGTCTCGAAGTTCGGAATTCTCCGCCTTCAGGGCTTCTACGGGATCGATTGCAGCTTCCACGCCGGCGTCCGCCTCGGTCGCTGTCTCCGGGGCCTGGTTTTCGGCTGCCGTCGTGTCGTTTTCGTTGTTCTTGGTGTCGTCGGTCATGACGTCCTCCGAGTGATTTGCGTTTCGAACTGGTTTTCGAATTTGTGCCCGATATCAGGGTTTGCCGTGGAAAAATCAAGGCTTGCCGACCAACAAGCCGGAGATCGGTCCGGCATGCGTCGTTTAGTCAACGCCCTGACCGCGAAAGCCGCGCCATCAGCTGCGCGGTATAGTCCACCATCGGCACGATGCGGGAATAGTTGAGCCGTGTCGGCCCGATGACGCCGACGGCACCGACGATGCGATCCTCGCCGTCCCTGTAAGGCGCGACGATCAGCGACGAGCCGGAAAGCGAAAACAGCTTGTTCTCGGAGCCGATGAAGATCCGGACACCGGAGCCGCTCTCGGCCAGATTGAGGATCTCGACCAGGCTTTCCTTGCGCTCAAGGTCGTCGAAGAGCAGCCGCAGGCGGTCTATATCGTCCGTGCCGGCCAGTCCTTCCAGAAGGTTTGCCCGCCCGCGCACGATGAGCCGCGTCGGCTTCTCCTCATCCCGACCACCCGACCAGACGGCAAGGCCCCGCTCGACGAGATCCTGCGAGAGGACATCGAGTTCGCCGGCTACCTGCTGCTTGAGCTTTTCGATCTGGGTACGCAGTTCGACCAGCGTCTGGCCGGCGAGATTGGCGTTGAGGAAATTCGCCGCCTCGGTGAGCTGCGAGGCGGTAATGCCTGCCGGCAGGTCGATGATGCGGTTTTCGATCTGGTTGTGCTCGCCGACCAGCACGGCAAGCGCCTTGGTCGGCTCCAGCCGGATGAACTCCACATGCTTCAGGACGGGATCGCTCTTGGCTGCGATCACAAGGCCCGCGCCACGCGAGAGACCGGAGAGCATCAGGCTCGCCTCCGTCAGCAGGTTCTCCATCGGCTGGTCCGGGCCGGGCGGACGGATCTGGCGCTCGATGCTGCCACGCTCCTCGGCCGAGAGATCGCCGACCTGCATGAAGGCATCGACGAAGAAGCGCAGGCCGAGCTGGGTCGGCAAGCGACCGGCGCTGACATGCGGCGCGTAAATAAGTCCGAGATCTTCCAGATCGCTCATCACATTGCGGACGGAGGCCGGGGAGAGCGACATGGGCAGGAGGCGCGACAGATTACGGGAACCGAGCGGGTCGCCCGATTCCAGATAGCTTTCCACGATACGGCGGAAGACCTCCCTGGAGCGATCATCCAGTGACGCCGTCACGTCCTTGAACGGTGTCGTCGATCGAGTCATCAGCCGCGCGAAATCTGTGTGTCTGTCATCGAGAGGAAATATAGCCACTCCAGGCCCAATCACAAACCGGAAAAATACGTCATTTCCGGACAGGACAGGGGCTGTCATGGTTTTTCTTTGCAAATCGTCAGCGCGGACCTTAGAAGGCCTTTGGGCACCCAAGGAGAACGTAATGCGGCCATCAGGCAGAAAAACCGACCAAATGCGCAAGGTCTCGTTCGAGCGCAATTTTTCCAAGCATGCGGAAGGCTCCTGCCTCGTCAAATTCGGTGATACCCATGTGCTCTGCACGGCAAGCCTGGAAGAGAAGACCCCGCCGTGGCTGCGCAACAGCGGCAAGGGCTGGGTCACCGCGGAATACGGCATGCTGCCGCGCGCGACGGGCGACCGCATGAAGCGCGAGGCGGCAGCCGGCAAGCAGGGTGGCCGCACGCAGGAAATCCAGCGCCTCATCGGCCGCTCGCTGCGCGCCATCGTCGATCTTGAAGCGCTTGGCGAACGCCAGATCACCATCGACTGCGACGTGATCCAGGCCGACGGCGGTACCCGCACCGCCTCGATCACCGGCGCATGGATTGCCCTTTACGACTGCCTGAAGTGGATGGAAACGCGCAACATGGTGAAGGTGGAGAAGGTCCTGAAGGATCACGTCGCTGCCATCTCCTGCGGCATCTTCGCCAACCAGCCGGTCATCGACCTCGACTATCTGGAAGACTCGTCAGCCGAAACCGATGCGAATTTCGTCATGACCGGCACGGGAGCCATCGTCGAGGTTCAGGGAACGGCCGAGGGCGTTCCGTTCTCGGAAGAAGAATTCCTGACGCTGATGCGGCTTGCCCGCAACGGCATCGGCGAACTGGTCAACCTGCAGAAGCAGGCGATCCTCTAAGGATCGCCTCCACGGAGAAAAGGGTGAGCGACGCACTGGAAGGCATTCTCGAGACCGCTCTCTATGCGTCCGACCTCGATGCCGCCGAGGCCTTCTACGGAGGTGTTCTCGGGCTTGAAAAGATCAAGCGACAGGGCGACCGCCACATCTTCTATCGCTGCGGCCAGGGGATCCTGCTGATCTTCAACCCGGAGGAAACGATCAAGCCGGTCGCTGCCGGATCATTTCCGGTTCCGAGCCATGGAACCACGGGCGCGGGACATGCCTGCTTCCGCGTGGCGGGCGAAAACCTCGACCGTATCGCGGATCGCCTTGCTAACGCCGGGATCGCTATCGAAGCGGATTTCCGCTGGCCGAATGGCGCCCGCTCGATCTACTTCCGCGATCCGGCGGGCAACAGTCTCGAATGTGCCGAACCCCGGCTCTGGGATATCGAATAGGATTTTTGTAAATGCGCAAGCTCGACACCCGCACCATCGTCGTCGCCAGCCACAATGCCGGCAAGATCGCCGAGATCGCCGACCTGATCGGTCCCTTCGGCTTTTCCGCCAAGTCGGCGGCCGAGCTGAAGTTCGAGGAACCGGATGAAACCGGCACGACCTTCGAGGAAAACGCCGCCATCAAGGCGCTGGCCTCGGCCAAGGCCGCCGGCATGCCCGCACTTTCCGACGATTCCGGCCTGGTAATCGACGCGCTCGACGGCGCACCCGGCGTCTACACGGCGAACTGGGCCGAGCGCGAGGATGGCAGCCGCGACTTCGCCATGGCGATGGAGAAGGTCGAGAAGGCTCTTGCAGAGAAAGGGGCAACACGTCCCGAACAGCGCACCGGCCGTTTCGTCAGCGTGCTCTGCCTTGCATGGCCGGACGGACACACGGAATTCTTCCGCGGCGAAGTCGAAGGCACGATCGCCTGGCCGCCGCGCGGCACCGCCGGCTTCGGCTACGATCCGGTGTTCCAGCCGGAAGGCCATGACACCACCTTCGGCGAAATGACCGCCCAGGAAAAACACGGCTGGAAGCCCGGCGACGCGGAAGCGCTGTCGCACCGCGCGCGCGCTTTCAAGCTCTTCGTCGAAACCTGTCTGGAGGCTTGATCCCGCAGATGGCCGAAGCGACGCCGCTCCTTCTTCCCGATACCGGTGAACCGGGCTTTGGCGTCTATGTGCATTGGCCGTTCTGCGCGGCCAAATGTCCCTACTGCGATTTCAACAGCCACGTCCGTCACCAGCCGGTCGACCAGCCGCGCTTCGTTTCCGCCTTCCTGCGCGAAATGCAGGAAATGCGCCGTCTCAGCGGCCCGAAGACGGTCACCAGCATCTTCCTCGGTGGCGGCACGCCCTCGCTGATGGCGCCGGAGACAGTGGATGCGATCCTGAACGGCATCGCACGCCACTGGCATGTTCCCGATGGCATCGAGATCACCATGGAAGCCAACCCCTCCAGCGTGGAGGCGACGCGGTTCCGGGGTTATCGGTCAGCGGGCGTCAACCGTGTCTCGCTCGGCGTTCAGGCGCTCAACGATCCCGACCTGAAGTTCCTGGGACGGCTGCACGACGTTGCGGATGCGCTGAAGGCGATCCGGCTTGCCCGCGAGATCTTTCCGCGCATGTCGTTCGACCTGATCTACGCGCGGCCAAACCAGACCGTCGAGGCATGGGAAAAGGAGCTGCGCGAGGCAATCTCCTATGCCGTCGACCATCTTTCGCTCTATCAGCTGACGATCGAGGAAGGTACCGCCTTCTACGGCCTTCACAAGGCCGGCAAGCTCATCACCCTTGATGAGGAGCAATCGGCCGTTCTCTATGAGGCGACACAGGAAATCACGGCGCGCGAGGGCCTGCCGGCCTACGAGGTTTCCAACCATGCTCGGCCGGGCGCGGAGAGCCGCCACAACCTTACCTACTGGCGCTATGGCGACTATGCCGGCATCGGCCCCGGCGCCCATGGGCGACTGACACGCGGGTGCGACAAGATCGCCACCGCCACCGAACGCGTTCCGGAAGCCTGGCTGGCTGCAGTGGAGGAACGTGGCCACGGCATGGTGGATCAGGAAATCCTCGACCTTGACGAACAGGCCGACGAACTGCTGCTGATGGGCCTCAGGCTGCGCGAAGGCGTCGACCTCGCACGCTGGCAGCAGCTTTCCGGCCGCGATCCCGATCCGGCAAAGGAACAGTTTTTACTGGAACACGGCTTCATAGAGCGCCTCGGCAATTCTCGCCTGCGCTGCACGCCGTCCGGCATGCTGGTGCTGGATGCGGTGGTGGCCGACCTCGCCTGCTAAAGCGTTTCGGACCACCATCACAATCACCGACAATTGAGCGGCTCAGGCTCCGCGAGCGACGAAACGACGCCAGAGACGTCCGTCGATCGACACCAGCCCCAGCGCGATGAGCACCATGCCAAGACCATGGCGAAGCTCGAGCTGTTCGCCCAGCACGATGGCGCTCAGCACCACGGCGCTCGGCGGGATCAGGATTGTCACCAGCATCAGGTTCGTCACGCCCGCCGTTGCGAGTATGCGGAAAAACAGCACATAGGCAAAGGCCGTCGACAGAAGCGCAAGCCCGAGCAGGGCGGCGATGGTTTCGGCACCGGGGGCCGGCAGACTGAATGGCTTGTCGACGATGAGGGCGACGGGCAGCAGAAGTAGCGCCGACATCGTCACCTGCCCCGCTGCGGGCAACAGTGGCGGCATGCCCATACGCTTGAACCTGCGGCCGAACACGCCGGCGAAGGCATAACTCAACGCCGCGCCGAGAACCGCAAGCTCGCCCCACACGTCATTACCGAAATGCCCCAGCACGGACGGCCCCATCATCACCGCGACACCGCCAATGCCGATCAGCAGACCGGCGACCTTGTTGGCCGTCAGCTTTTCGTCGGGCGTCAGGACATGCGCCACCAGAACGCCGAACAGCGGTGTCGTAGCGTTGAGGATCGCCGCAAGACCACTGGCGATATGTGTCTGGCCCCAGACGATCAGTGTGAAGGGAATGACATTGTTGAGGATGCCCATGCCGAGGAAGGCCAGCCATGCTTCCCGGCTTCTCGGTATGGCAATGCCGGCAAGGCGCACGATGATCCAGAGCGCGATCGCGGCCAGACCGACACGCGCGCTGACGATGGTGACCGGTGGCCAGGCCTTCACCAGAATACCGTTAAAAAGGAAGGAGCCGCCCCAGAGCAACGACAGCGCCCCGAGCATCAGCCATTCGCTTTTCGCCATTTCCTTCTGTGCCATTCCGCATCTCCCTCAAGGCCGAAGTCCCGGTCAGATCGAAATTCGTCCCGGACTTCCACATGTCGATTTTTAATCGTAACAACTTTTCCAACAGCTATTATTCAGCCCATATAGATCTGTTATTTCTTCATTATCCTGATGACAAACGAGACGATCTCGACCGATGAGCGAGTTTTTCTAAATCATGAACGAAACACTTCCTTCTCTTTCGGGGATGCGCGCCTTCGAAGCCGCGGCCCGCCATCTGAGCATGACACTTGCCGCGGAAGAGCTGCATGTGACGCCGGGCGCCATCAGTCTGCAGGTGCGGGAACTGGAGGCGACACTCGGCCTTGCGCTCTTCGAACGGCATCCGCGACGGCTTTCGCTAACCGAGGCAGGTGCCGATTACTTCTCGACGCTGAGGATCGCCTTCCGGCTGATGCGCGAGGCGACCGGCGCGATCAGACGAAAGCTTCAGCCTGACATCGTGACGTTGAGCTGCACCACCGGCTTTGCAATCCAGTGGCTGATGCCACGTCTGGAGGAATTCCAGACAGCGTTTTCGGAAATAGATCTTCGGATCGGCACGACGGGAAGGCTCGTGGATTTCCAGAAGGACGGCGTCGATCTCGCCGTGCGGCACGGGCTTGGCGCTTATCCGGGACTTGCGAGCGAAAGGCTCGTCGCAGACGACCTGATTGCGGTCTGCTCGCCGGCACTTGCCGCCACTCTCGGCCCGGACCCGACACCGTCACGGCTGAAGCCGCAAATGCTGATCCATGATGTCGACCGCAACGACTGGCGACTTTGGCTCGAAGCCGCGGGTGCTACGGATATTGACTGGCGCAGGGGACCGGTGATCGCCCCCGACAGCAACGGTGCGCTGGAAGCGGCGCGGGCCGGTCTCGGCCTCGCCCTGCTGCGCCAGGGTTTTGCCGAACAGGATATCAGGCAAGGGCGGCTTGTCAGCCCGTTCAGCACCGCGATCCGCAGCCGTTTCGCCTATTATCTCGTCTATCCGTCGCTCGCGCTGGAACGATCAGCCGTGGCCACCGTGCGTCAATGGCTGGTCGAGGAAAGCAGCAGGTCGGAGGGTCTTGCGGAAACCGGCTCTCACGCTATCGCGGTCACATGAAGCCATTCGGTCGGCTCGCCGTCATAACCGCCGCCCCTGGCATGCTCGATCGAGAGCTCCCGCCAACCGGCGTCGCGATAGGTCGCGGAGAGCCAGTCAGACGAGGGTCTGTTATAGTGTCGACCGAAACGGTCGGATCCTTCCGCATCGCCCGCCTTGTAGCTCGCATAGAAGATCCCGCCCGGCCTCAGCGCACGACGGATGCGCGCCAGCACATCGGAAAGATCGGCTCGGGGTACGTGCAGCAGGCAGGCGCAGGCCCAGACGCCATCATAGACATTCACCTCGGCAAGCTCATCGAAACGCATCACACGGACCGGGCGGCCGAGCCGTTTTTCAGCCTCCGCGGCCATTCCGGATGAACCGTCCGTCGGGGTGACCACGAAACCTCTTGCGGCCAGCCATTCGCTATCCTCACCGGCTCCGCAGCCAAGCTCAAGGACTGCGCCGCCCGGCGCAACCTTCCCGGCGAAGGCCTCGAGACGGTCGACTGCAAGCGTTCGCGACCGACCTGCATAGGTCTCGGCATTTTCATCGTAGAAGGGGATTGGCCTGTTCATGGAGGGCTTTCAGGCAGGGTTCGCATTCCCCAAAAGAAAAGGCCGGTATCGCTACCGGCCCAGTCTTTATCAGGCGTTGTTCTCGTTGATCAGCCGCTTCAGAAGTTCGATCTCGTGGCTGAGCTTCGTATCCTCGGAAACCAGCTCCTCGATCTTGCGAACGGCATGGAGTACGGTGGTGTGGTCACGACCGCCAAAGCGTCGGCCGATTTCCGGGAAGGAACGCGGCGTCAGCGTCTTCGACAGATACATGGCGATCTGACGCGGCTTGACGATGACGCGGGTACGGCGGTTGGAGACAAGTTCCTGACGCGAAACGTTGTAGTGGCGTGCGACGATACGCTGGATATCCTCGATACGGACGCGCTTCTGTTCGGAAGCGCCGACCAGATGGGCCAGCAGCTCATCGACGCGTTCAACCGACAGATTGGGCTCGAACGAACGACGGAAGATCAGCTGGTTGAAGGCGCCTTCCAGATCGCGGCCGCTGCTCGCGACGTTGCGGGCGACGTGCGACAGGATTTCCAGCGGAATTTCCAGAGACGCATCATCCTTCTTGGCGGCGTCCAGGCGGGTCTGCAACATCTCGAAGCGCATGTCGTAATCAGGCGCTTCCATCTCGATCGCCACGCCGCCCTGAAGGCGGGACCGGACACGCGGATCGAGCGATTCCAGTTCCCATGGCGCACGATCGGCAGCAACCACGACCTGCTTGGCGCTGTCGAGCAGCATGTTGAGCAGATGGCAGAACTCGTGCTGGATCATCTTGCCCTGCAGGAACTGCATGTCGTCGATGATCAGGAGGTCGATTGCACGCAGCGAGTCCTTGAGCGTCAGGGCGTCGTTGTCGCGGATCGCGGTGGCAAAACGCCACATGAAGTACTCAGCCGTCAGATAGACCACGCGAGGCGCACGCGCGCTCTGGATCGCCGCATTGGCGATGGCCTGCAGAAGATGCGTCTTGCCGAGACCGACGGAGGAGTGAATGAAGAGCGGATTGAAGCGAACGGCACCGGCGCCGGCTTCGGCGATCGTCTTTGCCGCGGCAAGGGCAACACGGTTCGAAGCGCCTTCGATGAAGCCATCAAAGGTATAGCGGGAATCGAGCGGAGAGCCGAAGAGCGGGCCATTCGTCGCAACGCGTGCAGCGGCGGCATTGCCGGAAACAGGAGCGACCTGGCCGACGGGCTGGGCCGAAGACTTGCGCGCCGGTGCTGCCGGAGCAGCGGTATCGACGGCAGGAGCGCGATCCTCAACGGCGGGGCCGCGCGCGGGGGTGTTACGGCTTGCGCTGCGCACGAGGATCTCGACCTTCAGGATCGCCGGGTCTTCCTGCTGGAAGATGCTGGTGATCAGATCGAGATAACGATTGTTGATCCAGGACTTCAGGAACGTGGTCGGAACCGTGAGGCGAATTTCGCTCTTCGACGCCGAATGAAGCTTGAGCCGGCCAAACCAGCTCGCATAGACGTCCGGACCGACCTGAGCCTTCAGCCGCTGGCTGAACCGCTCAAACAGGACATCACGCTTCATTTCATTATTTTCTCCTGCTCCTTCGGAGCGCACGGCGCCTACCGCCGTGTGTGCGTGGTCCCCGTTTACCACCGCACCGGCTGTAACAGTATTCATTTGCATTTTGCCGCCTTCCAAAACTTATCATTTGCGCCGGGCGTCTTTGTAACGCGCCCGGCAACTGCCTCAGCCCCGCGCCACAGATCACATCGCATCATGCGATGGATCCGGCGCCCCCATTGTCGTGCACGACCACCCCAGCCACTGGGTCATCCGCCGTGCACCACGAGCCTCCGGTCGTTCATCCTCGACATGAACTCCGGCGGCTGCCGTATACTCCCTCTTCACACTATCCGCCGGTCTGGGTGACCGGCACACAAAGACAAAACTACTCCAGCACGGAAACGATGGGTTTCCGGCGTAAAATCGACACTGTATGAAAAAACGGAATACTGGGATTCCGCCCAAGGAACGGTGAGTGTCTCGGCCGCCAGCTTTGCCGGCTAAGACTGCTCAGGAGACTGGCTCCGCGCGCCTTGTTGGAGATCATTAAGGCAGGATCAAAAGCCAAGATCAACAGTGAATTTTACGCAAAATTAAGCGCCGGGCATTGACTCCTAGGCCTCGATTTGGGCGTCACATTTTCGCAAGAAAAGAATCGCTTTTGAATCAACGGGATTCCGAAAAAGCCGAACTTGCGCCACAAAAAATCGGCCCGAAAATAAAAAGTCCTTGACTCGAAAGCGGGGCCGCCTGCCCTTAAGTAAAGCGCCCACCTCGCAAACATCCTCTCGTAACAATTTGAAATTTAACGATTTTTTATGTCACCTCAGTGACATGCAATCGTCAAACGATACAACCGAAGGAGATAGTTAGCCGGACAGCAGAAAAAGCCCGGCTTTTCAGCCAGGCTTTTTCAAAATGTCAAAAATGCGTCTGGAATTAGGCGGACAGAGCCTTCACGCGCTGGGCAAGACGCGAGATCTTGCGCGAAGCGGTGTTGGCGTGAACGACGCCCTTAGTTGCTGCGCGCTGCAGTTCCGGCTGAGCAGCCTTCAGTGCGTCCTTGGCGAGCGTTGCATCGCCGGAGGCGATCGCTTCTTCAACCTTGCGAATGAAACCACGTACCCGCGAGCGGCGAGCCTTGTTGACTGCAGTGCGGCGAGCGATCTTGCGGGTCGCCTTCTTCGCCGAAGTTGTATTGGCCATGGATGCCTCTCTTCGAATTCAAACCTATCTCCTCCAACGCCGCGTCGGGTCGTTGCGACCTGCCAATTCAGCTATTGGGGAGCTCATTTCGGAAAAGCCAGCGACTTTTCCAACCGTGGGCGGGCATATAGCGGGAAAGCGCGGTTCCGTCAACGCGCAATTTCAACGAAATCGCGCCGTCCCGCCGATCCCTCAGCGGTTCCTGAAGTCCGCCTTTCGCTTCTCGACGAAAGCGGCCATGCCTTCCTTCTGGTCTTCCGTCGCGAAGAGAGAATGAAACATACGCCGTTCGGAACGCAATCCCTCGCCCAGCGTCTGTTCGAAGGCCCGGTTGACGGCTTCCTTCGCCATGCGGACGGCCGGCTGGGAAAAGCCTGCGATCTTCTCGGCGGCAGCGACCGCTTCTTCCACCAGCCTTTCATATTCAACCACGCGGGCAACGAGCCCCGCGACTTCGGCCTCATGCGCATCCATCATGCGGCCGGTCAGGCAGAGATCCATGGCCTTGGCCTTGCCGATGGCCCGCGTGAGGCGCTGGGTCCCGCCCATGCCCGGAATGACCCCGAGCGTGATTTCGGGCTGGCCGAACTTCGCCGTCTTCGATGCGATGATAAAGTCGCACATCATGGAGAGTTCGCAGCCACCGCCAAGCGCAAAGCCGGAGACGGCCGCGATCAACGGCTTGCGGAAACCTGCAACATCGTCCCAGCCGCTGATGAAGTCCCCGAGATAGGCATCGACAAAATCAAGTCCCTGCATCTCCTTGATATCGGCACCGGCGGCGAAGGCCTTTTCGGAGCCGGTCAGCACGACGGCACCGATGGCATTGTCGGCCTGGATCGCCGCCAGCGCCTGGCGCAGTTCGTTCATCATGGTCGAGTTCAGCGCATTCAGCGCCTGCGGGCGGTTGAGGGTGATCAGCGCAACCCGGCCGCGGGTTTCCAGCAGTATCGTCTCGTAGCTCATCGACATTCTCTCCCTTGCTTCCTCATTTCTGGCAGATGCGACAATAGAAGCTCGACCGTCCCGCCTGCGTGATACGCTCGACGGTACCCCTGCAGTCCGGCGTCCGGCAGGATGAACCCTCCCGATCATAGACACTGAAACTGTGCTGGAAATAGCCGAGGGTTCCATCCGTCTGGATATGATCTCGAAGCGAAGAACCGCCCGCGGCAATGGCGTCGGCGATGACGGCGCGGATCGCCTCCGTCAGCACCAGCAATTGCTGTTTCGGCCTGCCCGTGGGCGTCACCAGCGTGGCGGCCGCGCGTTCCGGCGAAAGATGCGACCGCCACAGCGCTTCGCAGACATATATATTGCCGAGGCCGGCGATCACCTTCTGGTCTAGCAGCGCGCTCTTCAACGGCTGCTGCTTGCCGGCGAAACGGCCGGCCAGATAATCGGCCGAAAGCGCATTGCCGACGGGTTCAGGTCCGAGATCACGAAAGGCCGGATAGATATCCAGTTCGTTGCGCGTGGTCAGGTCCATGAAGCCGAAACGGCGCGGGTCATTGTAGATGACGCGGGAGCCGCCATCCGCCCCGTCCAGATGAAAGATCACGTGATCGTGTTTCTCGTCCTTGGAGCGCGGATGATGGAAATCTCCAGGCATGTCGCCTGCCTCCCCGGCCTCGATGCGGAACGAACCCGACATGCCGAGGTGGGCAATCACGGTCGCACCGTCGTCGAGGTCGATCAGGAGGTACTTGGCGCGGCGCGACAGCGCAATGATCCGCCGGCCTTGAAGGCGTGCGGCAAAATCCCGCGGCAGGGGAAAGCGCAGGTCGGGCCGGCGCAGCTCCAGCTGGCGGATGACGGCGCCTTCCATTGTTGGTGACAATCCCCGCCTGACCGTTTCGACCTCTGGCAATTCCGGCATCGAGACCCATCTTTCTGTTTGAACGGCGGCCTTAACGGTCTATAGACCAGCGCAATGGCTCCGCCGCCGATATCAGGCCCGGAGATAGCGCGCCCGGGGCGTTTTCGCTATGGTCTTTTCGACCAAGAACGAGATGGAGTGAATTGATGGCCGAGAGCCGGACGTCCGCCGAAGGCGGCATGGAAACCTCCTACGGCTTCCGCGAGGTCGCGGATGGCGAGAAGCAGGGTCTGGTCAACGAAGTCTTTCACAAGGTCGCCAAGCGCTACGACATCATGAACGACGTGATGTCCGCCGGCCTGCATCGGGTCTGGAAGGATGCGATGGTCGCCGCCGTCAATCCGCGCAAGGACCCCACCTATCGTTCGCTCGACGTTGCCGGCGGCACCGGCGACATCGCTTTCCGCATCGTCGAGGCCTCCGGTCGCCTCGCCCATGTGACGGTGCTCGATATCAACGGCTCCATGCTCGGCGTCGGTGCCGAGCGGGCGGAAAAGAAGGGGCTCTCCGAGAACCTGACCTTCGTCGAAGCGAATGCCGAAAGCCTGCCTTTCGAAGACAACAGCTTCGACGCCTATACGATCGCCTTTGGCATCCGCAACGTTCCGCGCATCGACGTGGCGCTGAAGGAAGCCTATCGCGTGCTGAAGCGCGGCGGGCGGCTGCTGGTTCTGGAATTTTCCGAAGTCGACATGCCGCTTCTCGACCGTGTCTATGAAGAGTGGTCGTTCAAGGCGATCCCGCGCTTCGGCCAGATGATCACCGGCGATGCCGAGCCCTACCAGTACCTGGTGGAATCGATCCGCAAGTTCCCCAACCAGCGCGATTTCGCGGCGATGATCTCGAAGGCCGGCTTCTCGCGCGTCACCTTCACCAATTACACCGGCGGTATCGCCGCGCTGCATTCCGGCTGGAAAATCTGATCTTCATGAGCACCGTCGGAGCATATTTCCGCCTTGCGCGGGTGGGCTGGGTGCTGGTCAGGGAAGGCGTGGTTTCCGCCCTTCCGTCAGACGGACTTCCGGCGATAGTGGGCGTTGCCAAATCGGCGGCTGGCCTCCTAACCCGCAAGCGGGCGCGGCAGGAAGAGCGCTCCGACCGGCTTGCGCGCGCCGTCGAGCGGCTTGGTCCCTCCTACGTGAAGATCGGCCAGTTCCTAGCAACCAGACCGGACGTGGTCGGCGCGGACTTTGCCGAAGACCTTTCCGGACTGCAGGACCGCATGGCCTTCTTCCCGATGGAAGAGGCCAAAACCTCGATCCGGGAATCGCTCGGACGCACGGTCGACGATCTCTACGTCACCTTTGAAGAACCGATCGCCGCGGCATCCATCGCCCAGGTGCACCCCGCCGAAATCGAGACGCCGAACGGGCGCAAGAAGGTCGCCGTCAAGGTAATCCGGCCCGGCGTGCGCAAACGTTTCGCCGCCGATCTCGAGGCCATGTACCTCGTTGCCCATCTGCAGGAGCGTTTCCTGCCGCATACGCGCCGTTTGAGGCCCGTCGAGGTCACGAAGACGCTGGAGCAGACGACCAAGGTCGAGATGGACCTGAGGCTTGAGGCCGCGGCCCTTTCCGAGATTGCGGAAAATACCCGCAACGATCCCGGCTTCCGCGTACCCGAAGTCGACTGGGAACGCACCGGCCGCGACGTCGTGACGATGGAATGGATCGACGGCATCAAGATGTCGGATGTCGAGGCGCTGACGGCTGCCGGTCACGATCTCAACCATCTCGCCGATACGCTGATCCAGTCCTTCCTGCGCCATACACTCAGGGATGGCTTCTTCCATGCCGACATGCACCCCGGCAATCTCTTCGTCGCGCCCGATGGCACCATCGTCGCGGTCGACATGGGGATCGCCGGCCGGCTGGGCAAGAAGGAACGGCGCTTCCTCGCCGAAATCCTCTACGGCTTCATCACCCGCGACTATATGCGCGTGGCGGAAGTGCATTTCGAAGCCGGCTATGTACCTTCCCATCACGACATGGCGAGCTTCGCGCAGGCGATCCGGGCCATCGGCGAGCCGATCCACGGCCAGCCAGCCGAAACCATTTCCATGGGCAAGCTTCTGACGCTGCTCTTCGAAGTGACCGAACTCTTCGACATGGAGACCCGTCCCGAGCTCGTCATGCTGCAAAAGACCATGGTTGTGGTGGAAGGCGTATCGCGCATCCTCAATCCGCAGTTCAACATGTGGAAGGCTTCCGATCCGGTCGTTTCCGGCTGGATCCGCGACAATCTCGGTCCGAAGCGGATCGCGACCGACCTCAAGGACGGCATGAAGGCCGCCTTCCGGCTGGCCGAAGCACTGCCGGAAATTGCTGCGAAGACCGAGAAGTTCCACAGCGAAGTCATGCAGATGAGCGAACACGGCCTGCGCTTCGACGAAGCGACCGCCGAAGCCATCGGCAAGGCCGAGGCACGTCACAGCCGTCTCGGCAGGCTGGCGCTCTGGGTTATCGCCATCGCGCTCGTCGCCATCGCCATCCAGATCGGTTGACGACGCCTGCCGTCGCTGCTTCCAAAACGTCTGGCGATGATCTAGGTTCGCCGGAAACACGGGCCGGCAGTCGAGGCATTTCATGAGCTTAACCGGGAAACGCATCCTTCTCGTCATCTCCGGCGGCATAGCCGCCTACAAGAGCCTCGACCTGATCCGCCGCCTCAGGGAGCGGGGAGCATCGGTGCGGCCTGTGATGACGGAGGCGGCCCAGCAATTCGTGACGCCGCTCGCCGTTGGTGCGCTTTCGGCAAGCCATGTCTATACCGATCTATTCTCTCGCGAAGATGAGCAGGATGTCGGCCACATCCGGCTGGCCCGCGATTGCGACCTGATCGTCGTCGCTCCCGCCAGCGCCGATTTGATGGCGAAGATGGCGAACGGGCTTGCCAACGATCTCGCCTCCGCGGTTCTGCTGGCAACCGACCGGCCGGTCCTGCTGGCGCCCGCCATGAACCCGAAGATGTGGGCGAATGCCGCGACCCGCCGCAATGTCGCGACCCTTCGCGGCGACGGTATCGGCTTCATCGGCCCGATGGCGGGCGAAATGGCGGAAAGCGGCGAAAGCGGCCTTGGCCGCATGGCGGAACCGCTCGACATCGTCGCGACTGTCGAAACTCAGTTCGATGAACGCCCCAAACCTCTTGTCGGCCGGAAGGCCATCGTGACGTCGGGTCCGACGCATGAACCCATCGACCCGGTACGCTACATTGCCAACCGCTCCTCGGGACGACAGGGCCACGCGATCGCGGCCGCCTTGGCAAAACTCGGCGCCGAGGTCACGCTGGTTTCCGGCCCCGTCACGATCCCCGATCCGGCCGGCGTCGCCACGCTTCACGTCGAGCGCGCCGAAGAGATGCGGGATGCGGTGATTTCGCATCTGCCCGCCGATATCGCGGTCATGGTCGCCGCCGTCGCGGACTGGCGCGTGGCGACATCGGCAGACCAGAAGATCAAGAAGAAGCCGGGCGAAGGTCCCGCTCCACTGCAACTGACCGAGAACCCCGATATCCTGAAAACCGTCGGGCATCACGAGAAGCGCCCGAAGGTCGTCGTCGGCTTCGCGGCTGAGACCCAGGATGTCGAGCAAAACGGCCGCATCAAGCTTCAGAAGAAGGGCGCCGACCTGATCGTCGCCAATGACGTCTCCACTGAGACGGGCATCATGGGCGGCACCCGCAACAGTGTGAAGATCATTTCCGCTACCGGTGTCGATGTCTGGCCGGATCTGGCCAAGGACGAAGTGGCCGAGCGTCTGGCCGCACTGATTGCGGAAAGGCTTGGCGGAGCATGACGACCGCGAAACTTTTCGGATCTGCGGGCTTTGACGCCTTCGTCTCCGGTTTTCCGGGCGTGACCCTTGTCGACCAGTGGGAATCGCGCGTTGCCAAAGTGGGCGACAAGGTTTTTGCCCTTATCGCACTGAACCAAGGCGACAACCGCATAACGGTCAAGTGTTCGGAAGAAAGCTTCGAGATCCTGACAGCACTCGACGGGATCGATCAGGCCCCCTATTTCGCCAAGCGGAAATGGGTTTCAATCACGGATGGATCGCCCCTGAGGCCCGAGGAAATCGAGCACTATGTGAAGCGATCCTACGACCTCGTGGCGGCAGGCCTCACCAAAAAGACGCGCACCGAACTCGGCATTGTTCCACTCACCTGACGGGAAGCAGGCCTTACTCGGCAGCCTGTGCGCTGGCCGGGACGGCGGTCGGGCTCGGCGCGAAGGCCACGGCATCCAGCCCGTCCTCGCTCAGGATCACGGCGCTGCCGTCAGGGATTTCCACCCACGTATCGGTCTCGTCGTTCAGCGGTTCGGACACGAGACAGTAGCCGCCCTTGCCGCCCATCGGGGCTGCATAAAGCGTGGGGGCTTGGGCGTCGGTGGCGTAGCGCACGGCATAAAGGGTGCGGCCGTCGGAGAAGGCTGCGGTGAAACGCACCCTTGCCGTGCCGGTGAGGTGCCGGCTCATCTGCTCGACGAAACCCACCGCTTCGGCCGCCGCCGCCAGCGGGCGTTCGCGCAGACCGAATTGCAGGGCAAGCAGGAACAGAAGTTCGGAATCGGTGGTCCCCGAACGGGCATGGAAATGCTCGTCGTCGAGCATGGTTTCCATGGGACGTCGCAGCCGGTCGAAATGATCGATCTGGCCGTTATGCATGAAGGTCCAGCTGCCGTTGACGAAGGGATGGCAGTTGTCGCGGCGGGTGGCGCCATGGGTCGCCGCGCGCACATGGGCGAGGAACAGCGACGAGCGGATCTGGCGGGCGAGGCTCTTCAGGTTACAGTCGGACCATGCGGGCAATACGTCGCGAAAGCGGCCCGGCTCGGGCCGGTCGCCATACCAGGCAAGGCCGAAGCCATCGGCATTGGTTGCCGTCTTGGCGCGCGTGGCGCAATGGGACTGTTCGATCAGGGAATGGGCGGGAGAGGTGACCAGCTCTTCGAGATAGATGGCTTCTCCACGGTAGGCTGCCCAGCGACACATTCTTCCTGTACTCCATGGACCGCCGGCCAGAGCGGTTGTCGTTGCGAAAAGGCGGGCATATCGATCCCGTCAGTTTTCGCCTGAATGGTTAGCGAAGTATAAACACCTGCATTATTGATGACAGAAATCTGACAGCGTCGGCAATCACTTTTTGCACTGCGGCATTTCGTTTTGTGAACACTGCGTTCCCGGCGCACCTCTTCGGCGGGGCCAGGGTTCGACTATATTGGACGCCAAGTGAGAAACGCGCCCCAAAGGAGCAGGAACAATGTCCATTCGCCCCGTCAAGCATGAGAGCCGCGCCACGCCCACCATGGAAGGCGCTGGCGTGAAGCTTCACCGCGTCTTCGGTTTCGGCGATCCGTCGATGACCGACCCCTTCCTGATGATGGACGATTTCAGGAACGACAATCCGTCGGACTATATCCGCGGTTTCCCCTGGCATCCGCATCGCGGCATCGAAACGATCACCTATGTGCTCGCCGGCACTGTCGAGCATGGCGACAGCCTTGGCAATCAGGGCCTGCTCGGCGCAGGCGACCTGCAGTGGATGACTGCCGGCAGCGGCATCATGCATCAGGAAATGCCGAAGGGCGATTTCGCCGGCAAGATGCACGGCTTCCAGCTCTGGGCCAACCTGCCCTCTTCGCTGAAGATGACCGCGCCGCGCTATCAGGACATCAAGTCGGCGGATATCCCCGTCGTTGTCGATGATGACGGCACCTCCGTCCGGGTGATATCCGGCAATTTCTGGGGCAAGAGCGGCCCGGTCGACGGAATCGCTGCGGAACCTGTCTATCTCGATATTTCCGTGCCACCGGGCAAGCGCAAGAGCATTCCCGTCGATACCTACCGCTCGGCCTTTGCCTATATCTTCGCCGGCTCCGGCACCTTCCGCGACGCTTCGAAGCCCTTCGGCGTCAAGGTCGAGAAGGAATATCAGGGCGAGGAACTGAACATCCGCGATCTCTCGGGCAACCGGACGCTCGTGGTGTTCGACACCGGCGACGAAGTGACCGTGCAGGCCGGCGATGAGGGCATCCGCTTCCTGCTCGTCACCGGCAAGCCGATCAAGGAGCCGGTCGCGTGGCATGGGCCGATCGTAATGAACACGCGCGAAGAGCTGATGCAGGCGATGCGAGAGCTGCAGAACGGCACCTTCATCAAGGCCGACCACTGACCGCTGCCTTACAGAGACGCTCATTTCCAACGCGGGGCCAGAGCACCGCGTGTCCAATCGGACGCGCGGCACTCTGGCTTCGTGAAGCTGCGCATCGCGCTTTCCGAAAATCGATTCCAGTTTTCGGGCCGATGCGATAGCGCCCGGCGTTGCGGCGTTTTCTTCCATCGACAGCCCGAACCGCAGGTCCTAGTCTGTCCGATGCGGCGGTCTTGCGCCGCATCGGGATGCGAGACAGGGGGCAGACATGACCGGTTCCGTTCTGGAGGAACTGCGGGAAAGGCTGAAGGCCGCACAGGAGGCATTCGAGGCCGAACTCGACCGTCGCATCGCGCTCCAGAGGGAAGAGTTCCGCTACCGGCTCGAACAGGGCAAGGTGAAATTCGAAAAGGATATGCGGGACTGGCAGGCCCGCTACCGTACCGGCGTCTGGCGCTATATCACCGGCGCCCGCATCGCCTACGTGCTGACAGCGCCCGTCATCTATGCGCTGATCGTGCCTCTCTTTTTCCTCGACCTGTCCGTCACCATCTACCAGCACATCTGCTTCCGGGTCTACGGTATCGATCTGGTCCGGCGCCGCGATCATGTGATCATCGACCGCCAGCATCTCGCCTATCTGAACGGCATCGAGAAGTTCAACTGCATCTATTGCGGTTATGCCAATGGCGTAATCGCCTATGCCCGCGAGATCGCGGGTCGCACGGAACGCTTCTGGTGCCCGATCAAGCATGCCCGCCGCGCCGCCGATCCGCACCCGCTGTTCGAGAGTTTCCTGGAATATGGCGACGCGGAAGCCTATCGTGCCTGGATAGAAAGCTACCGGCGCGGCAAGGGGCCGCGAGAGGTGAAACCATGAAGGATTTTCCGCTTTCCAAAGCCTATCAGCTGATCGAGCCGGGACCCGTGGTCCTGCTCGCCACCAGCCATGACGGGAAAGCCAATATCATGACGATGTCGTGGCACATGATGATGGAATTCACCCCGCCGCGGATCGCCTGTATCGTCAGCGGTGCCGATTACAGCTTCATCGCGCTCACGAAGACCGGGGAATGCGTGATCGCAATACCCTCCGTCGACATGGCCGAAAAGGTGGTGGCGGTCGGCAATTGCTCCGGGCGAGACACCGACAAGTTCGCGGAGATCGGACTGACGGCGCTTCCGGCCGCAAAGGTTTCGGCCCCTCTCATCGCCGAATGCTTCGCCAACCTCGAATGCAAGGTCGTCAATCAGGATTTCGTCGAGCGCTACAACCTCTTCGTCCTTGAAGTGGTGAAGGCCTGGCACGATCCGAAAAGGCCCGCGCCGAAGACCATTCACCACAAGGGCTACGGCACCTTCGCCGTCGATGGCGAGGACATCACGCTCGACTCGAAAATGCCGTAGAGCCGATCAACCGAAGACCAGTCCGCCGTCGACGATCAGGTTCTGGCCTGTCACTGCGCGCGCCCAAGGGCTTGCGAAGAACAATACCGCATCCGCCATTTCCTCGGGCGTCGTCACCCGGCGCAATGGCGTCGAGGCCGCGATCAGGTCGAACACCGCGTCCGGCGTGGCGCTGCTTGCATCCGTGGTCCGAAGCAATCCGCCCGATACCATGTTGACCGTAATCCCTGACGGCCCGAGTTCGGTCGCGGCCGTTCGGGTCAGTGACAGCAGGGCTGCCTTGGCGGCGGTGTAGTCGTGGTAAGGCACGACAGGGTTCTGGAAGAGATTGGTTCCGATCAGCACAAAGCGCCCGAAACCGTTCTCCCGCATGGAAGGCGCGCCGGCCCGGATCAGGTTCAACGCGCCCTTCACCCCCGTCTCCATATGCGCGGCGATCTCCTCCCAGGTGAGATCCTCCAGCTTCGAGCGGGCGTCGCCGTTGAAGGAGAAGTCGGCCAGGGCGTTATGCACGATTGTGGTCACCGGGCCGAACCGCGCTTCCGCACTGGCCAGAAGCTCGCCGACGGCATCGGCATCTCGCACATCCGCCCCGAGAGCGACGGCGCGCTCCTCAAACTGACTCGCGAGGTCCTCGGCCTGCTGCCGACTTTTGCGGTAATTGATCACCACATTTGCCCCCTCGCGGGCGAAGGCGGCGGCAATGGCGGCACCCAGACCGCGGCCGGAACCGGTGACGAGGACAGTCTGCCTGTTCAGGGGAAGGCTCATCGGCCGGCTCCTCTCGTTTCCCATAGACCATGAAAATGATGCACCGGTCCATGACCGGAACCGACGGAAAGATCACCCGACGCCGCAACCGCTCCGGCGAGCCAGGATTTCGCGGCGGCGACGGCCTCGGCCGGAGACAGGCCCTTGGCGAGACCGGCGGCGATTGCGCTCGATAGCGAGCAACCCGTGCCATGCGTGTTCTTCGTCGCGACGCGCGGCGCTTCGAACCAGTGCGTCCCCTCTTTCGCGACGAGGACATCCGGGCTTTCCGGCCCTTCGAGATGCCCGCCCTTGACCAGAACGGCGACGGGACCGAGCGCGACCAGAGCCGCTCCCTGTTCCGCCATCGCCGCCCGGTCGGGAGCCTCTCCCACGCCAAGCAGGGCCGCAGCCTCCGGCAGGTTCGGCGTCAGCAGCGTCGCCAGCGGCAGCAGGCATTCGGTCAATGCGGTGACCGCCGATACGTCGAGAAGGGCCGCGCCACCCTTGGCGATCATCACCGGATCGAGCACCACCGGCACATCAGGATGTTCCGCCAGCACGCCGGCGACAGCGCGGGCAATGCCGGCATTGGCGATCATGCCGATCTTCACCGCATCGACCCGCACGTCGGCAAAGACCATGCGGATCTGCTCGGCCACGAACTCCGGCGGCACGGCATGTACGCCGGAGACGCCAGTGGTGTTCTGAGCCGTCAGCGCCGTCAGTGCGGCCATGCCATAGACGCTGCAGGCCGAAAAGGCCTTGAGGTCGGCCTGAATGCCAGCTCCGCCCGAAGGATCGGAGCCGGCGATGGACAAGACGTTGCGGATCATCGGCGTGCCCTCCGGATCGCCTCTGCAAGCTCCATTGTTGCCGAGGCGGGGTCCGGCTGGCCGCAAATGGCGGAGACGACGGCAAGGCCGGCGGCGCCAGTTGCGAGCGTGTCGGCGACATGCTGAAGCTTCAGCCCACCGATGCCGACGACCGGCACCGGGCTTGCCGCGGTAACTGCCGCAAGTCCTTCGAAGCCGATAGCCGGGGGATGACCAGGTTTGGTCGAGGTGGGAAAAACCGGTCCGACACCGACATGATCGACGACCGACGGATCGAGCGCATTGGCCAGCTCGACGCTGCCGATGGAAAGCCCGAGGATCATGTTCGCCCCGATCAGCTTGCGGACCTCGGCAACCGGCATGTCGTTCTGGCCGACATGCACACCGTCAGCGCCGATGGCAATCGCGGCCTCGACATCGTCGTTGACGATGAGTGGCACGCCCGAGCCGGCGAGAGCGGCCTTCAGCGCTCGACCGGTCTCGATCATCTTGTGTGTCGTCGCCTTCTTGTCGCGCAGCTGCACCAGCGTCGCGCCGCCGGCAACGGCGAGCCGTGCCGTTTCCACCATGCCGATAGGTTCGCAGAGAACGGGATCGAGGACGAGATAGAGGGAAAGATCGACGTTTCTCATAGCCGTTCGATCCTTGCTTCACCGTTCAGGGCCTCGGGAGTGAGAGCAGCAAGCGCATCGATGAAGCGCCAGCCGAATGAACCCGGACCATCCGATCCCGAAGCCGCCCTTTCGCCGGCCACGGCAAAATGCGCGAGAGCCGCGACGGTTGCCGAAAGCGGATCTTCCGGACGGCTAGCGGCATAGGCGCCGACAAGGCATGTGAGCGAGCAACCGAGCGCCGTCACCTTCGGCATCAGCACTGAGCCGCCGGAAAGCCTGACCGCATGGCGGCCATCGGTGACGAAGTCGGTTGCGCCTGTAACCGCGACGACACATACCTGACGCTCGGCCAGTTCATTCGCCGCTTCCTCGGCAAGTTCCACCGGATCGCGGCTGTCGACGCCTTTGGCGCTGCTCGTGCCTCCCGCAAGCGAGATGATCTCGGAGGCATTGCCACGGATCACCGTCGGGGCCAGTGCCAGAAGCTCGGCTGTCGCCTTGCGGCGATAGGCGGTTGCGAAATGGGCGACGGGGTCAAGCACCCATGGCCGGCGGGCAGCCGTCGCCCCTCCGACCGCCGCCTTCATGCCGGCAATCCATTGCGGCGAGGCCGTACCGATATTGACGGTAAGCGCGCCGGCAAAGCCCGCGAATTCGCCGGCCTCCTCTTCCGCATGGACCATGGCAGGCGATGCGCCTGCCGCCAGGAGAACGTTGGCGGCGATGTTCATCGCGACGTAGTTGGTGATGCATTGCACCAGCGGTGCAGCCTCGCGCATCTCGCGCAGCAGGTTTCCGGGAGATTTGATCTCGTTCATTTGCCCCTTTCAGGCGGGGCAAATCGGCGGGAGCGCGACAGTCACGAAGACGGGTGAGCGGTCCCGAGCGACTCCCTCCGCCAGCATTATCTGGTTCAGGTTCGAAGGGTACGTCTCAGCCCGTCTTGCGACGAGCGCCCCTGTCTCTCAACGATGCCGTTATAGACCGCGCCATGCCGGCTGTCACCCCGGGGGATGAAACTCAATCAGGGCAGGTGTTCAACATGACATGCGTTGCAACGCCGAACGGAAACGAAGGCCCCTCTCCCCACGCGGTTTTGAATCTCAAGCGTTTGCCGCCTCAGGCAAAACCGGTTATCTCCTTGCCGATCATGACCACCTGCTTCGAGGAGCCGAAATTGACCACCAGCGGAACCACAGTCTTCGACAAGCGCTATGCCGGCTTCCTGTTCGACATGGACGGTACGCTGCTCAACTCTATTGCGGCGGCCGAGCGGGTCTGGAGCAGGTGGGCTGAACGGCAGGGGCTCGATGTCGAAGCCTTCCTGCCGACAATGCACGGCAAGCGCGGCATCGACACCATCAGAGGCCTGAACCTGCCGGGCATCGATGTCGAGGCAGAAGCGCTGGAAATCGAGCGCGGCGAAATCGAGGACGTCGAAGGCGTGGTGGCGCTTCCCGGGGCGGTCGATTTCCTCACGTCGCTGCCATCGGCACGCTGGGCCATCGTGACGTCGGCGCCCGTCGCACTCGCAAGAGCGCGGATCGAGGCCGCCGGACTGCCGCAACCGCCAAGGATCATCACCGCCGAGGACGTGAAGATCGGCAAGCCGAACCCCGCCGGCTACCTGCTCGCGGCGCGTCATCTCGACGTGCCGTCGTCGCGCTGCCTCGTGTTCGAGGACGTGACGGCGGGCGTGAAGGCTGGCGAAGCCGCAGGGGCAGATGTGATGGTGGTCACGGCCACCCACAGCCACAGGATGGAAACGCCCCATCCGACGATCGCATCCTATGAAGGCATGACGGTGCATCTCGACGGCGCGGGCGAGATGCGGATCGTCAGGGAAGCCGGCCCCCTTATGAATGGATAAAGCCGATATCACGCCGCCTTGGCGACGTGATATTCCTTGATGGCGACCATCTTGATGGCAGGAGAGCGCTCGGATTCGTAGCGCAGCGAGAAGCCGTCCTGCGCCATGAAGACCGGATCGCCGTCGAGGTCGCGGCAGATATCGCCGCGGTGGGACGACATGAACTTGTCCAGATCGGCCACCTGTTCGGCCGAAATCCAGCGGCAGACCGAAAAGCGCGACATTTCGAAGGAAACCGGCAGGCCATATTCCGCCGACAGGCGTTCCTTCAGAACGTCGAGCTGCAGGGCGCCGACGACACCGACGATGGCAGGCGAACCGTCTTCCGGCTGGAAGAGCTGGACCACGCCCTCTTCCGCCATCTGCTGCAGGGCTTCCTTGAGCTTCTTCGCCTTCATCGCATCTTCCAGACGCACGCGGCGCAGGATTTCCGGCGAGAAGTTCGGCACACCCTGGAACACCAGCGGTTCACCCTCGGTCAGCGTATCACCGATACGCAGGGTGCCGTGGTTCGGAATGCCGACCACGTCGCCGGCATAGGCCGTATCGGCAAGCTGGCGCTGGGAGGCGAAGAAGAACTGCGGCGCGGTCAGGCCGAGCTGCTTGCCGGTGCGTGCGAGCCTTGCCTTCATGCCGCGTTCCAGCTTGCCCGAGCAGATGCGGGCAAAGGCGATGCGGTCGCGATGGTTCGGGTCCATGTTGGCCTGGATCTTGAAGACGAAGGCCGTCATCTTGTCTTCCGCCGCATGAACGGTGCGGATATCGGCCACCTGGTCGCGCGGCGGCGGCGCAAATGCACCGAGCGCGTTGATGAGGTCGCGAACGCCGAAATTCTTCAAGGCCGAGCCGAAGAAGACCGGGGTCATGTGCCCCTCGAGGAAAGCCTCGCGGTCGAAGGGACGGCAGGCCTCGCGGGCAAGTTCCAGCTCGTCGATGAAGACCTGGCGTTCGTTTTCCGGCAGATGATCCGCCACCGCCTGCGGGCCATTGACCGGCGTCGGCTCGACCTGCGTGTCGGAACCACGAAAGGTGTTGTCGGCGAGATTGTAGGAACCGCAGAAGGTCTTGGAGCGGCCGACCGGCCATGTGACCGGCGCGGTATCGAGCGCCAGCTTTTCCTCGACCTCGTCCAGTATCTCGAAGGGATCGCGGCTTTCGCGGTCCATCTTGTTGATGAAGGTGATGATCGGGATGTCGCGCATGCGGCAGACTTCGAAGAGCTTCAGCGTCCGCGGCTCGATACCCTTGGCGGCATCGATGACCATGACAGCGGCATCGACGGCCGTCAGCGTGCGATAGGTATCGTCGGCGAAGTCCTCGTGACCGGGCGTATCGAGAATGTTGAAGACATTGCCTTCATATTCGAAGGTCATCACCGAGGTGACGACCGAGATGCCGCGCTCGCGCTCGATCTTCATCCAGTCCGAACGAGTCTGGATGCGATCCTTCTTGGCCTTGACCTCACCGGCGAGCTGGATTGCGCCGCCGAACAGCAGCAGCTTTTCGGTAAGCGTGGTCTTGCCGGCGTCCGGATGCGCGATGATCGCGAAAGTGCGGCGGCGGGATACCGCCTCTGCGAGCGTTTCAGCCATGAGTGTGAATCCTGTGGAATTGCCGCGTATCTAGCGACTAAAGCCCGGCAATGCAATTGACCTGAGGCTTTCGCGCGCAAACTAATGGACGCATGAACATCCATAACGACATTCGCCCCACGCTCAAGCTCGTCCGCCTGCCGCATGGACAGGATCTGCCGCTGCCCGCCTACGAGACGGCGGGTGCCGCCGGCATGGACCTCAGAGCCGCCGTTGCCGACGATCAGCCGATGACGCTTGCGCCCGGACAGCGCGCGCTCGTTCCGACCGGCTTCGTCATGGAAATCCCCGAAGGTTTCGAGGCCCAGATCCGTCCGCGTTCCGGCCTTGCCTTCAAGAACGGCATCACCTGCCTCAACACGCCCGGCACCATCGACAGCGATTATCGCGGCGAGGTGAAGGTGCTGCTCATCAATCTCGGCGACGAACCTTTCGAGATTACCCGCGGCATGCGCATCGCCCAGACGATCATCGCCCCGGTGACGCAGGTTCGGGTTCAGGAAGTGACCGAGGCTTCCACCACGGATCGCGGCGCAGGCGGTTTCGGCTCCACCGGCGTGGCATGAGCCCATCCGAAAAGCGCCCCGCTGACAGGGCGGGCCTCTTCTTCCGTCAGGATTATTTCGACGATCCGGCGGGTTGGTCGGCGATCAAGACACTGCTCATCGATATCTTCAACGTCGATATCACTGCGCTCGACGGGTTGGGCGGCCATGATCGCACCAGCTTTCCTTCGGCCTATTTCGACGGCGACGGCCGCTGCATCGCCAATCTCAGTGCCTTTTCCATGCCGCTGATGATCGATGGACGCGCCATCAAGGCTGCCGGCTGGCAATCCGGCGCCGTGCGGCCGGAATATCGCGGCCGAGGCCTCTATCAGGACCTCATTCGCATCACGCTCGATCGTTGCGAGGAGCAGGACCTGGAGGCCATCGTGCTCTACACGGACAAGCCCGGTCTCTATGCGCCTCACGGCTTCCGCATCCTGCCGCAATACAGCTTCAAGGGGCCGGTGCCGGCAATATCCGGAACGCCACCGTCCGGCCCGCCTGCTCGATATAAACACGGATCTCGATCTGCTGCGAAAGCTGCTCACCGACCGCATGCCGGTTTCCAGCCGCTTTGCCGTTGCCGACCAGCGGCTGATGTTCCTGCTGAACTGCCATCTGATCGAAGATATCTCGCTTTCCCTGCTCGCCGATGGCGAAGCCGTCGTCGTGTGGCGGATGACGGATAATGGAGCGTTCCAGCTTCTTGACATCGCCGGCTCTCGCATTCCGTCGCTTGCCGAAATTATCGCGGCCCTCGGCATCGCACCTGCGTCCGTCGAGACGCTCGTTCCGCCGGATCGGCTTTCATGGGCACCGGCGGTGATCGAGAGCAGCGGATCGGAGGCGTTCATGATGCGCGCGCGGAACGAACTGTTTCCAAGCGGGCCGACCTGCATTTCCCCGATGGCGGAATTCTGAGAGCGGTTTAAGCGACCGGCGGCGGCAGGCGCCGCTTCACCGGGGTCGACTTGATCATCGACGTATTCGTCTGCGCCCGTTCCACCACGCGGTCGAGGATGCGGTCCAGGTCGGTCATGCTGCGCACGGCCATGCGGCAGATGAAGCAATCGTCGCCCGTCACCTTGTCGCATTCGGTGATCTCGGGCGTCTCCTGAATGATCCGCTCGACGATATGCAGCATGCCCGGCAGCGGGCGAACCCGGACAATCGCCTGCAGGGGATAACCGAGCGCTTCAAGCTCCACATCCGCGCTGTAGCCGGTCAGCACACCCCTTTCCTCGAGCCGGCGAAGCCGTTCCGAGCAACTGGGTGACGAAAGACCCGCTTTTGTCGCAAGTTCCTTCAGCGAAATTCGCGCATCCTCGGCCAGTGCCTCGACGATCCTGCGGTCCGCAGCATCCAGAGAAAGATAAGCCTCCACGTTCCATTCTCCTAAGGAAATTATCCGAAGAAGGCTATCAGCCTAATCGAAGCGCAGCAATACCGCGAAAGACCGCAGTAAAATGCAGCCATCGCAAAGGAGAGAGAGATGGCTGACGCATCACGACGGGGAATCTGGGAAATGACCGCCGCCATGGCGATGTCGGGAACCATCGGCTGGTTCGTGGTGATGTCGGGCGAACCGCCCGTCAACGTCGTCTTCTGGCGCTGCCTGTTCGGTCTTCCGGCACTGCTTCTGATCTGCCGGCTTGGCGGCCATTTGCGCCTTGATGCATTCGACCGACGGCGCCTGATGCTGGCGATTGCGGGCGGCATGGCGCTGGTCCTGAACTGGCTGGCGCTCTTTTCCGCCTATCCTCTTGCCTCCATTTCCGTCGCCACGATCGTCTACAACGTCCAGCCCTTCCTGCTGGTCGGCCTGGGCATCGTGTTTCTCGGAGAGAAAATTTCGCGCAACAAGGTCTTCTGGCTGGTCGTCGCCTTTGCCGGAACGGTGGCAATGACGATGGGCGGCGCTCAGGTTGGGAAAGCAGCCGGGCCGTCCGGATATCTTCTCGGCATCCTGCTCTCTCTGACCGCCGCCTTCTGCTATGCGCTTGCCGCGCTCGCCGCCCGCCAGCTCAAGGGCACCCCGCCGCAGCTGATCGCGCTGGTGAAGGTGGCGACCGGGGCCGTGATGCTCGCGCCGCTGGCGGACTGGACATCGCTGCCTTCCACACCGGCCACATGGTCGATGCTCGCGACGCTCGGCTTCGTGCATACCGGCCTGATGTATGCCCTGCTCTACAGCGCCATCCAGCGGCTTCCGGTCGCGCTGACCGGCACGCTGTCATTTCTCTATCCGGTCGTCGCCGTGCTCGTGGATATCTTCGCCTTCGGCCACGTGCTAACCGCAACGCAGGCGGCCGGTGCTGCCGGCATCCTGCTTGCCGCCATCGCCGCCACGCTCAACTGGGCTCCGCCGTTTCTCAATACACCCCGCACAAAGGAAAACCGTGCATGATCACCTGCAGCCTTCGCTATGTCATCGATCCCTACAAGCTCGCCGAATTCGAGCACTATGCGAAGCTCTGGATCCCTCTCGTCAACCGGCTCGGCGGCACCCATCACGGCTATTTCCTGCCGTCCGAAGGGGCAAACAACATTGCGCTTGCGCTGTTCACCTTCCCCTCGCTTGCCGAATATGAGGTCTACAGAACCCGCATGGCCGAAGACGAAGAATGCAAGGCCGCCTTCGCCTATGCCGAGGAGACACGCTGCATCCTGAGCTACGACCGCAGCTTTATGCGCCCGGTCTTCTGATTGCTCAGCGCTGCGCTTCGGTCGCCATCCGCAAGGCGAGTGCGGCAAGCACCGTGCCCATCAGCCAGCGTTGCACGACCATCCAGAAGGGGCGGCCGGCAAGGAAAATGGCAATGGACCCCGCCATCAGCGCGATCATGGCATTGACCGTGACGCTGATGGCGATCTGCGTGCTTCCCAGCACCACCGACTGCAGGAGAACACTGCCCTTGGCGGGATCCACGAACTGCGGCAGCAGCGAAAGATAGAGAACAGCGGCCTTCGGATTGAGAAGGTTGGTCACAAGACCCATGACGAAGAGCTTGGCTGGGCTGTCCTTCGGCAGATCGCGCACCTGAAAGGGCGAGCGCCCGCCCGGCTTCAGCGCCTGCCATGCCATCCACAGCAGATAGGCAGCACCCGCGAACTTCAGGACATCATAGGCGAAGGGCACAGCCATGATGAGAACGGTGATGCCAAGCGCCGACATCAGCATGTAGAAGACGAAGCCGAGCGCTACGCCGCCGAGAGAAACGAGACCTGCGGCCGGTCCCTGACAGATGGATCGCGATACCAGATAGATCATGTTCGGCCCCGGCGTCAGGACCATGCCGAGGCAGATCAGGGCAAAGGCGAGGATTGCAGGCAGGGAAGGCATCGGAAATCCAATCGGAAGTATCGGACGAAGGCGGGTGCGGCGACCCTATGCAGGGCGCAAGGCCTGTCGCAAGCGCAATCCTGTCACCATTGCAAGTTTGGGCGCATGGAGGTACGTCCTCATCAATGGCCGGAACCAATACCGGCAGCCGAAGTCGTGGCCTCTTTAGAGTCCCTAGAACTTCGGATCGCACGAGGAGGAAACCATGACCCCTGCCGCCCTGCTCGCCTATGGCGGCGCGCTGTTCATTGCAGCTGCCATTCCCGGCCCCGGCATGACGGCAATCGTCGCCCGCGCTCTCGGCTCCGGTTTCCGGCCGACATTCTTCATGGGGCTCGGTCTCATTCTCGGCGATCTCTGCTACCTGACCGCGGTCGTCCTCGGCCTCGCGCTGGTGGCGCAGACTTTCACCACACCGTTTCTCGTCATCAAATATCTCGGCGCGCTCTATCTCTGCTATATCGCCTGGAAGCTCTGGACCGCCGGGCTCCTGCCGCAGAAGATCGAGGCACAGCGCGCGACGCATGCCGGCCTGTCCTTCCTTTCCGGCTTCCTGCTGACGCTCGGCAATCCCAAGACCATGCTGTTTTATGTCGCGCTGGTCCCCACGCTTATTCCCCTCCAGCAGATCGACTGGCAGGATTACGCCGTTCTTGCCGGCACGACATTCGCTGTGCTGATGGCGGTGCTGCTTCCCTATATCCTGCTTGCCTCGCAGGCGCGAACATTGCTGAAGAAGCCGGCGGCCCTCAAGACCCTGAACCGCTCGGCGGCGAGTGTTCTGGCCGGCACCGCCGCCTATATCGCTGCCCGCGCCTAGAGCCTTGAGGAGCCAACTGAAACGCCTTCAATGCCCTGTTGCGCATCCTTGCCGGAATTGCTGCGAGCTGGAATGACCTTCGCTGTCGGGACATCAGGTCGCGGCGTTTTTTCCAGACTATCGCCCGCAAGCGGATGAAGGCTTCTGGCAGGGGGCGTTATTTGATCTTATTGTGATTTCCAAACAGAGGCTTTTCCAAGGAGCAATATCATGTCGGAAGCCAAGAAGCCGGGCCGCGGCCGCGTCTACAACTCGATCACCGAGACCATCGGCGACACTCCGCTTGTGCGCCTGGACAAGCTCGCGAAGGAGAAGGGCGTCAAGGCCAATCTTCTTGCCAAGCTCGAATTCTTCAACCCGATCGCTTCGGTGAAAGACCGTATCGGCGTCGCGATGATCGAAAGCCTCGAGGCACAGGGCAAGATCGCGCCCGGAAAGACCACCCTCATCGAGCCGACCTCCGGCAACACCGGTATCGCGCTCGCCTTTGCCGCTGCGGCGAAGGGCTACAAGCTGATCCTGACCATGCCGGAAACCATGTCGATCGAGCGCCGCAAGATGCTGGCGCTGCTCGGCGCGGAACTGGTCCTGACCGAGGGGCCGAAGGGCATGAAGGGCGCAATCGCCAAGGCCGAGGAGCTGGCCGCGACACTGCCGGACGCCATCATTCCCCAACAGTTCGAAAACCCGGCCAATCCGGAAATCCATCGCAAGACGACGGCCGAGGAAATCTGGAACGATACCGATGGCAAGGTCGACATCTTCGTCGCCGGCATCGGCACGGGCGGCACCATTACCGGCGTCGGCCAGGTGCTGAAGGCGAAGAAGCCTTCGATCAAAGTCATCGCCGTGGAACCCGCCGACAGCCCGGTGCTCTCCGGCGGCAATCCCGGCCCGCACAAGATCCAGGGCATCGGCGCGGGCTTTGCGCCGAAGATCCTCGACACCACGATCTATGACGAGATCGTGCCTTCCACCAACGACGAAGCCTTCGAGACCGCCCGTCTCGTAGCTCGCCTCGAAGGCGTGCCGGTCGGCATTTCCTCAGGAGCCGCACTCTCCGCCGCGATCAAGGTCGGCAGCCGCGAGGAAAACGCCGGCAAGACCATCGTCGTCATCATCCCGTCCTTTGCCGAACGCTACCTTTCGACGGCGCTCTTTGCCGGCCTCGGCGAATAACAGCTCGTCCAGCTTCTGCAGCATCAGGGGGCGCTTGACGGCGCCCCTTTCACTTTCCGCTCGGCTTTCCTGCCGATCCGCTCACTCACGCGGCGGCAGACAACCGTTCCGACGGGATACGGTAGGAAATCGCCTCGGCAAGGTGAATGCGCCCGAGCATCGCCGAGCCGTCGAGATCGGCAAGCGTCCGCGCCACTTTCAGCACCCGATGATAGGCCCGGGCCGAAAACCTGAACTTCTCCGCGGCATCCCTCAGGAGCTGCGTACCTCCCGCATCCAGTTCCGCGAGTTTTTCGATCATCGCCGTGGAGCAGCGGGCATTGGTCGACACTCCCGGCGTGCCCGCCTCGGCAAAGCGCTGCCGCTGGCGCTCGCGAGCCGCGAAAACCCGGTGGGCAACATCCTCGCTTCGCTCGGCCGCCATCGGCTTGATGAGATCGGTGGCGGAGACTGCCGGCACATCGATGCGGATATCGATGCGGTCCATCAGCGGCCCGGAAATCCTGCCCTGATAATCGGTGAGGCAACGCGGGCCGCGGGCGCAGGTATGCCCGGGTTCACCAGCCATGCCGCAGCGGCAGGGGTTCATTGCCGCCACGAGCTGGAAGTCGGCGGGATAGGCGACCCGGTGATTGGCCCGGGCGATGATGCATTCGCCGGTTTCCAAAGGCTGGCGCAGCGCATCCAGCACCTGCGGCGAGAATTCCGGGAACTCGTCGAGGAAAAGCACCCCGTGATGGGCAAGCGAGGCTTCGCCCGGTCGTGCGCGCAGACCGCCACCGACAAGGGCTGCCATGGTGGCGGAATGGTGAGGCGTGCGGAACGGCCGCCGGTCCGAAAGCTTGCCGCCCGAGAGCTGGCCGGCAACGGAATGCACCATGGAGACATCCAGCAGCTCGGCCGCGGAAAGCGGAGGCAGGATGGATGGCAGGCGGGCCGCCAGCATCGATTTGCCGGAACCGGGAGGCCCGACCATCAACAGATTATGGCCGCCGGCGGCAGCGACTTCCAGAGCCCGCTTGGCGCTCTCCTGCCCCTTGATGTCGGCGAGGTCAGGCAGATTGGCGGCAGGCGCACGGATTGCGGGCTCAGGCCTCGACAGGACCTGCGTGCCACGGAAATGATTGGCAAGCGCGATCAGGCTGCGGGGCGCGAGAATATCGATATCCGATCCCGCCCACGCCGCTTCCGCGCCGCTTTCAGCCGGGCAGATGAGGCCCTTGCCCATGGCATTCGCGCCGATTGCCGCCGGAAGAGCGCCGGCAACGGCCGCGATCGTGCCATCGAGATTGAGTTCACCAATCACCACAAAACCCGAAAGCGCTTCGGCGGGTATGGCGCCGAGTGCGGCCATCAGGCCAAGTGCGATCGGCAGGTCGAAATGCGAGCCTTCCTTGGGAAGATCAGCGGGGGCGAGATTGACCGTCACGCGCTTCGGCGGCAGCGCCAGTCCCGAGGCATGGAGCGCCGCCTGCACCCGTTCCCGGCTTTCGGCCACGGCCTTGTCCGGCAGGCCGACGATCTGCATGCCGATCTTGCCAGGCGCGACCATCACCTGAACGTCGACCGGAACACCTTCTATGCCCTGAAATGCAACCGTACTGACGCGCGCCACCATTGCCCGTTCCCCTGCTCGCCCCTAAGCTACCCTCACGCAACTACATCTTGCGCGGGTTGCCGATTGCAATCTTGCACGATCGCAACGCAAAAACAAGAACATTAACAGAACAAACTCCCGTCAAAGTCGGAGGCAGGTTGTTTCAGGTTGTATTCGGCGAACAAAACCGGATCGCAGGCAGCTGCGAGCCGGAGCCGGTCAGGCGCGCTTCTTTTCGATGGCGTCCCAGAGGAGAGCTGCTATGTCGGCGCCGCCGAACTTCTTCACTTCGCGAATACCGGTCGGAGAGGTGACGTTGATCTCGGTCATGTAATCACCGATGACATCGATGCCGACCAGTAAGAAGCCGCGTTCCCTCAGCGCGGGGCCGATACGGGCGCAGATTTCCTTCTCGCGCGCGGTGAGTTCCGTTGCCTCGGCGCGACCGCCGACATGCATGTTGGAGCGGCTGTCATGCTCGGCCGGCACCCGGTTGATGGCGCCGACGGGTTCGCCGTCGATCAGAATGATGCGCTTGTCGCCCTTGCGCACTGCCGGCAGATAGGCCTGGGCGATGAAGGGTTCGCGGAACATCTGATGGAACATCTCGATCAGCGACGAGAAATTGCGGTCGTCGCGGGAGGAATGGAAGACGCCGGCGCCGCCATTGCCGTAAAGCGGCTTCAGGATGATGTCGCCCATCTCCTCACGGAAGCGGGCGATCTCGGCCGCATCGCGGGTAATCAGGGTCTTCGGCATCAGGTCGGCAAATTCGGTGACGAAGATCTTCTCCGGCGAATTGCGCACCCAGGCCGGATCGTTCACGACCAGCGTCTTCGGATGGATGCGCTCCAGCAGATGGGTCGAGGTGATGTAGGCCATGTCGAAGGGCGGGTCCTGACGGAGCAGCACCACATCCATGGTCGAGAGATCGACCTGCTCGGCATCGCCGAGGCTGAAATGATCGCCCTTCACATCGCGAAGCTGCATGGGCTGGACGGTCGCAAGGATGCGGCCGTCACGCATGCTGAGCTGGTTCGGCGTGTAGTGAAACAGCCGGTAGCCGCGGGCCTGCGCCTCCAGGCTCATCGCAAAGGTGGAATCGCCCGCGATATTGATGGTGGAGACGTGATCCATCTGGACCGCGACATTGGTAATCTTCGCCATAACCCTGCCCCTGTTGAAAGCCTTGGAGATGTAGGCCGCCTCGGGGCTAAAGGCAACGTCCTGCCGGCTTCAATTTTGCTGATCGGCGGATCAGCCGAGCACGCTCGTCGCCGTCGGAGAACGCAAGGCGTTGCGGATGCGATAGAGCGTCGCCAGCGGTTCGGGGAACGGCTTGCGCAGGAAGGCAACCTTGCGGACATAGTCGTCGACGCGCCAGGTCGCCCAGGTGCCACCGCGGAAATAGGCGATATCGCCGGCGCGCAGGGTGCGCTCCGTGCCGTCCGCGGCGGTCACATGCACTTCGCCTTCCTGGATCACCACGGTCTCGTCCCAGCCGAAATACCAGCGGAATTCGCCCGCCGTGCAATCCCATACGGCCGTCGAGCTTGCTTCATCGGTGCTGGTGGAATGATCGCCGACGCGAGCGACCGGCGTTCCACGAATGATCCATTCCGGATTGATCGGTGCGGGCTTCAGCGCGAGATGGCCGCTATGGGCCGAAACCACCGGCGGCATTTCGCTGGCGCGGACCGGCCGGGGCATGGTCATCAGCACGCCGGCCATGCTGGCAATCATAAGCTTCAAAGGCATTTATGTTCCCATATCGATTGTGCAATTGCGGGAACGCTACCAGAGAGCGGTTATATTACCGTTCGCGAGTTCGTTAGAATTGTAACGATCCCGCTGAGCGACGTTGATTTGCAGGGCCGGCACGGCACGGGCAATCAGGCAGGGAGTTCAGGCGGGCGAAACCTCGATCAGCGGATTTGCAACACCTGTAAGCGGCACTGCGGCTGAAGATGTAGCGATCCGCCGGCCGTTTTCCCGATCGAAGAAATGCAGACGCTGCTGTGAGACCGTCAGGCGCATATCCACCGGGATTTCCATGCCGAGCGCGATCACGGCGGTCACCACCTGACCACCGACATGACCATGGACGAGACGATGGGCGCCAAGTTCCTCGACGTAATCGACCTTGAACGGCAGCGACGGTTCTGAACTCGTCGCAGGCAGCAGGTCTTCCGCCCGGACACCCACGGTCACGCCGCCGCTGACAGGAAGATCGCTTCCGAAATCGACCGTCGCGTCACCGATGGACAGCCTGCCGCCTTCCACCACCGCCTGAACGAGGTTCATAGCGGGAGAACCGATGAAGCTCGCGACGAAGGTGGAAGCCGGGCGATGATAGACCTCGAGCGGCGTGCCGATCTGCTCGATCGCGCCGCCGTTCAGCACCACCAGCCGGTCGGCAAGCGTCATGGCCTCGAGCTGGTCGTGGGTCACGTAGATCGCGGTGGTGCCAAGGCGGCGCTGCAGTTTGCGGATCTCGCCGCGCATGGTGACACGCAGCTTGGCATCGAGGTTGGAAAGCGGTTCGTCGAACAGGAAGACCGCGGGCTTGCGCACGATGGCGCGGCCCATGGCAACGCGCTGACGCTGGCCACCGGAAAGCGCGCGCGGCTTGCGCTTCAGATAGGGTTCGATTTCCAGCATGCGGGCGGCTTCCGCCACGCGCGCCTCGATCTCCGCCTTCGGCGTCTTGCGGTTCTTCAGGCCGTAGGCGAGGTTGTCGTAGACCGTCATGTGCGGATAGAGCGCGTAGTTCTGGAACACCATGGCGATATCGCGGTCGGCGGGCTCGATCTGGTTGACGATGCGGTCGTCGATGCTGACCGTGCCTTCCGAGATGGTTTCCAGCCCGGCGACCATGCGCAGCAGCGTGGACTTGCCGCAGCCTGAGGGACCGACGAGCACGATGAATTCACCGTCGGCGATGTCGATATCGATGCTTTTGACGGCCCGGACGCCGCCGTCGTAGATCTTCGAGACCTGGTCGATTTGAATGGAAGCCATGGGCTCAACCTTTCCTACTTGTCGGTTTCCGTCAGGCCCTTGATGAACCAGCTCTGGAAGATCACCACGATGATGACGGGCGGCAGCATGGCGAGCACGGCCATGGCGAAAGCCTCGTTGTAATCGGGGATCTGCGAGCCGACCCAGACCTGCAGGATCTGCTTGATGCCGCGCATCAGGGTGTAGAAGCTTTCGTCCGTCGTCATCAGCAGCGGCCAGAGATACTGGTTCCAGCCATAGACGAACATGATGATGAAGACCGCCGCGATCATGGTGCGCGACAGCGGCACCAGCACGTCGAAGAAGAACTTGATCGGCCCCGCGCCATCGATGCGCGCGGCCTCCAGCAACTCGTCCGGCACCGACTTGAAGAACTGCCGGAAGAAAAAGGTGCCGGTTGCCGACGCCAGAAGCGGAAGGATCAGGCCGGTATGGGTATTGAGGAGCCCGAGCTGGCTCATCACCTGATAGGACGGCATGATGCGCACTTCGAGCGGCAGCAGCAGCGTCGTGAAGATCAGCCAGAAGGCGAGCGTCGCGAAACGGAAGCGGAAATAGACGATGGCATAGGCCGCCATCATCGACAGCACGATCTTGCCGACGGCAAAGCCGACGCCGAGGATCAGCGAATTCCAGGCCATGGTCAGGCCCGTCACCTTTCCGGTGAAGCCCCCGCCGTGGAACAGGACCCTGCTGTAGGTCTCGTCGAACTGGTCGCCGATCGCCAGCATCAGACCCTTGGAATGGATTTCGGCCGCGCTGTGGGTGGAGGTGGTGAAGGCGACCATCAGCGGCCCGAGCATCAGGACGACGCCGGCGATCAGGATCAGATGGTCGAAGAACTTGGTTCGGTACATGCGCCTCTCCTCAACCGTAGTGAACGCGGCGTTCGATGAAGCGGAACTGGATCAGCGTCAGCACCAGAACCACGACCATAAGGATCACCGACTGGGCCGAGGACGCACCGAGGTCGTTGCCGCGGAAGCCGTCGAGATAGACCTTGTAGACGAGGGTGATCGGGTTGTTGGCCGCCTTGTCCTTCACGATGACGTCGATAACGCCGAAAGTGTCGAACAGCGAGTAGGTCATGTTGATGATCAGCAGGAAGAAGGCCGTCGGGGTCAGAAGCGGCAGGATGACCGTCCAGAAACGCCGCGTTCCCGACTTGCAGTCGATCGCCGCCGCTTCCCGGATGGACGCCGGAATACCCTGCAGGCCCGACAGGAAGAAGATGAAGTTATAGGGGATCTGGTTCCACACCGCGACAGCCACCATGGCGAAAGCAGTATCGAAGTAGTTGATCCCGACCTTCATCTGCCAGCCGAACAGCGAGACGAATTTCACGAAGGGACCTATATGCTGGTCGAAGAACATCATGCCGATCAGGCCGGCCACCGGCGGGGCGATGGCATAGACCACGATCAGCAGCGTCCGGTAGGCCGACTGTCCCCGGATGACGGCATCGGCCTTCAACGCCAGGAGCATGCCGAGCGACAGCGTGAGGAAGGTCACGATCAGGCTGTAAGCGATCGTGAAACGGGCAACCTTCAGATATTCCGACGAGTTGAGCGCGTCGGTGTAATTGCTGAACCCGACGAAGCTTGCACCGAAGCCGAACGGGTCTTCGATGAAGAACGAGGAATGGATTGCCTGCGCCGACGGCCAGTAGAAAAAGATCACAATGATCGCAAACTGCGGCAGCAGGAACAGATAGGGCAGAAATCGCGAGGAAAACTGGACGCGCTTCATCGGGTGCCTTTCAAAGCAAACCCCGGGGGCGAAGACCCCCGGGAGCTCATCACATCAGGTTCCGGAAATCAGCCGGCCGTCTTGGCGAAGCGGGCGAGCAGCTCGTCGGCTTCCTTCTTGATGGTTTCCATCGCGTCCTTCGGCGTGGTTTCGCCGGAGAAGATGCGGTTGTATTCGCGTTCCATCACTGTGCGGATCTGCGGGTAGAAGCCCAGGCGATAGCCCTTGTCCCACTCGGCGCCCGGCAGCGAGAGCTGCTGGATACCGACTTCGGCGGCCGGCTTCTCGTTGTAGTAGCCTTCCTTCTTGGCAAGCTCGTAAGCTGCCTTGGTGATGGCGACGTAGCCGGTCGACTGGTGGTAGAACTTCTGGATCTCGGCCGAGGTCAGGAAGTGGAAGAAGGAAGCGACGCACTTGTTTTCGGCTTCCGGCTTGCCGGCCATGGCGAACAGCGAAGCGCCGCCGATGAAGGTGTGGACGCCTTCCGGAATAACCGACTTCCAGTAGGGCAGGAAGGTTGCCGAGAAGGGCATGGTCGCGGTCTTCTGCAGGCCGCCGAACGAGCCAGAGGAACCGATCCAGAGCGCAACCTTGCCTTCTTCGAAGGGCTTCTGGTTGTCGTTCCAGCCGGCGCCGTAGTAGCCGAACAGGCCCTGATCGTACCAGGCCTTCAGCTTTTCATACATCATGACGTGGTTCGGGTCGGTCACGTTGATCGTCGTGTCGACGACGCTGTCGTAACCATTGTTGTTCGAAGCGAACTGCAGGTTATGACGCGAGAAGAAGTTCTCGGTGAATTCCCAGGTGAGCTGGGTCTGGACGAGCGGGATGTAGCCGGCTTCCTTGAGCTTCGGAGCGATGGCTTCGAACTCTTCCCAGGTCTTCGGAGCTTCGACACCGGCCTTCTTCAGGGCGTCGGTGTTCATGTACATGATCGGAGCCGAGGAGTTGAACGGCATGCCGACGAACTTGCCGTCGGAATCGGCGTAGAAGTAGCGAACACCTTCGATGAAGTCTTCGCGGTTGAAGTCATAGCCGGCCTGCTTGATCAGGTCTTCAGCCGGGATGACGGCGCCCTTGGCGTTGATGATGGTGGCGGCGCCTGCGTCGAAGACCTGCAGGATGTTCGGCTGTTCGCCGGAACGGAAGGCCGCGATGCCGGCGGACAGGGCTTCTTCATACGAGCCCTTGGAAACCGGCGTCAGCGCGCATTCGCTCTGGGCTTCGTTGAACTTCTGGGCGATTTCGTTGATGACTTCGCCGTTACGGCCGCCCATGCCATGCCACCAGGTGATGTTGGTCGCAGCAAGCGAGGTGCTTGCGGTCATGGACAGGGCCAGCGCTGCCAGTGAAAGCTTCTTGAACATGGATAAATCCTCTCCGCCAGTGTTGGGGTGAGGACTGCATTATTCGGCTTCTGTGACGCGGCCTTGAAAGTTACGTGACAGGGAAATGACAATCCCCATTCCCATGTCGCGTATAGGTCAGGTGGTCAGAAAGCGTCCATGAAATGCCTTGGCCAGCGGCCGGGAACGATGGCGACGATATCGCATCGGACCGAAAGAGCAGCCGCATCCCGCTGACGCGAAAGCCAGTGATCGCCCGCGGATCGGATGCGCTGTTGCGAGGAGAAGCCGACCGCATCTATGGCCTTTTCGGCGGAGCCTCGGGCTTTCACTTCCACCAGCGCAACCACCTCTCCCCTGCGGGCAATGATATCCACCTCCCCGGCCCCGCTGCGGTAACGCATGGCGACGATGCGATATCCCTTCATGAGGAGATAAAGAGCGGCGACATATTCGGAAAACCGGCCGCGCCGCTCGGCCTTCACCCGTCCGCGATCCGGAGCGGGACGCGCTTTCCGCCTCTCCCCCGGCCGGATATCGCTCATGCCGCGCCCTTGAGATCGAGCAGGCGCTGATAGAGCTCCTTGCGGGGAAGACCGGTGATCTTCGATGCTTCCGTCGCGGCCTTGGCGGTCGGCAGACTGCTCGCAAGTTCAAGGAGGAGGCCGTCCACCTCACCCGCATCGGGCGCTGCCTTTTCCGGCGGCGGGCCGACGACCAGAACCACCTCGCCCTTTACCGTCTGGTCGGCATAGGCGGTGGCAAGCTCGCCGAGCGTTCCGCGCCGGAATTCCTCGAAAGTCTTGGTCAGCTCCCGGCAGACGGAAGCCGCGCGCTGCGAACCGAACACGTCGGACGCAGCGACAAGCGTATCGCCGATGCGATGGGGGCTCTCGAAGAAGATCAGCGTCGCCGGCACATCGGCCAACTCCGCCAGGCGGTCGCGCCGCGCCTTGTCCTTGGTGGGCAGGAAACCCGCAAACAGGAAGGCATCGTTCGGCAGGCCGGAACCGACCAGCGCCGCAAGCGGAGCGGATGCGCCCGGGATCGGCACCACGCGATGGCCGGCTTCGATCGCCAGTTGTCCGAGGCGATAACCGGGATCGGAGACGAGCGGCGTGCCAGCATCCGAGACCAACGCGACGGACTTACCCGCCTCAAGCGCGGCGATCAGGCGCGGGCCGGCCTCCGTGGCATTGTGTTCGTGATAGGCGAACGGACGGTTCTGGATGCCGTAGCGATCAAGCAGGACACGGGTGACACGGGTATCCTCGCAGGCGAGCACATCGGCGCCGGCCAGCGTTTCCAGCGCTCTCAGCGTGATATCGCCGAGATTGCCGATCGGGGTCGCGACCAGATAAAGCGCCGGCTGAAGCGGCCGGGCCGCGATACGCGTATCGTTGACCCGATAGGTCCGTTCGCTGCCGTTTTCGTCGTTCCTGTCGCCCGTCACTTTTCTTTCCGTTCACGCCTGCGCATCGTTCACTCTTTATTACCCCGCCTCCGCAAAGGGGCAAGGCAATCCTTTCCTCTGTGGATTAACGTTGATCGTATCGAATCGACGCAAGGTAGGCACCGTCCCTCTTGCAATCCATGCGCAATTGCTGCCATTTTGCCCGTCCACATTATCCGGCCGCAGCCTGCTGCCGGAAAGAGCATTGCGACCCGTCCAAGGTCGCGACAGGTCGAAAGCGGTAGCGTCATGCGTATTACTCTTGAACGGTCCAACCTTCTCAAATCGCTGAACCATGTGCATCGCGTGGTCGAACGTCGCAACACGATCCCGATCCTGTCGAACGTGCTGCTGCGCGCCGAAGGCGCAAGCCTTGCCATGAAGGCGACCGACCTCGACCTGGAAATCACCGAAGCGACCCCCGCGATGGTCGAACAGGCCGGCGCGACGACGGTTCCGGCGCATCTGCTCTACGAAATCGTCCGCAAGCTGCCGGACGGCGC
The DNA here is from genome assembly GCA_002600635.1 of Rhizobium sp. ACO-34A. Taxonomy (NCBI): domain Bacteria; kingdom Pseudomonadati; phylum Pseudomonadota; class Alphaproteobacteria; order Hyphomicrobiales; family Rhizobiaceae; genus Rhizobium; species Rhizobium sp. ACO-34A. Next base: position 532,343 of record CP021371.1, on the reverse strand, counting down.
AGAAGTGCTGCTCGCCACCAATCCGGACGGTTCTTCCATGACGGTCGCTTCCGGCCGCTCCAAGTTTTCGCTCCAGTGCCTTTCGGAAGCCGACTTCCCCGATCTCACGGCCGGCAACTTCACCCATGCCTTCAAGCTCAAGGCAACGGACCTGAAGATGCTGATCGACCGGACGCAGTTCGCGATCTCGACGGAAGAGACGCGCTACTATCTGAACGGCATTTTCCTGCACACCATCGAGGCCGGCGGCGCGCTGAAGCTGCGCGCGGTCGCGACCGACGGCCACCGGCTGGCCCGCGCCGATGTCGAGGCTCCCTCGGGTTCGGAAGGCATGCCGGGCATCATCATCCCGCGCAAGACCGTCGGCGAACTGCAGAAGCTGGTCGACAACCCGGAACTGATCGTCACGCTCGAAGTGTCCGACGCCAAGATCCGCCTGACGATCGGCTCCATCGTCATGACCTCGAAGCTGATCGATGGCACCTTCCCCGACTACCAGCGCGTTATCCCGACGGCGAACGACAAGGAAATGCGCGTCGATTGCCAGAGCTTCGCCCAGGCCGTCGACCGCGTGTCGACGATTTCCTCGGAACGCGGCCGCGCCGTGAAGCTCGCCCTTTCCGATGGCCAGCTGCTCCTGACGGTCAACAACCCTGATTCCGGCAGCGCTACCGAAGAAGTGGCGGTCGGATACGAGAACGACGGAATGGAAATCGGCTTCAACGCCAAATATCTGCTCGACATCACAGCTCAGCTTTCCGGCGACGATGCGATCTTCCTGCTGGCGGATGCCGGCTCGCCCACTCTCATTCGCGATACCGCAGGTGATGATGCGCTCTACGTGCTGATGCCTATGCGTGTGTGACGGTAACTATTCCTTTGGATTTTTTCCCATCCGCGCCAATACGCCTTGTTTTTGCGACATATTGCTCCAACATTCGCACAAGCGGATGAGCCGCATTGAGGCTGGCATGGAGGCGTGGCAATGGCATTGCGCTTGAAAGAGCGGTTCGAGAAGAAGTTCGACGACGAAATCCGGTTCTTCAAGGGTATGATGCAGGGGCCGAAAACGGTCGGAGCCATCGCCCCCACTTCGTCGATTACCGCACGCCGCATGGCCAGTGTCGTCGATACCGCCCATTCCGGACTGCCGGTGCTGGAACTCGGGCCGGGTACGGGTGTCATCACCAAGGCGATCCTCGCCCGGGGCGTGAAACCCGAGGACATCGTTTCCGTCGAATATTCCGAAGACTTCTATCACCATCTGACGCGGACCTACCCCAAGGTCCGCTTCGTTCATGGCGATGCCTTCAATCTCGGCAAGACGCTCGGCGCGCTGTCGGAGCAGAAATTCGATTCCGTCATATCGGCGGTTCCGCTCCTCAACTTCCCCATGGACGCGCGCATCAGCATGCTGGAAGACCTGCTCGACCGCATTCCGGCGGGCCGGCCCGTCATGCAGATCTCCTATGGCGCGGTTTCGCCGATCATCGCCCGGCCGCACAGCTACCATATCCAGCACTACGACTTCGTCGTTCGCAACATTCCGCCGGCGCAGCTCTGGGTCTATCGCCGGGCATGACCGACCATGTTCGCTCTTTATATTACGCACCCGCAGGTGAAGATCGATCCCGGCGTGCCCGTTCCCCTGTGGGGATTGTCGGACATCGGTGCGGAGAGAGCCCGTGCCGCCGCCGCCCTTCCCTGGGCGCATAAACTGAGACGCGTCGTCTCCAGCGCCGAGGTCAAGGCAATGGAGACGGCGGCAATCCTCGCGGAAGCGGCAGGCATCGGCTACGAAAGCGTCGAGGTCATGCATGAAAACGACCGTTCGGCCACCGGCTTCCTGCCGCCGCCGGAATTCGAAAAGGCCGCCGACTGGTTTTTCGCCCATCCCACCGAAAGCTTTCACGGATGGGAGAAGGCAGCGGATGCGCAACGGCGGATCGTCGATGCCGTGGAGGCCTCGCTTGCCGATCATGATCCAGCCGACCCGATTGCCTTTGTCGGCCATGGCGGCGTCGGGACCCTGCTGAAATGCCATCTTGCCGGCCTGCCCATCGCGCGCAGCCAGGACCAGCCAGGCGGCGGCGGTAATCTTTTCGCCTTCTCCCTTGCGGATCGTCGCATCACATGCGACTGGACGCCCATGGAAACCTGGCAGGGAGTGGACCGTTGACCGCACGTGAACGCCTGATCGTCGGACTGGACGTACCGACATTGCGCGAAGCCGAAACCATCGTCGACAAGCTGGCGGACGACGTTCTCTTCTACAAGATCGGTTATCAGCTCGCCTTCGCCGGCGGCCTCGAATTCGCCCGCGATCTCGCCGCCAGCGGCAAGAAGATCTTCCTCGACATGAAGCTGCTCGACATCGACAACACGGTTGCCTCCGGTGTCGAGAACATCGCGAAGATGGGCATGTCCATGCTGACGCTGCACGCCTATCCGAAGGCGATGCGGGCAGCCGTCGAGGCGGCCAGGGGCTCCGGTCTCTGCCTGCTCGGCGTGACCGTGCTCACCTCCATGGACGAGCAGGACCTGATCGACGCCGGCTACGAATACGATCCCCATACGCTGGTCCTGAAGCGTGCCGAACAGGCGCGCATCGCCGGCATGGGCGGCATCGTCTGCTCGGCGGAAGAAGCGGCAGCCGTGCGCAAGATCATCGGTCCCGACATGGCGCTGGTGACCCCGGGCATCCGGCCGACCGGCGCCGACAAGGGTGACCAGAAGCGGGTGATGACGCCCGCCGATGCGCTGAAGGCCGGCTCCAGCCATCTCGTCGTCGCCCGGCCGATCGTAAAGGCAGCCGATCCGAAGGAAGCCGCCCGCGCGATCCTCGCCGAAATGGTGGCGGCCCTTACCTGAGAGCGCAACCGGCGGCACCCGTATAGTCGGGAAGGTCCACGAAATCATTCGCGCTGAATGCGCAAGCAGGGAGAGAGAACATGCCAAAAGGTTACTGGATCGCCCGCGTCGATGTCCGTGATCCCGAGCGCTACAAGGACTATGTAGCAGCCGCAAAGCCCGCCTTCGAGAAATACGGCGCGAATTTCCTCGCGCGCGGCGGTGCATTTACGGAACTCGAGGGAACGGCGCGCGGCCGCAACGTGGTCATAGAGTTTCCGTCTCACCAGGCTGCGGTCGATTGCTACAACTCGCCGGAATACCAGATCGCCGCCAAGATCCGTCAGGAAGTTGCCGATGCGGAGATGGTCATCGTCGAAGGCGCATGAGACCATCGGAAGCATGCAATGGCGGCGGATTACCCTTTCGCTGACAAAGGGATTCGGCTAAGAGACGACAAGACCACAGCGCATTCCGCGCCAGCCTTTTCATGGAGCCCATCATGACCCTGTCCAACCTGCCGCCGCTCGTCACCGTGTTTGGGGGATCGGGCTTCGTCGGGAGACATGTCGTCAGGGCGCTGGCTCGCCGCGGCTACCGCATCCGGGTCGCCGTGCGCCGCCCGGACCTCGCCTTCCATCTGCAGCCGCTCGGCAATGTCGGCCAGATCTCGTTCACCCAGGCGAACCTGCGTTACCGCGCGTCCATCGACGCCGCCGTGCAGGGCGCCGACCACGTCGTCAACTGCGTCGGCATCCTCTTTGAAAGCGGCCGCAACAATTTCGACGCCGTGCAGGAATTCGGCGCCCGCGCCGTAGCAGAAGCCGCCCGTTCGGTCGGCGCGAAGTTCACTCACATCTCCGCCATCGGCGCCGATGCCAAGTCTCCCTCGACTTACGCGTCCACCAAGGGCAAGGCCGAAGCCGCGATCTTCTCGATCTTGCCGGATGCCATCATCATGCGTCCGTCGATCATCTTCGGACAGGAAGACGGCTTCTTCAACAAGTTTGCCGGCATGGCCCAGAAGATGCCCTTCCTGCCGCTGATCGGCGGCGGCAAGACCCGGTTCCAGCCGGTGCATGTCGAGGACGTGGCCGAAGCGATCGCCCGCTCCGTGGACGGCAAGCTTGCGCCCGGCAAGATCTACGAACTCGGCGGCAAGGACGTGCTGACCTTCCGCCAGTGTCTCGAGACCATCCTCGAAGTCATCGACCGCAAGCGTCCTTTCATCCCGATGCCCTTCGCCATCGCATCGCTGATCGGCTCCATCTCGTCCTCGATCCCTTTCGTCAAGCCGGCGCTCACCAGCGATCAGGTCAAGCTGCTGAAGGTGGACAATGTGGTTTCCGACGCCGCCAAGGCCGAGGGCCGCACGCTCGAAGGCATGGGAATCAATGCCGCGGCGCTGACCTCCATTCTTCCGACCTACCTCGTGCGCTATCGTCCCCATGGCCAGTTCAACGGTGCCGGAAAGGCTGCCTGAGGGCAGCCCGAGGCTTTTTCGAGCGTCCCAGCGTTGCACAAAAGACGCAGCTGGAAAATAGCTGCGTTAACGGGGAATTCAGCAAGATATTCTATTGCTGAGAGTGTCGGCAATGCGTAAACACTCGACCCGTTCGCGCCTCGCGCTGCTGCCGGCGACGATTCACAGCATCATTCTCAAGAGGCCTCTTCATGGGTAAGTCTATCGCACTGTTTTTTGCGTGTGCGGCACTGGTGATCCTCGCCGGATCTTTCGTGGCACCTTCGACCGTCGCAGCCCGCAAGGGCAATTGCGCTCCCGCCTACGGCGTCGATCCCTGCAGCACCGGCGCCATCGCCGTTACCCAGTAAGTCTCTCCCAGGCACTCATATGAAAAAGGCCGGACATTCGCCCGGCCTTTTGTCGTTCCGGCATGTCACGCCCGGTCAGTAACCGAGCGCCAGAGCCACCAGGCCGATGGAGCCGATGGCGATACGCCACCAGGCGAAGGGCGCATAGCCACGCTTCGAGACGAAATCGAGCAGCGCGCGCACGACCAGCAGAGCCGAGACGAAAGCCGCGATGAAGCCGATCGCGATGATGGCTGTATCGTCGAAGCTCAGCGCATTTCTGTTCTTGTAGAGATCGAGCGCGAAGGCGCCTACCATGGTCGGCATGGCGAGGAAGAACGAGAACTCGGCCGCAGACCGCTTGTCGGCACCGAGCAGCAGCGAACCGACGATGGTTGCGCCCGAGCGGGAGACACCGGGGATCATCGCCACACACTGGCAGAGGCCGATCTTGAAGGCGAGCGGCATTGGATAGGTGAGCGCGTTCTTATAGCGGGGGGTCAGATGCAGGCGGTCGACCCACAGCAGCACGAAGCCGCCAAGGATCAGCGTAATGCACATCAGCGCCGGGGTCTCGAACAGCACCGACTTGATGAAGTCATGCGCAAGAGCGCCGATCACGGCTGCCGGAAGGAAGGCAACGAGGATCGACAGGACGAAGCGGCGGCTGGCAGGGTCCGACGGCAAACCGATGGCGATGAGGAACAGCTTGCGGAAATAGACGCTCAGGATGGCGAGGATAGCCCCGAGCTGGATCAGTACGGCAAAGGTATTGCCGGGCGACTTGAAGCCGAGAAAATGCCCTGCGAGCAACACATGCGCGGTGGACGACACGGGGATGAACTCCGTGAGGCCCTCGACCAGGCCGAGGAAAAGCGCGCTGAGGATGGATTGGTCTTCCATGGAGATTCCTTGAGGGGGAGGGACAGGAAAGCGATTTGCTTGTATTGCGCGAACCAAGCTCATATAGCTTGGGAGCCGTGGTCATGACCAGCCGCTATACGCATCATGCCGGAACCAACAGCCCATAGAATTCGAGTAACAATGCCGACGTTGTATCATCATTCCATGTCCACCGCGTCCCGGTTCATCCGGCTGGTACTTGCCGAATACGGCTTTCAGGTGGACCTGGTGGAAGAACAGACCTGGGAAAAGCGGCGGGAGTTTCTCTCGCTCAATCCGGCGGGCACCCTGCCGGTCTATGTCGACGACAACATGCGCACGCTCTGTGGGCCGACGGTCATCAGCGAATTCCTCGACGAGACCCATGGCGTATTGAAGCGCGATCGCCGGCTTCTGGCCGAGGACCCGTTCCAGAGGGCGGAAATCCGCCGGCTGACGGAATGGTTCCTGCAGAAGATGGAACACGACGTCACCAAGCCGCTGGTCCGCGAGCGGGTCCACAAGCTGCTGATCCCCAACGGGCTCGGCGGCGGCGCGCCCGACTCCAAGATCCTGCGGACCGCACGCACCAATATCCGCCAGCACATGAAGTATCTGAGCTGGCTCGCGGGATCCCGCACATGGCTCGCCGGCGACCGGCTGAGTTATGCCGACCTTGCCGCGGCATCGGCCATCTCCGTCCTCGATTATCTCGGCGAGATCGAATGGTCGGAATTCCCCATCGCCAAGGAATGGTATCAGCGCATGAAATCGCGCCCCTCCTTCCGACCGATGCTGGCCGAGCGCATTCGCGGCCTCACCCCGGTCTCGCATTACGCGGACCTCGATTTCTGACGGAGCCGGCAATGTCTGCGCCTGCACCCGACCATCGGAACGACAGGCGACGCGCCGGGCTGACGGCATTCATGAAGAGCGAGGCGGCGGCGCAGGGGTTTTCCGTCTGCCGCATCACACTGCCCGATTCCATACCGGAAGCGCCGGAGCGGCTTTCCACGTTCATTGCGGCAGGGCGGCATGGCACGATGGCCTGGATGGAGGAAACGCAGGCGCGTCGCGCCGATCCCCGTGTGCTGTGGAGCGAGGTCCGCTCGGTGGTGATGTTCGGCCTGAACTACGGGCCGGACGAGGACCCCCGCCACCTGCAGGCCAGACCGGACAGGGGCGCCATCTCGGTCTATGCGCGCAATCGCGACTATCATGATGTGATGAAAGGCAGGCTGAAAGAGGTCGCGACGCGCTTTGCCGCGCGCGCCGGCGCGGATGTGAAGGTTTTCGTCGATACCGCGCCCGTGATGGAAAAGCCGCTTGCAGCGGCAGCCGGCCTCGGCTGGCAGGGCAAGCACACCAATCTGGTCAGCCGCGAATTCGGCTCCTGGCTTTTTCTCGGCAGCCTGTTCACCACCGCCGAACTCGATATCGACGCGCCGGAGATCGATCATTGCGGCTCCTGCCGCGCCTGCCTCGACGCCTGCCCGACCGATGCCTTTCCGGCGCCCTACCAGATCGATGCGCGGCGCTGCATTTCCTATCTCACCATCGAGCACAAAGGCATCATAGAGAAGGAACTGCGCCCGGCCTTCGGCAACCGGATCTATGGCTGCGACGACTGTCTCTCCGCTTGCCCGTGGAACAAGTTCGCCCGGCAGGCCAGCGAGATGAAACTGAAGGCGCGCGAGGATCTTCTGGAACCGGACCTGCGCTTCCTTCTCTCCCTCGACGACGCCACGTTCCGCACCTTCTTCAGTGGCTCGCCGGTAAAGCGTATTGGCCGCAACCGCTTCGTCCGAAACTGTCTGATCGCTGCCGGCAACTCCGGCAGCGCGGAATTCACCGACATCTGCCTCGCTCTCATGGAAGACGATGCAGCGGAGGTGCGCGGCATGGCGGTCTGGGCGCTTTCACGCCTGCTGCCAGCGGAGACATTCAGGACGCTGCGGGAAACGCGGCTCCATATGGAAGAAGACGCAGACGTGCGGCAGGAATGGAACTGAGGGACAATAACGATGCATATGATGATCTTCGGCGCGGGCTATTCCGGCAAGGCAATCGGCGCGCTCGCCGCATCTCAAGGCCATGACGTCTCCGGCACCACCCGTAGCGCCGAAAAGGCCGAGGCACTTTCCGCATCCGGCATCCGTCCTCTTATCTTCGACGGCACGACGCTCACCGAGGAGTTGAAGAGCGAATTCGCCAAGGTCACCCATCTGGTCCAATCGATCGCACCGGGCCGTGACGGCGATCCGCTTCTGCGCCTGCTGGGCAACATATCGCTCCTGCAAGCCATGCCGTCGTTGGAGTGGGTTTGCTACCTTTCCACCGTCGGCGTCTATGGCGACCATGGCGGCGCCTGGGTGGACGAGGACACGCCGGCCAAGCCCGTGTCACAGCGCTCCGAGGAGAGGGTCGAGGCGGAACAGGCCTGGCAGTCGCTCGCCGAGGCGTCCGGCCTGCCGCTCGCCACTCTGCGGCTTTCCGGCATTTACGGGCCGGGGCGCAACGCCTTCGTCAATCTGGCCAATGGCACCGCACGCCGTCTTGTAAAGAAGGATCAGGTGTTCAACCGCATCCGGCTGGAAGACATAGCGGCTGCGGCGGCCTTCCTCGGCGAGCGTGACCTGGGCGGCATATATAATGTCACCGACAGCGAACCCTGCCCTCCGCAGGATGTCGTGACCGAGGCAGCGAGGTTGATGGGCGTGGAGCCGCCGGCCGAGCAGCCCTTCGAAACAGCGGAACTGACGCCGATGGCCCGGTCCTTCTACGGCGAGAACAAACGGGTTTCCAACGCCCGGATCCGCTCGCTCGGCTTCCGGTTTCAATACCCGGATTACAGGGTTTCGCTGGCCGACCTGTGGTCCGGAAACCACTGGAACAAATAGGCTTCAAGGCCCGTTTATCCCTCTCGGGCACACTCTGAAAGAGTGTCGATAACCGCGCTCGCCTCCGAATCACCATAATTGGGGCGGCAAATGTGGCCTGGCGAATTTTTTTTGCGCGATTTTCTTCGTGATCGTTCCATTATGGGATTCATCTGAAATTCCATTCCATTTGTCGCCTGTAAATAAACGGTTTTTTCTCAATTATTTATAAATCGTTAATTCGACGATTCGAACTACGTAATCACAAATGTTACAGTGTGTAATGTTACGTGATCGCCTTGAGGCACGTTTTTGCCATTTTTCCCCATGCTTAAGCCCCGCCACGCAAAAACTTTGCGGAGTTCAACAACAAGGGAAATGCAAATTGACGAAGATCCGGCGCTCTACCTTCACCTCGGCAATGATTGTCGCGCTCACGGCTTTCGCCCCGCTTTCGGCTCATGCAGCCTCTTCATGCGGTGGCGCATCCTGGTATGCACTCAGATCCAAGACCGCTTCAGGTGAACGTATGAACCCGTCGAATCTGACCGCAGCCCACAAGTCGCTTCGCTTCGGCACCAAGATCAAGGTCACCAACGCCAACAACGGCAGAAGCGTCGTCGTGCGCGTCAACGACCGCGGCCCCTACATTCGCGGCCGGGTGCTCGACCTCTCCAAGGCCGCCGCACAGAACATCGGCATGGTCAGCTCCGGCCACGCCAAGGTCTGTTACGAGATCATCGGCTGATCGGCCGATATCCGCAAAGTGGCGCCTCCGGGCCACTTCTGAGGCGGGGCGCTTGCTCTTGCCCGCATTCGCCGCTACCACGCTCTCTTCGAATGCAGGAGAATGAATATGCGTCTGGGCGGCCGACTTGCCGGTGCGATCGAGGTTCTGAACGATATTGAAACGCGCCGCCGTCCGGTTGCCGACGCGTTGAAGGACTGGGGCCTCTCCCACCGCTTTGCCGGTTCCGGCGACCGCGCCGCCATCGGCAACATCGTCTACGACGCGCTGCGCATGAAACTCTCCCATGCCTGGCTGATGGACGACGACAGCGCTGCCGCACTCGGCTGGTCGGTGCTGCTGCGCCAGTGGGGTTATACCGCGGAAGCTCTGGCCGCCGAATTCGACGGCGACAACTTCGCTCCACAGCCGCTGACGGCGGACCAGCTGTCCGCCTTCTCCACCCGCATGTTGGAAGACGCCCCTCTTCATATACAGGGCGACATTCCGGACTGGGTCGAACCCTCCTTCGAGAAGGCCTTCGGCGAAGGCTGGCTTACGGAAGCCAAGGCGCTTGCCGAACGGCCGACGCTCGATCTGCGCGTCAACACCCTGAAATCGACCCGCGAGAAGACACTCAAGGCGCTAGACCGCGCCGGCGCACAGGCCGCTGCCATCGCGCGCTTCGGCATGCGGGTCGCAGCCGGCGAAGGCCCGTCGCGGCTTCCCAATGTCACCGCCGAACTCAGCTTCCAGAAGGGGTGGTTCGAAGTGCAGGACGAGGGCTCGCAGATCGTTGCCGATCTCGTCGATCCCCGCGAGAGCGACCAGGTGCTCGACTTCTGCGCCGGCGGCGGCGGCAAGACGCTCGCCATGGCGGCCGCCATGCACAACAAGGGTCAGGTTCACGCCTATGATGCCGATCGCAAGCGCCTGGCGCCGATCATCGAGCGACTGAAGCGTGCCGGCACGCACAATGTTCAGGTCCATGACGGCCTGAAGGCGCTCGGCGGCCTCAAGGGCCGGTTCGACCGCGTTCTCGTCGATGCACCCTGCACCGGCACCGGCACATGGCGCAGACGGCCCGACACCAAATGGCGGCTGACGGCGCGCAATCTGCAGGAGCGTGTCAGCCAGCAGCAGGAGGCACTGACCGAGGCGGCGGATTATGTTCGTCCCGGCGGCCAGCTCATCTATGTCACCTGTTCACTGCTGCCGGAGGAAAACGATGCACAGGTCGCGGCCTTCTGCGAAAACAATCCGGAATTCGAGATCGCACCCGCGCTCGAAACCTGGGACAAGCTGTTCGGTGCCGCGGCACCCCGCCCGCTTTCGGCGAATGGGAGGACCATAACGCTCAGCCCCGCCTCGACGGATACCGATGGTTTCTTCTTCTGCCGGATGACGCGCAAGCCTTGAGAAAACGGCCCCTTCCGGGGCCATGGTTGACGAACGTCAGAAACAGGCCCGCGCGTCGTTTCTAGACTATTTGACACCAGTTTGTTTTTCCGCCAAGACAGGCTCGTTCGTTTCAAGGGATTGGCGCCGAAGCGTCAAAGGAGAGACCATGACCCGGAAAACTGTGATCGGCGCTTCGCTCGCGCTGCTGGTTGCCTCGGCAGCCTTCGTCGCCGGCCCGGCAACCGCCGCGACCGACGAAGCCGCCGTACTGAAGCACTACGCCGAACTGGCGCATGCAAAGTACGAGGATTCGCTCAACACCGCGAAGACGCTGGATGCGGCAATCGACGCCCTCATCGCCACGCCGAGCGAAGACACCCTGAAGGCGGCGCGCGCCGCCTGGATCAAGGCACGCGTGCCCTACCAGCAGTCGGAAGTCTACCGCTTCGGCAACCCGATCGTCGACGACTGGGAAGGCAAGGTCAACGCCTGGCCGCTGGACGAAGGCCTGATCGACTATGTCGACGCCGCCTACGGCACCGAAAGCGATGAAAACTCGCTCTACGTCGCCAACGTGATCGCCAACAAGCACATCAAGATCGGCGGCAAGGACGTGGATGCGACCAACATCACGCCCGAGTTCCTCTCCGAGACGCTGCATGAAGCGGGCGAGATCGAAGCCAACGTGGCGACCGGCTATCATGCCATCGAGTTCCTGCTGTGGGGCCAGGATCTGAACGGCACCGGTCCCGGCGCCGGCAATCGTCCGTTCACTGACTACGACACCAAGAATTGCACCGGCGGCAATTGCGATCGCCGCGCCGCCTATCTCAAGGCCGCCTCCACCCTGCTCGTCTCCGACCTGCAGGACATGGTCACCGCCTGGGCTGCCGACGGCGAAGCCACCAAGCATGTCGAAGCCGATCCGAAGGCTGGCATCACCGCCATCCTGACCGGCATGGGCTCGCTCTCCTATGGCGAGTTGGCCGGCGAGCGCATGAAGCTCGGCGTGCTGCTGCACGATCCGGAAGAAGAGCATGATTGCTTCTCGGACAACACGCACAACTCGCATCTCAACGATGCGATCGGGATCGCATCCGCCTATACCGGCGAATACACCCGCGCCGATGGCACCAAGCTGACCGGCCCGTCGCTTTCGGAACTCGTCGCCGCCAAGGATCCGGCTCTTGACGCGGAAATGAAGGCGAAGCTCACCAAGACGCTCGACGCCATGCACGCCATGGCCAAGCGCGCCGAGACCGTCGAAGCCTACGACCAGATGATTGGCGAAGGCAATGCGGAAGGCAATGCCACCGTACAGGCCGCCATCGATGGCCTGATCGACCAGACGAAGACCATCGAGCGCGTCATTGCGTCGCTGGATCTCGGCACGGTTGAGCTTGAAGGTTCCGACAGCCTCGATAATCCTAGCGCCGTGTTCCAATAAGACAAAGGCGGGCCATCGGAACACTCCGGTGGCCCGGTCACATTGACGATGCCCGGTTCCTTGCTTCGCGCCATGACGCGCGCCCTTCTCGCAGGCTTCTGCACGATTGCGCTCACCGCTACGGTGACGGGAGAGGAGGCGGCTCCGAAACGAACCGACCTCTCGGCCAAGGACCTGAAACGGGTTCTCAAGGTCACCGAGCCGACCACCGATTTCTCCAAGCCGGAACAGTTCGAGCCGATGCAGGGCGGGGCCGGCACATCGACCCAGCCGATCAATGGCGACGCCTTTTCGCATTTCTCCGCCAATATCACCTTCGCCGAGGAGGAGACCTTCAAGCTCGGCAATGCGCTGTTTCGCAAGTTCTGGGTCTCTTCCCCCTCGTCCACGCAGGCTTCCGACGGTCTCGGCCCACTGTTCAATGCGCGCGCCTGCCAGAACTGCCATCTGAAGGATGGGCGCGGCCGGCCGCCGGAAGGCAATGCCGACGCGACATCGATGTTCCTGCGACTTGCCCGCCCGGCCCGCACCGACGAGGAGCGCCAGGCGGTCGCCGATCTCAAGGCCGTCAACTTTCCCGACACGACCTATGGCGCGCAGTTGCAGGACATGGCCGTCCCCGGCATTCCGGCCGAGGGCCGCATGGTCATCACCTATACCGAAGAACCCGTAGTGCTTTCCGGCGACGAGACCGTGATGCTGCGCAAGCCCGCCTATAGCATTGCGGACCTGAATTACGGGCCGCTCGAAGCGGATACGACCCTTTCCCCGCGCGTGGCCAACCAGATGCCGGGTCTCGGCCTGATCGAGGCCATCGCCGATGCCGACATCCTGGCCAAGGCCGATCCCGATGACCGCGACGGCGACGGCATTTCCGGCCGCCCCGCCCGCGCCCGCGACCACCGGACCGGCGAGATGAAGCTCGGCCGCTTCGGCTGGAAGGCACAGAACGCCTCGGTTCGCGACCAGAGTTCGAGCGCCTTTGCCGGCGATATCGGCATTTCGACACCCGACGCGCCCCGCCACTATGGCGACTGCACGGAAGCGCAGGAGAAGTGCCGTTCCATGCCGAACGGCGTGCAGGCGCGTCTCGGCGATACGGAAGCGCCGGACCCCGTGCTCGATCTCGTGACCTTCTACTCGGAAAATCTTGCCGTACCAGCGCGCCGCGATGTCGGCGATGCCACGGTGCTCAAGGGCAAGTCGCTGTTTTACGGCGCCGGCTGCACCTCCTGCCACACGCCGAAATACGTGACCCGCCGGGATGCTGCGAACAAGGCGCAGTCGTTCCAGCTCATATGGCCCTATTCGGACTTTCTGCTTCATGATATGGGCGATGGACTGGCGGATGGCCAGCAGGTCGGCGACGCCTCCGGCCGGGAATGGCGGACACCTCCCCTCTGGGGTATCGGCCTGACCGACGTGGTGAACGGCCATACCTTCTTCCTGCATGACGGGCGGGCCCGCAACCTCACGGAAGCGATCCTCTGGCATGGAGGAGAAGCCCAGCCTGCCCGTGATCGTTTTGCCAGCCTGACACCCGAAGAACGCAAGGCGCTCGTCACCTTTCTGGAGTCCCTATGAAGCGGAATACCCTTCTTCTCCTCGCTGCAATGTTTGCCACACCCGCCGCGGCGCAGGACGCTACGCTCGCCGCGCCGAGACTTCATGAGGAAGCCATTTCCACGGTGCTGGAAAAGACCGTCGACGACTTCATCCGCCCCGGCTACCGCAATTTCCGCGACCATGCCGATGCAATGGGCGCCGCCATGCAGACGCTCTGCTCCACACCATCACAGCAGAACCTCGACGCCGCAAAGACTGCCTTCGGCGAGACCGTCACCGCATGGTCCCATATCGAAATCGTTCGCATCGGTCCGGTGATCGAGGATAACCGCTTCGAGCGCATCCTGTTTTATCCCGACCGCAAGAGCACCGGCCTGAAGCAGGTGCAGGCGGTTCTCGCCAAGCCGGACGAGACGGCAACCAGCGTCGACACGCTGAAGGACAAGAGCGTCGCCATGCAGGGTCTGGGCGCGCTGGAATTCGTGCTCTACGGCACCGGCTCGGAGGTTCTTGCGACCGAAAAGGACGGCTTCCGCTGCCGCTACGGCACCGCGATTGCCGGCAATCTCGAACGGCTCGGTGGCGAACTCGTCGACATCTGGGACAAGCCGGACGGCATTCAGGACGCGTGGAAGCATCCGGGGCCTGATAATCCGGTCTTCCGCGACGGCCGGGAAGCGATCACCGCCCTTCTCGGCATTCTGGTGCATGGCGCCGAGGCCGTGCGCGACCAGCGTATCGAGACCTTCTACAAGGGCGAGGCCAACAACACCTTCCCGAAGCAGGCGATCTACTGGCGTTCGCAGAACACCTTCAAATCGGTCGCCGACAATATCGACGGCATCCGCACACTGCTCGACAGTTCCGACATGGTCGAGCTGCTGAACGAGGACGTCCGCTCCACCGTTTCGTCGATCAATTTCGTCGCCAAGTCGCTGGAGCGTGTGGCGATGGACATCAATCCCGATGTCGAGGTCGCCGTTACCGATCCCGTCCAGCGGGCGAAGCTCGACTTCCTGCTCCTGAACGGCAAGGACCTGATCCTTCGCCTCAACAACGATTATGGCGGCGCGGTCGGGCTCGGCGCAGGCTTCTCCTTCTCCGACGGGGATTGAGATGAGCCGGGGCGCGCTGATCGACCGGCGTCTCTTCGTCAAGGCTGCCGGTCTTGCCTTCCTGCAATCGCTGACGCCGCGCGCGGCCTTCGCGCTGGAGCGGACGGATGCCGTTTTCGCCTCCGGTTTTCGCGCCCCGGACGGCCATTACGGCATCGGCCTCGTCAGCGAGGACGGCACCTTCATCGACGAGATCCGGCTGCCGGACCGCATCCACGGTCTCGGCCACAATGCGGAAACGGGACTGACCGTCGCCTTTGCCCGCCGTCCCGGCACCTTCGCCGTCATCTTCGACAGCCTGAAGCGCACGGAACCCGTCATCATCTCCGCGCCGGAGAACCGCCATTTCTTCGGACATGGCAGCTTTTCTCCGGATGGCCGCCTGCTTTACGCCAGCGAGAACGATTTCGACGCCAATCGCGGCATGATCGGCGTCTATGATGCCGGCGACAGCTTCCGCCGCGTCGGAGAGTTTCCCGCGCACGGCATCGGCACCCATGACATGACGGTCAGCGATGACGGCCGGTTTCTGCTGATCGCCAATGGCGGCATCGAGACCCATCCCGATTTCGGCCGCACCAAGCTCAATCTCGATCACATGGAACCGTCGCTGGTCATCGCCGACGCGAAAACCGGCGAACTCATCGAGAAGCATGCGATGCCGGACAAGCTGCGCCAACTTTCCACCCGCCATCTCGACATCTCCGCCGACGGGCGCGTCTGGTTCGCCTGCCAGTATGAAGGCCCGCGCAACGACCTGCCGCCGCTCGTCGGCCATTTCGCCCGGGGAGAAGATGTCACCTTCATCGATCTTCCCGAAGAGACGACGACGGGGCTTGGAAATTATGTCGGGGCCATCGCCGTCAACCGCGGCAGAGGTCTGGTCGGGCTGACATCGCCTCAGGGCGGTTTCGCGGTGACGCTCGACGCGAAGACCGGCAAGGTGATCTCGCAGGAGAAAGTCACGGACGCCGCAGGCATTGCCGCAGGCAAGGACGGCTTTGCCGTTTCCTCCTATGGCGGCGGTTTCGAGAAAACTCGCAGCCCCGTCGCCTGGGACCAGCATATCGTCCGCATTGCCGCCGGCTGAGCGTTTCACGACCTCGAATGTTTGACGATCCGCATCTTGGCGGAAGGAGAGAACGCGCTATCTTCCTTCCATGCGCAGGCTCATCATCCATCTGGTCTTTATCGTTGTCGTCGTCGGCTTCGGCGTCCTTTCCGGCCTCTCCAACATGCCGGGAGACTGGTACCAGTCGCTTGCAAAGCCCTTCTTCAATCCGCCGCCATGGATCTTCGCGCCGGTCTGGACCGTGCTTTACGTGCTGATCGCCATTGCCGGGGCGCGCATATGGGAAAAGGCGCCGGCATCGGCCGCCATGCAGATCTGGTTTGCCCAAATGGTCCTCAATCTGGTCTGGTCGCCCACCTTCTTCGGCCTGCAAGCCCCGGGTCTGGCGCTGATCGTCATCCTCGTCATGCTCGCCTTCATGCAACAGGCCGAACCGATCGACCGTCCGGCGAGCCTCCTGTTCGCCCCCTACGCATTATGGGTCGCCTTTGCGACACTGCTCAACGCGTCGATCTTCCTGATGAACTGATTTTGGATTTCGCTCTCTTCTGCGGCTTGCCGAAGCGCATGGGGCGTGCCAATTTCGCACCTGCGAGAGGGGCCTAACTTATGAGTGAAATCAACAGCGACGGGGTGAGCGAGCGGATCCGGCAGAGCTTTGGCCGCCAGGGCGCCATGCGTACGCTCGGTGCGGAACTCACACGCATCAACCAGGGCGTGGTCGAGATCGAACTGCCCTTCGACGAGAAGCTGACGCAGCAGCACGGCATCCTGCATGCAGGCGTGATCTCGGCGGCGCTCGATACCGCCTGCAATTACGCGGCCTATACGGTGATCGACGCCGAAGCCGCCATGCTGACGATCGAATTCAAGGTGAACCTGATGTCACCGGGACGCGGCGAGCGCTTCCTGTTCCGCGGTGAAATCACCAAGCCCGGCTCGACCATCATCGTCGCAGATGGGCGCGGCTACGCGCTCAGCGATGGTCCCGCCAAGTTGATAGCCTCGATGACCAGCACGATGATGGTCGTCCGGGGTCGAGAAGGTATTTCCGGATGACATTCGAACTCAAGTCGGTTTCAGGCAAGTCCGTCCTCTTCGTCATGGCGGTGGATGCGGAATACGGACCTTTCCTGCGTTCGCGCATCGATCCGCTGATGACCGGCGTCGGCCCGGTGGAAGCGGCGATCGTGCTGACACGGACGCTGGCGAAACTGGAGGAAGAGGACGAGCGCCCCGATCTCATCGTTTCGCTCGGCTCCGCCGGTTCCAACAGGCTGGAACAGACCGAGGTCTATCAGGTCTCGTCGGTCGCCTACCGGGACATGGATGCCTCCCCGCTCGGTTTCGAAAAGGGTCGCACGCCCTTTCTCGACCTTCCGGCGGCGGTCGAACTGCCGCTGCGCATTCCCGGCATTCCGGCAGCTAGCCTTTCCACCGGCGCGAACATCGTCTCCGGTCCGGCCTACCAGACGATCTCGGCCGATATGGTCGACATGGAAACCTTTGCCGTGCTTCGCACCTGTCATGCCTTCAACCTGCCCCTGATCGGGCTCAGGGGCATTTCCGACGGCCGCGAGGACCTCGCCCATGTCGACGACTGGAAACAATACCTGCATGTGGTCGACAGGAAACTGGCGCTGGCCGTCGATGGGCTGTTCGACGCGCTGGAAGATGGCGTCTTCTGGTTCTGAACCACGGAAAAGAGCGCTGACACGCCCGAATTGCGGACAATCGGCACAATTCTTCGATTGAAAGAACCGCCGCTTTTCTTTAAAGGCTCGCCATGACCCAGACAGCACATCCCGACAGCGTTCTCATCATCGATTTCGGCAGCCAGGTGACGCAGCTCATCGCCCGGCGCGTCCGCGAAGCGGGCGTCTATTGCGAGATCGTTCCCTTCCAGTCCGCCGAGGAAGGCTTCGCCCGGTTGAAGCCCAAGGCAGTGATCCTCTCCGGCAGCCCGGCATCGACCCTCGATGAGGGAAGCCCGCGCGCGCCGCAGGTGATCTTCGACAGCGGCCTGCCGATCTTCGGCATCTGCTACGGCCAGCAGACGATGTGCATGCAGCTCGGCGGCAAGGTCGAGGACGGCCATCACCGCGAATTCGGCCGCGCCTTCCTCGAAATCGACAAGGAATGCGCCCTGTTCGAGGGGCTCTGGTCCTCCGGCTCGCGCCATCAGGTATGGATGTCCCATGGCGACCGCGTCACCGCGATCCCGCCGGGCTTCGAGGTGGTCGCCACCTCCGCCAACGCACCCTTCGCCTTCATCGCCGACGAGAAGCGCAAGTATTACGCCGTGCAGTTCCACCCGGAAGTGGTTCACACTCCAGATGGCGCCAAGCTGATCGGCAATTTCGTGCACAATATCGCCGGCATCAAGGGCGACTGGACGATGTCGGCCTATCGCGCCAAGGCCGTCCAGCAGATCCGCGACCAGGTCGGCGACAAGCGCGTCATCTGCGCGCTTTCCGGCGGCGTCGACAGCTCGGTTGCCGCGCTGCTGATCCACGAGGCTGTCGGCGACCAGCTCACCTGCATCCTCGTCGACCACGGCCTGATGCGCAAGGACGAGGCGGCCAGTGTCGTCGCCATGTTCAAGGAACACTACAACCTGCACCTGATCCACGTCGACGCCGTCGACCGCTTCGTCGGCGAACTGGAAGGCGTCAGCGACCCGGAAACCAAGCGCAAGATCATCGGTCGCCTGTTCATCGAAACCTTCGAGGAAGAGGCCAGGAAGCTCGGCGGCGCGGAATTCCTCGGCCAGGGCACGCTCTATCCCGATGTGATCGAGAGCGTCTCTTTCACCGGCGGCCCCTCGGTCACCATCAAGTCGCACCACAATGTCGGCGGTCTGCCCGACCGCATGAACATGAAGCTCGTCGAGCCGCTGCGCGAACTGTTCAAGGACGAGGTCCGCGTGCTCGGCCGCGAACTCGGCCTGCCGGACAGCTTCATCGGCCGCCATCCCTTCCCGGGACCGGGACTTGCTATTCGCTGCCCGGGCGGCGTTACCCGCGAAAAGCTCGACATCCTGCGCGAAGCCGATGCCATCTATCTCGATGAAATCCGCAAGGCGGGCCTTTACGACGCGATCTGGCAGGCTTTCGCAGTATTGCTGCCGGTCCAGACCGTCGGCGTCATGGGTGATGGCCGTACCTACGAATTCGTCTGCGCACTGCGCGCCGTGACCTCCGTCGACGGCATGACTGCGGATTTCTATCACTACGACATGGAATTCCTCGGCCGCGCCGCAACCCGCATCATCAACGAAGTGCGCGGCATCAACCGCGTCGTCTACGACGTGACCTCGAAGCCGCCGGGCACCATCGAGTGGGAATGATCCCAACCGATCATCAGCGTTAAAATGCATTGCGGCCGGGAACCCCATTCCCGGCCGCAATACGTATTATGCTTATTGTTTCGTATGTTTCGAAACTATAAAATTGACTTATATCAATTTTATATGAGTTATATCTATAAATTCCGACATATATTATATAAATCTCAAATAAAAAATACGTAAAAGTCCCAAATTTACGATTTGTAAAGCATTAATTACTAGAATTTTTTCTGTTTATTCGCCCAGTATATTAGGGCCGCGTGATATTTTGATGAGTTCATTTCAAGGCGAGGGGGACCGCCATGACTGACCTACGCAACGAATCCGCCACGGCAGAAGCAGAAGAGCCGGGTGACGCATCCAGCAAGTCCATCGGTCGGCGGATGGACTTCATGCAGATCAACCAGCCGGATCTCGTCGATATCCGCAGGCTGAAGCCGATCATCGAGCGCGAGCTGCCTCGCGGGCTCGACAAGTTCTACGCCCAGCTACGCAACAGCCCGGAAGTCCGGCGCTTCTTTTCTTCCGACGAGCATATCGCCCGGGCCAAGGGCGCGCAGATCGGCCACTGGTCGAACATCTCGGCTGGACAGTTCAATTCCGATTACGTCGACAAGGTCAAGACCATCGGCAAGGTGCATGCCCGCATCGGGCTCGAACCGCAATGGTATATCGGCGGCTATGCAATCGTTCTCGATCACCTCGTGCAGGAGATCGTGAAAGCCAGCGTTGCGACATCCGGCCTGTTCGGTCATGGACGCCCGCGTACGGAGGAAACCGCCCGGTCTCTCGGCGCGCTCATCAAGACCGTGATGCTCGACATGGATCTCGCGATCTCCGTCTATATCGATGAAGCGGAGGCGGCCAAGCAGGAGGCCCAGAGGAAGGCCATAGAAACGGAACGCCATCGCGTCTGCGCCCTCTTCGGCGAGGCCATGGCGAAGATCGCCGCCAGGGACCTTTCACACACCATGACTGGTGATGTGCCCGATGCCTATCGCTCGGTCTGTCAGGATTTCAACGACGCCATCCGCCAGCTTGCAAGCACGATCAGCGCCATCGAGGCGGGCACCAGCCACATCAGCGCCGGCGGGGAGGAAATCCGTCAGGCGGCCGACGACCTGGCAAAGCGTACCGAGCGACAGGCGGCATCGCTTGAAGAAACCGCCGCCTCGCTCGAAGAGATCACCAACGCGGTGACGGATTCCAGCAAGCGGGCGGACGAGGCAGGCCAGCTGGTCGAGCGGATGCGCAGGGAAGCGGAGAACTCCGGTCAGGTGGTCCGTCGGGCTGTTGCCGCCATGGATGCGATCAAGGCGTCATCGGGAGCGATCGGCAACATCATCGGCGTGATCGACAACATCGCCTTCCAGACCAATCTTCTGGCGCTCAATGCCGGGGTGGAGGCAGCGCGTGCCGGAGACGCCGGCAAGGGTTTCGCCGTGGTGGCGCAGGAAGTCCGCGAACTCGCGCAAAGATCGGGTCAGGCCGCGCGGGAGATCAAGGAACTCATCAACCGCTCCGGCGAGCAGGTGCGTGACGGCGTGACACTGGTGGACGAGACGGGCCAGGCTCTCGAGATCATCGTCAGCGAAATCTCGGAACTCGGCGATCATGTCGCCGCGATCATGCGCGCCACGCACGAACAGTCGATGTCGCTCAATGAGATCAATGCCGCGGTCAACATCATGGACCAGGCGACACAGCAGAATGCGGCGATGGTGGAGCAGTCGACGGCTGCGACCCATTCGCTCGCCGTCGAGATCGACCGGATCCTCGGCATGATCAGGGAATTCGATATTGGCCAGTCTGGGGGCCAATCCGGGCGAGCGACCACCGGCCGGGAGCAGAATCCCGGGGAGCGGCGTTCCGCCGCATAGACGGGGGCGTGTTGGTGCTGCCTCGCGATCCTGCGGAAGTATAGACTTGAGAAATCCGGTTGTGTTCCGGCCACGGCAACCGGCTTGATGCTGACGACACAGGCAAGGACCAGTCACAGTGACTATCGCATCCATCGGCACACCCCCGCTTTCCGTAAGCGACGATATCTTCCGCAAGATCGTAACGGAAATGGAAGACGGGATCATTGCGCTCGACGAGCGAGGGATCATCCGATACTGCAACCCGTCGATAGAAAGCCTTTTCCTGCACGCGCCCGAAAGCCTCATCGGCCAGCCGCTGGAAGTCATTCTGCCTCCGCGCTATCGGAAGAACCATCACCATCACCTCGCGGATTTCGCCAGCGGCCCGATCGACGCGCGCTATATGGGAAGCCGCAGCTCCTTCATTGTCGGCTACCGGGCGGACGGGACGGAGGTCAATCTCGGCGCGACGATCCTGCGCATGCGCACCGGAAACGGCATGATCTTCGTCGCCGTTCTGCGGGATCTTACCGAGCGGCACGGATACCAGCACGAGCTGGAACGTCTGGCAAACACCGATCCCTTGTCCGGCCTCAACAATCGCCGCGCCTTCACCAATCTGGCTGCGCCGGAAATCACCCGTTGCCGGGACATTCGCGCGCCCGTTTCCATCGTCCTGTTCGATGTCGATCACTTCAAGGCGATCAACGACCAACACGGCCATGATGTCGGCGACACGGTGATCTGCGAATTCGCCAACGTTCTGAAATCCGTCACGCAGGCCGGTGACCTGCTGGCGCGCTGGGGCGGAGAGGAATTCATCCTGCTGATGCCGGAAACCAGCCTCGTCCGTTCGGGGGCGATTGCGGAAATGGTCCGGCGCAGCATTCAGGTTCTGGAGTTCGGCCAGCCCAACGGCCTCAGTCTGCATCTGACCGTCAGTGCCGGCGTCATATGCTCCAACGACGCGGACGAAACACTCGACAACATGATCCGCCGCTCCGACCACGCGCTTTATGCCGCCAAGGAAGGCGGCCGGAACCGCGTGACGCTGGCCGGTCCCAGACAGGCTCTCGCAGCCCTCGCCTGATCCGATACTTGCGCGGAAGAAAAGAGAGTACGACCAGTCAACTCATGAAGCTGATCGGGCAGCGATTGCGCACGCAGACGTTTTCGTCGCAGACGCGGCAGACGACGTTCTGGTCGTCGCCCAGATCAACAAGGGCGGGCAGCACCTTTTCGGCCAGATGGCCGAGCAGATGGATTTCTTCCTCGCTCAACGCGGCAAAGGCGCGGTCCGTTACGCTTCGGCGGGCCTGAACGCTCCGCTCGTAGAGTGACCGGCCCTTCTCCGTGAGGGTCAGCGTCTTGGCGCGACGGTCGCCCTCCATCGGCTCTCCCCGGCGAACCAGATCGTCGCCTTCCAACTGGTCGATCAGCCGGACAGTGGCGGAATGGGAAAGACCGATGATCCGGCGGAGCGCCTCGACCGTATGCCCGGAGCCAAGACCGATCTGGATGATCGCGGCAACCGCGCTGGGACCAAGCCCCGTCTCGGTGGAAAAAGCCCGCTCCATCTTGTCGACGAGAGCAAGGCTCATCGCTCCGAAGATGTTTTCAAACCTGAATTTTTCTTTCTCGTCGATCACGCGGCACCTCTATATGTATATTGCATATATTGTCCGCCAATGACAGCTATGGGCGATGGAAAGGTTTGAGCCGGCCTCATTTTCCTTCACCCTCCACCATGCTATCAGCAACCGATTACAAGTCAGGGATAAAGCCGAACCATGCCCACAACGATCTACGGCATCAAGAATTGCGACACCATGAAGAAGGCCCGTGTCTTTCTGGACGAGCACGGGGTGGACTATGCCTTCCACGACTACAAGGCTTCCGGCATCGACCGGCCGCATCTCGAGCGCTGGTGCCGCGAAGCCGGGTGGGAGACGGTTCTCAACCGTGCCGGCACGACCTTCCGCAAGCTGCCGGATGCGGCGCGCGAGAATCTGGACGAAGCCCGCGCCATCGAGCTGATGCTGGAACAGCCGTCGATGATCAAGCGGCCCGTTCTGGAAAGGGACGGCCGGCTGTTGATCGGTTTCAAGCCGGAAATCTACGAACGCTTCCTTGCGGAGTAAGAACTGCCATGTCGAAGACCACCCGCGCCACGCAGGCGCTCGCCAAGGAAGGCATCGCCTTCACCGTGCACACCTATGAATACGACCCGGATGCCGAGCGGATCGGGATGCAGGCGGCGGAAGCGATCGGTGAGGAACCTCGCCGCGTGTTGAAGACGCTGATGGCCGAACTCGATGGCAAGCCGGTCTGCGTCGTCGTTCCCTCCGACAAGGAGGTCAGCATGAAGAAGCTCGCCTCCGCCCTTGGCGGCAAGTCGGCGGCGATGATGAAGCCGGCCATGGCGGAGAAACTCACCGGCTATGTCGTCGGCGGCATCAGCCCCTTCGGCCAGAAGAAGAAGGTGCCGACCGCAATCGAGATCGCCGCGCTCGACGAGCCGCATGTGTTCATCAACGGCGGCCAGCGCGGGCTGCAGGTGAAGCTTGACCCGAAGGATGTTCAGCGCGCGCTGGGAGCGGTTGCGGCCCCCGTCGTCGCCTGAGTCGCCGTAAGCCGCACCTTACTTCCAGGTCGCGGCCCAGTCCCTCAGAGCGTCCTTGGCCGTGACAGGCCATTCCTTGACCTCCGGCCGGACAATGATCTTCCGGTCCTGCGGCTTCCACGCGAGATAGACCCGCTTCGTGGCCGGATCTGCCGCCACCAGCGCCTCGACGCCACCGCAATTGTGCGGCTGGCAGGCGGTGCCGATATAGAAACCGTTCTTCATCTCACCGCTGCCGACGCCGGTAATGATCTGCTTGTAGTTTTCCGCGTCGTTACCGAGCATGCCTTCCATCTGCGTGGCGATTTCGGCGTATCCGAAGAGATCGCCGGGATGGCCGGGAGCGGCTACCGCAAGTTCACGCCATCCCTTGGCCGCATCCGGCACGAAGGCCACCGCATCCAGTGTCTTGAAGCCACCGGTCGGATCCCAGCTCCAGCGCTCACCATCCCGACCCGGCAAGGGTGGCGCTTCAAAAACCAGCCTGCCCTCTTCCTCCTTCGCCGTGACCGGCATGCAGGAATCGAGCGGCTCTTCAAAGCTCGGCGCGCCACCCTTGGGCAACATCAGGACAAAAGGCGAGCCGGCACAGGCATTCCCGCCGGCGGAGGAATCGCCGATCACCACCGGCATGCCGGCGACAAGCGCGACCTGGGTGACCGAGACATAGATGTTGGTGTGAAGCGCCGTGCCATCGACCTTGAGTGTCTGCCCATCGTCATTGCGATCGATCGTCACCTCGTGGCCGAACAACGTCATGTTGAACTCGCTTGCGGAGGCCGGCTTCGATAAGGCGGGGGCCGTCGCCAACAGCAGTGAAAAGGTTGCCCCGGCCAGATACCGGACCGCCGGAACCATTTCCGTAACGCTCTTCTTGCCTTCCGCCATTTTTCCGCCCCCGCGCTTCAATTTCGCCTCAAAGCAATCTACGTTGAAATATTCCATGCAAACAACCATCAGGCCTAATTCCATGACATTCCTGCCCGAATTCGAAACTGCCGTCGACCCTGTCCGCCTCGATAAACTCGCCGAAGTCGCGATCAAGGTCGGCCTGCAGTTGCAGCGGGATCAGGATCTGGTGATCACCGCGCCTCTCGCCGCCCTGCCGCTGGTACGCCTCATCACCAGGCATGCCTACAAGGCCGGCGCCGGCCTCGTCTCCACCTTTTATGCCGATGAAGTGGCAACGCTTGCGCGCTACGAAAACGCACCGGATGGCAGTTTCGACCGGGCATCCGACTGGCTCTACGAAGGCATGGCCAAGGCCTATCAGAAGGGCGCTGCCCGCCTTGCGGTCGCCGGTGACAACCCGATGCTGCTGTCGGCTCAGGACCCGGCCAAGGTCGCCCGCGCCAACAAGGCCAATTCTATCGCCTACAAGCCGGCGCTGGAGCACATCTCCAATTTCGACATCAACTGGAACATCTGCTCCTATCCGAACCCGTCCTGGGCAAAGCTCGTCTTCCCCGACCTGCCGATCGCGGAGGCCGTCGCCCGCCTTGCGGACGCGATCTTCGCCGCCTCGCGCGTCAACGAAGCCGATCCCATCGCCGCCTGGGCTGCCCACAACGCGAACCTGCGCAAACGCTCCAGCTGGCTGAACGGCGAACGCTTCGCCGCGTTGCATTTCACCGGCCCCGGCACGGACCTGACCGTCGGCCTTGCGGACGGCCATGAATGGCATGGCGGCGCATCGACCGCCAAGAACGGCGTGACCTGCAATCCGAACATCCCGACCGAAGAGGTGTTCACCACGCCGCATGCGCTGAAGGTCGAGGGAACGGTGTCCAGCACCAAGCCGCTCTCCCATCAGGGCACGCTGATCGACAATATCCAGGTCCGCTTCGAAGGCGGCCGGATCGTCGAGGCGAAGGCTTCCAGGGGCGCGGAAGTGCTGAACAAGGTGCTTGACACCGACGAGGGCGCGCGCCGTCTCGGCGAGGTGGCGCTGGTGCCGCATTCGTCGCCGATCTCTGCCTCCGGCATCCTGTTCTACAACACCCTGTTCGACGAGAACGCCTCGTGCCATATCGCACTCGGCCAGTGCTATTCGAAATGCTTCCTCGACGGCGCTTCGCTCAGCCCCGAACAGATCAAGGCACAGGGCGGCAATTCCAGCCTGATCCACATCGACTGGATGATCGGCTCCGACAAGGTGGATATCGATGGTGTCCGTGCCGACGGTGCTCGCGTGCCCGTCATGCGCAAGGGCGAGTGGGCCTGAAGTACCAAGCTGAAACG
The DNA here is from genome assembly GCA_002600635.1 of Rhizobium sp. ACO-34A. Taxonomy (NCBI): domain Bacteria; kingdom Pseudomonadati; phylum Pseudomonadota; class Alphaproteobacteria; order Hyphomicrobiales; family Rhizobiaceae; genus Rhizobium; species Rhizobium sp. ACO-34A. The sequence goes on along the minus strand of CP021371.1, from coordinate 506,517 downwards.
CAGCAAAATTACACTCCTGCGGCGCCTTCGGGCGCCGTTTCGTTTCCTTGACTTCGTTTCGTGTCCGTCGAAGCATGAATGGCATCGGGGTTCGCCTGCCGCCACATGTGGCCGGTCCCGATTTTCAGGAGAGGGACATCGATCATGCAATCACTTTTCAAGACGCTCATCCTGACGACCGCACTGGCGGTCGCCGGCCTTGCTGCTCCCGGACATGCGGAGGAGCCCGGCCTCTGGAAGACCTATAACGAGGTCTTCAGGGGCGCCAAATATGTAGACCTGACCCATACCATCAAGCCCAACATCCCTGTCTGGGCCGGGTTCGGGCCATCGGCCTTTGCGCCCGCCAAGGCTGGCGTCGATATCGAAGGCTACGCCAAGAAGGGCGATACCTATACCTATGAGAAGCACGGCTTCGAGGCGACGAGTTACAATCTCGCCACCGACCAGCTCGGCACGCAGCTCGATCCCCCGGCCCACTGGGCGCCGGAATATGCGGCCATCGACGAGCTGCCGGCGACCTATGCGATACGGCCGCTGGTGGTGATCTCGATCGAGGAGAAGGTGAAGACCGATCCGGGCTATCACCTGCAGGTTTCCGACGTCACCGACTTCGAAGCGAAACATGGCACGATCCCCGAAGGATCGGTGGTCTTCGTCCGCTCCGGCTGGTCGAAAAAGTGGCCGGATCCGGCGCTGTCGACGACCACGCCCTTTCCCGGCGTCGGGCTTGATGCCCTGAAGTTCCTGCATCTGGAGCGCAAGATCCTGTTTCACGGTCACGAGCCGCTCGACACCGATACAACGCCGACGCTGGAAGGCGAATACTGGCTGATGCACAACGGCTTCGCGCAGGCGGAAGGCGTGGCCAATCTCGATCAGGTGCCGGAAACCGGCGCGCTGGTCGCAATCGGCTATCCCAAGTTGGGCGGCGGTCTCGGCGGTTATGCCCGCTATATCGCGATTTGCCCGCCGGACTGGCCGCATGGCGTGACCATCGGCTCCGTGCCGGAGGCGCCGCTGACCAAATACGACAAGCCGCTGCATTACGACGAGGCGGCTGGCATGCGTATTCGCTGATAGCGACTGGCCGCGGCGACTGGAGGGGTCGCGGCCATCCACCTGTTACACCCGCATGGAAACCCGCTGGGCAAGCCACACACTGCCAAGCACGAGCAGAAAGCCGGCAATCTGCAAGAGCCCCAGCGCCTGCCCGAGCAGCAGCCAACCCAGAAGTGTCGCGACCAGCGGGCTCAGGAACCCGAGAGAAGCAACAGCTGACGGTTCGATCCGCGCAAGCCCCCGGAACCAGAGGATATAGGTGAGCGCTCCACCGATCAGGCCGAGATAGGCGAAACCTGCAATATTGATGATCGTAAGCGGCGGCAATGACGGCTCGAGCAGCAGCGCCAGCGGCACGAGCAGGACGCCACCCGCCGTCAACTGCCAGGCCGTGAACGTCAGGCTCGATACCGGTGGACGCCAATGGCGCGTCAGCACCGTTCCCGCCGCCATGGAGCAGGCGCCGGCAAGACCGGCCATGATACCGACGGGGTCCAGTGCGGCCTTCGGCGTCAGCACCAGGAGTGCCACGCCGCAGAGACCAGCTATCCCCGCGACCACGGCCAGCGGGCGGATCGCGCTTTTCAACACGATACGGGCAAGCACGATGACGATCAGGGGCTGCACCGCGCCGACCGTTGCGGCGACACCGCCCGGCAGACGGTAAGCCGACACGAACAGCATGGCCCAGAAGAAGGTGAAATTGAGCGCGCCCAGAAGCAGTACACGCACCCACCAGATCCCCCGCGGCAATTGCCTGACGATGGCGAGCAGGATCAGCCCGGCGGGCAGCGCCCGCAGCAGCGCGGCCGTCAGCGGGTAGCCGGCAGGCAGCATTGTGGTGGTGACGATGTAGGTGCTTCCCCAGACCATGGGGGCAAGCGCCGTCAGCAGAATGGTTCCGAGAGATGTCGAATTTGTCTTCATGTAGATATTCTTGACTTCAAGATAAATCAACATAACCCAGGTTATCTTGACGTCAAGATTTTTCGACCTTAACCAGAAGACATGAGCGAAAAGACCGACAAGGTGGATGCCATTCTCGCCCAATGGGCGCGGGAAAGGCCTGATCTCGATACCCGCGCCATGGGCCTTTTCGGCCGGCTGGCGCGGCTGAGGATCCATGTCGGCCGGGAAATCGAGGACGTGCTTCGCCGGCACGGCCTGACATCATCGAGCTTCGACGTACTGGCGACCCTCAGGCGCTCAGGCGCGCCTTACCGGCTCTCCCCGGGCGAGTTGCTGGATACGCTGATGGTCACGTCGGGAACGATGACCAACCGGATCGACCAGCTTGAGAAGCAAGACTTCGTGGAGCGCGTCGTCAATCCGGACGACCGGCGCAGCGTGCTGATCGGGCTGACGGAAACGGGGCTGGCGCTGGTCGACGAAACAGTGACCGATCATGTCGCCAACCAGAACAGGCTGGTCTCGGCGCTCAGCGAAGAGGATCGGGAAACATTCGACCGGCTGCTGCGGACCTATCTGGCATCGTTCGAATAACCATCAGTCCGCAAGCCGGTCTTTGAGACGGGCGGGCAGGAACCCGCCATGCGTCAGATTCTAGTAGTAATAGATGATCTTGCCGCCGTTCAGGGCGGTCTGCACCCAGGCCACGTTGTAGGGGCTGATGTCACGCCGTTCCAGAGCCGCGAGAAGGCTGGGATCGTTCATGATCATCGCCTGGGCCTGACGCACGCGGGCAGGCGTCGAATACTGCACGGCCTGCGGCAGGCTTTCGCCGACATGATTGGGCCGATGCACGATCTTCACCGCACTCACGCCGTCATTGTAGTTCCTCCCGAACAGGATGGACACCAGACCATCATCGGCGAAAGCCGGCAGCGCACCGGACGTCAGCAGCGCCAGGCCGGCAAGAAGAGCGGCAGAGGTTTTCTTCATGGCATGTTTCTCCTTGGCGCAAAGGTCGCGGATCCGGACATCCCGCGCCACGTTATTAAACCCTATCACCATCAGAAATAGTGAATGAAACGGCGAAATTAAACACCAGCCGTCACACACCAATACAAATAGTCGTGCGTGACGAAACGTTGGCGCGGAGCGTGCGTAGGGGGTGCAGATCAGAGGCGGGCGAGCGCCTGCCTGACCTTTCCCATGAACCGCCCGCATCTTTTCTCCGTGACGCGGTCCATGTCATGCAGCGAGAACATGCGGAAATCGAGGCCGCGGGAGCAGAAGGCGGCCACGCCGCGCTTCAGGATGCGCTTCATGGGATTGCCCATGTAGAAGTGCACGACCCACCAGGGCGAGCCCGTCGTGGTGACGACCCAGAATGTGCGGATATTGCCGAGCCGCGGCACCAGCCGGCCGCCGTCCGGATCGTGATCGAAAGCCACGCCCGGCACGAAGACGCGGTCGATGAAGCCTTTGAGAATGGCCGGCAGGTTGAACCACCATTGCGGAAAGACGAGAATGAGGCCATCGGCCGCGCGAAGCCGGTCGACCAGCGCCTGAACGCCGGAGAAATCATAGGGCGGCTGCATGTAGCCAGCACGCTCGGCGGCGGTAAGCCGCGGGTCGAAATCCTCGGCATAGAGGTCGAGCAAGTCGACGCTATGCCCCTTCGCCTCCAGCGTTTCCCTGATCTCTCTCGCCATCGTGGCGGCAAAGCTCTCCGGCAACGGATGGGCGAGCACCACGAGAAAGCGCCGCCCGCTCATCAGAACAGGCTCCCCTGCCCGCTCGGCGGTTCGGTTTTCCTTGCCGCTCGGGCAGCCGGCGCCGTCTTTGGCTGCACAGGGGCAGTCGGCGCGGAAGCAGGCGGTGTCCCGTCACGCTCACCCGTCACTGCGGCGACACGTCCGTCGGCGAACTCGATCGATATTGCGTCCCCTGCCGCCAGCCCAGCGGCGCGGGAAACAGGCCGGTCATCGCCATCGCGGATGACCGCGTAACCCCGCATCAGAACATTCTTGTAGGAAAGCGACTGCAGCATGCGCTCATGGCCCGTCAGGGCCGCGCGCTGCGCCCTCAGCTCATTGGCCATGGCACTGTCCGCTCTCTGCATGAGGCTCGACAACCGGTCGCGGCCCCGATCCGTATGCCCCTTCAGACGTGCCGGAACCGCCGTCAGGGCGGCATCGGCGCGGCCGATCCTCGTCCTCAGGCGGTCTATCGTCCGCTCGATGATGCGTTCGGCAAGCGCCGACCGCTCGGCAACGATCTGCCGCCGTTCCTGAATGCGCCGGGCCAGCATGTCGGGCCGAAGCGCGCCTGCCACGCGCTCGAAGCTTCGGCGCTTGGCCATGGTGTTGAGTTCGAGGCTCCGGCCAAGGGCGGTCGCAGCTTCGTCGAAGCGACGACGCGGCAGGGCCAGCAACTGGTCAAGGGAAGGAAGCGCGCGGGCAAGCGCCCGCAGATTCTGCCGCCGCTGGTCCATCTGCCTTGCAAATGCGCCGGAATGTCGGGCCGAGAGATTGGCCACCTGCGCCACCAGCTCCGCCTTGACCGGCACCGCCATTTCGGCGGCGCCCGTCGGGGTCGGCGCGCGAACGTCGGCGGCATAGTCGATCAGCGTCCAGTCGGTTTCGTGACCGACGGCGGAAATCAGCGGAATTTCGCTTGCTGCCGCGGCTCTCACCACGATCTCGTCGTTGAAGCTCCAGAGGTCTTCGAGACTGCCGCCGCCACGCGCGACGATCAGCACATCCGGCCGCGGGATATCATCGCCGGGACGCAGCGCGTTGAAGCCGTTGATGGCGTTGGCCACCTCCTCGCCGGAGCCCTCGCCCTGCACCTTGACCGGCCAGACGACGACATGCACCGGAAAGCGGTCCGAGATGCGGTGAAGGATATCCCGGATGACCGCGCCGGTCGGAGACGTCACGACACCGATCACCCTGGGCATGAAGGGCAGCGGCCTCTTGCGCGCCGCATCGAACAGACCCTCGGCGCCGAGCTTGCGCTTGCGCTCCTCAATCAGGGCCATCAGCGCGCCGGCGCCGGCCGGCTCCATCTGCTCGATGACGATCTGGTATTTGGACGAGCCGGGGAAGGTGGTGATGCGCCCGGTGGCGATGACTTCCATGCCCTCTTCCGGCCGATATTTCAGCTTGGAGAAGGAACCCTTCCAGATCACCGCGTCGATGCGCGACTTGTCGTCCTTCAGGCTGAAATAGGCATGGCCCGAAGAATGAGGGCCGCGATAGCCGGAGATTTCGCCACGCACCCGCACATGGTCGAAAGCGGTTTCGATCGTGCGCTTGATCGAGCCCGACAGTTCCGAGACCGTGAACTCGGCGAGATTGCTGCGCGAATCGTCGTTGAAGAAACTGTTCATGCTTCTTCCCTAGCGCAAATTTCGGGGAAGTTCAGCAACGGGGTTTTCCAATCCCCGGCTTGCCGCACTCAGAAAACCTCTCCTGTTTTCATGATCTTGGTCTCCGGCATGGCGGGACGGACCGGACATTTTCCCGCGAAGATTACGCCCGGCCATCCCCGCCCGGCCATTTCGCCGGACAATGGGGCGTCAACCAACCCCGAAAGGAAACCCGACATGACCGATCGTTTCTCTGAGGTTCACCCCTCGCTCTCCGGTCCGGCCTCGACCGGCTTCGCAATCCTTCCCGACGACGACGGGAACCTTCTCGAGACCACCCGCGGCCTCTATCTCGGTTCGGGCGGAAATATCGCCGTCGTCATGGCATCCGGTGCGAGCATCGTGCTTACGAACGTCCCCGGCGGTTCGATCCTGCCGTTGCGGGTAAGCCGGGTGCTCGACACCGGCACGACGGCGAACGGCATCGTCGGCCTGGTTTGACCGCTCCCTCCCGCTGAAATCCGGGGCAGGCAGAACGGTCGCCTGCCCCGATCTGCCCCATCCGGCCGGATCGCACCCGCAAAACCGGCTCTTTGCTCTTGTCAGGCAGGAAAACGCGAGAACCTTGCCAGAGCATCAAAAAAACTGGCATTTTCGGGTGAGTTTCCGCTATTCCTCCTTGATGTGGATCAGGATGATTCCCGGCCGGTCGTGGTAGGGAATCGTCATGACCAAGGGTAGGGATAACTGTGATATTCTTCTCAACCATGGCGATTGGGATCGCCGCGGGAATGACGCGCTCGGCTTTTGCAATTGCGCTGGTTGCGCTTCTCATTCCTTTCGTCTTCGTGCTGGCCCTCGTGCTTCCGCCCGAGCCGGCGTCGCTGCTGCCGCTCGCTACCGCGGTCATCGGGTTCAACATCGGTCTCGTCGATCTGCTGCTCGTGCTGTTCGCCTGTCGCAGGCGGCCCGCGCATTAGGGTCAAAACTCAATCAGGATAGGCGTTCTGCGCGTCGCATCTTGGGCCTGAGTAGGAGGAAAGGTGCAGGAAATGCCGATCATTTTCAAACCTTTACGACGCACGCAGGCCCAAGATGCGACGCGCCCGAAGGGTTGGTCAGGATGGGCCGCCTGATCGCAAACAATGCTCGGCAAGGCCACCCGGCCTTACCTTGCGCTTGTTCGCTTCCATTCAATCCCATCCTGACCAACAGAACGCCTATCCTGATTGAGTTTTGACCCTAAAGCCGAAATCCATATTCGCTTACAGGCCGGGGGCTATCCGGTAGAGAACGAAGCCGGATGCCGGGTCTTTCGGCAGCGCCTGCAGATAGGCAGGAACCTCACCCTTGGCCAGGGCGGCATATAGTCCGCCGGGCTCCATTTCCGAGACCATCCTCGCCTGCGGATCCGTCCTGCAATAGGCAATGACGGTTGCTCCCGAGCTGCGCAGCAGAGGAAGTGCCGCTTCCGGCGTCGCCATGCCGATGCGCAGTTCCGCCAGCATGCCGCCCTGATCGCGATGATAAGGCGCCGTCAGCACACGATGCGACGTATAGCGCAGGATCTTCACGCCGGCTTCCGAGCCGGCAACGACCGTTGTCGGCTCCAGTCCGCCAAGCTGCATCAGGGCACGGGCGCTGGTGCAATCTTCGCCGGGGGTGGCCGTCTTTGCAATCTGTCCGCGCAAACGATTGATTACCCCGTCGGAACCCTCGGTAAAGAAGGTGCCGCCCAGCATCCATACGCTCGGCACGGCAAACAGCGTGGCGACGGCAAAGGTGAGCCCTGCCCCCATATGCTCGGGATTGCGATTGGCGTTGCGCCGCAATTCGGCAATCAGCACGGAAAGCGGCAGGATCGACAGAAGATTGGCAAAGGCTGCACCACGCACCTGGACGAGTGCGATGGCCCAGCTCGCAAGGATGAGCGGCAGGAGAACGGCATGCGCCTCGATACGGTCCCTGAGAACGATGCGGGAGGCGCAGACGATGACGGCAAAGAAGCCGACGAGATAATATCCGCCGAAACTTCCCGGTTCGCGCCGCAGCTGCGCGAGCGCCGACTGAGCCTCGGTCACCTCGTTGAGCCACATCGTCACCAGAAGCGGATCGAGATCGTTCAGCGGGTTCTGCAGGCATTGCGGCGCAAGCAGCAATACGGCCGCCAGCACCACCACGCCATCGAGTGCGAGAATGGCGAAACGCTTGCCGCGCGATCCGTCGGCAAGGAAGAAAGTGGACAGGAAAAGCGCCGCGCCGCCGACGGTCGCAATGCCGAAATATCCGAGCGAAAGGCTGTCGCAGGTGACATTGGCATAGAGGCGGGGCGGCACGGTCAGGAAGAAGAAGGCGGAAACGGCGAGCGCCAGGGTCAGCCCGAAGGCGCGAGCGGCTGCGGCATAGGCCGCCCCATGCCAGGCCCAGTTTACTGCGACGACGAGGCAAACGACCGCGATCAGAGGGGTTGTTTCGGCCCCGATCGCAATCGCCAGCGCGCAGCAAAATCCGGCAAGCGCAAAGCTTACTGCCCGATGCAGCGGATCGACCAGCATCGCCGCGATGGTCGCGAGGAGAACGAGCTGGACATTGTGATGATCGATCGCGCCGGGGAGGAACCGGTTGGAGGTGACAACGTAGACGCAGGCGAGACCTAGCGCGATATGCATGGCCGGCGCGCCGCCGAGACGGCGAGCGCCGAGACCAATCGCCGCCAGCAGCGGCAGGATCAGGAAGACTGGCCAGACGAACAGGGCAGCAGCTTCGGCCTGCTCGGGCGAGAGAAACTGTCCGAACATCTGGATCAACAAGGCGATGGGCAGATCGATGAAGCGCGACCAGTGCATCGGCGTACCGCCCGCCAGACCGAGCCGGTACTGGGTCATGTCGAACCAGCCCTGCCCGCCGATGAGGTCGCGCACCTCGATCAGGCGCATCCAGTCGTCATTGTCCGCGCCGACATAGTCGCTGGCGCCCGGCAGATGGATGAGAACAAGGGCCGCGACTACAACCAGGTAGTAGATCGGCAGAACCAGTCGGAGGCGTGTCCAGAACGGTTCAGTCGTTCCGACGGAAATGGCATGATCGGCCATGGGCATTCATTCCCCGCGAACCGGCCTCGCTCAGGAGAAATGGCCGGCAAGATCACAGATAGTGTCGATGGGGGAAACCTAGCTTTAACGTTCTCAAGAAATAGTAAAGCGCCCGCCGTTCGCGTGACGGCAGAACCCTTTTCAAGCGAGAATTCAAGATGCGCGGAACGTGGCCAGACAATCTCGAGGTGGCTGTTCTCCTGCCCTGCTACAACGAGGCCGCGACCATCGGCGATGTCGTGCGCAGCTTTCGCGAGGCGCTGCCGGAGGCCCGCGTCTATGTCTACGACAACAACTCGACCGACAGCACCGCGCTGACCGCCACACTGGCGGGCGCGACCGTGGTGCGCGAGCGTCGCCAGGGCAAGGGCCATGTCGTGCGCCGCATGTTCTGCGACATCGACGCCGACATCTATGTCATGGCCGATGGCGACGGCACTTATGCACCAGAGGATGCCGAGGAACTGATCCGCACCCTGATCACCGAGCGGGCCGACATGGTTGTCGGCACGCGGCGCGGCGTGCATGCCGATGCCGGTCGCCAGGGCCACGCCTTCGGCAACCGCATGTTCAATGCGCTCTACCGCTTCCTGTTCGGCAATGATTTCACCGATATCCTGTCCGGCTACCGGGCGTTTTCGCGCCGGTTCGTGAAGAGCTTCCCCGCCGTTTCCGGCGGTTTCGAGATCGAGACGGAAATGTCGGTGCATGCGACCCGGCTGAAACTGCCGGTCTGCGAACTGGAACTCGATTACGGCCGGCGTCCGGAGGGCTCGCACTCCAAGCTTTCGACCTTCCGCGATGGCGCGAAGATCCTCTGGATGTTCGCCATGCTGATGAAGGAAATCCGGCCCTTCGCCTTCTTCGGCAGCATCAGCGCCGCCCTTCTGGCTCTGAGCGTCGGCTTCATGGTGCCGGTTCTCTTCGAATTCTTCGCCACCGGTTATGTCAGCCGCGTTCCGAGCTGGATTCTCGCCACAGTCCTGTTGATGATGTCGTTCCTGTCGCTGACGGCCGCGCTGATCCTGGATTCGCTCGCCCGCTCGCGCGCCGAACAGTTGAGGATCCACTACATGAACCTGCCGGCCCTGCGCCCCGCGCTTTCCGAAAAGGCCGCCAGCGGCAGCCACGAAAACAACGCCGTCCGTCGCGGCAAAGTGGATGCCGCATGAAGAAGCTTCTGCGCTTCGGCATCGTCGGCACGGCGGGCTTCCTGATCGACGCGGCGGTGCTGCTGCTGCTCATCAAGACGACGCCGCTCGGACCGTTTCTCGCGCGCCTTGTCGCGATCGCCGTCGCTCTCTTCTGCACCTGGTTTCTCAACCGGAGCTTCACCTTCGGGGCGTCGCGCCATTCGATTGCGGTCGAGGGGTTTCGCTACGGTTCCGTGGGCATCACGTCCGCCGTGGTGAACTACCTGCTCTATTCGGCGCTGCTGATCTCGGCACCGATGCTCACGCCATTCGCGGCGCTCGTGCTCGCCTCGATCGCCGCCATGGCCTTCAGCTTCTTCGGCTATTCCCGCTTCGTCTTCCGTCGCTGAGCGTAATCCAAAGCTTATCGCGACGCTGGGATCGCACAGGACACAAAACGACGTGATCCGCTGCGGTTCACCCCCTCTGCCCTGCCGGGCATCTCCCCCTCAAGGGAGGAGATCGGATAGTGGCAAGCTACCACACCATCAGAAGATTAACACTTCAGGACCCGCCCTTGAAACAGTTGTGGTGCCACGAGGGGTATGCGTCTTGCGGATCTCCCCCCTTGAGGGGGAGATGCCCGGCAGGGCAGAGGGGGGTGCCCGGGATCAAGGTTCCGACGGGGTACTCTGCTCCGGATATACCTAGCGCTTAAACCGCCTCCCAGCCGTCCTTCTCGCCGGCGCGGTAGATCGCGTCGATGAAGAGCTGGTTGGCGCGGGAATTCTCGAGGCTCACGACATCGCTGTAATCACCGGTTTCCACGGCATGCGCGAAGGCTTCTGCCTCGCGGCGATACTGACGGCTGTCCTGGAAACGGAAGATCTGCGACTCGGTATGCGCCCGGTTGGTCAGTTCCACCTCTTCCGCGCCCCAGCGGTCGGCGTTGAAGGGCGAGCGGACCTCGATGAAGCCTTCCGTGCCGTGAAACACCATGGTCTGGCGGTTGGCCATCTGGGTGGAAATATAGAAGCTCAGCTCGAAATCGCCGAAATCGGCCTTGATGCTGGCATAGACGTCCGTGCCGAATTCCGGGTCGCGCTCGACCACGGCCTGCACGCGCTGCGGTTCCGCTCCCGTCGCGAACCGGGTCGAGATCGACGGATAGACGCCGATATCCGGCAGGCCGCCACCACCGAGTTCGGGCTTGTTGCGCATGTTGGAAGGGTCGCGATTGAAATAGGTAAAGGCGCCCTGCACGTGCCGAAGCTTGCCGATTGCACCTTCCGCAAGCAGCGAGCGCACCTTGCGCCATACGGGAGCGTAAGTCACCATGAACGCTTCGGAGACGAGAACGCCATTGCGGTCACGGGCGGCGATGACGGCGTCGATCTCCGCGGCCTTCAGAGCCAGCGGCTTTTCGCAGAGCACATGCTTGCCGGCATCGGCCGCCTTGATCGCCCATTCGACATGCTGCGCCGTCGGCACTGGAATATAGACGGCGTCGATCACGTCGGACGCCAGCATTTCCTCATAAGAACCGAAGGCATGCGGCACGGAAAAGCGGTCGGCCATGGCGCGTGCCCTGGCCAGATCGCGGCTCGCCACGGCGGTAACGACGCAGGTTTCCGCATCCTGTATCGCCGGAACCACCAGCTCGCGTCCGATCTTCGCCGTCGACAGAATTCCAAAGCGCAACATGGGCCTCTCCTTGCATTTAAATCGTTTCAGGTGGGCAACCTATTGGCGGCGGAGAGCCTTGGCAAGGTCATCTTCGGGTAGGAGAGACCATCCCCTCAACCGGTCAATCGCCGCCGTCGCCGCCATCCGCGCCATTGTCGTCCGCCGGCGATCTGTCCTTGTCGGCAGCGGATGCCGCTTCCCGATTGCTGCGCTCGAACATGAACAGCAGTTCGTAAGCCGCATAGGCGGATGCGCCGAAAAACAGGATGGCCCAGCCGGAGGCACCGTTCGAAAGCTCGACAAGCCCCCAGGCGGCGGGGGCGACCACCGTCAGGATACGGCGCCAGAGCGGCTTGAAAAACGGATGCTGTGGGTCGAGGAATTTCACGCCGTCTCCTACTCCAGCCCGGCCTCCCTGCCATGGCTTCCTGCTGTTCGCGTGCTCACCTAGTAGCAGTGCGGAGCCTTCGTCCGCAAGGCGCACAGACACGGACACCCCTCACAAGCTCGCGACGAAGCGGCTAGCCGCCGCCTTGAGGTCCTCGCCGCTGAAACCGGAGAAGCCGATAACGAGCCCCTGCCGGGGCGTTCCCGAAACGCTCATGGATGACAAGGCCCGCACGCCCAGTCCCGCCGCCATCGCCTTCTCCACCAGCGCCGTATCCTCGAGACCCGCCGGCAACCGGGCGATGAGATGCAGCCCCTGATCGGGCGTCTCGACCTCGATACCCGCCCGTGGATTGGACAGCAGCCCCGCGACCAGTTCGTTCCTCGCAGCCTCGGTGCGGCGACGGGCGCGGCGCAGATGGGCAGCAAAATGCCCTTCGCGCAGCAGATCGGTAAGCGCTGCCTCCGCCAGCGTCGGCGGGTATCGGTCCGTGCGGCTCTTCAGCGCCACGACCTTTTTCCGCAAGGGCGGCGGCACGACCATGTAACCCATGCGGAGGCCAGGAAAGAGCGCCTTGGAAAAGGTGCCGACATAGATGACGTGGCCCGTGTCATCCATGCCCTGCAGCGAGGTGAGCGGCGGTCCGGCATAGCGAAACTCGCTGTCGTAATCATCCTCGACGATCCAGGCGTCGTTGCGCCGCGCCCAGTCGATCAGCGCCAGCCTGCGCGGCATGGTCATGGTGACGCCCAGAGGAAACTGGTGCGATGGCGTGACATAGATGGCACGCGCCATCGGCATCACGCTTTCTCCCGCCACCGGATCCAGACCTTCGCCATCCACTGGAATACCCGAAAGCCGCATTCCGGCTTCAGCAAAAGCTGTCCGCGCCATGGGATAGCAGGGATCCTCGATCCACACGCCGTCTCCCGGCTGCAAGGCGCTGCGGATGAAGAGATCGAGCGCCTGCTGGGTGCCATGGGTGATGACGACGGAAGCGCCGTCGCAGCGCACTCCGCGTGCCGTCCGCAGATAGCTGGCGACGGCTTCGCGCAGATCCGCCGAACCGCGCGGATCGCCATAATGGAAGTGTTCGAAGCCCGGCCGCGCCAGATGCCAGGATAACAGCGCCCGGAACGTCTTCAGCGTACGGGCATCGGCAGTGGCGATCCCCAGCGTGCCCGGCAGGGGCGGCGCGATGTCGCCCGTCACTTCCACGACCACATCAGGTGCACGCAGAACCGGGACCTGCCCCGCCACGAAGGTTCCGGCCCCGGTTCGCGCCTCGGCGAAGCCATCGGCGATCAGCATTTCGAAAGCGGCGACCACCGATCCGCGGGAGACCTTCAGGCGGGCCGCCAGATCCCGCGTCGGCGGAAGCTTGGTTCCCGGCGCAATCGTGCCCGTCTCGATCAGCCGGCGGATGGTTCGGTAGAGCGCGGCCGTATGCGGCCCGTCATCCGGCAACACCGGGATCAGGGCCGACCAGTCGGCCGGATTGGTCTTCATTTTTGACATGGAATTGGAGCTATTTCGAACCAATGTTCCTGCATAGATAGACTGACAGCATTGAGGAAGGCAAGTTCATGTCCACCAGCACCATCGAAGCCGAAACCGGCTCCTACCCCGTTACCGACCGCAACCGGGTCAAGCGTCTGCACGAACGCGGCAGCTATGACCGCACCGCCGTGCATGCGATCCTCGATGCCGGCATGCTCTGTCATGTGGCCTATGTGATCGACGGCCAGCCCTTCTGCACGCCGACGATCCACTGGCGCGAAGGCGACATGCTCTACTGGCACGGTTCGTCAGCCAGCCGCATGCTGCGCCATCTCAAGACCGGAACGCCGGCCTGCCTGACGGTTTCGCATCTGGACGGGCTGGTGCTCGCCCGTTCCGGCTTCAACCATTCGGCCAATTACCGCTCTGCCATGTGCTTCGGCACCGCCCGACTGGTCGAAGACCCGGCCGAGAAGGAAAAGGCGCTGCGCGCCGTCATCGATCGCTTCTATCCGGACCGCAGCACATTGCTGAGGCCAACAACCGGGCAGGAGATCAAGGCGACGGCCGTCATCGGCATGCGGATCGAGGATGCCTCGGCCAAGGTTCGCGCCAAGGGCGTCGGCGATGACGAGGAAGATTACGACCTGCCGGTCTGGGCCGGCGTCATTCCCGTCCGCACGGTGATCGGCGAGACGGAAGCCTCGCCGCATCTTCCGGCCGGCGTATCGAAGCCGGAAACGCTCTCGCTTTTCAGCACCGGAACGAGGCTGGACGACGCACTGACCGAGACCCAGCGGCTCTATGAAGAGGCCGGCAACCAATAAGGCGCCGAGGTCTCACTTCCACTCGTGGGCGCGGTCTCCCTTGCAGGGCCGCGCGGTCACGAAAGCCGAGGTGTCGGCAGCTTTTTCAGCATAAGCGAGCGCATCGGCATCATCGTTGAAACCGATGAAGACCATGAGCATGGCAAGCGCCTTGGGGTGTCCCTTCTTCCGATAGGAGAAGTTGACGGCGCAATGCGGGTATCCGGCATCCATTTCGTGGTTCTGCGAGGCATCCCCCGCAAGAGCGATGAACTGGCCGAGTGCCAGGAAACGATCGATCGCGGCAAAGGCCGTGGCCTGCGAGATCTGCTGGTTGGCGCCGGTGCTGGCGGAGCGGCCGTAATAAAGGCTGTCCGTCTGACCCTTCCGGCGCTTCGTTTCATAAACGATGAGACCGCCTGCGGCCGCCAGTTCCAGCCGTACGTCGAATGTCTGGAACTGCTCCGGCGAGCGGTCGAGTTCGGTGAACAGGCTTCTCAGATCCGCGACATAGTCAGCATAGAGTGCAATGGTCATGGAGCCCCGCGGTCGTTTCGATCAAAAGAAGCGCCGCTCTAGCACGAGCCATCCGCCAGCGATACCGGGTCTTCATAGTGATGGTAGCCCACAACCGGAAACGGGAGCCCGGCAGATAGCCGGCCTCCCGTCGTTTCCCCAAGCCGTTCCGATACAACAGCCCGGGATGTCTCCGGCCGTTTACGCGCGCCGCTGGCTCGGCAGGCGCGGCAGGAGAATGGTCAACAGGCCGAGAAGCGGCATGTAGGAGCAGACGCTGTAGACGAACTCGATGCCCTGCCTGTCGGCAAAGACGCCGAGAACGGCTGCACCGATACCGCCGAAGCCGAAGGCAAAGCCGAAGAACAGGCCGGCTATCAGCCCGACGCGGCCCGGCACCAGTTCCTGCGCGAAGACGACGATGGCCGAGAAGGCGGAGGAGAAGATGAAGCCGATCACCACCACCAGCACCGAGGTCCAGAACAGGTCGGCATAGGGAAGCAGCAGCGCGAAGGGGATGACACCGAGGATCGAGAACCAGATCACCGCCCGCGAGCCGAAGCGGTCGCCGATCGGCCC
This sequence comes from Rhizobium sp. ACO-34A, assembly GCA_002600635.1. Classification (NCBI taxonomy): domain Bacteria; kingdom Pseudomonadati; phylum Pseudomonadota; class Alphaproteobacteria; order Hyphomicrobiales; family Rhizobiaceae; genus Rhizobium; species Rhizobium sp. ACO-34A. The sequence continues at coordinate 491,476 of CP021371.1, read as the reverse complement.
ACCGAAGAAGACGCCGGCCGCCGATGCGCCGAGGAAGAGGAACAGCATGATCTGGGCATCCTGCACGCCGACCCCGAACTTGTGGATGGCGAAGAAGGTGAAGTAGCTCGAAAGGCTTGCCAGATAGGCATTCTTGGTCGCCGTCAGCACGATCAGGATGGCAAGCGTCCAGGCCACCTGATTGCGCGGCAGCGGCAGTGTGCGGTTCGGCGATGGGCGGCCGGCATTGCTGCGACGATGGCGCATGTACCAGACGCTGACGCCCGAGAGCACGCAAAAACCGAGAAGCGCGATCAGCGAGAACCAGCTCAAGACGCCCTGTCCGCGCGGGATGACAATGAAGGCGGCGAGCAGCGGGCCGATGGCCGTGCCGGTATTGCCGCCGACCTGGAAGAAGGATTGCGCCAGACCATGGCGACCGCCGGATGCAAGCCGGGCGACGCGCGAAGCTTCCGGATGAAAGATCGCCGAACCGATGCCGATCAGGCAGGCCCCGAGCACCAGCACCGAGAAATGCCCGGCATAGGCAAGGGTGATCAGGCCGGCGCAGGTGGACAGCATGGCCGCCGGCAGGGAAAAGGGCATGGGCCAGCGATCCGTGATGATGCCGACGGCCGGCTGCAGCAGCGATGCCGTGACCTGAAAGGCAAAGGTCAGAAGGCCGATCTGCACGAAATCGAGGGCGTAATTGTCCTTCAGAAGCGGGTAGAGCGACGTCAGAAGCGACTGCATGATGTCGTTGAGCATGTGGCAGAAGCTTGCGGCGAAAATGATGGAGAAGGCGGTCCTTTCGACCTGGCTTCCGGTGGCGGCTATACTGGCCATCCCTCTTGTCCCTTGTCTGTAATGATAAATCCGATCCGCTCATCCTCCTGCGCGGATTGATCGTCGTCATATCCGGCTTGTCGCTGGCCCGCTTTTGTGTTCTGGTCTAATTCTTTCGTGAGTGGGCCAAATGCGCGTGATTGATCTTACCGGGGCGGCTCAAAGTGTCGACCAGGACTATCACAATCAAAGTCTGATCTGGATCGAGCAGGCAAACGAGCCGGTTCTGGCGCTTGGCCGCGTTTATCCCGCCGGTTTCAAAGTTGCCCTTCATTCGCACAGGCGCACACAGCTCTGGTTCGCGCGGCGCGGCATCGTGCTCGTCAGCACGGATGACAGGCGATGGATGATCCCGCCCGGCCATGCCCTCATCATTCCCGCCGGCGTGGAACATTCCGCCGAGATGATCAGCGCCGTGGAAATGCGCTCCATCTATGTGAATGTCGCCAGCGACGAGGCCAGACGGCCGCGGGTGGTCGAAGTCACCCCGCTTGCGCAAAACCTGATCGAGGAACTGGTTGGGGAGGAAGACAGGCCGGTCAGGGAAAACCGGCTGACGATGGTCACCGACCTGCTGCTCGACGAATTCCGCCAATTGCCGGAACGGCCGCTCGGCCTGCCCTTCCCCCATGACCAGAGGCTGGCGCGGCTTTGCCGGCAATTCCTGAAAATTCCCTCGGCAACCGTCAGCATCGATGACTGGGCGCGGGAAATGGGAATCGGCCGCCGCTCCTTCACCCGGCTGTTTCGGGCGCAAACCGGCATCAGCTTCGTGACGTGGCGGCAGCAGGCATGCCTTTTCGCTTCCCTGCCGCGGCTGGCCGATGGCGAGGCGATCACCAATGTCGCGCTCGACGCCGGCTATGAAAACATCGCGGCCTTCTCCACCATGTTCCGGCGCATGCTCGGCCGGTCTCCCAGCACCTATCTGAAGACGCGGACGCCCTGACGCGGAGCCCGATGCGGCAGCTTCTGCAGCTATGGCATCGGGCTTCACCATCGTAAGAAAGCCCCGGATCTTTCGATCCGGGGCTTGTCCATTCACTCGCTACGCTGTTCCGGCTCAGAGCGTGCCGGCGCGCTGCTGCAGCATCATGTAGGTGTCGAAGCCGTATTCGGCGACCTGCGCCCAGAGGTATGCGTCCTTCTTGAAGGCCTGCTGGCTGTCGTAGAGCTTCTTGAAATTCTCGTTCTTGGCGCTGAGATCGGCATAGGTCTCGAGCGCTGCCTTGTGGCACACGTCGAGGATATCCGAGCTGAAGGCGCGAAGCTGCGTGCCCTCGGCAACGAGCTGGCGCAGGGCCGTGGCGTTGGACGCGTCGTAGCGGGCCAGCATGCGGGCGTTCGCGGCAGCGCAGGCGTCGGTCAGCATGCGCTTGTAGCTTTCCGGAAGCTCGTTGAACTTCTCGAGGTTGAAGAGGGCGTGAACGGTCGGGCCGCCTTCCCACCAGGCCGGGTAGTAGTAATACTTGGCGACCTTGTAGAAGCCGAGCTTGTAGTCGTCATAGGGACCGACGAACTCGGTGGCATCGATCGTGCCCTTTTCCAGCGCCGGATAGACGTCCGAACCGGCGATCTGCTGCGGCGTCACGCCGACCTTGCCCATGATCTCGCCGGCGAGACCGGCGATGCGCATCTTCAGACCCTTGAGGTCGTCGATGGTCTTGATTTCCTTGCGGTACCAGCCGCCCATCTGGGCGCCGGTGTTGCCGGCCGGCAGACCGTAGAGGTTGTAGCCTGCGAGGAATTCATTGAGCAGCTGACCGCCACCGCCGGCGGTGAACCAGGAATTGGTCATGCGGGCATTGAGGCCGAAGGGAATGGCCGTACCGAGCGCGAAGGCCGGATCCTTGCCGATATAGTAATAGCAGCAGGTATGCGCCATCTCGACTGTGCCCGAGGTCACGGCGTCGGCAGCCTGCAGCGCCGGCACCACTTCGCCGGCGGCAAAGGTCTGGATGGTGAAGTTTCCGCCCGAGGCTTCCGACACGCTCCTGGCGATATCGGTTGCGGCGTCGAAGATGATATCCAGGCTCTTCGGGAAGGACGAGGTCAGGCGCCAGGTGATCTTGGGATTTTCCTGCGCGATGGCCGGCGCGGCAAGTGCTGCGGAAGCTGCTGCCCCCAGGCCGACGGATCCGGCCTGCTTGAAAAATTTACGGCGGTTCATGGTCATCTGCTCTGGTCACTCCCTGTCATCGTGTTTCCTGCCAGCCTCCTGCGTGCGCGCGGTCTTAAGCATGCCCACCATCATGTTGCAAGACCGGCAATGCCCGGAATTGCGCGAACAGGCCTCATACTTTTCGTGAAATTGCGCCAAATAAGGGCGAAGGATCAATAAAGCTGCGCGAAAGACTATCCGGCAGACGTCTTGCGTCGGGGATCGTCAAAGGCCGGGCTGTAGAAAAGCGAGAGCACCAGGCTGCGGGCGATACGCTCGGCCGTCGCCATGAACCAGGCCTGCGCCGCCTCGCTCGCTTCGAGATCGGCAAGCGTCGCGCGAAAGAGCGCGAGCCATTCGATGAACAACCCTTCTGCAATACCTTCGATCCCGTGATGGGCCTGAACGGGTTTGCCGCCATAGGCGCCGTTCTTGAAAGCCACCGAAGTCCAGAAGGCCTTCATGCGCTGAAGATGTGCGGGCCAGCGTCCGGCAAGCCGCGCGTCGAAAACGGGGCCGAGCGTCTCATGCGCCTGCACGCGGCCGTAAAAGGTTTCGACCAGACGGTCGATGAAGGCAGCATCGACGCCCATCGCCGCCATTTCGGCAGCAGCCCTTTCCAGTATGTCCGCCCGGTTGGCGGCCCTGCCGGCCAGATCGTTTTCCACGGACGTCTCCTTTGCATGTCCGGCCTTCTAATGCGCTTCCGACTGACTTTCGTCAAACACAAGAACACGGGGCCGATCGTCGCATATGTGTTACCGATGCCGCCGCCTCCGGACTCTGCGCCGATCGGCGCGCCGACCACCCCTTGACCGGTGATGGGGCAAATGACTATTTTAGAATAATTCTAAAAATTGGAGTTTTCCATTCATGTTCCGCAGCCTGTTTTCGATGGCCAAGCGCTCCTTCGACAGCCTCAGCGAGCAGGAAATCCTGGCGCTGGCGATATCCTCCGAGGAGGACGACGCCCGTATCTATCTCGCCTATGCCGACCAGCTTCGGGCACAATATCCCCAGTCGGCGAAGGTGTTCGAGGATATGGCGGCAGTGGAGCAGACCCATCGCAACATGCTGATCGACATGCACCGTCAGCGCTTCGGCGAGCGCATTCCGCTGATCCGGCGCGATCACGTCAGCGGTTTCTACGAGCGCAAGCCCGACTGGCTGCGCGCCAACCAGTCGCTGGAGCAGATCCGCGCGGAAGCCGGCAAGATGGAGGAAAGCGCCTACCGCTTCTATGTCGAGGCGGAAAAGCGGGCGACCGATGCATCGACGCGCAAACTCCTGGGCGATCTGGCGCTGGCCGAGGAGGGCCATGAGGAAATCGCTGCCATGCTTGGCGAAAAGCATGTGCCCGGCGAGGTGAAGACCGAGGAAAATGAGACGGCGCGGCGGCAGTTCATCCTGACCTATGTTCAGCCGGGTCTCGCCGGCCTGATGGATGGCTCGGTCTCGACGCTCGCACCGATCTTTGCCGCGGCCTTTGCCACCGGCGACACATGGCAGACCTTCCTCGTCGGCCTTTCGGCTTCCGTCGGCGCCGGCATTTCCATGGGCTTCACCGAAGCCGCTCATGACGACGGCAAGATCTCCGGTCGAGGTTCGCCGATCAAGCGCGGTCTCGCTTCCGGCATCATGACCGCACTGGGCGGCCTCGGCCACGCCCTGCCCTATCTCATCCCGCATTTCTGGACGGCGACGCTGACCGCAGCGGTGGTGGTGTTCTTCGAACTCTGGGCCATCGCCTTCATCCAGAACCGGTACATGGAAACGCCGTTCTTCCGCGCAGTGCTGCAGGTAGTGCTCGGCGGATCGCTGGTGCTCGGTGCCGGCATCCTGATCGGGAATGGGTGAGGCGTGATCCGGCGCAGCCGGAGAAATCGATCCAGAGAATCGATTTCAACGACGAACACCACGAGCCCAAAGCGAGTGGCCGGGCGTATCCGTAAGTCACAACCCGACTCGCGTCTCCGCCTCTCACCGCAGCAGCTTCAACGCCCCCGTCAGCGATTTCACCCATTTCGCCGGCCCGGCAATACCGAGGCCGTCGATCTTTTCCTCGCCGAGATCCCTGTCCGGCATGGATGTCTCATAATCGGCATAGACATGCAGGGCACGGGCGAAAGCCGGAAACGGGACAACAGCACCCGCGGGATCGGCACCGTCCTGCGCCTTCAGCAGCAACCGGCGCAGCGCTTCCGCGTCTGCCTGAAGGATCGGCACAGGCAATGTGGAACTGACGTCGATCCGGCGCCCCTGCCGGTCCTCAAGTTGACGCGCCGCCAGCACAGGCAGCTTTGCACCGATCCCTATCGCGATTGCTCCGACGGTGTTGGCGAGAAGGCCCTGAGGCAAATCGGGGTTGACGACGATGGCGAGACGAAGGTCTTCGGTCATTTCTGCTCCGGGATTGGATTTTCGGGCAAAAACTAGTGCCGTACACCGGAAATTTCCTGCCTTTTATTGCCGCATCGATCTACAATTAGGTAGGACTTACCCATTTATGGATGCATGGAGGTAGATCATGCCGAACGATCCCCTTGAAGCGGTCGATGTCAGGATACTGGAGGCGTTGCAGGCCGACGGACGGATGACCAACCAGACGCTATCGGACGAGGTCGGGCTTTCCACCTCGCCCTGCTGGCGGCGTGTGCGGCAACTGGAAGAGACCGGCGTCGTCAAGGGCTATCGCGCCGAACTGGACCGCAAGAAGATCGGCCTCGGCGTGCTCGCCTTCATTCGCGTCAAGATCGACAGCCACAGCGAGCAGGAGGCGGAAGAATTTTCGGCAAGCGTCTCGAAGCTCAGGGAGGTCGTGGCCTGCTACAGCATTGCCGGCGATGCGGATTTCCTGCTGCAGGTCGTCTCGCCCGACCTCGACACCTATGCGGATTTCGCCATGGCGGTGGTGCGCCGCCTGCCGCGCATCAAGGAAATGCAGACGACTTTCGTGCTGAAGGAAATCAAGCCGTTCGAAGGCCTGCCGCTTTCATTTGCCCGGGGATAGCGGGAGCACCGCTCCCGGAATTTCCGATTGAAGCATAATCTTGCCGATCCTCGCTTCGCTCCGGTCGGATCATGCTCCATGAGCGCGCCTACTTCAGAGCGCCAACCATGACATCGGTGGTGCCGTTCTCGATGGTGACCCAGCGGCCCGTGTCGAAGCTCGCCTGACGCTTCAGGTATGTATAGGGCGTGTCCGTCCAGAGCTTCACTTCGTCGACGAGGTTGTCGAGAATGAAGTCGCCCTGGGCGGTGCGCAGCGTCAGGACGGCATGTCCCTCGCCGTCGGGCTTGCGCACGACGGTAACCAGCAGGTCGGCGGGAGAGAAGCCGGCGTCCATGAGCTTGCGGCGCTTGAGGAGAACGAAATCCTCGCAATCGCCGGCATCGACGGGATAAGCCCAGACTTCCTCGCGACCGTAGATCTCCATATCGGTCATCGGCGTGATCGTCGTGTTGACCGACATGTTGACGTCGCGCACGACCTGCCAGCCATGAGCGGTGACGCGGGCAGCCGAACCCGGCCTGGTGCGAATGCTGCACTCGTCGCGATGGCTGCGGCAGAATTCATAATGGCCGATCGGCTGGGACGTGACATTGCCCGTCTGCATGGACAACTGGGTCTTCGGCGCCGTCAAGGCAGTGCTGGCTGGCGCCATGACCGCCAGCGAAACCACCAGCGCGGCAAGCGCGTTCGAACCGTTCATCATGAACCCGTCCCTTCATTCGTTAACAAAACGTTAAGGTTTTGAAGGGGGACGAGTCAATTACCGCGGTGCAACGCGCGTTAGGGATTTATCAACTATGGTTAAAATGCGACAGATCCGGGATGGGATCCGGGCGCGATCACGCCGGCAGCATGGCGATGACCGCGGCCTTCATGCGGGCGATATCCTCGGGACGTGAAAGTCTGTGATCGCCGCCCTGCACCAGTGTCAGCACCACATCGTCGGCCGGCAGGAATTCCATGAGCTTCAGCGCGTGCCTGTAGGGTACATCGGGATCGGCCATGCCCTGCAGGATATGCACCGGGCAGCCGGTCTCGATGATGCCTTTCAGCACCTGGTTCTTCCGGCCGTCCTCGATCAGGGCGCGGGTAAAGATGTTCGGCTCCGGGCTGTATTCGGAGGGTTCCTCGAAATAACCCCGTTCGGCAAGCGAGGTGCGCTCGGCCTCCGAAAGGTTCGGCTCGATGAGGTCGATGGTGAAATCCGGCGCCGGCGCGATCAGCACGAGCCCCCTGATCTTCGGTCCGCGGCCGAGCCTCTTCAGCTCCTGGATCACCCGGATGGCGATCCAGCCGCCCATGGAGGAGCCGACCAGCATCGCGTCCTCAGGCGCAACATGCTCCAGCACAGCCAGCGCTTCTTCCGTCCAGCGGCTGATCGTGCCCTTGCGGAATTCGCCGCCGGAGGCCCCGTGGCCGGAATAGTCGAAGCGGATCACAGCAAGACCGTTTTCGGCTGCAAGCGCGTCGAGTTCGATCGCCTTGGTGCCGGTCATGTCGGAGCGGTAGCCGCCGAGCCAGACGAGCGCCGGCGTCGAAGGGGACGCATTTCCGGCGGCAGGGCGCAGCAGCATGGCGATCGGCCGGGAATCATCTCCCTTACCCACCGTCAGATGCGTCGCGACGATCCCGTTTTCATCTTCGGCCATGCCCGTTCTCCTTCTTGCCCGCGTCCCCGCCCACGTGGTGCGACGCTGCGGCCTGTAAAACACACTCGCGAATGAACGGACAACAGGTGATTTTCTATGACAGGCATGCTATTGACATAAAATCCGCAATAGCCAATTTGCCTGCGCACGAGATTCCAGCGCAGCGAGGACGTTGCGGCTATCCGGAACAGTTCGAGGAGAATACGACCATTCGCAGACCTTTCAAAGCCGACGCCCCCGTCAAGGATGGGCCGCGCTCCAACCGGGAAATCAGGATTCCCAAAGTTCAGTTGATCAATGAAGAAGGCGTGAATCTCGGCGTTGTGCCGACGGATCAGGCGCTGAAGATGGCGGAAGACGCGGGCCTCGACCTGGTTGAAATCTCGCCCAATGCCGAGCCGCCGGTCTGCAAGATCCTCGACCTCGGCAAGCTGAAATACGCCAACCAGAAGAAGGCGGCGGAAGCGCGCAAGAAGCAGAAGATCGTCGAGGTCAAGGAAATCAAGATGCGCCCCAACATCGACACCCATGATTATGAGGTGAAGATGAAGTCGATGGCGCGCTTCTTCGAAGAGGGCGACAAGGTCAAGGTGACCCTGAAGTTCCGCGGCCGCGAAATGGCCCACCAGGAACTCGGCATGAAGCTCCTGATGCAGGTCAAGGAAGACACCCTGACGATTGCCAAGGTCGAAGCCGAGCCCAAGCTCGAAGGACGCCAGATGATGATGGTGCTCGCTCCGAAGTGAGCTCCGTCACGCGTTCGGGTGATTTCACCAATGCCGCTCCATGGGGCGGCATTCGCATTTTCAGAGATTGTGTCGACCCCCGTTGCGCTTTTTTCCCTTCGCGGTTATAAGCGCCCGTCCGAACGGTCCGGCAGGGCATGCCGTGGCCGTTTCTAATGCTTGAAAACCGGCTTTCGTCGGCTGGTCTTTCACAAAAACAATGGAGTAGCAAAATGCCCAAGATGAAGACGAAGTCCTCGGCCAAGAAGCGGTTCAAGATCACCGCAACTGGCAAGGTTGTCGCTGCGGCTGCCGGTAAGCGCCACGGCATGATCAAGCGGTCCAACAAGTTCATCCGCGATGCTCGCGGTACGATGATCCTCGCCGAAGCTGACGGCAAGAAGGTTATCAAGAACTACCTGCCGAACGGTCTCTGAGACCTTCCGCCCAACTGGACCAAGTTTTAAGGAGATCATGACATGGCACGCGTAAAACGCGGCGTTACCGCCCACGCCAAGCACAAGAAGGTATTGAAGGCAGCCAAGGGCTTCTATGGCCGCCGCAAGAACACGATCCGCGCAGCAAAGGCTGCCGTCGATCGTTCCAAGCAGTTCGCCTACCGCGACCGCAAGGTCAACAAGCGCAACTTCCGCGCCCTGTGGATCCAGCGTATCAACGCTGCCGTCCGCGAATTCGGCCTGACCTATGGCCGCTTCATCGACGGCCTCAACAAGGCCGGCATCGAAGTCGACCGCAAGGTTCTGTCCGACATGGCCATCCATGAGCCGGCAGCTTTCGGCGCCCTCGTCGAAGCTTCCAAGAAGGCACTTGCCTACCTCAAGGAAAAGGGTACGGCCAACGAGTTTGAAAGCGCGGTCAAGTAACCAGCGCTTCCCAACAAGTTTATCCGATTGGGAAACCCGCGCTGGCAGGGCTGGCGCGGGTTTTTTCATATCATCGTCACGCCGGGACGTCAGGCTCGGCAGAGGAACCAGGGCAGGAAAGACAAGATGTCCGATCTCGACAGTCTGAAAATAGCGCTTCTTTCGGATGTTTCGGCAGCCGAAGACGAAACCGCGATCGAGGCAGTGCGCGTTGCCGCGCTCGGCAAGAAGGGTTCGGTTTCCGAACTCCTGAAAACGCTGGGCAGCATGACGCCGGAAGAACGCCAGACGCGCGGTGCCGCGATCAACGCGCTGAAGAACGAGCTGACCGAGAAGATCACCGCCCGCAAGAGCGAGCTTCGCGACGCCGCGATCAACGCCCGCCTGAAGGCAGAGACCGTCGATGTCAGCCTGCCGGTGCGCTCCTCGCCCGCTGAGCGCGGCCGCATCCATCCGATCAGCCAGATCGTCGACGAGATCACCGCCATCTTCGCCGACATGGGCTTCTCCATCGCCGAAGGCCCGGATATCGAGACCGACTACTACAACTTCACGGCACTGAATTTCCCCGAGGGTCATCCGGCCCGCGAAATGCACGACACCTTCTTCCTATCGCCCGACGAGAACGGCGAGCGCAAGGTTCTGCGCACCCATACCTCGCCGGTGCAGGTGCGCACCATGGAAGCGCAGAAGCCGCCGATCCGCATCGTCATTCCCGGCAAGACCTATCGTCAGGACAGTGACGCCACCCATTCGCCGATGTTCCATCAGGTCGAAGGCCTCGTCATCGACAAGACCGCCAATGTCGGCCACCTGCGCTGGATCCTCGAGGAATTCTGCAAGGCCTTCTTCGAAGTCGACAACGTGGTGATGCGCTTCCGCCCGTCCTTCTTCCCCTTCACGGAGCCGAGCTTCGAGGTCGACATCCAATGCGACCGTTCCTCCGGCCCGATCGTCAAGTTCGGCGAAGGCACCGACTGGATGGAAATCCTCGGCTGCGGCATGGTTCATCCGAACGTGCTGCGCGCCGGCGGTCTCGATCCGGACGAATACCAGGGCTTTGCCTGGGGCATGGGCCTCGACCGCATCGCCATGCTGAAATACGGCATGCCGGACCTGCGTGACTTCTTCAACGCCGACGTGCGCTGGATGAGCCATTACGGCTTCCGCCCGCTCGACGTGCCGACCCTGTTCGGCGGTTTGAGCACGTGAGAGTTATGCAGTATCGTTCCTGATGGATTCCACATGGGAAGGTGGGTGTGATGGCAAGTCTTCGTGCCGTGTATTTGGCGCCTGAACAGATCGACAAGATCGTAACGCCTTTGTTGAGCGACGCCTTCAAGGACTATGGCTTCAACAGGGCCTCGATCAAAGAGGACGAGACTTTTGACGGCGAGCCGATCATCCGTGTCCGCGCAGACGTTAAAGAAGCGGTGCCCGCAAGGGAACTGGTCAAGATACTGGGCCGCATTCATGACGCACTACGCGCTGGAAATGATGAGCGGATCGTATTCCTGAGTGCGCCCGGTCCTGCGGTGGTCGCACCCGCTGGAGATGAAGACGAGGACACGTTCTAACCATGCCCGGCGCCTCCATGGTACAACGCCTGCTGCAGTCCGCAGACGATCTGATCAGGCAGAAGCCCAATAGTGCTGCCTACCGAAGAAGAGCCGTTAGCGCGGCTTATTATGCAGCCTTTCATGCCTTGGCCGCTCTGTGTGTAAAATCCCTGCTTCCAAAGCCACGGAGTGATGACGAGGTCCTGCGGGTGTACCGGGCTCTGGATCATGGTCAGCTTCGAAATGCATTCCTGCAACAACCGTTGAAGGAACATGAGCGATTCAAGGATATCGCTTCGCTTATCGTAAAATTGCAGCAGGAACGGCATCGTGCGGATTACCTCCCCCCGGACAGTGCCCTGTTCCCGGAGAATGAAGTCAGGGATTTATTGGATCAGGCCCGTGTGGCAGTTGATCTCATCGACGGGTTGAATGAGGCAGACAGCCGACTGCTCGCAACAAGCCTTCTGTTTAAGGAAAGAAAATCATGAAATTCACACTCTCCTGGCTGAAGGACCATCTGGAAACCGAAGCCACGCTCGACGAGATCTGCGAGCGCCTGACCGCAATCGGCCTCGAAGTCGAGGATGTCGATGACAAGGCGGCCTACAAGCCCTTCGTCATCGCCAGGGTGGTCTCCGCCGAGAAGCATCAGGAAGCGGACCGGCTGAAGGTTCTGATCGTCGATGCCGGTGACGGCAAGCCGGTGCAGATCGTCTGTGGCGCGCCGAATGCCCGCGCCGGCCTCGTCGGCGCGCTAGCGCGTCCGGGAACCTATGTTCCCGGCATCGACGTCACGCTTTCGGTCGGCAAGATCCGCGGCGTCGAAAGCCATGGCATGATGTGCTCCGAAAAGGAGCTCAACATTTCCGACAATCATGACGGCATCATCGACCTGCCCGAGGACGCCCCGGTCGGCACCTCGTTCGCGTCCTATGCCGGCCTTGACGATCCGGTCATCGAGATCAACCTGACGCCGAACCGTCCCGATTGCACCTCGGTCTTCGGGATTGCCCGCGACCTCGCCGCTTCCGGCCTCGGCACGCTGAAGCAGCCGAAGGCGCCCGACTTCAAGGTCGATGGCGAAACGCCGAATGACGTGAAGATCGTGCTGGACGACGAGCGTCTGTGCCCGGGCTTCGCTTACCGGCTGGTGCGCGGCGTGAAGAACGGCCCGAGCCCGAAGTGGATGCAGCAGCGGCTGCTCGCCATCGGCCTGCGTCCGATCTCGGCGCTGGTCGACGTCACCAACTACATGACCTTCGACCAGGGTCGTCCGATGCACGTCTTCGACGCCGACAAGGTCAATGGCACGCTCACCGTGCGCCGCGCGCAGGAGGGCGAGGAAATCCTCGCGCTCGACACCCGCACCTACAAGCTCAACCCGGCCAACGTCATCATCTCCGACGACAACGGTCCGGAATCGATCGGCGGCATCATGGGCGGCGAGCATTCCGGCTGCGATGAGAACACCGTCAACGTGCTGATCGAGTCGGCGCTCTGGGATCCGATCAACATCGCCAAGACCGGCCGCTCGCAAGGCATCATCACCGATGCCCGCTACCGCTTCGAGCGCGGCGTCGACCCGGAATACATGGTGCCCGGCCTCGAACGCACCACCGAACTGGTGCTCTCGATGTGCGGCGGCACGGCGGCGGCCTCCAAGGTCACAGGCTACAAGGGCCATGTCCGCAAGGTCGTCGACTTCCCCTTCTCGGAAGTGAAGCGTCTCACCGGCCTCACCGTCTCCAACCAGGAGGCCCGCACGATCCTCACCGGCCTCGGCTTCGAGGTGATCGGCGAAGGCGAGCAGGTCAAGGTTTCGGTGCCGTCCTGGCGTCCGGATGTCGACGGCAAGGCCGATCTGGTGGAAGAAGTCATGCGCGTGCATGGCGTCGACAACATCAAGCCTGAACCGCTTGCGCCGACCGGCTCCGTCAACGGCCGCATCCTGACCACGCTGCAGATCCGCACCCGCACCGCCAAGCGCACGCTTGCCGCGCGCGGCATGATGGAAGCCGTCACATGGTCCTTTATCTCAGAAGACCAGGCCAAGCTCTTCGGCGGCGGCAGCCCCGCCCTCAAGCTCGCCAACCCGATCGCCGCCGACATGTCGGACATGCGGCCTTCGCTGCTGCCCGGCCTGCTTGTCGCCGCCCAGCGCAATGCCGACCGCGGCTTTGGCGATGTGGCGATCTTCGAGGTGTCCGGCACCTATGAAGCCGATACACCGGAAGGCCAGCGCCGCGTTGCCGGTGGTATCCGCCGCGGCACGGCCTCGCTCTCCGGTGCCGGCCGCATGTGGTCGAACGCCTCCAAGGGCGGCGGCAAGCCGGTCGATGTCTTCGACGCCAAGGCCGACGCGCTCGCCGTGCTTGAGGCCTGCGGCCTGCCGATGGGCAATGTGCAGATCGAGGCCGGCGCTCCGGCATGGTACCACCCGGGCCGTTCCGGCACGATCAAGGCCGGCCCGAAGGTGATCCTCGGCTACTTCGGCGAATTCCACCCGAAGACGCTCGAAGCACTCGACGTCTCCGGCGCGCTTTGCGGCTTCGAAGTCTTCGTCGACGCCCTTCCGGAACCGAAGAAGAAGGCGACCCGCACCAAGCCGGCGCTCGATCTCTCGCCCTTCCAGATGGTCAAGCGCGACTTCGCCTTCGTGGTCGACAAGACCGTCGAGGCCGGCGCGATCATCAAGGCCGCCGGCAGCGCCGACCGCAAGCTGATCACCGGCGTCAACGTTTTCGACATCTTCGAGGGCGCTTCCGTCGGCGAGGGCCGGAAGTCCGTCGCCATCGAGGTTCTGATCCAGCCGGTCGACAAGACGCTCACCGACGAGGATTTCGACGCCCTCACCAAGAAGATCGTCGGCAACGTCGAAAAGACCACCGGCGGCAGCCTGCGGGCGTAAGGCTCACAGTATCCAAACAACAAAGCCCGCCGGGAACCCTGCGGGCTTTTCTCGTTTCAGGCGGCAAACCTTGCGCCATACTCCACGTCATCCTCGGCCTCGTGCCGAGGATCTACCACCCACCTCGATAAAAACAAATGTTAGCATATGCTAAAGCATGTCGCGCAAAAGTGTGCAGCGGTTTTGCGGCAACGACATGCGATGAAACGAGGACTTAAAGCGTAGAGAGCGAATCTGAAAGATTGCGATGCGCTTTAGGGACAAGCCCGCGCATGACGGCGGAAAGGTTTTCGAACCTCGGCGCTGGCCTGACGCCGCCATATATCCGCTGAGTCTCTTCATTGCAGGCCGGCAAACACAGGCCCCTTATTCACCTTACAGATTGAGCGCGTCCTTCAGCGTCAGCGCCTCGCCGATACGAAGATCGAGGTCGGCCTCGATATGGGCGATGTGGTGGAGCATGCATTCGGTGGCGCGGGCCACGTCCTTGTTTTCCAGCGCATCGAGGATTTCGCCATGCTCGTCATGGCCGCAGCTCGAAACGCCGGTTCGGCCGTAAAGCGCGATCACCAGCGATGAGCGGGCGACGAGTTCGTCCATGAACTTTTCGAGAATGGCGTTGCCGGCGACCCTGGCGAGCATCAGGTGGAAATCGCCTGACGCCTTGATCTCGGCGCGCCGCGCGCTCGCGCCCCGTTCGCTGCGAAAGCGTTCCTCTTCCCTCAACTGTTCCCGAAAACCGGCGATATCGGCAGCGGTGATCCGCTCGGCGGCGGCCGCGACGATGCCGGGTTCGATCAGCCGACGCGAGGCGAAGACCTGCATGGCCTCTTCCGGCGAGGGATTGGAGACGAAGGCACCGCGATTGCGTTCGGTGCGCACCAGTCCCTCGAAGGCCAGCATCTGCAGCGCATAGCGAACCACGGTGCGGCTGACATCGAACAGCGTGCCGACTTCGGCTTCTGAAAGCTTCGTGCCGGGCGCCAGACGCCGGTCGACGATGGCATCGCGCAGCTGATCGCGGATAGCGCGTGCGCGATCCTCCTGATTGGGATCGATCAGGCTCTGGGTTCCGGGAGCGGGCGACATGTCTTCTTTGCGCATGCGGCCTTTTTATCTGCAATGCGATGCAATGGGAACAGAAAGCTGACGCTGATCGACAAAATGATTGTCGGCAATTTCATCTATAGATCGAACACAATGGCATCTTTTTTATGCATACACTGATCGAAGGCGCACAACCTTCCGGCACAACCCAAGGACACGCACGCGATTCCAGACACTTAGGCGGCAAACTGCAAACTGGCACGGCTCATGCATCTGTAATTCCCATGCAGAGGGGTAAATCATGACGAAAGCCGCAGAGATCGATATCGCCGCAGTCTCCAAGGTATACGGAACGACCACCGCAGTGCATGCGATCAGCCTGAAGATTCCGGCTGGTACCTATTGCTGCCTGCTCGGTCCTTCGGGCTGCGGAAAGACGTCCACGCTCAGAATGATCGCCGGTCATGAGAGCGTTTCGAGCGGAGACATCCTGCTCGGCAACGCCAATGTCACCGATCTTCCGCCGGCCAAGCGCGGCACGGCGATGATGTTCCAGTCCTATGCGCTGTTCCCGCATCTCGACCTCGTCGACAACGTCGCCTTCAGCCTGAAGATGAAAGGTGTCGAGAAGGAGGCCCGCCAGCGCGAGGCCCTGGAAATGCTGAAGCTGATGCAGCTCGAGCCTTACGCCACCCGCCGCCCGGCCCAGCTTTCGGGCGGCCAGCAGCAGCGCGTGGCGCTTGCCCGCGCGCTCATCACCAAGCCGGAAGCCCTGCTTCTCGACGAGCCGCTTTCGGCGCTCGACCCCTTCCTCAAGATCCGCATGCGCGCGGAGCTGAAGAAACTGCAGACCACGCTCGGCATCAGCTTCATCCACGTCACCCACAGCCAGGAGGAAGCCATGGCGCTTGCCGACCTGATCGTGGTGATGAACGAGGGCCGCATCGAACAGGCCGCCCATCCGCGCACCGTGTTCGAACGCCCCGCAACGGCCTTCGTTGCCCGTTTTATGGGCGACCACAACGTGATTTCGGGCAAGATCGCCGCATCGGGCGAGGATGGCCCGGTGGTCGAAGTCATCGGTGGCGGACGCTTCGCCGCAAGGGGACCGTCCCATGAAACCGGCACCCCCGCCGACATCGCCGTGCGCACCGACCGGGTGCGCATCGGGCAGGAATTCGCCGAAGGCCTCGGCTTCACCGGCATCGTCTCGAATATCGAATATCGCGGCTCGTCCGTGAAGCTTTCGCTTTCCGGTGCCGGCATCGAGGACTTCACGGCCATCGTCAGCGATGCGGATTTCTTCGCCAGCCCCGTCAAGGTGGGCGATGCGGTGCCGCTTTCCTGGCCGGCGGAAGATGCCATCGTGCTCGGCCGCCTGCAGCACTGAGCGCGCATAAACTACAGATAACCAACCAAAACCTCAGAGGAGAACTGGGCCATGACTGAGAAGACCAAGACCGAAACCGGCGGAATGACCCGCCGCAATCTCTTGAAGACCGGCGCGGCCGCCGCCGGCCTCGCCGCCGGCTCCGGCGTCATCACCGGCTTCCCGACCATCTGGGCACAGTCGAACATCACGCTGCGCCAGTTCGGCACCGGCGTCTCGAACATCAACGCCATCGCCGAACAGTGCAAGAAGGACCTCGGCATCACGCTCGAAATGACGGCAACGGATTCGGACGCCGCCGCCCAGCGCGCCGTGACCCAGCCGAACTCCTACGACATCGCCGATATCGAATACTGGATCCTGAAGAAGGTCTATCCGACCGGCGTGATCCAGCCGATGGAAACCAAGAAGCTGAAGTATTACGACAAGGTCGTGCCGCTGTTCAAGAACGGCAAGCTGCTGCCCGACAGCGTCATCGCCCAGGGTACGGCGCCGCATACGGTCGGCTATGTCGAAAAGCCCGGCGACAAGACCTTCGCCAAGGCCGAAACCGAATACTTCACCATGATGCCGACGATCTACAACGCCGATACGCTGGGCATCCGCCCCGACCTCGTCGGCCGCGAGATCACCACCTGGGCCGACATCATGGACCCGGCCTTCAAGGGCAAGACCTCGATCCTCAACATCCCCTCCATCGGCATCATGGACGCCGCCATGATCATGGAAGCGATGGGCAACATCAAGTATGCCGACAAGGGCAACATGACCAAGGAAGAGATCGACAAGACGATCGACTTCCTCATCAAGGCCAAGCAGGACGGCCAGTTCCGCGCCTTCTGGAAGTCCTTCGACGAGTCGGTCAACCTGATGGCCTCGGGCGAAGTCGTGATCCAGTCCATGTGGTCGCCGGCCGTCGCCGCCGTCCGTTCCAAGGGCATCGCCTGCAAGTACCAGCCGCTCAAGGAAGGCTACCGCTCGTGGGGCGGCGGTCTGGGTCTTGCCTCGCACCTCAGCGGCGCACAGCTCGACGCAGCCTATGAATACATCAACTGGTACACGTCCGGCTGGGTTGGCGGTTACCTCAACCGTCAGGGCTACTATTCGGCCTGCATGGAAACGGCCAAGGGCTTCATGACCGCCGACGAATGGGGCTACTGGATCGAGGGCAAGGCCGCCGCAGGCGACATTCTCTCGCCGGAAGGCAAGGTCATGGAAAAGGCCGGCGCCATCCGCGACGGTGGCTCCTTCGAGGAACGCATGGGCAAGGTGGCTTGCTGGAACTCGGTCATGGACGAAGACCGCTACATGGTCCGCCGCTGGAACGAGTTCATCGCGGCCTAAGAAGTAATCCCCTCCCCAACCCCTCCCCACAAGGGGGAGGGGCTTCCAGAGCATCCCGTCACCGGGGTGGTGGACGCAAGGTCACAACACGGTGTCTCCCCCCTTGTGGGGGAGATGGCCGGCAGGCCAGAGGGGGTTCAAATCGAGACCTTCGTTGGGACATGCAGACAATCAAGCCAACACGGAGAGACAGACGATGAACACAGTGCGATTTATCGGCGTCGGCGAGGAAAAGCCGAAACGCGAGATCCGCCTGCCTGCCTGGCTCCCCGCTTATCTGCAGGCGGCGCCGCTGGCGCTGATCCTCGGTTGTTTCCTGCTTCTGCCGATCCTGATGATCGGCATCGTCAGCTTCTGGGATTACGACTTCGCCCAGATGTATCCCGATTTCGTCACCTTCAACTATGCCGAAACGCTCGGCTCGTGGGTGACATGGAAGACCTACCTGAACACGCTGAAATTCGCGCTCATCGTCTGGGCGATCACGGTTTTCATCGGTTTCTGGGTCGCCTATTTCCTCGCCTTCCATATCCGCACCACCACCATGCAGATGGTGCTGTTCCTCGTCTGCACCGTGCCGTTCCTGACGTCCAACATCATCCGCATGATCTCGTGGATCCCAGTGCTCGGCCGCAACGGTCTCGTCAACAGCGGCCTGATCGGCACCGGCATCATCTCCAAGCCGATCGAATGGCTGCTCTATTCCGATTTCGCCGTGGTGCTCGCCATGGTGCATCTCTACACGCTGTTCATGGTCACGCCGATCTTCAACACCATGATGCGCATCGACCGCGCGCTGGTGGAGGCCGCGCGCGACGCCGGCGCTTCGGGCCGGCAGATCCTCACCAATGTCATCATTCCCTTGTCCAAGCCCGGCATGGCGATCGGCACGATCTTCGTGGTGACGCTGGTCATGGCCGATTTCTCGACCGTACAGGTCATGTCCGGCGGCCAGAGCGCCTCGGTGGCGCTGATGATGAAGAACCAGATGTCGCTGCTGCAATATCCGGCCGCCGCCGCCAATGCGGTGATCCTGCTGGTGCTGGTTCTCCTGATGGTCGCCGCCATCCTGCGCGTCGTCGATATCCGCAAGGAACTCTGAGATGAATTCCGAAAAACGCTCCCGCGAATTCTACGTTCTCGCCGCCTTCTTCGCACTCTTCGTGGTGTTTCTCTACGGACCGCTCTCGGCCATCGTCATCCTGTCGTTCCAGGGTGAAAATGGCGGCCTCACCTTCCCGTTGAACGGGGTATCAGTGCACTGGTTCGGCAACCTGTTCGAACAGCAGGCGGTCGGCGATTTCGGCGGCTCCTTCCGCCGCTCGCTGGCGCTCGGCCTGATGGTCATGGTGGTCACCGTCGTCGTTTCGCTGCTCGCGGGCCTTGCCTTCCGCCGCAAGTTCATTGGCGCCACCGCCCTGTTCTACCTGTCGGTCGCAAGCCTCGTCGTGCCTTCCATCATCATCTCGCTCGGCATCGGCGTGGTCTTCAGCCAGGCCGGGTTGCAGCCTGCATGGTATTCGTCGGCCTTCGGCGCGCACCTCACCTGGACGCTGCCGTTCGGCGTGCTGATCATGTTCGCCATCTTCAACCGCTTTTCACCGTCCTACGAGGAGGCCGCCCGCGACCTCGGCGCCAACGCCTGGCAGACCTTCCGCCATGTTGTCCTGCCGATGATCGCACCGAGCCTGATCGGCGTCGGCCTGTTCGGCTTCACGCTGTCCTACGACGAGTTCGCCCGCACGCTGATGACATCCGGTACCTACAACACCCTGCCGCTGGAGATCTACGGCATGACCACCAACGTCACGACGCCGGTGCTCTATGCGCTCGGCACCGTGACCACCGTCTTCTCCTTCCTGGTGATTGCCGGCACGCTCGGCCTGATCATCGCCATGAACCGTCGCCGGGCACGTGGCTGATGCGCATACTGGTCGTCAATCCCAACACAACCCGCAGCATGACGGCGACGATCGCCGATGCCGCCCATCGCGTGGCAAACCCCGGCACGGAGATCGTCGCCGTCACCTCCTCGATGGGGCCGGTCTCCATCGAGGGCTATTACGACGAGGCCTTCGCCGTTCCCGGCCTGCTGGTCGAGATCGCCCGGGCGGAAAAGGCCGGAGCTTCCGCCGCGATCATCGCCTGCTTCGACGATACCGGCCTCGATGCCGCCCGGGCGCTTGCCCATATGCCCGTGATCGGCATCTGCGAGGCGGCACTTGCCGCCACCTCCTTCATCGCCCAGCGCTTCTCCATCGTCACCACCATGGAGCGTTCGCGCCTGCCGCTCGAACATCTGGTCCATCGCTATGGCATGAGCGGCCGCGCCAAGGTGCGCGCCGCCGATATTCCCGTACTCTCGCTCGAAGACCCGCAATCGAATGCGCGGGACCGGCTTCGCAACGAGATCGCGGTTGCGCTGCGCGAGGACAAGGCGGAGGCCATCGTGCTCGGTTGCGCCGGCATGGCGGACCTCACGGCCGAACTCCGGCGCGAATTCGGCCTGCCGGTGATCGATGGTGTCGCCGCTGCGGTGAAGCAGGCCGAAGCGCTGGTGGCGCTGGGTCTTTCGACTGCCAAGCGCGGCGCCTATGCGTCGCCGATCAACAAGACCTATACCGGCGCGCTCGAAGCCTTTGCCCCGGCGGCCATGGCCAGGCTATGAGCATGCCGGCCACCGAGATCCGCCCGCTTTCACCAGGGGAGGTCGAAACGCTGGTCGGCTGGGCCGGGGACGAAGGCTGGAATCCGGGACTTGCGGATGCGAGCGCTTTCCGTGCCGCCGATCCGCAAGGTTTTCTCGGCTGCTTCGTGAATGGCGTGCTTGCCGCCGGCATTTCGGCCGTCGCCTATGGTGAGGATTTCGGCTTCATCGGCCTCTACATCTGTCACCCGGACTACCGCGGCAAGGGCTATGGCCGGCAGGCTTGGGATGCCGGAATGGCTCATCTCGCAGGACAGACCATCGGTCTGGACGGGGTTCCCGAGCAGCAGGCCAATTATGCCAGCATGGGTTTCGTGCCGACCTACCAGAGCTTCCGCTGGAGCGGCCGCGTCACAACGCCATCGCCATCTCCAGCGGCACCTTCCGCATCAACCATCAAGGTTCGGACAGCAACGCTCGACCTGCTGCCCGCCATCGGCGCCTTCGACCGTCGGTTCTTTCCCGCCGAGCGCAGCGCCTTCCTCGCGGAATGGCTTTCCTCCCCACGGGAAACCTTCGTCGCCACCACTGCCGCCGGAATAGCCGGCTATGCAGTCTTGCGCCGCTGCCTTGTCGGCCACAAGCTCGGACCCCTCTTCGCCGTAAACAGCGATGCGGCCGACGCCCTGCTCGATGCCTGCCTGCAGCGCATCGGCGCAGAGGAATTACAGATCGACGTGCCGGAGGCACAGGAGACGTTTTCCAACCGCCTCGCCCGCCTCGGCTTCACCCGCGGCTTCGCCACGCGCCGCATGTATCGCGGACAGGCACCAACGGTAAACCAGTCTGGTGTCTATGGAATCACTACGCTGGAGCTCGGCTGAAACGGGTCGAACATTACGGGAAACTTCGCGCAGGGCACCCGACAGCCAACCATAGGCTCGTGGTTCACCCCCCTCTGCCCTGCCGGGCATCTCCCCCTCAAGGGGGAGATCGGATAGCTGATATCACCAGCCCCCTTTCGAGCATTGGTGGTGTCCAAATGCAGATGTTACCGGATATTCGAGTTGTGAGAGGCTGCGAGGTTGGCCGTTCTGCCGATCTCCCCCCTTGAGGGGGGTGAGGAGCGGTCCGCGTAGCGGAGCAATCGATCCAGTGAATCGATTGCAGTGACGAACACCGGCAGGGTAGAGGGGGGTAACCCCGAACACCACAGTTTAAGCTCTCAGAGATTCGTCATCGCCAGAGAGGCGTCGCTGTAGCGCTTGCCGGCCACCTTGTCGGGCGAGAGCGCCGTCGACAGGCGGGCGAGTTCCTCGGATGAAAGCACAATATCGGCAGCCGCCGCATTCTGTTCCAGATGCAGGATCTTGCGAGCGCCGGGGATCGGCACGATGTCCTTGCCCTGATGCAGCACCCAGGCGAGCGCAAGCTGCGCGGCGGTCGCGCCCCTTTCCGACGCCATCGCTGTCAGGAGGTCGATCAGCGCCTCGTTGGCGGCAAGGTTTTCCGCCTGGAAGCGGGGGAGCTGCGAGCGGAAGTCGTTGGTGCCGAGATCCTCCGGCTTGCGGATCGCACCCGTCAGCATGCCGCGACCGAGCGGGCTGTAGGGCACGAAGCCGATGCCGAGTTCGCGGCAGGTGGCGAGCACGCCGTTTTCCTCCGGGTCGCGGCTGAACAGCGAGTATTCGCTCTGGACGGCCGCGATCGGGTGAACGGCATGAGCGTGGCGGATGGTGGCTGCACCCGCCTCGGAAAGCCCGAGCGCCCTCACCTTGCCCTCCGCCACCAGTTCGGCCATCGCGCCTACCGTGTCCTCGATCGGCACGGAGGGATCGACGCGATGCTGGTAATAGAGATCGATGACATCGGTGCCGAGCCGCTTCAGCGAAGCCTCGGCCACGGCCTTCACGTGTTCGGGACGGCTGTCGACGCCGACGATGTTTTCGCCATGCGGCTTGCTGTCGTCGATCCGGAAGCCGAACTTGGTGGCGATCACCACCTTGTCGCGCACAGCCCTGAGTTCGCGACCTACAAGGACTTCGTTGTCATAGGGGCCATACATTTCGGCGGTGTCGAAGAAGGTGACGCCGAGTTCGACGGCGCGGTGCAGGGTGGCGACGGCCTGCTTCTCGTCGGTTGCGCCATAGGCGTAGCTCATGCCCATGCAGCCAAGGCCGAGGGCGGAAACGGAAAGACTACCGAGCTTGCGGGTTTCCATGGGAGGCTCCTTTGATCGAGCGTTGATTTTTCGGGTGTCCTTACGTTGCGGCCGGGAGGCGGCCTGCAGCGGACAAGTGGCAAGGTAAGCCTTGATCGCCGCTCTGATAATTGCTGCAAAGACATTCAGTTTATTCTATTAAATAGAACAATGAACCGGATCCAGCTTTCCCAGCTCGCAGTCTTCGCCGCCGTCGCCGAGCATCGCAGCTTCCGCAAGGCGGCCGACGAGCTGGCGATTGCGCCTTCGGCAGTCAGCCACGCCGTCGCCTCGCTCGAAACAAGCCTCGGCATCCGGCTTCTGGCGCGCACCACCCGCAGCGTCGCGCCGACCGAGGAGGGCCGCAGGCTGCTCGACAGCCTGACACCGGCGCTTCACGACATCGACGGCGCGGTGGCAGCCCTTGCCGACAGCCGCGCCGCGCCGGCCGGCCTCCTGAAGATCACCATGCCACGTCCGGCAGCCGAGCACCTGATCGCGCCGCGTCTTGGCGATTTCCTCGCGCGCTTTCCCGATATCACCGTCGAGCTGGTAACCGCCGACACTTTCGAGGACATCGTCGAACAGGGATACGATGCTGGCATCCGGCTCGGCGAAAGCCTCGAGGCCGACATGATCGCGGTGCGCGCCTGCGGTCCCTTGCGCGGCGCGGTGGTGGCGACGCCGGGCTACTTCGCCAATCATCCGAAGCCCGCCCATCCGCGCGATCTGGCCGATCATCGCTGCATCCGCCGGCGCTTCTCCAGCGGTCGCATCTATCGCTGGGAATTCGAGAAGGACGCCCGGACGCTCACGGTTGCCGTCGATGGACCGCTGATCCTGCCGGATGACAAGCTGATCCTGTCGGCCTGTCTCGACGGCGCGGGACTTGCCTATCTGTTCGATGCCCGCGTGCTGGAAGCCCTGGAAATGGGGCAACTGGTCAGGGTGCTGGAAGACTGGTGCCCACCCTTCGAAGGCTTCTACATCTATTACCCCTCGCGCCGGCAGATGCGGCCGGCACTGAGAGCCTTCATCGATTTCTTCCGGCATGTGGATTGACGGCAAACGTCAGCCGAGCGTCATCCTATAGCGCACATGCCCGTCTTCCCGGGCGTAGGTGTCATAGAGCTTTCGTGCCTGTTCGTTGCCGCGGTCGGTATGCCAGTAAAGACGGGACCAGCCCCTCTCCCGCGCGATCCCGATCAGATCGTCGATCAGCGCCCGACCGATACCATGACCACGAAAGCGCTCGTCGAGATAGAGATCTTCCAGATAGCAGTCCGGCGTCTTCACCCAGGTCGAGTGGTGGTAATGATGGATGGCGAAGCCGGCGAGTTCCCCGTCCACGACCGCGACCCGCATGGCCACACGGGACTGCGGATCGAGGATACGGGACCAGGTACTCTCGACGACATCCTCGCCCAGCGTCACCTCGTAAAAGGCGAGATAGCCGGCCCAGAGGCGGCGCCACGCCGCCTCGTCTTCCGGCCGCGCATCGCGGATCTCAAACGACATGCCTTCAGGCGCCCGCCGCGTTCAAAAGCGCCATCTGCGCATCGGAGAGCTGCAACCTGCCGGCCGCGATCATGCTTTCGAGCTGGCGCAGGCTGGTGGCGCTGGCGATCGGCGCGGTGATGCCCGGACGCGCGGCGACCCATGCAATCGCGATCGCGGCAGGCGTCGCCCCCGTTTCCTTCGATACCTGATCGAGCGCCGCGAGAATGCGGAAACCCTTGTCGTTCAGGTAATCGTTGACGCGGTAACCCCGGGCCGCACCTTCGGTATCCTTGGCTTCGCGATACTTGCCCGTGAGGAAGCCGGCGGCCAGCGCGTAATAGCTGATGACGCCGATATCCTCCGCGACGCAGAGATCGCCAAGCGCGCCTTCGAACTTGTTGCGAGTGTAGAGATTGTATTCCGGCTGGATCACATCATAGCGCGGCAGGTTGTTCGCCCTGGACACCGCGAAGGATGCGGCGAGCTGGTCGGCATCGAAATTGGAGCAGCCGATGGCCCGCACCTTGCCCTGTTCCTTCAGCCTGGCGAAGGCGCCGAGCGTTTCCTCATGGGGTACGTCCGCATCCGGGGCGTGGGAGAGATAGAGGTCGATGTAATCGGTCTGCAGCCGGCGGAGCGAAGCCTCCACGGCTTCCGCGATCCACTTCGCGCTGAGGCCCGTCTTGCGGCCGTTGTTGTCGAAGCCGACCTTGGTGACGATCACCGCCTTGTCGCGGGCGATATGGCCGCGCTTCAGCCAGTTGCCGATCACGATTTCGCTCTCGCCGCCCTCATGGCCGTCCACCCAGGCGGAATAGACATCGGCCGTGTCGATGGCGTTGTAGCCGGCGTCGAAAAAGGTGTCGAGCAGGTCGAAGGAGGTCTTTTCATCTGCCGTCCAGCCGAAGACGTTGCCGCCGAAGACGACCGGGGAGATCGAAAGGCCGGTACGGCCGAGTGCGCGCATCTGCATGAAATAACTCCGTAATCTAGAAAATAACCATGAAGGCCGGGCAGATATCCCTCCAAGGTTAGCAACCGGAGAGCCGATCCACCATTCAATTTCTGTGATCCGACATTCGCGACGGCGTGCGAAAGCCTCTCCTTCCCAAAAAGCTGACTTCACGCTTCCCCGTATCTCTCCCTGCGATACTGGCTCGGTGGCAGGGCTGATGCTCGGACCAGACGCGGCGCAGATGACGGGTCGAGGAAAAGCCGGCTCGTTCCGCTATGCTTTCCATATCGAGACGGGTCTGGGAAAGGAGATCGCGGGCGAGCGCCACCCGCATGGTGTTGACGTATTCCGTCACCGACAGGCCGGTATGCTCGCGAAAGAGCCGTGTCAGATGGCGTTCGCTCAGCGCGCCGAGACGCGCCAGATCCCCAAGGCTCCAGTCCCGCGCCGGCTCCTGCATCACCGCATCCTGAATGCGATGAATGGCCGGATGAATGTGGTTGCGGCCGGAGAGCCAGGGCGACAATTGCGGATCCGATCCGCTCCGCCTCAGATAGATCACCATGCGGCGGGCGGCCGCGAGCGCCACCTGAGCCGAGGTAAGCCGCGCCACCACATGCAGCATGAGGTCGATGCCGGTGGAAATGCCGGCGCTGGAAAAACGGTTGCCGTCCTCGACATAGAGGCGGTTCTCCAGCACGGTCGCGGTCGGCGCAAGCGCCTGAAGCTCCTCGATGCAATCCGAATGGGTGGTGCATTGCCGGCTATCCATCAGACCGGCAGCGCCCGCGAGCAATGCGCCGGAGCACACCGTCACCAGCCGCGTATCGTCCGTGACGACCGCGCGAAGCCAGTCTCTCAGGCGCTGAAGCTCGGGATCGCTGCGCAATTCCGCAAGCCCGACCGAAAGGCTGCCGGAAATGACGAGCATCGCCCCTTCCGGCAATCGCTCCGGCAAGGGCTCGAGGCCGTCGATCTTCAGCCCGATCGAGGTCGTCTGGCTGGGCCTGTCGGAAATATAGTGACAGTCGAAATGCAGATCGCTCTGCTCCAGATTGGCATAGCGCAGCACTTCGAGCGGCCCGGCGATATCGATCAGCAGCGCCTCCGGCGGCACAAGCGTGAACACCGGAACGGTCTGCGTTTCTCCTGCCGGGCCGCCTTTCGTCATGCGGCGAGCGCCTTCTTGCCGAGCGCTTCCTCGACGGTCGCGATGCGGGCGAAGCGGCCGGCCAGCACCAGTTCGGTACGCTTGCGGATCGCATCGGCATCGAAGGTCTCGCCCGAGGCGTGGGTCATGGGGAAGGTCAGCGTCGCCTCGGAAACGAAATCGACATTCCAGCCGAGATCGGAGGCATGCCGGGTCGTCGTCTCGCAGCATTGCTCGGTGCGGATGCCGGAGATGATCAGCCGGCGGATGCCGTTCTCCACCAGCCAGACATCGAGGCCGGAACCCACCAGCGCCGAATGCCGGCTCTTGTGGAAGGTGACATCGGGCTCGAGCCGCAGTTCGGAAAGCGTGCGCACGAAGCCGCTTTCCAGCGAAAACGGCGCGTCGGCGTCGACATGGAAGATACGCACGATCGGAATGCCGGCGGCGCGGGCGCCGTCGATCAGCGCCTGCTGGCGTTCAAGGTAGGACGCGGCCTTCGTCTGATTCCAGTAAGGTCGCTGGCGGAAGGATTCCTGCGCGTCGATGACGATCAGAGCGGTGTTGATATCGGACATTTCCCGTTCTCCATGGGTTCAAGGATAGCCGAGAATAGCCCCTGCAATACAGGGAAAAAGCACAGGACTGGACGAATGGCGGACATATCCGGCCAAAGGCCGACCGGAAAGGACGGCAGGTGCGGTGCTGCCTCTTGAAAGGACGCTCCGGCCGGCTAGACTGGGACCATGGCCCGCATGGCCTGTCGTTCGCAACCGATATGCAGGAGTTGGTGTTCTGGCCAGACTGATCAAGGTTCTATTCGGCAGCCTCTCCGTCGCCGGTGTCGTTCTCGCCTTCGCCTTCTTCTGCGCCTCGCTGACCCCGAGCCTCATGCCGCGTTCCGCCTTCGTGCAGGGCGCGCTTTCAGGCCTTGCGGCGGGTGTCGGCTATCTGATCGGCGTCGTCTTCGAAAGCCTCTGGCTCTATCTGGAATTCCCGACGCGCCCGGCAATACGCCGTCGATGCGTGGCAATCGCCACCGCCGTCGGTCTTGTCGCTGCCATCGTCTCGCTCTGGCATGCGGCGGCATGGCAGAATTCCATCCGGGAACTCTGGAATATGCCGGCGCTCGAAAGCGTGGACCCGCTGCGTCTGGTTGCGATCGCTCTTGCCGTCTTCGTCGTTCTGTTTCTCCTCGGCCGCCTGTTTCTTGCGCTGTTTCGCATCGTCGCGTCTCGCGCCGCCCGTATCCTGCCGCGCCGTATCTCAATCCTGATCGGCCTTGCCGCCGCGCTGCTGATCTTCTGGTCCGTCGGCGAGGGCCTGTTGCTGCGCGGTGCACTTCGCCTTGCCGACTCCTCCTTCCGCCAGATGGATGCCCTGCTGGAAGACGAGATTGCGGCACCTTCCAATCCGTCGAAAACCGGCAGCAGCGCATCTCTGCTCGACTGGCACGGTCTCGGCCGGCAGGGCCGCCATTTCATCGCATCCGGTCCCGGTCGCGCTGAAATCGAGACATTCTGGGGCACACCGGCCATGGAGCCGATCCGTGTCTATGCCGGCCTCAACAGTGCCGAGACGATCGAGGAACGGGCGAAACTCGCCCTCGACGAACTGATCCGGCAAGGCGGCTTCGAGCGTTCGACGCTGGTGGTCGTCACGCCGACCGGCACCGGCTGGATCGACCCGGAGGCCATGGACACGCTCGATTATCTGCATCGCGGCGATGTCGCGAGCATCGCTCTGCAATATTCCTACCTGACGAGCTGGCTTTCCTTGCTGGTCGAGCCTGAATACGGGTCCGAGTCGGCGACGGTCCTGTTTCGCACGGTCTATCGATACTGGAGCGCATTGCCGAAGGAGGCGCGTCCGAAACTCGTTCTTTACGGCCTGAGCCTCGGTGCGCTGAATTCGCAGCAATCCGCCGACCTCATGGAAGTGATCGCCGATCCGTTCCAGGGTGCGCTATGGGCCGGGCCGCCGTTCCAGAGCAAGATGTGGAACGACGTGACAGCGTCGCGAAATCCCGGCTCACCGGCATGGCTGCCCGTCTTCCGTGACAGCTCCATCATCCGCTTCACCAACCAGGACCAGCATCTCGACATTCCCGGCGCGCATTGGGGTCCGCTCAGGATCGTCTACCTGCAATATGCGAGCGATGCCGTGACCTTCTTCGACCCGTGGTCGTTCTACCGTTCTCCCCCGTGGCTTCAGGGAGAGCGTGGACCGGATGTTTCGCCCGCGCTGCGCTGGTATCCGGCGCTCACCATGCTGCAACTGCTGTTCGACATGATGATCGCGACCAGCAGCCCGATGGGCCACGGCCATGTCTATGCACCGCAGCACTATATCGACCCCTGGATCGCGGTGACGGCCCTCGATATCGAGCCCGCCACGGTGGAGCGGCTGAAGCGTCACTTCATCGACAGGCAGTGACGCCCTCTCGCTCTGTTTCGCGCAATCCCGGCAAAGCCGCTGCGCAGTCCTGCCGGAATTGCCGGAGGATCAGTCCTCGAGGCCCTTCAGCACGTTGGCGACGTTGAGGCCGATTTCCGGCACGCCGTAGCCGCCTTCCATCACGGTCAGCACCGGCAGACCGGTCGCGGCCACCATCTGGCCCATGCGGATATAGTCCGGCGTGGTCAGCTTGAAGAAGCTGATCGGGTCCTTCTCGAAGGTATCGACCCCGAGCGACAGCACGATGGCCTCCGCGCCATAGGCCTCGATCCGCTTCAGCGCGTCGGCAAGGGCTGCCGACCACACGTCGAAGGGCGTGCCGGCGGGCATCGGGTAGTTGGCGTTCAGCCCCTCGCCGGCACCTTCGCCAGTTTCGTCGGCATAACCGAGGAAATAGGGGAAGGCATCGGCCGGATCGCCATGCAGGGAGGCGAAGAAGATGTCGCCGCGGTTATAGGTGATGTCCTGCGTGCCGTTGCCGTGGTGGAAGTCGACATCGAGGATCGCCACCTTCTTCGCGCCATGGTCCAGCAGGCGCTGGGCGGCGACGGCGGCATTGTTGATGAAGCAGTAGCCGCCGAAGAGATCGATGCCGGCGTGATGGCCCGGCGGGCGGCAGAGCGAGAAGGCGAAGCGATTGCCCTCCTTCAACCAGTCGGCGCCGGAGAGCGCGACGTTCATCGACGACAGCGCCGCCTCATAGGTGCCCTTGGAGATCGAGGTCTCGACGGAATTGGCATAATAGCCGACTGCGCCGTCGATATTGCGCGGCGCAAGGTTACGGCTGCGGCGATAGGCATAAGCCGTCGGGATCGCCTCTCCGGGATAACCCGCCTCGGTCCAGCGGTCCCAGCAGGTCCGCAGGAATTCGAGGAAATTCTCGTCATGCACCTTTTTCGCGGTATCGAGACCATATTCCGTCGGGGCGACCACGTCGGCAAAACCCGCTTCCTTCACCGCCGCCAATATCCATTCGGCCCTGAACGGCCCCTCGAAAGGCTTTACCAGCAGGCCGCCGTGCAGCTCCGTCTTGGCATCCCTAAGCTTATGTTTTTCGGAATAGAAAACCCGCATTTCGTTCCCTCTGTCTTCACGGTGGACGGAAGCTAGCGCCGCCTGTCGCGACAGGCAAGCGAAGAGAGACGTGCAATCCCGCCCACCCGCACCGGACTTGACGGCTGGCAATTTCACCTCTATTTGGAAACGATCATTTCCAAATTAACCGAAGATACGGTTCGATCATGTCCGCCACCAGTCACCGCACCGCCGGCCGTCCCCGGGAGTTCGATATCGATGAAGCGCTCGACGCGGCCATCGTGGTCTTCACCGAACGTGGCTATCACGGCACCTCGATTGCCGATCTGAAGGCCGCCATGGGCCTGACGGCCGGCAGCATCTACAAGGCCTTCCAGGACAAGAAGGCGATCTTCCTTGCGGCTTTCGACCGTTACAAGCAGGTGCGCAACGCCCTGCTCGAAGCCGAGCTTGCGCCGCTTGAAACCGGCCGCGACAAGGTGCGCGGCATGCTGCATTTCTATGCCGGGGCCGCCTGCGGCGAGACCGGACGCCGCGGCTGCCTTGCCATTGGTGCGGCCGTCGAGCTCACCCTGTTCGACGCCGATGTCGATGGACGGGTCGCCCTCTCGCAGGCCCGCACGCTGGAGCAGATCCGCGGCTTCATCCGCGACGGACAGGCGGACGGCTCGATCTCGTCCGATGTCGACGTCGATACGGCCGCGCTCGCCGTCATGGCCTTCCTCCAGGGGATCCGGATCGTCGGCAAGACCAGTCCGAAGCCGGCCGCGACCCGCGCCGCCGCCGATGCGCTCCTCAGAATTCTCGATTGACCTTCTCCCCTCCCCCAAGGACTTCCCGATGACCAGCATATCCGCCAGCCCAACCAAAGCCTCCGGCATCTCGGCCGGAATGACCTTCGTCATGGCTGCCGCCTGCGGCCTGATCGCCGCCAACCTCTATTATGCACAGCCGCTCGCCGGCCCCATCGCCGATGCCATCGGTCTGCCGGTGCATGCGACCGGCCTGATCGTGACGCTGACGCAGATCGGTTACGGGCTCGGACTGCTCTTCCTCGTGCCGCTTGGCGACCTTGTCGAAAACCGCCGGCTGATCCTCACCATGATCGGCGTCGTCACTCTTTCGCTGATCGCGGCCGGCCTTTCCTCCACGCCCGGCCCCTTCCTCGCGGCATCGCTCGCCATCGGCCTCGGTTCGGTCGCGGTGCAGATGATCGTGCCTTTCGCCGCCAATCTGGCCCCGGATTACGCCCGCGGCCGGGTGGTCGGCAATGTCATGAGCGGCCTGATGATCGGCATCATGATGGCGCGGCCGGTCGCGAGCTTCCTCGCCCGCTTCACTTCGTGGCACGTGGTGTTCTTCGTCTCGGCCGGCGTCATGGTAGCGCTTGCCGCCGTGCTCGCCACGCGCCTGCCGGAGCGCCGTCCGACGACCCAGCTCGGCTATCTCGGCCTGCTACGCTCGATGGGCCGCCAGCTGGCCACGCAGAAAGTGCTGCAGCGCCGTGCCGCCTATCAGGCCTGTCAGTTCGCCGCCTTCAGCCTGTTCTGGACGGTCACGCCGCTCTATCTCGCCGGTCCCGCCTTCAATCTCAGCCAGGCGGGCATCGCCCTTTTCGCATTGGCCGGCGTTGCCGGCGCGATCGCCTCGCCGATGGCCGGAAGGCTGGCCGACAGGGGTCTCGGCAAGCCCGCAACCGCGCTCGGCATCGCCAGTGTCGCGGCAGGCTATGTCGTCACCCATGTCGCGCCCGAAGGCAGCACGCTTGCGCTCGCCCTCCTGACGCTCGCCGCCATCCTCGTCGATTTCGGGGTGAGCATGACGCTGGTCACCGGCCAGCGCGCCATCTACGAACTCGGCGCGGAGCTGCGCAGCCGCCTGAACGGCCTGTTCATGGCGCTCTTCTTCACCGGCGGCGCCATCGGCTCGGCCGTCGGCGCATGGGCCTATGCGGAAGGCGGCTGGTCGCTTGCCTCGATGCTCGGCCTTGCCCTGCCCGTCATCGCCTTCCTCTATTTCCTGACGGAAAAGCGCGCGACCACCTGACGGGATTTGATCGCAGCCGGACAGGATCGCGTTCGGGGACGCCCTCGAACGCGATCAAGGTCGCGAAACACCGCGGCGGCATGAAGAAAGAGCCATCTCCAGCAAACAGGACGAGGCTCCCATGCGACTGAAACTTTCCCTCCTTGCCTTCCTTCTCGCCGTCACTCCGGCATTCTCCGCACAGACGGTCGGCATCCAGAAGATCAGCGTGGTTTCACCGGAGCGCGACCGCTCGCTTGCGGTGACCGTCTGGTATCCCTCCACGGGTGGTGGCGAAGACATGATCGCCGGCGAAAGCCGTATCTTCGAGGGATCGCCCGCCTTGAGAAATGGCTCCATCAGGCAGGGCCGCTTTCCGCTCGTGCTCCTGTCCCATGGCTCCGGTTCCCGCGTCGAGGGCATGGCGTGGATCGCCACGCAGCTTGCGGCAGCCGGCTTCATCGTCGCCGGCCCCAACCATCCCGGCACCACAAGCGGCGATTCCACACCTGCCGCCACACCGAAAATCTGGGAACGCACCCGGGATGTTTCGGAGATCATCACCGCATTGACCGCCGACAGCCGCTTCGAAGCCGCCATCGACCCGGATCGCATCGGCGTCCTGGGCTTTTCTCTCGGCGGCAGCACCGCGATGGAACTTGCCGGCGCGCAGGCCGATCTCTCCGCCTTTGCCCGGTATTGCGACACCTATCCCGAGATGATGGATTGCCGATGGTTTCGCGGCGGTCGCGGCTTTGCCGACAATGAGGAGGTCACGGTGGAAAAGCTCAACCTGCGCACGATCGACCGGACCCGCTTCGAGCAATCGAACCGCGATCCGCGCATCGTCTCGGCCGTGCTGGTGGATCCGGGCCTTGCCACCGTGTTCAAACCGGAAAGTGTGGGGGCCATCGACATTCCGCTGACCTTCATCAATCTCGGCAGCGCGGGTGAAGTCCCGGTCGCGGTGCTATCGGACAACCTCGCGAAACAGGTGCCGAATGCCAGCTATGCGCAGGTGGACAATTCCGATCATTTCAGCTTCCTGCCCGTCTGCAAGCCGGATGCTGCCGGCTTCCTGGCATCCATCGGCGAACCCGACCCGATCTGCAATGAGAACCCGGAGAGATCGCGCGCCAGCATCCACGAGGAGCTGACGGGCCTGATCGTCTCCGCTTTCGAACGCACTTTGCAAGCAGGGAAATGAACCGTCAGCCGACGCGCTTCCAGAACAAGGTGGTGCCGCAGTAGCGACCATCGGGAAAAAGCGCATAGTCGGGAATGACACCGCTTCTGGTCCAGCCGAGCTTTTCGTAGATCTGCTCGGCCAGTTCCCCGGTCGCGGTATCGAGCACCAGCAGGCTGCGACCGTGCTTTGCGCTCTCAGCTTCCGCCGCCTGCATCAGCAGCTTCGACAGGCCGAGGCCGCGCGCGCGACGATGCACGAGCAGCTTCATCAGGTCGGCGCGGTGCGGCTGGTTCGGCTTCAAGGCAAAGCCGATCTGCACCGTGCCGCTGACGCGACCGTCCACCTCGGCGACGAAGAGCAGAACCTCACGCCGGCCGACGGCTGCGGCCACACCTCGCCAGTAGGACTCGCCGTCCCCGGGCGTAAATGGCGACATGAAGCCCACGGAAGCGCCGCCCTCGACGCAATCCGCCAGCACCTCGCAAAGGTCCGGCAGGGCGGCAAGCGCCTGTTGTTCGTCGAGCATGCGGATCGTTACCATGGGAGCGTCTCCGGGAGGCGGGAATTATCGATGGCCGAGGTCGATGACGACGGCATAGCGGGCGGGTTGCGAGGTGGCGTTGCGGAAGCCGTGGACATCGCCGATATTCATGAAGACGCAGTCTCCAGGTCGAAGCGTGTAGACCGTCTCGCCGACCGTCAGCTCCATCTCGCCCTCGAACAGCCAGACATGCTGCCACTGGACACGGCTTGCCTGTTGACCCTCGAAACGCACCTCGGCGCCGGGCGGAAACTCCACCTCGACCACATCCACCCGCGAACCGGTGCCACCGGGCGAGACGGCGCGGCGCAGGTAGCCGCTCTCCGGGTCGCGCCAGACCGGTTGGTCCTCTCGTCGGGCAATGGGCGAAGCCTCCTGCCCTGCACTCGCAAAGAACACCGAAAGAGAAACGCCGAGCGCCGAGCAGAGCCGCGCCAGCAGAGCCGCTGTCGGACTTGCCTCGGCACGCTCGATACGCGAGATCATCGCCCGGCTGACGCCGGAAAGCTCCGCGAGCTGGTCAAGCGTCAGGTTGCGCTCGCCACGAAGGCGTTTCACCCGCTCACCGACCGTCTTCTCGAAATATGCATCCATCGATTCCATTATTAGAGAATGCATTTCCCATATACTGGAGTCAAGCGACAAACAAAAAGGCGGGGGTCACGATGACCGCCCGCCCTGCGATGCGTGCCGATGTAACCCGGCGCCTGCCTGTTCAGCCCTGAACCTGACGAATCCAGTCCGGGAGGCTGTAGTAGTTGGAGATGCGGGCGACCTTGCCGTCCTTCAGTTCGAAGAAGGCGCCGGCCGGCAGCTTGTAGGTCTGGCCGTTGGCTTCCGGCAGGCCTTCATCGGTCGCGAGATATTCGCCGTTGACGACGAACTCGGCAGCACCCCGGGTGCCGTCGGCATTGACCATGACGACCATGTCGGTCAGCGTTTCCTTGTAGCAACGGTTCATGTGGTCCATGAACCTGGCGAAGGTCTCCTTGCCGATCTGCCGTTCGCCCTGGTTGATGTCGTGGGCAACATCGTCAGTCAGGAGCGACAGGAAACGCTCCATGTCCTGGGCGTTGAAGGCATCGTAATAGGCGCGGATGGTGTCGGCGGCGGTCATGCAAAACTCCCTGGCATTGCAAACTTGGATCGAATGATTCGAGACGCTATAAACGCCTGCAAACTGTTACAGCATGTCGCGCAAAAGTGTGCGGCGGTTTTGCGGTAAAGACATGCGGCAAAACAAGGAAATAAAGTGCGACGTGCGAATCTGAAAGATCGCGACGCGCCTTAAAAGGCAATCCATGACTCTGGCCATGACTCTGGAAATCAAATCCTTTTCAGGCAGCGACGCCGGCCCTTTCCTTGACGACCTGGCCCGGCTCCGGATCACCGTCTTCCGCGACTTCCCCTATCTCTACGACGGCGACCCCGCCTATGAGCGCAAATATCTGGCGACATACGCGAAGTCCGAAGGCTCGGTTTTCGTGCTGGCCTTCGACGGCAGCAAGGTCGTCGGCGCGGCGACCGGCATGCCGATGACAGCCGAAACAGACGAGGTGAAGGCGCCCTTCATCGCCGCCGGGCATGACCCGCAGGACTTCTTCTATTTCGGCGAAAGCGTGCTTCTCTCCAGCTATCGCGGGCGCGGCATCGGGGTGAAATTCTTCGAGGGACGTGAGGCGCAGGCCAGAAAGCTCGCCCTTTCCTTCTGCACCTTCTGCGCGGTGGAACGGCCGGTCGACCATCCGCGCCGGCCGGCGGATTACGTGCCGCTGAATGGCTTCTGGGCAAAGCGCGGCTATGTCCACCACCCGGAACTTCGCACCACCTTCACATGGCGCGATCTCGACGAGACCTCGGAAAGCCCGAAGCCCCTCTCCTTCTGGATCCGCGACATCCGGTGACCCTCCGGCATCCGTTACGGTGGGGGCGTGCTCGCATCCTCCGCCTGCGATGACGTTTCCTGTCGCGCCCGCGCCGCAGCCCGCGCTTGCCATACGGCAATGCCGGCCCTAATCCTAATCAATCGCGCTGGCCATCCCCCGGCTTTGACGATTCGATCCGTGCACCCCATCCAGCGCAGTTTTCATGTCCGAGCACCCGGCCCAGAACGCCTCCCTCATTTCCATCTTCAGCATCATCGCCTCGATGAGCCTCGTTGCCATCGGCAATGGCATGATGTTCGCCTATATCCCCTTCATGCTGTCGACGACGGATGCGCCGTCGTGGTCGGCGGGTGCGGCGGTGACGGCATCGGCTGCGGGCGGCCTGATCGGCTGCTTCATCACGGGACCGCTGATCCGCCGGGTCGGACATGCGCGCGTTTTCGCCTGCTCCATGGCGCTGGTGGTGCTGAGCTGGGTCACTGTCGGCTTCGGCCTCGATCCGCTGGCCTGGATCTTCGCCCGCGGGCTTTACGGCGTCGCCGGCAACGTCAACTTCATCATCTCGCAGAGCTGGCTCAACCATGCCGCCGCCAATTCCTGGCGCGGCAAGGCGATGTCGGCCTTCTACATGATCTATATCTTCGGCCTCGGACTCGGCGCCTGGGTGTTCGGGCAGATGCCCGTCACCGGCAATGTCGTGCCCTTGATCGCCGTCGCCTTCACGGCCATCGCCATCCTGCCCATCGGCCTGACGCGCCTGCCCAATCCACCGCCGCCGGCCCATGTCAGCGTCGATGTGAAGATGGCGTGGCGCGCATCCCCGGTCGGCCTCGTCGGCGTTCTTGCCGCAGGCGGGCTTTCGATGATGGTGCAGGGCTTTGCACCCATCTATGCCGCCGGAAACGGCGTCGGCCAGCAGGACGTGGCGCTGCTGATGTTCGTCATGCAGTTCGGCATCGTCTTCATCCAGTATCCCATGGGCATCGTATCGGACCGGATCGACCGGCGTCTGGTGCTGCTCCTCACTGCAGGGCTCATCGTGGTGGTCGGACTTGCGGCGCTCGTCGTGCCCTTCTCGCAGTTCATCCTGCTGATGCTGATCTTCTCGATCTTCGCGGGCACCGTGGAAACCGTCTATTCGATCGCCAACGCCCATGCCAATGACCGCACGGCGCCGGAGGATTTCGTGTCGCTTTCCTCCACCATGCTGCTCGCATGGTCGGCATCCGCCGTGTGCGTTCCGCTTCTCGTCACCGTGTTGACACCGGTCGTCGGCGAGCAGACCTTCATCTACGGCACGATCCTCGTTGCCGCGGCCTACGGCCTCTTCGTGGTGGCCCGCATCAGGGTCCGCGCGCCCGTTCCGGCCAGCGATGCCGAAAGCTTCGAACTGATGAGCGCGCAGGTTCCCCATGCCGGCGCTCTGATCGAGACGGCGGAGAATGATGGAAAAGAAGCTGCAGCCCCCGGCCTGCAAGGCGAAAGATAGTCCGGCAGGGGCATTCTTTCCGCTTTGCGGGTTTCATTGCCGCTGCTATATGCGCAAGCCATGAGCACACAGAACCGCACGCCCCTCGACCATATCCGCAATTTCTCGATCGTCGCGCATATCGACCATGGAAAGTCGACGCTTGCCGACCGGTTGATCCAGCTGACCGGCGGCCTTGCCGAACGCGAGATGTCGGAACAGGTTCTGGACTCGATGGATATCGAGCGCGAGCGCGGCATCACCATCAAGGCCCAGACGGTGCGCCTGCACTACAAGGCCAATGACGGCGAAACCTATATCCTGAACCTCATCGACACCCCCGGCCACGTCGACTTCGCCTATGAAGTATCGCGTTCGCTGTCGGCCTGCGAAGGCTCGCTGCTCGTCGTCGACGCCTCCCAGGGCGTGGAAGCCCAGACGCTCGCCAACGTCTATCAGGCGATCGACAACAACCACGAGCTCGTCACCGTACTCAACAAGGTCGACCTGCCGGCCGCCGAACCCGAGCGTATCAAGGAACAGATCGAGGAAGTCATCGGCATCGACGCTTCGGAAGCCGTTCTGATCTCGGCCAAGACCGGCCTCGGCATTCCGGACGTTCTGGAAGCGATCGTGCACAAGCTGCCGCCGCCGAAGAGCGAGCTTGGCGAAAAGGGTCCCCTGAAGGCCCTGCTCGTCGACAGCTGGTACGACACCTATCTCGGCGTCATGGTTCTGGTGCGCATCCTCGATGGCGTCCTGACCAAGGGCCAGACGATCCGCATGATGGGCACGGACGCCAAGTACACGATCGAACGCGTCGGCGTGCTGACCCCGAAGATGGTCAATGTCGACAGCCTCGGCCCCGGCGAGATCGGCTTCATCACCGCCTCGATCAAGGAAGTGGCCGATACCCGCGTCGGCGATACCATCACCGAAGACAAGCGGCCGACGGCACATGCGCTTCCGGGCTTCAAGCCGGCCCAGCCGGTGGTGTTCTGCGGTCTCTTCCCGGTCGATGCCGCGGACTTCGAAGACCTGCGCGCCGCCATGGGCAAGCTGCGCCTAAACGACGCCTCGTTCTCCTTCGAAATGGAAAGCTCTGCAGCGCTCGGCTTCGGTTTCCGCTGCGGCTTCCTCGGCCTGCTGCACCTCGAAATCATCCAGGAACGCCTTGAGCGCGAATTCGACCTCGACCTGATCGCCACCGCACCTTCGGTCGTCTATCAGCTGACGATGACGGATGGCTCGGAGCGCGAGCTGCACAACCCGGCCGACATGCCGGATGTCGTGAAGATCGCCGAAATCCGCGAGCCGTGGATCAAGGCGACGATCCTGACGCCGGACGATTATCTCGGCGGCATTCTCAAGCTCTGCCAGGATCGCCGCGGCATTCAGACGGAACTCACCTATGTCGGCAAGCGCGCCATGCTCTCCTACGAGCTGCCGCTCAACGAAGTGGTGTTCGACTTCTACGACCGCCTGAAGTCGATCTCGAAGGGCTATGCCTCGTTCGACTATCACCTGCACGGCTATCGCGAGGGCAACCTCGTGAAGATGTCGATCATGGTCAATGGCGAGCCGGTCGATGCGCTGTCGATGCTGGTCCACCGTTCGGCCGCCGAAAAACGCGGTCGCGACATGTGCGAAAAGCTGAAGGACCTGATCCCGCGGCACATGTTCAAGATCCCGATCCAGGCGGCCATCGGCGGCAACGTGATTGCCCGCGAAACGATCTCCGCCATGCGCAAGGACGTGACCGCCAAGTGCTACGGCGGCGACGCCACCCGCAAGCGCAAACTTCTGGACAAGCAGAAGGAAGGCAAGAAGCGCATGCGCCAGTTCGGCAAGGTCGACATCCCGCAGGAAGCCTTCATCGCCGCCCTGAAGATGAAGGACGACTGAGGGCTTTCCGTCCGGGCCAGCAAGGCTTATCCTTGGCTCTGTTGCACCGGAGATGGCCATGGCTTCCCAGCCGAGAAAGACTGCCGCAGTTCCCTTGGATCAGTCGCTGATCGCGCAAGCCCGCGATCTTTCGATCGACGTGTCGCATGCCGCCGAGGAGGGTATCGCACAGGCGATAAAGGCCGAAAAGGAACGGCGCTGGCGGATCGAGAATGCGGACGCGATCCGGGCGGAGAAAGAATATATCGAGAAACATGGGCTGCCGTTGGCGAAATATCGGCAGTTCTGATGGCACGCTTCCACGTCTACCGGCTCAAGCCCGGGAACATGCTGGTCGTCGATCTTCAATCGAACCTTCTCGATGATCTCCCCTCCAGGGTCATCGCGCCGCTGATCCCCGTAAATGACATGTCATGGTCGATATCCCGGCTCACACCCCGATTTGTCGTCGAAGGTGAGCTTCATGTCATGGCGACACAACGGATGGCAGCGGTCCCCGCAAGCGAAATCGGCGAACAGGTCGCCGATCTCTCCGACAAGGCCGACGACATCATCGCCGCCACCGATTTCCTCTTTCAGGGTTTCTGACCAGCGTCGTTCAACGCCCGCCGGTCGCGCGCGCCAACCTCAATCCCAGGCGATATCGAACTTCAGCCTGGCATTGCCGCTGGTCATGGAGTGGCCGGTGATGTCGCAATTGGTCTTGGAGCGGATCGGGGCGCCACCCTCCAGCGTGAACTGAGACATGCCGTACATCACGTGGTAGCGGCCGCGCACCGGATATTCGGTCGCGTCGCATCCCTTCTTGAAGGTATGGGCGACGCCGTCGATCAGGGCGCCGTCGGGATTGTTCATGTCCCAGGGCTTGCCGCGGAAGAGCACGGTGCCGCGCTTCACGGTGCCGGCAATCGAGCTCTTGGGATGGTCATAGACGATGACGCCCTTGGCGCCGTCGACGATCATGATGGAGCCGTTGTGGTCATAGGGAATGCCATCGAGGGAGGCGACGTCGATCACTTCGACCGGAGAGAGCGTGCCGATGCCGTTGCTGCCCGAATGGCTCGCCGGCTTCGCCTGCGCCCCACTGCTCGCCCCGCTGCTCACCACACCGCTCGGCACGGCGTTGTCGCGCAGGCCCTCGGCATAGACCAGCTTTCCATCCTCGCAGGTGCGCCAGATGCCGTAGCTGCCCTCATGGTGGCGCCAGACGGGGAAGCAGAAACCGGGGCCGAGGATCTCGACATCCGGCCAGTCGCTGTCCGTGCGCGGATGGAAGGCGAGATCGGAGCCCGGAAAGCCGAAAGCATCGGTCCAGCCGCCCTTGCCGTCTGAAATCAGCATGCTGATTTCGGAGCCGGCATGGCCGAAACAACCGGCAGCACCGCTGGCCTGCTGATGAACGATGATCTCGTCGACGGCATCGCCGTTGATGTCCCTGATCTCATAGGGAAGCTCGAGCTTCGAGCCGTTCGATTCGGGGCAAAGCCGGGCTTCCGGCGTGTCGAGCGTGGCGATCGCGGCATCGATCTCGGCCTGGGTCCAGGCAAAGGCGGGCGTGGCGGCAAGAAACGCCAGCGTGCCTGCCATTGCCGTCAGCGCCCCCAAGATGGATTTCGTGTTCCCTGCGTCCCGCTTCGTCATTGCCTGCATGGTCTTCCCTTTCAGTTTTCGCCGCGACACTGGCCGGGAAAACTGAGCGAGGCCTTAACGGGAAGGGGAAGCCTGATTTCAGGCTTTCCGGCTCCCTAAGCCCACAGGTCGCATTCGACCGATCAACGCGTAGCCACGCATCTTGTGCTTCCTCCAATTGCATTCTAAGTATTTCTGGCGGTTGCCATCCGGGAGCCGCGCCGACGTCAATGTCCGGAGGAAACATGCACAAGTTCAAGATCTTAAAGAATGAAAAGGGCGCCTTCCGCATCCAGTTCGTCTACAATGCCGAAGTCATGGTCTGGTCGGAAAACTACGCTTCTAAGGCAAGCGCCAAGAACTGCATCGAATCGATCAAGAAGAACGCACCGGGTGCGGCCATCGTCGACCTGACGAAGGAAGAAACCGGCAGCGGTTATCGCTTCGAAATCGATGAAGCCAAGAACGGCGAAACCTTCGTCCGCTTCCGGGCATCGAATGGCGAGATCATGGTCCGGTCCGAGACCTATTCGTCGAAATCCAGTGCAAAGAACTGCGCTGAATCCATCAAGAAAAATGCTCCCGAGGCTCCCGTCGAAGACGAGACCGCCACCGCCTGAGCCTATTCAACGGATCGCTGCATGCGGCTGCGGGCCGGTCATGAGACCGGCCGCCTGAGAAGTGCGGCTTATATCCCGGCTCAGTCATTGCCTTCCTTGAGTTCGCGGAAGCGAGCCTCGAATTCGCGTCGCAGGGTACGGCGCACATCGGCCTGGCGCGCGCGCCGGCGCTTTACATCTGTCTCAAGCGCAAGTTCCGGAACCGGTGTCGGCTTGCCCTCGGCATCGACCGCTACCATGGTGAAATAGCAGGAATTGGTGTGCCGCCGTTCGCCGGTGCGGATATCCTCGGCCTCGACACGGATGCCGATTTCCATAGAGGTGCGGCCGGCGAAATTGACCGAAGCCGAGAAGGTCACCAGTTCGCCCACATGGATCGGCTGGCGGAACACCACCTGATCGACCGAAAGCGTCACGGCATATTGCTGGGAAAAGCGCGAGGCGCAGGAATAGGCCACCCGGTCGAGCAGGTTCAGCAGCGCGCCGCCATGCACCTTGCCGGAAAAATTCGCCATGTCCGGCGTCATCAGCACGACCATTTCCAGCTGGCTTGGATCATGGGCTCGGTCCATCGGATGTCCTTTCGCAATTGCAATGCCGGGCAGTGTCTTCCGAAGAAGTAACCGTGGCTTGCCGCATCGAAAAGGGGGCGGGTCGATTTTGCCGTCAACCGGCAGGGTAAACACCGTCGTCAACCTTGCCCCACCTTCCTTCGCCCCGCCCCCCTTTGCAGGCAAGGCCTTCCAGGAGCCGCCAGCGAAAAAGCCCCTCACCCTGACCCTCTCCCCGCAGGCGGGGAGAGGGAACGGAAACGTTGCGGCTCGTCCCGCGTCTTGTTTCGGCTCCGTGCCCTGGAGCATAATCCGGCCGGAGTGAAACGAGGACCGACAAGATTATGCTTCAAACAAAGGAGTTTAGAGCGCCGATCTGATTCAATCAGATCGAACAGCGCTCTAGACCCCTTCTCCCCGCTTGCGGGGAGAAGGTCCCGGCAGGGGGATGAGGGGCAGGCTTCACCGCGTTTCGCAGTGTCCCCCTTTTCCCCGTTTTCCCGCAAAATCCCCGCCCTCCGTCTCCATGCCTAGAATGGCCCCGTCCCGTCGCGGTTACACCGGCTTGCGTTGCCGGCGAGGCGGGGCCGGTGATCCGGTGGCCTGTTCGAAACGCGGAACATGCCCCGGAGGCTGGATGAGAATGGTCTCCCTCTCGCCTGAAACAGGGCGGGGCGTGCCTGCAGGGCACACATGATTGGACCGGCGACTGGCCGCTCACACGGCCTTTCGTGGCGCCACGGACGGGAATGTTCGCGAGCGCAACCCTGGGAAAGGTGCCGTCATCCGCGCAGAGAGACCGAGTTCGTCCGGAAAAACACACCGAACGGGGCGCCGGAAGGTGTCACATACTTCTTACTTTACGAGGCAGCTTCCAGTGCCCCGTCCGCACCCCTGGCGGAAAGGCCGAAAAGGGGAACCGAAATGAAGCAGACCACGGCGGGACACCGCGCGTGAAGGTTTCGGCGTGTCCGGTTGGCG
This sequence comes from Rhizobium sp. ACO-34A, assembly GCA_002600635.1. Lineage (NCBI taxonomy): Bacteria > Pseudomonadati > Pseudomonadota > Alphaproteobacteria > Hyphomicrobiales > Rhizobiaceae > Rhizobium > Rhizobium sp. ACO-34A. The sequence continues at coordinate 449,229 of CP021371.1, read as the reverse complement.
GTGAACCCGGCACGCATGGCAAGCAGGAATAGAACTGGAGACCTGCACGACAGGGATAGAGAGCCTGCTATGAATTCCGAGAAACGATCAAACCCAGCCGACGGCCTGACTGGTCAGGGCAACAGCGAAGAAGACCAGAAAGCCAGCGGCAACACGCCCGACCAGAGCCGGATGACGCCGGCTGATCAGGCCCAGGATCGCGGAACCGAAGCACAGCCAGAGGCTTGCGACCACGAGAATCAGCGCAGCAAAAACACCGAGATAGGCGAAGGTTGCGGGGAAGCCGCCGGGTGGCACCAGCAGGAGACCGATGATCAGCCCCTTGGGGTTCATCACCGTCGTCCAGTAGACGGCACGCGCGTCGATATAGCTGTCATCGGCGGATTGCGCCGGCATGACCCAGAGCTTGACGGCAAGCGTCAGCACCCAGGCGGCGGCGCAGAGCCGCACGATATTGGCAGCGAGCGGCTGGCTTTCCAGCCATGGGCCGGCAAACGTCACCAGAGGAATGACTGTCGTCATATAGCCGGCAATCTCGCCCCCCATCAGCGGCAGGGAGCGCCGCACGCCCTTTGCAGCCCCCGAAAGCGCCAGCAGGGTATTGGTCGGCCCGGGCGTCAGCAGCAGGAGGAGCACGGCGGCGGCAAAGGCGAGAAGGCTCATGGACGTTTTCCGGTGAACAGAACGGGGGCCACCATAGCGCAAACGATGCGCTGTGAATTGACACGGGTCAATGTTTCGGCGGCTTTCGGTTTCTCATGTGAGCGGCAATGGCCTTGCCGGATTGCCGACCACGGTTGCACCCGCCGGAACGTCGCGGGTCACCACGGCACCCGCTCCGACGATCGCGCCGTCGCCAATGGTGATACCGGCAAGAATGACCGCCGCCCCGCCGATCCATACGTCACGGCCGATGGTGACTGGCCTGGCGATCTCGATGCCCGCGACGCGCAGGGCCGCCTCCTTGTGGTGTTCGGCGCAATAGATCTGCACCGCCGGTCCCAGCATGGAGCCATCGCCGATCGAAACCCTGGCGCTGTCGAGGATCACGCAGCCGGCATTGAGATAGACGCGCGCGCCCAGCGTGATATTGAACCCGTACCCGCAATGGAACGGCGCCTCGATGAAGGCGCCTTCGCCGAAACCGGCAAGGAGCGACCGGAGTTCGGCTGCAGCGGAGCCGCGCTCCGCCGGCGGCAGGGTGTTGTGACGATGCACCGCCTCGCGCGCCGTGTTACGCAGAAGGTCGAGTTCCGGGTCGATGCAGTTGTACCAGAGGCCTTCGGCCATCTTTTCCCGTTCGCTTGCCGTCATCACCCTCTCCCGCGCTCAGATCGTCGTGCAGAGCCGTTCGGCCTGTCATCAGATGCGGGATACCCAGGCGCGGGCAATCGCAAGGCCAGCCGCCTCTGCGGCCGCCCCTTGCGTCTCGGCATATTGCGGATGACGCGCAAGCCAGCCGGGTTCCTTGCGCTCGACCAGTTCCGGGAACAGGCGGTTCCATTCCGCCACCACCGAACGGTTCGCCTCGAAGTGGAACTGCATGCCATAGGCGGCGCGTCCCACGCGGAAGGCCTGGTTGGCGGCAACGCCATTGCCGGCAAGATGCACGGCGCCTGGCGGAAGGGTGAACGTGTCGTCGTGCCACTGGAAGGAGAGGAAGTCTCCCCCCGCCTGTTCGGCGGCGGAGATCACCGGATCGTCCTTGCCCTCGCTCGTCGGGGAAATGCTGCGCCAGCCGAATTCGGGGGCGGCACCGATCAGGTTTTCAGCACCGTAGGCACGAGCCAGCACCTGGCTGCCAAGGCAGATGCCGAGCACGGCCTTGCCGGCGTCCGCGTATTCGCGCATCAGCGCCGCAAGCGCCGGCAGGTAAGGGTGCTTTTCGTCGTCACGGGCATTCTGCTCGCCGCCGAGCACGACGAGAGCGTCATGCTCGTCAACGCTCGCCGGCAACGGTTCTCCGGCATAGGCGCGGATAACCTCGACAGTCGCTCCGGCCTCGGCAAGCGCCACACCCACCTGACCCGGATCCGAATATCCGGTGTTCTCGATAATCGCCACGCGCATGGTCCGTCTCCCGCCGATTCGTTCGGCGAGGAGATGACCACGGCGGACGGCGCTCTTCAAGCCTGTGAACGGCCAGTCAGCGGCCGTGCTTCAGAAGACTTTCCCGAGACGCGCATCGACCGAATGGCGATTGCCGCCCCGGAAGGCGAAGAACAGGAAGATCGCCGCCCAGAGGATCGACTTTTCCGCGCCGCCCAGTCCCTCGGCCTTCACGATCCCATGGAAATAGACCGTGACCAGCAGCACGATCATCGCCGCAAACGAGGCGGGACGGGTGAAGAGCCCGATGGCGACCAGAATGCCGCCGAAGAATTCGGTCGCCGAAAGAAGCGGAGACCAGAAGACACCGGGGTAGAATCCGAGGCTCTCGACCATTCCCACCGCGCCGAAGGGGTTTATGATCTTGCCGTAACCATGGGTGACCAGCAGAACGCCGGCGAGCACACGAAGCACGGTTTCCACCGTCTCGTAACCTCCGGCATAGACGGGCTGAAGCTGGGGAACGATCAGCCGGTCGCGATCGACGGGGTTGGGCATATCGGCACTCCTTGGTTGGTTTTCCGGGTTTTGTTTTCCGGGTCTCGTTTCCTGTGGTTATGCTAATGACCGGGGCGGCAGGCTTGCTCAAGCGGCCCACGGTAAAAACATGATTATTTAAGTTAACTTTGTCGTGAAGACGAGTGCTGAGGAACGGAAAAACGATGAGTGAGAAGCCACGGGTCACGATACTTTACTGCACCCAGTGCAACTGGCTGCTGCGCGCCGGCTGGATGGCGCAGGAGCTGCTGCAGACCTTTCCGGAAAGCCTTGGCGAGGTGGCGCTCATTCCCGGCACCGGCGGCAATTTCGAGATCCGGGTCAATGGCGACCTGATCTGGGAGCGCAAGCGCGATGGCGGCTTTCCCGGCCCGAAGGAACTCAAGCAGCGGCTGCGCGACATCATCGAGCCCGAGCGCGATCTCGGCCACACCGACCGGGTGAAGGCGGCAACCGGCGAGAACGGCACCCCGGACGGGAACTGAAAAAGGGGCGAGCTTTCGCCCGCCCCTTTCCGGATTGCAGTCGGCCCGGATTGCAGTCGGGCCGGTCAGTAATAGGGCGACCGGCAGGTCCTGAAGTAACCGCTCGAGGACAGGAACCTGTTCGTCTGCGGATTGTAGGACCGGTAGCGGTCGAGGCACCAGCGCACGTGGCTGTTCCAGTTGCGCCCCTGCGGCATGCCATAGCCCGGCGGTGGCGGAGGAGGACGACGGTAGACCGGTGGTGGCGGTGGCGGCGGCGGACGGCGATAATAGCCGTCATTCCAGCCCGGAGGGCGCGGACGGCGGTAATCGTCGTCCCAGCGCGGCGGTGGTGGGCGACGGTAGCCATCGTCCCAGCCCGGGGGTGGCGGTGGCGGGCGGTAGCCCGGCGGACGTCGGGTTTCATAGCAGCCATATGCGTCGCAATAGGTCTGCACCTTGACGACACCGGACCGCTCTGCGGCAGCCGGCGCGACTTCAGTCATCGGCATTGCTGCCTGCGCTGCCACAGACGACAATCCGACAAGGCCCAGTTGGGCCCCCAGAAGGATTTTTCCAAACAATCTGATCATGTTACCTCCAGCCAGAAGACTTGTCCGCCATCGACGGACATCGGGAGCGCCCTTCCCCGCATCGGCAATTTCAAGCAGTCGCGGCTTTCTCTCCAGCCGCTTTGCTGCCTGCCGCCCGGAAAACGACGCCTGGCGTCATCATCCCCGAGCACGATCAATCCTCCGCGACAACATGGCTTTTCCAAGACTGTTTTTCCCGGCTTTGCGGGGCTCTTTCGCGCCGTTCGGAATCTTTGACACGAAAACTTCAAAAAGCCGGTTGACAGTCGGAGTCGGCCCCTTTAAACGGCTCTTCGTCGCCCAGATGGCGGAATTGGTAGACGCGCCAGCTTCAGGTGCTGGTACCCGAAAGGGTGTGGAGGTTCGAGTCCTCTTCTGGGCACCATTTCCTAGTTTCTCAACGTCCAAGGACGTCTGAGAAACCCCGAAATTCTCAAGGAATTTCACCAGCATACGTCCAAGGACGTTTTCTGGCATCCGTTGGCATTCACAAAATTTGCTGGTATGATTGTTGGTATCGAAATCACGGTACCAACGACGCACCAGCACATGGCGACGGACAGACTCAGTGATGCGGCGCTCCGATCCATCAAGCCGCGCGACAAACAATTCAAGCTGTCGGACGGTGGCGGCCTGTTTCTGCTCGTAACCCCGAACGGCAGTCGCTTGTGGCGGCTGGCCTATCGTTTCGGTGGTCGCCAAAAGCTGCTCGCTCTCGGCTCCTATCCAGCAACGTCGCTCTCTGACGCGCGGGAAGCTCGCCGGAAGGCAAAAGGGCTGCTGGAGGCCGGTATCGATCCGGGAGAAGAGAAGAAAGAGCGCAAGGTGGCCGTCAAGGCTGCCAAAGAGGCGGCGGAGAATACATTTGCGGCAGTCGCGGAAAAGTATCTGACCAAGGCAGAGAAAGAAGGTCGAGCGGCCATCACGATGAGCAAGGCTCGATGGCTGCTGATCGACCTGGCAAAGGGTTTGGCGGATAAGCCGGTGCATGAGGTCGCACCAAAGGATGTTCTGGCGGTGCTTCGCCCTGTCGAAGCCAAGGGCAACCATGAAACTGCCCGACGCTTGCGATCGACGATTGGCCGCGTCCTGCGGTTTGCCGTTGCCAACGGTTGGGCGGAACGGGATGCGACGGCTGATCTCAGGGGAGCGCTGACGGCCCCGAATGTTCAACATCGTGCCGCAATCGTGAAGCCGGAACCTCTCGGCACACTGATGCGCGCAATCTATTCATGGGAAGGTGGCCAACCGACCACGATCGCCGCGCTGAAGCTTATGGCGCATCTTGCCCTTCGGCCCGGCGAAGTCCGTGCCGCACGGTGGGACGAGATCGACTTTGAGAAGCGGACGTGGACCGTTCCATTGGGGCGCATGAAGATGCGGCGTGTGCACGCCACGCCCCTGCCTGATCAGGCGATTGCGATCCTCAACGAATTGCGCCCGCTGACCGAGCGCGGTGAATCCTCCCTCATTTTCCCGTCCACCACTTCGTCCAAAATTCCGATCTCGGAGAACACCACGACGCTTGCCTTGCGCCGGTTGGGCTTCGGCCCGGACCAGATGACCAGCCATGGTTTCCGTGCTGCATTTGCCACGCTTGCAAACGAAAGCGGCAAATGGTCCGTCGATGCTATCGAGCGACAGCTTGCGCACATGGAAGGAAGCGCCGTTCGCCGCGCATATGCGCGTGGTCAATATTGGGATGAGCGTGTTTCAATGATGCAATGGTGGGCGGATTATCTCGATCAGCTTCGGGAGGGGGCAAGAATCATTCCTCTTCAAGACAAGCGAAGAACGAAGCGGCGATAATTCGCTCCCTCCTCCGCCACAGGGTGACTATGCCTTCAGGAGGGAAGCCCTTTTGCCTTTTCGGGTAGGACCATTTCCCTTGGTTCCCTTCCCTTGAGCCATTTCTCAAACCCTTTCCTTTGACGCTTTTCAACTTGGTCCAACCCAATAGTATCATGTGCCGGCTACCTAAGGTGCGAATGCCGCGGGTTAGGTGGATAATTATGTTCCGGATGCTCGTCCGAAGCGCTGGGATTAGTGGCCTCTGACGGCGGTTCCTCACCTCCTTTCTGCGTGTTCTTTTCGACATGGCCCAATCCAATCGCTTCACCGGCCAAGATAGACGGAAGTGATCTGGATGCGCTCGTGACCCAGTTCACGGCTGATCTGTTGTTTTGCTTCAAGATCGACGATGCGCTGTTCCGGCGTTAGTTGCTTGACTGAAGGACCGCCGGCCGCTGGCGGCTTCCAGCCGGTCAGGGCTTCGTAGCGCTGCTGGGCATAGCGATGGCGCAGCCCGTGCATGTGGCTGAGGCCTGCTGCCTTGCACTGGCCGTCATAGACATGGCGCTGCTGGATGTAGGTCAGGTGCGCCGGGATCAGTGAGCCGGCCCCGGCCAATACATGGGCGTGGTCCAGTATGACCCGCTGTTCTGCCGTGGTGATCGGAACCGTCCGTTCCCGTCCGCCCTTGGTCCATGATCCCTTCAGCGCGATATGATCGCCGCGGTCGGCATAACGCGGCTGGAGCTTGATGCTTTCCTCCCGGCGCAGGCCAAACGCCTGCTGCAATTGAAGGCTCATGCGGACATGGGCATCGGTGACGCGCTCCAGCCGGGTGCCGAGCTCGACCGCCTTGTTCTCGTTCGTGGCATATTTCCGCTGCGGAATGCCGAGCTTGGCGTTGTCGGCGGGGATGAGACCGGGCTTGCCGACCTTCTCGGCCCACCAGCGTAAGTGCGAGACCCGGTTCTTCATGGTGCCGGCAGAAAGGCCCTCTTCTTGCCAGCGGCCAACGAGCGCGTCGACATGCCGGCCCCTGAGGGAGGTGGCGCGCATCTGCCGGAAACCGGCTTCGCCCAACTGGCGGGCGGCCAGCGTCAGCGAATGCATCCGGTCGGCCTGCGTCGCATGGCTGCCGTCGCGATTGCGCCGGCACATCTGCTTCAGGGTAAAGGTAAGATCGTCCATCTGCTTCAGCCAAAAGTTCGAATTGCGGGAAGGATCGTCGTTCCGGGTGGAGTCTTGGGTCAGTGTTGATGCCAACCCGCGGGAAAGCGGGATGCCCGCAAGGGGCCAGGGGCAGGTGCCCGGATCACCGGTAGTGCCTCGTTCGCGTGAGGCGCCCGCGCTGCTTCCTGCGGGAAGATCAGGGGCGGGCGGATGCATGAGGATCAGGATGTGTCGGACATGGATGAAGCTCCTGTGGTTGGACAAGACGACTGCTGCAGGCGAAAGGCCCGCCGCGGAGGGATGACGGAACGGTAGATGATTGAAGGACGCGCGCTATCGCACGGCCGCGGAGAGCCGACAGGCGAAGCCGGTGATGAGCAAGGCTCTCCCCGCTGGAACAGGGACGACGCGCGAGATGAGCCTGGACGCGTCTGGGAATGCCGGCTGGGTACGGCTGGTGCAGTGGGACTAACCGGCGCGGGATCGCTGCGCCAGGCTCCGGTGTTCGACACCCGCCGGAAGGTGACTGCGCCAACACCATGACGGATCATCGTCACGGCTGCTGCAAACAATGCGGTCGCCGTCCGTACCGTATTCTGCGGCAGGTCAGCCCGTCGTCACTGCGGTAGACAGTGACGATCGGGAAACCAGTTGTGGGAATAGACGATGACCTAGTGCGGGATTTCCGTAGAGCGGTTCTCTTGAATCGCCCCACTCTAGGTCGTTCCGCGGCATCATGCAGTTTGCGATCCGGCGTTCGGCGATGGTTAGCGCACGATACATCACCTCGCGATACACTTCGGGGCTGAGAGCCACGCGGCTGATGGCGTCAAACAACCGCTTCAAATCTTCCGGCGAATGAGCGCGTCTTTCTCCGCAGGTGAGATCCAGCCCGGCCTTGTATGGCATTGAGTTGACGAAATCATCGATGGTGACGCTCACATGACGGAAGGATCAGGAAGAAGGCGAGCGATTTTTAGGATGGCGCTCACTCATTGGCTACGCGATCTCGCCGAACAGAAGGCCCAGCGGCAACAAGTCGTCGGATTGGCTACTTTCCTCGTACGGTCAGACAAGCCTTTCCTTGATCCATCCGCGAATGGCGCTCCAGACGACCGAGAGGGGCAGGCCCATGGCTTCCGCCAAATCCGCCGCCACAGCAAGCATCGCAGTATCATCGTGAAGGGATATGCCCTGTTCCTTGATCGTTTTCGACCATGCTTCCCACAGTGCCGCGTCCTGTTGCTCGGTCAGGACCGGACGTCGCCCCTTCCGCTTGGGCATGCCGATCGCCCCACGGCGGACGGCGATTTCCTGATGGGACAACCCGTAGAACCGGCTTATAATATCCACGCTGGCTCCGAGGCGGAGCAAACGATCGACTTCCTCTATTTCTTTGATAAGACCGTCCACCTGCCACAACAGCCGACGCAAGACATCGCGATTGATTGTCACGGAACACCAGGAGACATTCGTGTTGGCAAGGATGCTGACCATTGCCGGATGCTTCAGAGCATTGAGGTCTTCGTCGTGAAACCCCATGGATTTGGCCTTGCGGAGCTGGCCGTTGCGTAGATCGTGGAGCGCTTGTGCGATTACTGCCTGGTTGAGAGGGTGGGGACCGGACATGGTGGCCGCCTCGTGAATGGATCATTGCGAGGGTCAATCCCCACCGACTTGAAAGCAAATGAGGACTTGGCGAGAGTGAGCCGGCGGCAGGGCGATCATTTTTCACCCATCTGCCTCACTTCAAAGAAGTAATTGTTTCGGCTTAAACTTGTATTTTGTTTTGTTAAGTTTTGTTTCTGCTTCTCAGCAATTCGCTGATCGCTCAAGCGACCGAATCTCCTGCAGGCCATCAATGGCAGCAGGAACTGTTGTCAGAAAGTACTGCGCCGAGACGAGAGGACGTGTCGGTAGAAAATGTGGCCTCGCCCAAATGCTACATCACTCATCGCGACGTCATCTTGGCCAACGTCTCGGGGTGATGGCTGGCGAAGGCCATAACCTATCCTGTAGGTAAATTGCCCTGTCTCGGCTCCGACCTTGGCCTTGACCTGCGTCGGATACGAATTCCTCTCATGCGGCCGTCTTTTAGCGCTGTCGCAACGACATTGGCCATCGTCGGCAGCCGGGCGAACCAGATCGGGCCGGTCCAGTTCGCCGCAGGGCTTCGCACGGCGCATCCGCCGAGAGGCCGAACCAGCCTGACGATCGCGACACATGGGCACGCAGCCACCGACAACGACAACGACAACGACAACGACATTCGTTACATATTACTGTTTAACTAGACATCTCGGCCTCCTTCAGGACCGGATCTCGGCCGACTGGAGGAACGGTCCGAATATCCGTTTTACGCGGTCGCCGAAGTTCGAAACGATGAGATGAAGAGCCGAGATGACGATCAGCGACAGCACTGTCGAAACCAAAAGGCCGCCGATCACGGCGATCGCCATGGGAGCGCGCAGTTCGCCGCCGTCCCCGATGCCCAGGGCGGAAGGCACCATGCCGGCGGTCATGGCAAGCGTCGTCATGACGATGGGCCGGGCGCGCTCCGAGCACGCCTCAACGATGGCGTCGAAACGTGCAAGACCATGGGCTTCACGTTCTACCGCGAAATCCACCAGCATGATCGAGTTCTTGGTGACGATGCCCATCAGCATCAGGATGCCAATAACGACCAGAAGCGAGATCGCGCTTCCAGTCAGCACCAGCGCCGCCGCGACGCCGCCTATCGAAAGCGGCAGGGCGGCAAGGATCGTCCAGGGTGTCAGAAAGCTGCCGAAAAGCAGGATCAGAACGACGAGAACAAGCATGATCCCCGACACCATAGCGACGGCAAAGCTCTCGAACACGGTTCCCTGAGTATCGGAATCGCCGGTTTCCAGAACCCGCACGCCATCCGGCAGATTTTGGACGCTTTCGAGCTGGCGAAGACGGTCCAGTCCCTGTCCTGAGGTCATTCCGTCGGCCATGTCGGCGCCGATCTCGATACGCCGTTCACGATCGAGCCGCTCGATCGCCGCCACCGTCTGGTCAAAGCTGAAGTCAACGAGGCTGGAAAGCGGTACCTGCTGGCCGTTCACCGTGGGCACGCCGAGCAGTTCGAGCGTCGGCAAATCGTCCCGGGCTTCGCGGTTCAACAGCAGGCGGATCGGAATCTGCCGCGATCCGTCGAGGAAGATAGGCAGGCGGCGGTCCACATCACCGATCGTCGAGACCCGAATGGTCTGGCCGATCGCCGCGGTCGAGACGCCGAGAACGGCGGCCTTGTCGGCGTGAACGTCCATGCGCAGTTCGGGACGCATGGCGGCGGTATCCGAACTCGGGTTGACGTAGGCGCCGTCGAGCGCCATCTCCGCCAGGATCGCATCCGCCGCTTGCTGCGCGGCGTCTCCGTCGGTGCTGAGGACCGCGAAGGACATATCGCGTCCGCCCCGGCCGTTCAGAAACTGGAGACGAACATCCGGGACGGTCGACAGGATTTTCTCGATGTCGGCCTGGATGGCAAAGGACGACCGGGCGCGTTCCGATTTATGGACGAGATCGATCGAGACGGCGGCGCGGCGAACATCCTGCTGGCCGGTCGGACTCGCCCCACCACGGACGAACACGCCTTCGACTTCGTCGAGCATTCCGACGCGGCGGGAGATCTCGTCGGACACCCGCCGCGTCTCCTCCAGCGTCGAGCCGGAGGGCAGTTCGACGGACATCGTCAGCCGACCCGTATCCTCCTCCGGAAGGAAGGCTGTCGGAAGCGACATCAGCGACATCATCGAAAGAACGAAGAAGCCGATGGCGAGGACGACCGTCACCCCGCGCCAGCGCAAGGTGAACCGCAGGAAACGCTCGTAGGTTCGTCCGGGCAGGCCTTTCTGCTGTTCCTTCGGTGGCTTGGTCGTCATGATATGGGCAGCCATGATCGGCGTGATTAGGCGCGCCACCAGAAGCGAGAAGAACACGGCAATGGCGACGGTCAGGCCGAACTCCCTGAAGTAGAGGCCGACGATACCGCTCATCATTCCGACCGGCGCGAATACGGCGATGATGGTCGCCGAGATGGCGATGACGGCAAGGCCGATTTCACCGGACGCATCCAGTGCGGCGCGCCGGGCGGACTTGCCCATATTGCGATGGCGCACGACGTTCTCGATCTCGACGATCGCGTCATCGACCAGAATGCCGGTGACGAGCGTGATGGCCAGCAAGCTGATGATGTTGAGCGAGAAGCCCAGCATATCGATGACGAAAAAGGTCGGGATGATCGAAAGCGGCAGGGCGACGGCCGCGACAAGGGTCGCGCGCCAGTCGCGCAGGAACAGGAAGACGACCACCACCGCCAGCGCGGCGCCCTCAAGCAGCGTATTCATCGCCGCGTGGTAGTTGCCCGCGGTGTACGAGACGCTTTCGTCGACAAGACTAAAATCCACATCGCGATAGCGTGTGCCGAGATCGCTCACGGCAGCCGCAACGGCAGCCGCGACGCTCACATCGCTTGCCCCCTGCGAACGGAAGATGGAAAATCCCGCGACGTCAGCACCATCGAGAGCGGCGAAAACCCGCGGCTCCGCGACCGTGTCGTCGATGTTGCCAAGCTCGCCAAGCCTAATGTGATTGCCGCTCGTGAGCGGGACGCGCAGGTCCGCAAGGTCCGAAACGCTCCTTACGGCGGCGTTGGTCGTTACCGCCTGCTCGCGGCCGTTGATCTCGCTGCGCCCGCCGGAGAGGTCGAGTTGTGTCGTCATGAGGCTTTCGTTCACGGCGCTCGCGGTCAGCGAAAACGCATGAAGCCTATCGGCATCCAGTTCCAGATGGATTTCCCGGTCGACACCGCCCACGCGGTCGATGCGGCCGACCCCGGCAAGCCCCTGGAGTTCGCGGACCAGTACGTCGTCGATGAACCAGGAGACTTCTTCCGCCGTCATGTTCCGGCTTGAAACGGCATAGGTCGCGACGGCCTGAGCTTCCTCCTCGATCCGTTCGATCACGGGTTCGTCGATATCGTCGGGCAGATCGGAACGAATCTTCGCTATTGCATCGCGCACGTCCGCAATGGCGCGGTCGGTGGATATGACGCCAAGCTCGAACTCGACGGTGGTGGTTGAGCGTCCCTCGCTGAGGGTCGATGTCACCTCCTTGATGCCGGTCAACGAAGCGATCGAATTCTCGACAAGTCTTGTAACCTCCGTCTCCAGTTCCGTCGGCGTCACGCCCGGCTGCTCGATCGTGACGCTGACCTGCGGCACGTCGATTGTCGGGAAATAGGTGACGGGGAGCCGGCTGAAGCTGTAAAGACCGATGATCGTGAAAATGGCGAATAGCAGGATCGAGGGAAGCGGTTTGCGGATCGCCCAGGCCGAAATATTGCCGTTCATCGAGTCGCCCCCGTGATTTCGGCGAGCGAAGATTGCAACGTCGAGAGCTCCCGCCCGGAAGACGCCGGATAACCGGCGACGACAGGCTCGATCCGTTCCTCGGCCTTCAGGAAGCCGCCCGCTTTCAGCACCACCAGCTCGCCTTCGGTCAATCCATCGAGAACCTCGCGGAGATTTCCCTGCTGGAGGCCGGCCGTCACGGTGCGCGGGCTCACGATACCGTCATTCACGACGTAAACGTTGTGTATGCCCCGGCGGCTTTCGACCGCGCTCCCCGGCAGGAGAATATTCCTGCGTCGCACCGCGTCGATCGTGCCGCGGCCGAAAGCCCCGGCCACCAGGCCTTCGTCCCCGGTAAGGTCGATCCGCACCGTTCCCATCCGTGTCTCCGGATCGAGTTGCGCAGCACTGAGCCTGACCCGGCCCTCAAGCGGGCCGGGTCTGCCAGCGACGTGTATTTCTGCGGGCATGCCTTCCCTGAGCCGGACGAAGCCGGTTTCGCTTACGCGGGCCTCCATTTCGATGTCACCGTCCTCCGCGATGATAAACATCGGTTCGCCTGACGACGTCATCGCGCCGATCCGCGCATTGCGGGTGAGCACGAGGCCGGATGCGGGCGCGCGCACCGTGCTACGTTCGATCGTGAGCCGAATTTCGAGGCCTTCGCGTTCGATCAGCGCACGGTCGGCTTCGGCCAGCGCCAGTGATTGACGGGCAAGTTCCAGTTGCGACAGGGCGCGTGCGTAGGCATTCTCATGCTCGTCCAGAACCTGTTGCGAAACGACGCCCTTCCCTTGCAGCGACCGGCTCCGTTCCAGAAGCGTGCGCGCCTCGCGCTCGGTGATCAGCGACGCCTCGACCCTGCTGCGCTCCTGCGCGATCGCGGCTTCCGCGCGGCGCCCCTGCACGGTGTTCCTTTCAAGCAGCATGACAGTGTCCGTATCGTCGAGGATGGCGAGCGCCTGCCCCTTTTCCACGAACGCGCCGACCTCCGCCAGGATTTGACGGATTTCCCTTCCCTGCACCAATGGATTGACCCGGATTTCCTCGCGAGCAATTAGGGTCCCGACGACCGCGATCCGGTCGACAACGACGCTCTGCCGGGCAGCGACGACCGTGACGGGCCTCGGTTCCTGCGCAACAGCCTCGACGGAGAAAAGCGGCACGATCAATGCGCCCAGAAAGGAGGCGACCATGCCCGCGCGCATAGCCTTCGACGGTTTGGATGTAAGGCGATGCTTCATGTTCGTGTCCTTCCGTTGCGTCACCGGCGATGACGTCACCGGGTGTTGCAATCGGACTCTAAAGATCTGCGGACGTCGCGTTGTGTGATCGCATTGCAAAATGTTGCGAACGATCTGCGTGCAAGACACGGAAAGCGGCGCTGGAGACAGGCGGCAGGTCCATATCCTCGTGAAGCCGACGCGGGCCGATCTACAGACCAACCTTGTCATCAACACCAACCTGCGCGCCTATCACATGGAGCTGCGATCCACGGAGAAGGCTTATATGGCGTCCGTGTCCTAGCAGTAGCCGTAGGATCAGTTGATCGCGCTGCGCCGCTAGAACCTCCGGGCGACCGAGCCGACTCATCATGCCGGATGGTACATCCATCGTGCTCGAACGGCTGCAAGGCACGGACCCGCAGGGCTTCTTCGGGCGTGAGGACGGCGTCGATTACCATTGGGGTCAATTGTTCAAGGCGGCCACGCGCTAGACCCTTCTCGGTGTCGGCACGTCATCGGCAGCGGCAACGACGAAAACGAGATCGCCAAGGCTATCCGCGAGAGCGCGCAGGACAGCGTGGAGGATGTCGGCCAGCAGATCGTGCGCTGCCAGCTCAACATCCAGCCGACGCTTACCGTCCGTCCGGCTTCCCAATCCACATCATCGTTCAGCGGGTTCTCATCATGCGGCCGTGGGGTGCAGCAAAGGAGCCGAAATGACTAAACCGAAGCTCTTCGCCATTCCGGACGACCGATCGGTCAAGCTCACAGCACCGGTGTTTATGTGTGTCAACGGCGGGAGCGCACTATGCTGTTCGTACACTTGCGACAGCAACCCGCCGAAGTGTCCCTTTCCGGCCACGACGCACGATGAACTCGGCAGCAAGGAGATTCGGAACCCAGCAGCCCCATCCGAGGAAGCTGACGATGTCGCCGTAGTCCAAACCGAAAACCATTCCCAATCCAAGGTATATCCGTAGTGTCACCGCAGCCATCGTCAGCGCTGCAGACCGGATCATCCAGTCGCGATGAGCAGGTATATTTCGTCCCATGGCGAGCAGGATGCCATAGGCTGTCGTGCCAACCCAGGCGATGGCAAGGAGACCGAAACCCCAGGCGGCGACGTTGCCCGACTCTGTTGTAGCCGCCAACCAAAGACCACCTGATCCTGAGGCAAGAATCGAGATGCCGTAGATTCGGCCGAGCCATCGATGAAGCTGTATCTGCCTGGATCGAAGCCCTTGCCAGAATTGGAAAGGCACAAGCACCAGTGCGACCGAAGCAAGAACGATATGGGCATAGAAGGCGACCGGACGCATTTCGGCGTGGTAAAGGAAATCTCCCATGGTGGCGGCCACGCCACCGAAAAGGAATCGGAAGGTGGCGAGGGCAACAACTGGACAAAGAACCCAAAGCAAAACAAATCTGCTCGTGGCGAAGGTCGATCTGGTCGCGATCATCATCAATCCTTCCTGCTTCTGTGAACCTGCTATCCGCAAGGTGCTTTGTAGAGGGTGGCCACGAACGCAGCGGTGAAGCCTTTCGTGACCAGCGCTAGACTGCATTCCGACGACGGTCAGAATTTGTATCCGACGAAGATCGACGCGGAGGGCTGAAACTTTTTCTCGATGATCGGGCTATCGGCGGCGTCGCCGATGAGGAAGCCCACGCCAGCTTCGCCGCGGACGAGCCAGTTTTCGGTGAGCATGTACATAGCTGACGCCGCCACATCCACCCTCTTGAGGCCGGCTTCAGCCTTGTATTCCGGAAGCCCGGATGCCGCCGACTGCTGGGGCGTTACGCCGAAGTACGCCTGCATGTGTTTGTCATTTGCGACAGTTGCCTTGGCCTCGGCTCCCAGAAAAAAGCGCTCGGTGACCGGAGTCATGTATTCGACGCCAAAGGTTCCGATGAGGCTCTCGCTTCCATCGATCGTCTGGTCGACCGCTGCGTAGATTTCGAGGCCCTGCCACTGGTATGCGAGCTTGCCTCCAACCGTCGCCGCGAAATCGATGTCCCCCAGGCCCTTGAGGCGATCATGGTCGTCCTCGTCACGCCCCATTTCGTAGCCGACCTTGGCGGAGACGGAGAAGCCATTGTGTTCAAACGGCGTCACGCTCACTCCCAACGGATCGATCTCAAGCCAATCGCCATAGGTGAACAGGACGACGGGCAATGGCGTGACCTCATAGTCGCCGCTGCCCTCGTATTTCGGCTCATAGCCAGCGCCGGCGCCAACAATCAGGCTCCAGTTACGCTTGCTCGGCTCCTTTCCAAACCGGGTCTCATCGAACGAAGGGTCCGGAATCTGATCCGAATAGGTTGCATCCGCAGCGCCAACATTGGAAACCGCCGAAAGGAGGGGAACGGTGACACACAGCGCGCGAAACGCAAAACGCCATTCGGCTCTTTTGAAACTATGCATAGAGTGCTCCGGTGACTGCGGCGCGACATCGGAAAGATGCCGCGTTCGTTTACTCAATGGCCAATGAGTGTCACGGATGAGAGCGGAGAGGCGTTACCTTTTGTTGCGTTTTATTACGAGCGCTCTCGGCAAGCGCTCCGTAACAAAACGTAACAATCGGGCGGCAAGAAAATTCTTCTCACCAGCCTTATGAAAAGCTTAGGATTTTGATTTTGCGATGCGCAACGAAATATCCGAGGAAGCACCTTGAGACTAAAATGGCCTTCACCCAAGCTCACGATTTACGGCCAGATAACCGTGACTATCGTGCTCTGCCTGATCGTCGTAATCGTCGCCAGCGCCCGGCTGGAGCGTTGGGTGCAGCAGGATTACGACGTCGCAAATCTGGAGGCGCTATCGAACAGAATCTCCACGATGGCGTCAGTACTTGCGGTGGCCTCACCGTGGGAAAGGGAGGCCATCATTGAAGTCGCCAATCGCGCCAATTGGGATCTGTCCGTAACGCCGATCGCTCTGGCCAACCGGTTCACGAACTCGTCGCCCAAAGGATCCTACATTGAATGGATCACCGACTGGTTGTCCCCTCCAGATAGCGGACCTGAGCCATATGGCGGCTGGAAAACGTTTCTCGACGGCCGACGCGTCGTTTCGGCCAAGATCGGCGAGACGGGTCTTCTCCTCCTCGAGCGCCTTCCGGAGACGTTTGTCAGAAGCGACGCGCTTGCATTCGGCTCCAACTACCTCGTAGCGCTGGTCACACTCATCGTCACACTGTCAGTCTTTGCGATATGGACGATTACCCGCCCTCTGCGGCGCATAGCCGCCGTGGCCATGCGCGCTGATATCTCCTCCGGCCCAACGTTGTTTCCGGAAAGGGGAAGCGTCGAGATCGTCGCCCTTGCCCGCGCGTTGAACGGAATGCAAAACCGCATCTCGGGCATGATCCAAGCTCGCACGACAATGCTGCGCGGCATCAGCCATGATCTTCGTACCCCTTTGACTCGTCTTCGACTACGCGCCGACCGTGTTGGAGAGAACGATGTGAAGGAAGCACTTCTTGCTGACATCGAGCGAATAGATCGGCTGCTGGGGGAGAGCCTCAACTATCTACGTGACAGCCAGCAAGTCGAAGAGCCGGAGCGCGTCGACCTGGCCTCCGTCATAAAGACGATCTGCGATGAATTCCACGATACGGGGCACAATATGACTTATAGGGGGCCTGATCGTTTCATCCTGAAGGTCAGGCCGCTCGCCCTGACTCGCGCGATCACCAACCTTTGTGAGAATGGCACCAAATTCGGAACCCAAGTCGAAGTTTCAATGTCCGTCGCAGGCGACTTCGTAACGATCGACGTGGCTGACAATGGGCCAGGCATTCCTGAACAGCATCGCCACCGGGTGACCGAGCCATTCTACAAGGTGGATACCGCCCGTGGCGGGGCTGATCCCGGTTTCGGGCTGGGCCTGTCAATCGTGGCGGAAATCGTGCAGGCCCATCAGGGGCGGCTGGAATTGCTCGACTGGCAACCGACAGGATTGTTGGCGAGAATAAAGCTGCCCATCCAACGCAAGTGAGCCGAGGAAAACGTAATCCTCCGGTGGAGCTTTCAACTACCCACATCTCTTGCATTAGCTAAATCCGTTGTGATTCCTTGCCTGGCACCGAATCGAGGAGCAGCGGTGCGTGGACGAAACAGCGACACCATGATTTGATGAAGAACTTGCGGGCTGCCGTCTTGCAGATAAACGTCTTGACGGACGTCTGCGGCATTTGGTGGAAAGGATGGGCGGTTCTATCGGAAACAAGCATCCCCCTGGCGTGTCAGGACCGGGCCAACACGAAGGTGGCCTCTCACTTCTTCTCAAACGACCGCGTTGGAGAGTGGACATCCTCGCTGGTCATTTCCAGTCCACTCGACGTCCTTTTGTTGAGGCGCCCGGTCTCATCCTGGTCCTGCAGGACATGACGGAGTTTACCTATCAACGGGAAGCACCGATGTGATCGGCATGACGTATCGCATCAATAGCGGCAAGGACAAAGCAGGGCGCTTCAGGATGCACACGGTCTGCGGTCAGTTGATGCATTCCAGCCTGACGGTCACGCTCGATGGCCTACCGCTGGGGCTTTCAGCCATCAAGTTCTGGACGCGGTCGAAGTTCAAAGGCGCCGCCGCATTGAAAAAGAAAGTCAATCCGACGCGGGTTCCCATCAAGCGGAAGGAGAGTTTCCGCTGGCTGGAAAACATCCGACAATCTGCCGCCTTGCGCGGAAATCCGGGCCGATGCGTGCATATCCCGCCTTACGGATATCACTCTCGGCGGAACAATCGGGGCTGATCTTAAGGGTAATTGAAAGCTCCACCGAAGGCTTACCTTGGGGCTTCGTTCATCTCAGAGCGCAGTTGGAACCGCCTACGGAAAACGATCATTGTTGAGTCCGAAACCAGCCAGCGCGTCATATCACAATCGATTCATCGATATCCGGACGTGCTCTAGTGGATTCTTCATACGGGAGCGGACGCGCTTGGTGAATTCGCCGGTATCAAAATAGGGCCTGGTGTCCGAAGAAGAATTGGTGGTCTGCGGTACGGCGTGGATGAAGATCTCGTAGTTGATGATCGGATGGCTCGTCCTTGCCCAAACCTCCCGGATGTGCATCGTGCCAGTCACGATTGCCCAATAGCGGTCCTGCTCCAGTGCCGCCACAAACTCCCTCAGATCCGTCACAGTTGTTACGGACAATGCTTGCAGTGCAAGCGCCTGGCTGAGGCTGGCGGCTATGGGACTGCGGGCGTAAACAAGAATATGTGGATGTGGCACAACATTTAAGTCGCTCATAGAGAAGCCTTGCCGATCAGGCTCTGCAGCGTCGGCAATGTTACTCGCTGAACAAAATTTGCAGGGTCGTGTTTGTTGACGTCGCGAAATGCAATGAGGAAGCTGTTTTTGTTGAGCTCGAAGCCAGCTTCGGGCTCCAAAAAAAATCGACTTAGAATTAGGGCGATCTCCGGCATCGCTGCAAAAAGCAGCGAAACAAAGCCCAAAAGTACAAGTGCCTGTGGAAGAAAATGGCGCGTTATATCTTCCGCGCGTTTTGAAACTGCTTTTTGAACGTGTTTAAGGTCAGTAACGATCACCGGTGGCTCCTCGTTGAGGACCACGTTCTCTCGCCGGAATGTCAAGATTTGACGGAGAACCGGGGAAGGGCATATCAAGATCAGTGGGTTTGATTGCGCATTTCCTGTGCCATCGAGGTCGCTGCCATCGATGTAACCACACTAGCCATCACGCCTAGCAGGAACTGACGAGAATCGCCGGGCCTGATGTATTTCCAGATACATGACCGATTCGCCGTAGATGATTTTAATTCTGAACTGACTATTGCGGCTTGCGTCCAAGCATTTTCGCCTTTTCCTGAAGCAGGAGAAAGCTCTATCGCTTCGTTTTAATGCTATTCCCGGCACGAAACCGCGGCACGCCTTTTCTGGAATTGCCGCTAACGTCGCGGGTACGGCAGCGGATAGGGAGATATGAGGTTCCGGCCGAATGCGACTTCCGCTTCGAACAAGATCTCATTCCCGATCTCGACTGCAACGGGGGCCTGACGATCGATGCGGGTAAAATGCGGACGGGCCGATCTCAGGCCACGGGCAAAGGCACCGGGGCGGCCGACGAACAACACATCGCGGCCGATCCAGTCGGCCGGATCTGCAAGGAAGGCGAAACCGCGAGGGTCATCGCCAAACACCAGAACTGTCGCGCGTGGCCCAAGCGCCTCAGCGAGACGTGAAGCTTCCACCCAGCTGAAGGCGACGACCAAAGGACGGTCTTGCGGCGTGGTCACAGGCGGCGGCAACAAACCGCGCTCAGCGAGGTTGTCGGCGAGGCCGCGCCAGGTCAACGATTCCTCTAGAAATGTGTGGAGTCCCAAGCGGGCGATAAGGGCTGATGACGGTGGCGTGTAGCGGATCAGCGCTACGGCAATGATCGCGAACCCAAGGACTGCGCCTGCGGTGACAGCAAAGCTTCTGGCTGTGCGATCGGGTTGGGAGCGACGAGCCTCCCGTGAGGCGATGGCGTGGCCGAGTATCGGCAGCAAGAACAGCCACCCCGGCATCTGCCAATGCGGCAGGGCATCACCACCCCAGAGCGGCACCGCGGTGAAGATGATGATCGACGGCAGGCCAAGTGCTGCCAGGAGTGCGGCCGGACCGGCGCGGGTACCGCTCCAAAGCAGTGAGATCGTTGCTGCGAGCGCAGCGATCAACGTCCAGGGACCGAGATAGGCTGCCTGCCCGACCACCGAACGAGCGAGCCCGGACCAATTCGTACCGCCCGAACCGACACCGCGCGATGACTGGAAAAGGAATGCGACCCAATCATGCTGCACGTTCCAAATGAAGACCGGCGATACCACGAGTCCGGCGATTGCAACCGCCAGCCAAGGTGCCGGTATCATGAGGCGACGGCGGTGGGGCGTCGCGAGAACAAAGACCGCCGCGCCGACAGCGAAAAGCGCAGCGTGATATTTCGAAAGTCCGGCAAGCCCGAGCGTCAGTCCGGCGCCAAGCCAAAGACGGCGTTCGACCGCTGGAGCATGCTCGGAAAACAAGATCCTGTCGAGCAGCCAGGCCGTCAGGGAAAGAAACAGAACCAGAGGGCCGTCCGGCACCAACCATGACCCGGCGGAGACCATGAAGAACGGCGCCAGGTTAAGCGCTAGCACCATCCACAATCCCGCTCTCGGTCCCCAGCGGCGATGGGTGAGATCAAACATCACCACACTGGTTATGGTGAACGCGAAAACGAAGGGTAGCCGCAGCACCAGCACCGGCACGTCATCGCCGAATAACGGCTTGGCGATCTCCCGCATCGCCTTCACCCACCAGAAAGCCATTGGCGGGTGATCGAACCACGAAAGCTGCCATTGGGTTGCAACCGCCACCGCATAAGCCTCGTCGACGCCGGGATCGAGCAGCGCTGCCAGGCCTAAACGGGCAAGCGTTCCGAGCATTATAACCATTGCAGCAGCGCGGAGTGTGCCAGCGCTGAAGTCTGCCTGTTGCAACCTCGACGTGGACAACTGTTTTCCGGGGAATGCAGAGAGATGTGGTGGGTGCGCTGTCATTGGACCGGAACTCCACGGTCGTGATCTGCTTGGTGATTCAGCAAGAACCGGCAGAGAGGGGCGGATAGTGAGATCAGCGCGTGCGACACCGAGCGCCTCGCAATTGGCCAAACTGCGCTAACTAACGCGCGCGCCATGTGAACATCGACGTTGCAACGTAATTGAAGACAGCGCCCAGACCCGCACCCGCCAGCCCCGCCAGCCACCACCTGGAAGCCTGTTCGTGGACGAGTTGCGCAGCACCCACATTGGCAATCACGCCTATGCTGCAGACGACCCAGAACGAAGCCAAGCCGGGGATCAGCCGCCAGCCCCTAAGCCTGCGGTCGCGATACGTCAGAATATTGTTGAGAAAGAAGTTGCCGGTCATCGCCACGTAGGCCGCCGTCACCTGTGCCGGCGAGAACGCCAAGCCAAATGCCAGCGCCATCTTGAGCGTTGCGAGATGGACGGCAACACCAAATCCGCCGATAAGGGCAAACAGCACGAAGCGGAGCGAAAGCACATCGCCCGTCAACTTAGCCAGCAGGAGACTCAGATATTCCGCCGCCACGCGATTGTCGAGCTTCGAGACACCGTGCTGCCGCGCGCGAAAACGTAACGGCACTTCGCTCGTCCGCAGCGGCTGTGGTGTCGAAGCGAGGATATCCATCAGAATCTTGAAGCCTTGGGTAGAAAGACGCGGCGCGAGAGCTTCGAAGGGCGGGCGGCGTATGGCGAAGTAACCGCTCATGGGATCGCTGACATCGATGTGCAGAAAGTCTCGGGCAAGCCGTGTCGCGACCCTGCTACCGCCGAGACGCGTGGGAGAGAGGCCGTCACCAGCACTGCCGGCATGGCAGAAACGGCTCGCTATCACGAGATCGTCGCCTGCCCGGATACGACGCAGCATCTCCGGCAGCAGCGACACGTCATGCTGCATGTCTCCGTCCATGATGGCGATGACCGGCGCCGATGAAGAGAGCATCCCCTCGATTGAGGCCCCGGCAAGACCACGCCTCCCAATCCGGCGAATGCAGCGCACACGCCCGTCACATCGGGCAATGAGCCGCACGACATTTGTGGTACCGTCCGAACTGTCGTCATCTACGAATATGACTTCCCAGTCGATGCCGCATAATGACGCGACGAGCGCTCCAACGACCGATTCTACATTGGGTGCTTCGTTGAATGTCGGTACGACGACGGAAAGCTCAGGCGAACGGTGCTCTGGCTCACATGACAGTTGAACCGGCTGTTCCGCTAAACGTGCATCCTGCATCATCTCACGCAAACTTCTTTCGTTGCCTCTAGGCTATTGAAAGGAACAGAGCCATCGGGGGACGCGCTATAGCCGAACAGGTGTATATCGACACCAGTACAGACGGCTCCGCGTCGGCACTCTCCCATGGGAATGCCAGACCGCATTCTTATGTCAGGCGGGTTTCACGGGCGAAGAGTGCATCGATCTGCGGCGCGTTTCGTGAGAACGATCGCCAGAGGAGCACCGCCAAAACGAACATCACATTCCAAGCGATAACCACATCCGACAGGAAGTGGGCTCCAAACACCACTCTGTTGAACGAAAAGGCTGCCGCGACGATGCCAACCGCTCCGAGATAAAGTGTCGAGTATTTGGGGTTGATAAACACGACAAGTGTGAGCAGTGCGAAGGCGGTTGCCGCCTCTCCCGAGATGAAGGAACAATTCCTTACGCATTGGTCGGTGAGCTCCCACGGCGGCGTAAAGAACGCACTACCGCCAAATTCTTCGAGTTCTTTTGGACGCGCTCTACCAACCAGCATCTTGATCAGGTGAACGCCCAGCCCCGGACCCGCTGCAAAGAACGTGAGCACGAATAGCAACTTGTGCGGTGCAGGGGGATATTTCAGGTTCCTGAGGAGTGGAATTGGAATCAACAGCGTCGTCGCAATTCCTATCACCACCCAAGGGAGAAACCTGTTGGCGTCACGAAATGCAATGAGGAAGCTGTTTCTGTTGAATTCGAAGCCAGCGGCGCGGTCCCAGAAAAAACGACTTACAATCAGGTCAAGTTCTGGCATCGCTGCGAAAATCAGGGAAACAAAGCCCAGGAGTATGAGCGCCTGTGGCAGCAAATGGCACGCTTCGTCGTCCACGGTTTTCGAAATTGCTTTTTGACCGTGGTTGAGATCAGTTACGTTCATCGGTGGTTCCTCGTTGAGGACCACGTTCTCTCGCCGGATTGTCAAGATTTGACCGAGAACCGGGGAAGGGCATGTCAAAGTCAGTGAGTTTGATTATGATTTCATCTCTCGTACTGGTGGTCGAGGACGATGAAGAAATAGCGTCCCTCTTGGAAAGATATCTTGCAAGAGCTGGCTACAGGACGACCAAATCATCAACAGGCCTTACGGCTCTCGCCCATGTACAGAGATTACAGCCGGACCTGATACTGCTCGATATCGGCCTGCCGGATATGGATGGCTTCGATCTTCTAACGAAGGTTCGGGCAAATTCCACTGTGCCGGTGATTTTCTTGTCGGCGATGGATGACAGTACAGACAAATTACTGGGTCTGAAGCTCGGCGCTGATGACTACGTCACGAAGCCGTTCAACCCGCAGGAAGTCGTGGCGCGTGTAGGGGCTGTACTGAAGCGAACCAGAGGCGTTGCCGGTAATGAGGTTATCCGGCACGACGGGATCGAGGTCCAACTGGACTCGCACATCGCGATTGCATCAACGGAGAAAGGTCGGGTTGAACTGCCGCTGACTGCAACAGAGTTTCGCCTTTTGGTCTGTTTTGTTCGATCTCCTTTCAAGACGTTTGAAAGAGCATCGTTATTGGACGCGTGTATGCCCGAAAGCGACGCCCTGGATCGAACCGTTGATACGCATATCGCCAATCTGAGGCGAAAGCTGGCGACTTGTGGCCAGGAGGGCTACATAATAGCAGTGAGAGGTATAGGGTATCGTTTCGCGAGGTCGACAGGTGTCTAGACCGGCCCTCTCAACAATGACAGCCACTCTGGTATCTGTCATTCAACTTATAACAATCGCGCTCCTCTACATCTCAGTCAATTGGTATATTGATCATGCTGAAGTATCAGCATTAGATGCGCTACCTCCTGATGCTAGAACTGCCTGGGTGAGTCTCAGTAAGGGCGAGATCCCCGATCCGAAGGCTCTCGCAGCACTAGCGCCACTATATCCGCAACTAGAGGAAGCCACAGACGCGTCACCTGTCGAGGGTGTATTGGGTGTCGGCTTTGTGCTGATCGTTTTCACAAGCGGAATCGGGGTGGTCCTGGCTTATCGGCTAGTGGCACCACTAACCCGCCTGACTGCGGCCGCGGAGAAGATTCGACAAGGCGATTTTCAGGTCACTGTAGAACCTGGTGCAACCAAAGAAGTTGAAACACTCGCGATAACGATCAATCGCATGGCCAGCGAGTTACTCGCTCTGGAGACCCGCCTGAAATTTAACACGCGGGCGGTTGCCCACGAATTGCGTACGCCGCTAACCGTGCTGCAGGGCAATCTACAAGGCATGACCGACGGTGTAATTCCTGCCAGCGAGGAACAATTGCGAGCTCTGCTGGTGCAAACTCAGGGAATGTCCCGTCTCGTGGACCAGCTAAATACACTTTCATTGGCCGGCACCATCAACTTTGTCACGGCGACAACGACGACCGACTTGGCTCTGCATGTTTCTGACACGGTGGCCCTGTTTCAGGCTTCCGCTGGCGACGCCGTCGATTTCCGAGCTTACCTGCGCCCCGCGCCGGCGAAGATCGATCCGGACCGTTTCCGCCAGGCTCTTCTCGCTCTGCTCGAAAACGCGCGCAAATACGCGGGTGATTCCGGTCCAATCGATATTCATACCGGTTTGGATGAAGCCGGGCAGTCATTCATTTCTGTGCGAGACAAAGGTCCAGGATTCCCCGACTATGTGCAGCACTCCTCTTTCGATATGTTCTGGAGAAGCGAGAGGCTTAACGGTCGTGGTCTAAGCGGTTCGGGGCTCGGTCTTACGATCGTCAAGGCCATCGCAGAAGGGCACAATGCGCGGTTCGACGTAGGAGATAACCCTGATGGCGGCGCCTACGCCACAATCACATTTTAGATGTTTGGTCCCAGGCTTTGGGACGGGCGTTGAGCGTCGGCGTGGTTGGTTCGACGATGGGAAGCTTTCGATATTGCAGGAGGCGGCGAAGCCAGATGCCAGGATTGCCGACGTGGCTCGGCGGCATGATATCAAACCCCAGCAGATTTTCACCTGGCGGCGGAAGTTCGCGACGGCTCAGGCTGAGCCGGTCGTTTCGTTTTTGCCGGTCGTATTGATCGCAGCGGAAGCGAGCGACGAAGCTGAGCGACCGGCACCCGTGGACAATTCTGCAGTAAGGTGGTCGGCTCTTCCCATGAGGATCGAGATCGGCTGCAAGGGCGGCCGTGCCCTGAAGGTCGAGACCAATATAGCGCCTGACGTCCTGAAAGCGCTGATCCGCTCGGTGGAAGACGCATGATTGCGCCAGGTGCAAATGTGCGCGTCTAGGCGCAACAATCGGGGCTGAACTTTACGATGGGTAGTTGAAAGCCTCACCGTGGGCTTACAGGAAAGCCCCGGCTCCATCGATCCGGGGTGTTTCCCCCCTCAGCTTATCGGCTCACGACATTGGTCTTGGCTACTGCGCGGTTGCAACCTTGACTTTGATTTCGCCCAGCCTCATCGATCGATAGGTAACGACCGATCCCGGCTCGAGGTAGCTTTGTTTTTCACGCTCTTCGTTGAACATCACTTCAACCAGCGCCTCTCGCACGTCGATCGCCTGCTGTGCTGCGATCGAGTTTGCGCTGCTTAGTTCATCCTTCGTCGGCGCGCGATACACGACGCCCTCCGCGGTGCCGGACATCAGGTTGACCCCGCGCGGCAGGGAGGCCGGCTCGGTTGTCAGACTGACCGGCTCACCCTTATAGCTGAAGTTCTTGTCGCCGTCGTCAGCGAGGATCTTGTCCACCAGTTTGCGGAAATCCAATATCATCTCCCGTCCTCTCGCGTCCTGGCGCTGCTGGCCGTCAACTTCTGTGACGATACGCTCATTTGCGATGAAACTGCGCCAGTCACGCGGAACGACGAGGAACGGGCCGGTAGGGAAATAGTCAGGCCCGCTCTTGCCGTCGGTAAAGCCGATGCCGCTCAATGGATCGGCGACATTGATGCGACGTATCATTTCCGCGCGATCAGTGAAGTCCGCACAAAGGAAGAAGCCGGCCACCGCACTGTCGAAGTCGGCAATGGATTTCAGCGTACGATCGAAGCGGACGCACATCTCGACCTCATAGTCCAGCAACTGCTTCTGCTTATCCAGGAAGACCTGAGTGCGGGGAGGCATTGGTCGCCCAAACTTAGGGAAGGAGAAAACGCCGTCGAGCCGCGCCTCCTCGGCATGTTCCGGAAAATTGGTTCCCGTACCGATGTTCGCCGCCGAATCGCCGGCGGCCGAAAGAACGTCCGTCATCGAATATGTCGTAAGGTTTTCCCGTTTTGAGAGCTGCGCGCCGAGATCGGTGCGCGGCATGAGCAACGCCGCAGCATCGATAGGATCTGCAATGCCGGAGATCCCCAGCTTGGAAACTGGCATGCCCCACAAGGTCTCGTTTTCGAAGTCGGCCACGAGAACGATTTCTTCTCCGCCCGGCGCGTGAACGCGAGCGAACGTCAGCGCTTCGGAGAGTGGCGCTACAACCGGTTCGATTGCTGTCGCCTCGAACGACGGAGAGCGCTCTTCGGCCAGAAGCGGCTGGTCGTGAAGGGCGAGGAGGAGTGTAAACGCGGAAAGCATCATCCAGTGCTTGAAGGAACGGGAGGATTTCCGATCGCAGTGTGTGGAACCGATCGGGTTCCGGGCGTCCGCCAAACCTTGGCTACGGATTGGTGTTTGGCAGCCGATACGTCCTGTCCGGCTGAAAATATGCATGATGTTCGACTGCGGTCTCATGGACTGCTCCTTGCCCTGGATCGGCCGTACGCGTCGCACTGCCTAGTGGCGACGTGGCGGATCGGCACGATGCGCGACTACGCGTCCCAGACCGGGTTGAGGAACGGCATGCGCTACGGCTTGCAACCCACCGGTCCGGACGTGGCTGTTCTATTCGATCAAAGCGGTCGGTATTTTTACGAAGGATGTCCAAATGTTACAGAACCTCGGCTGTAATGCGTACCGGGCGAGGTCTCGTCTTTAGAGCGCCCGAACGATTTCCTCCGACTCGACCCACAGCCGAGTGGCGAGCGCGGCGTTTTCTGCATCGGCGCGGGGCTTCTTCACGTTCGAGTCGGCGAGGTAGCTTCCCGCCAACGGCAGCGCTTTCGCGTTTACCGCAGCAAAGACTTCGGTCGCAGCACCTTCGCCAACCGTCTTGAGAAAGAGCGGCGCTGTGACTGCCAACACCCGACGGAGCGCCGGCCCCAGGTTGCGGGCGAGGTTGGTGGCAACGACACCGGGGTGCACCGCGTAAGCGGTCTTCCTGGTACCAGCAAAGCGCCGCTGCAATTCTTTGGCGAAGAGCAGATTGGCCATTTTCGACTGGCCGTAGGCCGCCAGTGGTCGGTAGCTCTTGTCACCAGAGAGGTTGTCGAAGTCAATCCCCCCGACAGGTGCACTCCGGTGCCCCTCGCTGCTGAGCATCACCACCCGGCCCTCGTCTTTGAGCTGTCCGAGCAGGCCCGTTACCAGCATGAAATGCCCGATATGGTTGGTGAAGAACTGCAACTCGTATCCGTGTGATTTCTCAAGCTTCGGCAGCATCATAATGCCCGCATTGCAGATGATGGCGTCGAGCCGGTGACCATCTGCAATGACCGCCGCGACGCAGTCCCGCACCGACGAAGGATTTGCAAGCTCGCAGGCGTAGCCGATCGCATTGCCGGGAAACGCAGAGCAGGCCAAGACGGCCTTCTCCTTAGTGCGTGCCGTCCCCAGCACCAGAGCGCCCCGCAGCGCCAGAACCCGACACGCCTCCTGCCCGATGCCCGAATTGCAGCCCGTTACCAGAATCGTTTGGCCGGCGAGCGAGAGGCCTTCGGAGACCTGCTCCGCTGTCGAGCCGTAACCGAAGCCGGTCGGTCCCGTCGATTTGAACATTGCAAAAAAAGACATGAGGGGTTTCCTTCTCGACGCGAAGCCAGCCTTCGCTACCGCTACATCACCCTGACGTCGGTCTCGCGGAAGTGTTCGGCGTCATGGACGGTTATATTGCCGGTCCGGCTGCGCTCTGAGATTTCATCCGATCGTTCACATCCGGCTTCATTTTCACGACAGTGGCGCGCAAGACCGAACGCCTGCGCATTGCGACGCCGCCGCCGCATACCGATATCGAGCACCTCGTCGGCTCGCTGCATCAGCTCTGGTCGCATTGCACATCGGCTCGTCATGTAGCCTGATCATCTGCAAGCAATGGATGGCAGCAGCCTGACACGGCGCGTCCAGCAGGAGGATCAAGATAATGCAACCTTGTTCGGGCACTCAGGCACGCATGCCCTCAAGGTATTTGATCGCATCTCCGACTGTTGAAATCTTTTCGATTACATCATCGCCGATATCGAGGCCGAACTCTTCCTCGAGCCTCATGATCATTTCCATTATCTCCAGGGAGTCCGCGCCCAGATCGTCAGCCAGGCTTGCGGTATCCACGACCTCTTCAGCAGATATGTCGAGATAACTCGCAATGATCGTCTTAACGCGTAAAGAGATATGGCCCATATCCAAATGCCTTCGGGACTTCTGTGAGAACTTCATTCACCCAGGTGATCAGATCTCTTCGACTGTTGCGGTGAAGGTGTATCCTCCAAGCCGAACGGTCTGAAGGAAAACGGGTTCTTTCGGGTCGGGCTCGATCTTCTGCCGAAGCCGGCTGATGTGAACGTCGATGCTTCGCTCGATCGGCCCAGCAAGACCGGCGTGCGTGAAGGAAAGAAGTTCCTCTCTGGTAATGACGCGTCCAGGATTGCGGCAGAACGCCAACAAAAGGTCGAACTCTGTCGTGGTGAGCGCGACACGGGCGTTGCTGGGATCATGAAGTTGCCTGCGAATGGGGTCAATCTTCCACCCCTCGAAGCGTAGTATGGCCTGGCCGGGAGCCGTAACAAGCCCGTAGGATGCCCGTCTCAGAACACTTCGGATGCGGGCGACGACCTCCCGCGGGCTGAATGGCTTGGTGATATAGTCGTCGGCACCAACTTCCAGTCCGACGATCCGATCGACTTCTTCGCCCAAGGCAGTCAGCAGGATGATCGGAATCGTCTTTTCGGAACGAATCCGCTTGCAGATGCTCAGCCCGTCCTCCCCTGGCAGCATCACATCCAACAGGATGAGATCGAAAGCGTTGCTGCGCAGCAGTGACTGCATAACCTTCCCGTCTTCGGCGATCGTCGGGACCATGCCGTTTTCCTGCATTGTCTGGGCCAGCATCCTGCCGATCTCTGGATCATCCTCGACGATCAATATTTTCGAATTTGCGGAACTGGATTGCATTGTCGCTACCTTGATAGGAAATTCATCCTGCACGCCTTTCCAGCGTGCAATATTTCGATTTGTGAAGTTTTGTTTCAGCCTGGCAGGCAACGACGGAAGGAAGCGGGCGCTATTCAAGCTGTCGTAACCCGTAGCCAACCCGGTAGAAGAATTTCCCCGCCGCAACTGCGTTCTTTTCTACCACACGGGTCCTTATGGGACCAATGCGCTCGAACCGCCCTTCAAGTTCGTCAGCGGAAAGGCTGCTCTCCTTCAAGCCATACATGATCACGGCTTTGGGTTCGGATGGCAGGTCGGAGGCCCAAACACTGAACATGAGTCCATTTTTTCCGAACAGGTTCTGGCTTGTGATGCCGGCCAATGCCGTACGTCCCCTGCTGTAAAAGCCAAGTTCGCTGGCGATATTGTAGGTGTCCATGCCGACGAGCAGCGGCGGCTCCCCTGTTTCCATTGCGACCTGCGTTTTGATCCGCTCTGCGGCGGATACGAACTCCTCCCAGGCGACAGGCAGGCCACGCAGGCTGCCGGAGTAGCCGACGAACGGAAGACCGAGCGCGAGATAGTGAAGGGCAAGAGCGAAGAGCAAAGTGCTCGTCGCCGTACCGACTTTCAAGGCCGCCATGAGGTGTGGTGCGCGACCGTCCTTGACGGCGATGGCAACGACGCTCGCCATGGCCGGCAACAGGGTGAGCCAGATTGGCCCGGTCCAGTTCAGCTTGACGCCGTGGAGCAGGCTGAAGCCGAGGAAGACGGAAAGCGGCACCAGCGTGAAGACGATGACAAACACTGCCTGACTGCGCGTCGCAAACCTGTCGTGAAGCCGGACCAGCCTCAGCATCCCGGCCGCGGCCAGCCATATGCCGATCGGGCCGATCAATGTTGCGATATAGGCAATCAGCGTGTGCGTGGAAATGCGGATATCGTCAGCCAGCCACCGTCTGGTCCCTTGAAACTGGAAGGACGCCCAGTCGTTGGTCGCGTTCCACAGGATTACCGGAGAAAACAGGACGGCTGCTAGAATCGCGCCGAGATAAGGCCATTTCGAGAAGAACCAGCGCCTGGATTCCGGATGCATGATCAGAAATACGATCGTCGCCGGTCCCAGCAGGGCAATCGTGTATTTCGACAGCATGCCGAGACCGATGCATACCCCTGCGCCAAGCCACGCCTTCTTGCGGTTTCCGATCAGCGCCCGCTCCAGAAAGTACAAGGCTCCCGCCCACGCGGCGGTGAGAGGTGCGTCCGGTGTCATCACCGCACCAACGGCAAAGAAGAACGGAAGAACCGACAGCAGCAGGAGGGTAAGGAAGGCCGGCGTGCGTCCGAAGAGGTTGTAAGCAAACCGGAAAGCAAAGAACGCTGTGGCCAGCCAGCACATCGTGGCGCCGATCCGGACGCCAAATTCGGAGTCGCCGAAAACGGCAGTTCCCAGCCATATCAGCCATGCGACCATCGGGGGATGATCGAGATAGCCCATGGCCGGATGCTGGGCATAATTCCAATAATAAGCCTCCTGCGGGAGAACATCGATGCTGCCTTGATAGACGATCCTCAGGACGGTGACGTAGGCGAGCACGGCAATGGCCGCCAGTTTCCATTGGGTCGTTGAAGGAAGATGCACATTGCTTCGGAAGACGTAGAATTCGTTTCCGACGTAGCTCACGATGCCGCCGCCAGCGATGCCCATCAGCACCACCCAGAAGAAGGGAAGACCGAGATCGGTCGCTGTCGCGATGAAACCGCCGCGCATCGCGAGCGCTAGCGCTGACAGGAGCATGAAGCGTGCGAACCGCATACGACCTGTTGCCCGGCCTTCGAAGGACCATTGCGCGTGTGCCGCATAGTTGAAAACGGCGGCAACGCAGAAACCGAAAATATGCGCAACTGTCATATCGGCGCCGAGAGTCTGCATCATGAATACCATGACGAAGTCCAGGATGAAGCCAGCGACGCCAACTGCCAGGAAGCGTTGGAAGACGCCTGAGGAACCTGGCCCACGGGAAAACCTCAGCAACTGTCCAAGATAGGCGGCGAATTGCTTCATGCCGATCTTGGATCTTCCTCTCAGCCGATCGGAGAATGAGATCGGGACTTCCCTCACGGTCAGGGTGTCCCCGCCGGTGAACATCGCCTCCAGCCCGATCTTGAATCCCTCGGCGTGTACGCCAGCGGCTAACAGGCCCTCCCGCCGCACAGCGAAGAAACCGGACAGTGGATCGTTGATATCGGTAAACGGTGAAGCGAATGCCGCACCGAGACGCGAGAGGACGCGACGGTGGAATGGCCACCCGACGGTGAGGCCACCTTCAACATAGCGGCTTCCGATGGCCATGTCGCATTGGCCGGCGAAGACGGGACGGACAAGGTCCGGTATCGAGGCCGTCGGATGACTTCCATCGGCATCCAGAACGACCAGGATCGGGAAGCGCGCCCTCGCCGCCGCTGACAGCACATCCGCAGCCAGCCCGCCAGATCCATCGTTTCTGACAAGGCGAATCGGGTGCCGCTTTTCCCAATGTCTTACCGTTTCGCATGTGCCATCGGTCGATCCGCCATCCGTTACGATGATCTCGAAATCAAAGCGTCCCCGGACGTTTTCAACAATATCAGCCAAGGTCTGGTCAATGTTGTCCACTTCGTTCAGCGTTGGAACGATGATCGAAACGGAGGGATGGAGATCGCGAATATCCGATGTCAGGGAGGAGCGTACTTTAACGTGCTCCGTCTCACGCAACGGCGTCTCATATAAAAACATGGAGGGCTCCAGGCAGAGTTCGCAAACGCGCAATCGGCGATCGACTACGCTGTCGCCCGGAAGTAGCCGCTACCTTGGCTCCATAGTTTTAAGTAATGTTATCGTGTGTTGCGGCGAAAGATGATGGATTATCCCGCATCCCCGGGACCAATCTCGAAAGATCGCCAAGTTGACGGTGCCTGCAGGACGGTCGGACCAGATTCGGCGTCCGTCAAAGATGAGGATTTCGGGGGCGGTAGCGGTGCACCAGCTGCCGGTTGATCTCATCCGCTCCGGGCATATTGGCGCTGACGTATATCGGCGCTCCACTCGTCTCGGCCAGCCGTCGTGAGGCCTCCGCGAGTATGGCATTGACCAATGCGACCCCCACTATTGTGGAGACGGGACCGACTCTCTGCGCCGACCCTGAAACCGTGAGCACAGCATCGCCCGGAGGCGCTTCGTTGTCGAGCACGATGTGGGCCATTTCAGCCAGTCGCGGGCGTCCGTTCGCCACCATTTTCGAATACTCGACCGAAGTTATCGCAACAACCGTGGCACCCCGTTCCCGGCCTATTTCCGCAGCCTCCAGAGGCGCTGCGTTGACGCCTGAGTTGGACGTGACAAACAACACATCGCCCCGCGAAATTGCATACCGCTCCAAGATCGGCCGTGCGAAGCCAGGCATGCGCTCATGCACCGTTCCGGCAACCGTGCCTTCATGAACCATTATTGATCCGGCGAGAACGGGTACGGTCGCCGCCAGTCCGCCGGCGCGATAATGGGTCTCAACCCCCAACATATGCGAGTGTCCAGTACCGAAGAAATAGATACGGCCGTCGTCCTGGCTGGCCGTAACGATCGCTTCAACACATTTCTCCATCGCAGCGGCTTGTCGGATTCTGGCGGCATCGAGACGTGAGATTACTTCGCGGAAATAGTCGTCGACGAATGAGGTCATGTCATTCCTCCCGTGTGTGGCGCGGGCATTTCGTCAGTCTGCACCTGCCGCAAGCCCTGTGTCTCTACATCGCTGCTGCTACTACAATTTAGATACCAAAAAGATGCCTATTTAACACCACACAGTATCGCCCTCGACAACAACTTTCTTCCGCATCGGCGCTCAGCAGTAAGAAACTGGCTGATCCACGGGAGCAAGGGTAACGTTGCCAAAGCAGCGTGTCGGGCTGCCTTGACGACTATTATCTGTTGACGTCGATGATGTGTGGGAATGGGGAAGTTGTTCGTCGGACGTCTTCGTGACGACCACTCACGCTTCAGACCAGCGGGTGCCGAGACCGCACCTCAATTGTCGTTAAGCGACCGGCCCTCGGCCGACATCTGCCGCGGCCTTATCGGAGCCTTACGCAGTCGCCTTGCTGCGCAACTGCTCACCTGCAGTCGCAGCATCGATTAGGAACCACATATCGACGAAAAGACCATTCTCAACGCGGTAGGAGCCATACTCCATGATGTTTAGTGACCCGCCGGTCGCCTCATGTCCGAGGAACGGCTTCACGGGAGTACCGGTGTCATGCAGCCTGGCCGCGATGCGGTTATGGTCCGTGAAAAGGTCCTGAACCGTCCAGTGGAAGTCCGGCACCGCCTCGGCGATGCCCTCGAGCGACGCGATCACATCTTTGCGCTTGTAGGCTGTCCCGTTCACGCGGACGTCATCGGCGATCAGCTTTGCTACGGTATCGAAATCGCGGGCGTTAAGCCCGGCGATATAGCGATCGTAGAACTCTTTGAGGTCAATATTCGACATTGGTCTTCTCCGTGTTCGCAATCGGTCTGCGAGGCTTCACGCCAGCAGCCCACCATCGACGTTCACGATGGTCCCGGTGATCTGGCGGGCGGCAGGGCTTGCGAGGAAGGCGACGGCGACTGCGATGTCCGCTGGCGCACCATAACGGCCCAACGGGATGAGGCTGCGCTGGAAGTCCGAGAACTCACCGTTTGCCGGGTTCATGTCGGTGTCAGTCGAGCCCGGTTGAACCAGATTGGCCGTGATGTCACGCGGTCCCAGTTCCTGTGCCAGACCGCGGGTGAAGGACTGCAGTGCGGATTTCGTCATGAAATAGACGGTGCCTGTCACGCCGACGATCCGGTCCGCGCCAGCAGAGCCGATCGTTATCACCCTGCCCCCGGCGCCGAGATGCGGAAGGGCAGCCTGCGTCGCGAGAATGGTGCCGCGGACATTCACTGCAAGGAGCGCGTCGATGTCCTCGATCTTGAAATCGGCGATCGTCTCGTAGCGCGCGATCGCGGCGTTGTTCACCAGAATGTCGAGACCGCCGAGCTCCTTTACGGCTTCGTCGACGGCTCGTCGGATCGCGGTCGGATCAGCGCTATCGGCCTGGATCGCGATACCGCGCCGACCATGAGCCTCGATCGACTTGACGACCGCCGTCGCGCGGTCGGCCGAGCTTTGGAACGTCAGAGCGACGTCGGCGCCATGTTCGGCGAGCGTCTGGGCGATTGCCGCACCTATACCGCGAGAGCCGCCGGTCACAAGCGCTCTCTTTCCCTTCAGATCAATCATGTCAACTCCATTTATGTAGTGATCGATGCATAATAACTATGGACGTTGAAAATCGAAGTCAATGGGTTTATGTAGTGATCGATGCAAAAAGATGGAAAAAGCACACTGGTGAAAACCGCCCCGAAAGGTTCCGGACGTGGCCGGCCTCGCGCGTTCGACCGTGAGGCGGCACTGGCCCGCGCCATGCGGATGTTTTGGATCAAAGGTTACGAGGCGACTTCGATCTCGGACCTGACGGAGGTGATGGGCGTCGGGACGACCAGCCTCTACGCGGCGTTCGGCTCGAAGGACGAACTTTATGCGGAAGCACTGCGGTACTACGCCGCCAACTACGAGAACCTGGTCTGGGGACGTTTCCGTCAGGCGACCACCGTGCGAGAAGCGGTGAAGGCCTATCTGTATGACTCGGCGGCCGCCATGACCGGTTCGGACTGTGACCTGCCTCACGGTTGCATGGCGACGCTCGGGACGGTCGGGAGCGATGGTCACGCGGAACTCGCTGGCCTGATGCGGTCGACGCGAGCGGTAGCTTTCGACGTGCTGGTGTCACGTCTGGAAAAGGCTGTCGACGAAGGAGAGCTTCCGCCGGCGCTCGATATCGCCAAAGTCAGCAGGTTTCTCCAGACCGTTCAGAGTGGGATGGCGATCCGCGCCCGTGACGGAGCGGAAAGAGCCGAACTTCAAAGCGTCGCCGAGATCGCTATGGCCGGCTGGGACGGTTTCGTCTCAAAAGCCTCGGATTGACCCGGTTCCCCTTCCGGTCATCGGACGAGCCGCGGACCAATCCGGTCGAAACGTGCATCAGCCTTCGTTTGCGGGTGGACGCGGTCTAGTGTCGCAAAAAACTGTCGCGCAAGTGAGGCTTTTGCACGCGACTTTCGCGACAGAAAATTCCCTGAAAAATCAGCGCCGGCGATTTTGTCGCAAAATTTAGGCAGACTGTCCTAAAACGCTGTTGGCTTGGGTTCCCGCGCGGGCTTTACCTTAATCGGGATGATTTCTCCGGCGATTTGCAGGGATCGGCGTTTGGCGGCGATATATGGCCTTACTGGGACGTTTCGGGGCGATTTTCGTGCGTTCGCAAGGTAAATTTCGGCCAATCATGCCTTCGCGGCGGCGATCATGCCGGGAACTCCGACGATGGTGATGGCCCTTTTGATATTGTAGGCGAGCGCGGTCAGGCTGAACTCCCCTCGCACGTTTTCCAGCCGGCGCATCAGGAAAGCGCCCTGGTTCATCCATTGCTTGATGGTGCCGAAGGGATGCTCGACGCTCTCGCGCCGCAGGTCGAGAACGTCGGGTCGGGCAGCGAGACGAGCGGCCATGCGAACGAGGACCGCTTCGTTTTCCAGCCGCGAGACGCGGCGATAGGCATTGCCGGTGCAGCGAGGCTTGAGGGCTCACCCCTTGCAGACGGCGCGGTCGCAGTAGTCGGTCTTCACGTTGTCACGCGACTTGCCGCGATAGAGCGGCGAGAGCGTCGCCCCGCCGGGGCAGACATAGACGTCCTCATCTGGGTCGTAGCGGAACTCGTCCTTGGAGAAGAAGCCTTCGCGCACGGCAGGGCCGCGGATCGGCTTGGGCACGTAGGCCGTGACACCGGCCGCCTCACACGCTTCGATGTCCTCGATCTTGCAGTAGCCCCGATCGGCGACGGCCTCGATCTGCTCGACACCGAGCGTTTCCATCGCCGCCGCAACCGTCGGCGCCAGCAGCCCCATGTCGAGAACCCGGTTGTTTACCTCCTGTCCGGCGATCATCTTGTGTTTCGTGTCCACGGCGAGCTGGACGTTGTAGCCGACGCCGACCTTCGTCATTCGTGCCATGGCGCGGGCATCAGGGTCCGTCAGCGAGATTTGGCCCTCGCCGCTGCGCTCCAGTTCATCCAGCAGCGCCCTGTGCCGGTCGCGCTTGCCCTTGATCGCCGCGATCTTCTCCGCCAGATCGCCACCCGAGCCGTTGCCGCCGCTCGCCTTCTTCTCGTCGGCATCGCCCACGTCCATTCACCGCCGTGCGAAATCCGCAAAGCTTGCTGCATTTTTCAGCAGGGCACCCAGAGGCTCCATTCCAAGGCGTAATAGCTCGAATTCCGACCCGCGCACTACTGCACCATCATCGGCAAGCGCATCTAAGTGCCGCAACAACATCACCCAGATGAAAGGATTAATCCCTTGTCCAGACTTGATGGAAAGATAGCCGTAATTACGGGCGGAAGCAGCGGGATCGGCCTTGCGACCGCCCGACGGTTTGTCGACGAAGGCGCCTACGTGTTCATCACCGGGCGGCGCATTGCAGAGCTTGAGAAGGCCAGAACGGCGATTGGGCGCAACATCTCGATAGTCCAGGGCGATGTCTCGAAGATTGAGGATCTTGACGCCATTTTTGCCCAGGTGGAGGCAGAAAAGGGCGTGGTGGATATCCTCGTGACCAGCGCAGGCTTCGTCGAACATGCGCCGGTCGCCACCGCGAGCCCGGAACATTTCGACAAGACCTTCGGGATCAACGCGCGCGGCGTGTTTTTCACCGTGCAGAAGGCTCTGCCGCTGATGACCCGCGGCGGCTCGATCGTGCTCGTATCGTCCGGATTGCATTTGAAAGGCTTCCCCTCTCATTCGACCTATTCTGCGACCAAGGCGGCGTTGCGATCGTTTGCGCGAACCTTTGCGGCCGAGCTCAAGGACCGCGGCATTCGCGTCAACGCGCTGTCGCCCGGCGCAGTCGATACGCCCATCATCGACAGTCAGGCGGCAACGCAGCAAGAGGCAGATGACCTGCGCACCACTTACGCCGGGATTACGCCTCTAGGGCGCATCGGCAGGCCCGAAGAAATGGCTGCGGCGGCCTTCTTCCTGGCATCCGACGAGAGCAGCTTTTCAACCGGTAGCGACCTTATTGCCGACGGTGGGATCACGCAGCTTTAAAATCGTATCGGCGCGGCGGTAAGGGTCGCGCCGATACACAAGGAAAGACTGCGCAGCAGAACCTGTCCCTCCGCACCGATATAGTCCAGTTGATCGTAAATGCCGGTGTCTGCCCCTATCCTAGATGCCTTAGCCTTGGCCAATTCTCAACTCGGGCACTTCGGCGCAAATCGCTGCGAGGAAATTGATAAAATGGCGCACCCTTGAGGGCATGCGCCGCCCCGCAGCGGTAATCGCGTTGATCGGAAAAGAAGGCGGCGCATAGGCCTCGAGAATGCGTTCGACCGCACCGGAGGCCAGCTCATCGGTGAACAGCCAGCTCGCATGGTGAGCAATCCCGAGGCCTGCCAGCACCGCGCCGCGAACATGTTCGGCATCATTCGTACGGAACGCGCCGCCCCCATCGACCGTAACCTGTTCGCCCTTGGCGTTAAAGCCCCATCCCACAATGTCTCCTTGGTGGACGTAGCCAATCCGCTGGTGGTTGCGCAATTCGTCCAGCGTTTGCGGTGCGCCGTATCGGGCAAGATAGCCGGCGGAGGCCAAGGTTATCATCCGCATGTCGCCGATATGCCGGGCGATGAGCGCTGAATCCGCAAGCCGGCCGATGCGGATCGCGACATCTATTCCTTCCCCGATCAGGTCAACATGCCGTCCGGAGACTTCCATCTCGATCGCGACATCGGGGAAGCTGTTCCTGAAATCCAGCAGTCGGGGAATGACGAACATTCGCCCAAATGCGGGCGAAAGGGTGACACGCACCAGCCCCGAGGGAGCCGACTGGCCTTCCGCTATTGTCTCTTCGACAACGTCGAGTTCTTGAAGGATACGAATGGTTGCTTCGTAATAGTCTTGACCTGAGGGCGTCACGGTGAGGACCCGGGAGTTTCGTGCAAGAAGTTGCGTCCCGAGCCGCGTCTCGAGCGCGGCGAGCTGTTTACTGACGGTCGGCTGGCTGATGTTTAGGTCCCGCGCTGCCTGCGAAAAACTCCCGCTTTCAACGACGCGCACGAACATCCGCATCGCGTCTAGCTTATCCATCAATATTATTCCGGCATGGAATAGGATTCATTACAGCTCCCTATCTTTGCTGACAGCTCAGGTTCAATAAACTCGCAGTCGAAAGGACACTCTCATCAACGACCGCAAAGTTCGCACCCCGGACGAAAAGCACCCCATCACAGTCGATCGGGGCCTATCGCTCTTTGTCGTCAGAAGCGGGCTGCTCCGCATCGCAGAAACGAGGGGCGCTCCGGCGCTTTCTGAAGCGCATTACCGCCTGTTCGATACATGCAACGTCGCGATGCTGACGTGTCGCTTCTTGAGAACTCAAAACATACCACCTATTGCCCGTATAAAGGCGAAGCGCGCTACCACAGTCTACCGCGCTTGGAAAGTTCGGGGCGAACAGCCTGTGGACCTACTAAACGCCCTTTGACGCGGTAAGCTAGACCGCTGGCTATCTCGCCTTTATCCCGACCGAGTCTCCATCAAGCTAATTTAATTGCACGTCAGAACACAAGGAAAACGTCATTCAAAATTAGAATAGGTGCTATAGCATACGTGTCAATTCCATTCGCTCAAAGAATATGAGAATCGATTTCCCAGCAGCCCGTTAGGGGCTCCAGAGCGAAAGGAATATTCATGGCAATTCGGATTTACGGCGACCCCGGCTCGGGCAGCCGGCGTCGCGTCATCGCAGCAGCAGCGATCATGGGCATCGACATCGAAGCGGTGAACATCGATCTCTTTAAGGGCGAGAGCCACACGCCCGAGTTCCTAAAACTCAATCCCCATGGGCTCTCGCCCGTGATGGTGGATGACGATGTCGTTCTCTACGAATCGTCCGCGATCAACATCTACCTGGCCGAAAAAGTCGGCTCCGATCTGCTCGGTGCCTCCGCGGCCGAGCGCTACCAGATATTGCAGTGGATGTTTTGGTCGGGCGAACAGTGGCGGGTCTTTTCGACACTCACTTTCGATGAGCGGATCGTAAAGCGCTTTATCGGCTGTCCGTCGTCGAATGATTTGAGACTTTTTGGGCTTTGGAAGAATGGAGTTTCCGGCTCGGTCTGCGGGTTGATTTAAGCTGCTTTGGCCTGGTGGTTCAAGCGGCGCTGTTTGATGGTGTCTCGTTTGATCCTTTCGCGTTCGAGCAGGATGGTCTGACCGCGCCCGAAGTAGACTTCGGCCGGGGTGAGATTGTCGAGGCTCTCGTGATATCGGCGATGATTGTAGTGCTCGACGAAGGCCGCGATCTGCGCTTCTAGGTCTTCCTGGAAGAAGTAGTTTTCGAGCAGGATGCGGTTCTTGAGTGTTTGGTGCCAACGCTCGATCTTGCCCTGCGTTTGCGGATGGCCGGGAGCACCGTGGACCTGGTCGATCTTGTATTTCTCCAGCCATTCACCGAGATCGGAGGCGACGTAACACGGGCCGTTGTCGGACAGCAGGCGTGGCCGGTGCTCGACCTTGACCTTGTCGCAGCCTGATGCGGCCAATGCCAGATCGAGCGTGTCGGTGACGTCATCGACTTTCATGCCGGTGCACAGCTTCCAGGCGATGACGTAACGGGAATAGTCGTCGAGAATGGTAGACAGGTAGAACCATCCCCAGCCAATGACCTTCAGATAGGTGAAGTCGGTTTGCCATATCTCGTTCGGCCGCGTGGTCTTGTCCTTGAACTCGTCGTTGGCCTTGATGACGATATAGGCAGGCGACGTAATCAGGTCATGGGCCTTGAGCAGGCGATAGACCGAAGCCTCTGACACAAAATAGCTTTCCGTGTCGGTGAACTTCACCGCCAGTTCGCGTGGCGAAAGATCGGCATGATCCAGCGCCATGGTGATGATCCGGTCCCTGACATCGTCGGGAATGCGGTTCCACACCCGTGATGGCGCAGACGTCCGGTCTTCCAGACCTTCGACGCCATGGGTCTGGAAGCGATCATACCAGCGGTAGAAGGTCGGCCTTGGGATGCCGAGCTTGTCGAGGGTTTGCCTGGCCGACAGGTGCGCCTGCTCAACGAGCCGGATGATCTCAAGCTTTTCGGTAGCGGGATATCTCATTCCTCGTCGCCCCCATCCCCGATCATGCTTTTTTTGAGCAGGCGGTTCTCCAGGGTGAGATCGGCCAGCGCCTCTTTCAGGTCGCGGCTCTCCTTGCGCAGAGCCTTTACCTCGTCACTGGTCGCCGAGCGGGCGGTGTCGCCTGCAAGGCGCTTCTTGCCCGCTTCGAGGAATTCCTTCGACCAGCTATAATACAGGCTTTCGGTGATCCCCTCGCGGCGGCAGATCGCAGCGATGCTGTCTTCGCCACGCAGCCCTTCAAGCACGATGCGGATCTTCTCCTCCGACGAATGATGCTTGCGCGTGGCACGGCGGATGTCCTTGATCGTCTTTTCGGCCGCTGATGTTTGCGGCCCGGTTTTCTGTCTCATCTTCGCTTCCTTTGAATGAGCTACGATGAGCTGAAAATCCTCTCTTCTCAATTAAACCAGTTCTGTCTCAAGGGCGCTGATGTCCGACATCCGCTATGGCGGTTTGGGGTAGTTTTTTCCAGGTCGCGGCCAAAGGAGCGAGTGTGACGGCCTCGCGCAGAAAGTTCGAGCGTACGCGATCCGACCAGGCCGACCTTAGCGGTGCGATATGCAGCGTCGTTCCACTACTAGGCTTAGACGGTCGTATCCGCTGATCAACGGTCACCGCGCCGGTTCCATCGATCTGATCCAAGGTCTCTAGCGCTTCAATCGCGCCCCAATCTATTCGAGCGACGATCTCCGATACTGCCGACGGAAGAGTGATTACGCCTCTGGGCGCAGGGCCGGCTTTACGCGATTGAACACCTACGACCGTCCCCAGTTTGTGAGAGGCAAGACGCCCTACCCCCTTCTCGCCGGTATATCTACGACCAAATACCGGGGATCTTCGGTCGCCGGAGTTTTTGGTGCGGCCAGCAATGGTTAGGAAGCCACGCTGAAACTCGTCCGCGTCCATGCCAATTCCATCGTCGGATACTACGATGCTGCCGTGTGCCGGATCGCTAAGGTTGACCCCGGTGACTGTTACCAAGGTGGCGTCGGCATCATAGGCATTCTTGATCAGCTCGACGAGAGCAGTGCTTTCTTTCGCGA
The DNA here is from genome assembly GCA_002600635.1 of Rhizobium sp. ACO-34A. Taxonomy (NCBI): domain Bacteria; kingdom Pseudomonadati; phylum Pseudomonadota; class Alphaproteobacteria; order Hyphomicrobiales; family Rhizobiaceae; genus Rhizobium; species Rhizobium sp. ACO-34A. Next base: position 407,628 of record CP021371.1, on the reverse strand, counting down.
CTAGCAACTCGCCAAGCTCCTGGAAAAGCTTGGTATCGACGCTAAAGCCGGTCATTCAAAAAATCTGCCGAGTCAAAAGGTGTGTTTGCTGGACGCTCATTAATTGTTCAACCCTTAGCTATATCAACGGATTTTCTAACTGCCCTTCGGCGAACGCTATTGTTATAAGCAGTGAAGGGAAATTGCCAGAGGACGAGTGAATGGAACTGCACGCAGCGATAGAGCAATTGCACAATCGCTGCGCGATATACACGTCTGCTCCGACGGTAGCCCGCTTGCTCGATTTGATTGGTTGGACCTCAAACACAGATCTTTCGCAGGCAGTTCTCCTCGAACCATGTGCCGGGGAAGGCTCAATTCTTTTGGAAGGCGTTCGTCGGCTTCTCCATTCTTTCCGCTCTCACGGGCGAATATCTTCCTTGGTCGATCTCGAACCGCGGATCAGGAGTTTTGAACTCCACCCGGGGGCCGCAAGGTCCCTGCGCCGGCTACTTCGGAAATTGCTGATCGAGGAAAACATTCCTTCGCAACTCGCCGACCGACTTGTCGTGAAGTGGGTGAGCGAAAGAGATTTTTTGTTGGAGAAACCTGGGCGCGCTACTCACGTTGCAGCAAATCCGCCCTACGTTCGCTGGAAGAATCTTCCAGCCATCTTGGCAGGTCTCTATCGCGAAACCCTGCCGGCCGTAAGCACGCGCGGCGATTTGTCGGTGGCATTCTTGAATAAGATGCAAGAGTGGGCGAGCGATGGCGGTTCCATCGCGGCGTTGACCAGCGATAGATGGATGTTTGCGCAATACGGGGATTCCTTTCTTCAAGACACAAAATCGCGAGGCTGGACCATCACGGTGGCTGACGAGCGCCCATCCGATCCATTCATGAAAACGGTGGGCGCTTACAGTGCAATCGTCTTGCTGACGCCGAGTGGCAAACCAGTTCATCAGCTACCGTCAAACAAGAGAGAAAAAGCCCAGGCAATGCAGCGTGAGCTCCTCGCGCGGCATGGAAGCCTCCATGACGCCGGCTGCACTGTTCGTGTTGGTCCTGCACTCGGTGCTGGGCGGACATTCATACTTGATACCGATGACGTCGCCGAAGTGGAGGATGAGCTTATTCGCCCCTTCCTCGAGCGAAAGGATCTGGTCGGTTCGGCCGTCGATACCGCCCGGTTGCGGGTCGTTGTACCCTATGATCGCCGCGGTGTTCTGATAGATCCGGCAGAGTGGCCCGGCTTTAAGACTTGGGTGAGCAGGCGACGGGAAGCGCTCAGTAAAAGAAGCCAGTTTAGAGGGAAAGACCAATATTGGCGAACGATCGATGCTGTTCCCACTTTGTGGTCCACCGGTCCAAAGCTCCTGATGCCGGAATTATGCAACGAGCCTTTCGTCACGATAGATCGAACACAGGCAATCCCGGCGCACTCCCTCTATGCGATCTGGCCAGGGGAGTGGCCGATAGACGTTCTTCAACGTGTCCTGAATAGTGGTCTCCTCGAAATAACTGCGAAAGCAGAAGCTCCTGCTCTCAAGCAGGGCTGGATGCGTTTCTACAAGCGGTTCCTACTGAGAACGCCTCTGCCACAATGGAGCCAATTGTCCAACAATGGTCGTGAAGGACTAAGTAGTGACGTTTGCGAAAAGTTCGAAGAGACTTTCGAAGGTCTGTTCGGATTTGTGCCTGGCGCTACATCTCTTGCATGAAAATACGCGATCTATTTGCAGATGTACCTGACCAGCGCCGTCGCTTGATGGCCAAGGTAAAGGCGACTGGCAGCAAGCCAGAGATGCTTGTGCGGCGTGCGACCCACAGGTTGGGGTTCCGATATAGGCTCCACGTCCGAGGGCTACCCGGTACACCCGACCTTGTCTTTTCGCGGCATAAGAAAGCTATTTTTGTGCATGGATGTTTCTGGCATCGACATACGGGATGTGCACGGGCGACAACGCCTAAAGCTCACGCAGAATATTGGCAGAAAAAGTTCGAAGACAATGTCCAGCGAGACGAGACCAGCCAAGCGGCACTGGAAGCGCTTGGCTGGCGGGTTCTTGTAGTCTGGGAGTGTGAGACTAAGAATCTGGATTGCTTATCGGAGCGGTTGCATACCTTCCTGACCGGATAAGGTGGGGCACGCATTTCAGTTTTAGCTATAGAAACTATCTCTAGCCCTCACGGCTTCACAATCGTCAGCTAAACTGATGCTCTCGCGGAAACTGGACAGTCCGTTCTCGGCCCATCACTGCCGATTAAGGTCATGTCCGCGTTTTGCAAAAGTTGAACTTAGCGCAACAATCTGTAGATCGACGGCATGGTGGACATTAACGGCCGCTGGCGCCGCCCCTAAGGCGACCGACCTATGGTCGCCTGAGTGGAAGTTATAAGGCTGAGACGCTATAGCTCCAGCAGTTGGTACGCTTGTTGGTAAATATGCATTCATTTATCAGTAAATACTTTTAATATCTGATATTTATATGAAATTTTTGTTGCCTCTTCTGGCACCATTCCATTCTTGATCGCTGCCAGATCAAGTACTTAGCTTTAAAGACAATCGAAGCAAAGTAACCGGCACCGGCCGGAACGCTTTGCTGCGCGTGGCTGACCGGTGGTCAGCGCGGGGGTTTTCGCGTGTCCGACAGCTCTTCGAAAAGCTCCAGCTGCATCGCCTGGATTTTCGACAGTCTTTCCCACTGACCAACGAGGATATGGTCCAGCTTCTCATGCAGATGCCGGATTTCGAGTTCGGCCTTGAGATTGATCTGGTAGTCGTTCTGCGAGCGCAGCCGGTCCTTCTCCTCCTGCCGGCGCTGGCTCATCATGATGAGCGGAGCCTGGAAGGCGGCGATCATCGACAGGAAGAGATTGAGCAGAATGAAGGGATAGGGATCGAAGTTCGTGAAAATCGCCGGGATGGCGTTGATGACTATCCAGGCGACCAGGAAGAAGAGGAAGGACAGGATGAAGGTCCAGGACCCGGCGAAGGAGGCAATCCGATCCGCAATGCGGTCACCGAGGGTCACGGTCTCTTCGTAACTCTCCTCCGTATTTTCCGTCAGGACTTCATGGGAGGCGATGCTCTGGATCACCTCCCGGTCGAGTTCGCTCAGCTGCCCGCGCTCCCGGCGAATCATGTCCTCCACGGAGCGGCGGCGGCATTCCTGCAGGTCGTCGTGGCAAATCCAGCCGGTGGAGCGCCAGTCCGGCGTGGTCCGGTCCAGTTCTTCCGCAAGCGAGGGGCGCACGACATCGCAAGCAGTCATGTCACGCGTCGATTTCAGGCGCTTGCAGACGCCGCAGGTTTCCTGGACATATTGACGGGCGGGGTGATGCGGCATGGCGACGGCCTCCGGTGCGGGTGACGAATCGCGGCCATGGTGGCGACGCTTGCCGGAGGTGGCAAGCGATCCCTTACCGTTCAGTCGATGTTGCGCGGATTGACGCCGGGATACCAGCCCTTGGACGGCGGATTGCGGCCTTCGAAGACCATGCCATCCTTGGTGCAGCGATAGATCACGACAGGCACGCCATCACCGCTTCTAAGGGGGCTTTCGCGCCCCCGGTTAACGAAGCGCGTCGTGGTGTGACAATCGTAGCCGGAGTTGGAAGAAAAACCGCCGGGCGGCATGGGACGGACACCGGGCAGATCGGAATAGGAACCGCCCCCGGATTTTTCGAAGGTATTCGGCAAGCGAAACTTGTCGGCGGCCGATGCCGTATCGAGAAGGGACGAGAAAGAAACGGCAACAGCCAGCCCCGCCATCAGGGCGCGTTTCAAGCCCCCCAGCTTCGGTCCCTGCTTCATCCGTTTCCTGTCCGACATCACGTCCTCATTTCGCATTGCCACGATCCGCCGCGATCCTTTGCCGGCTGACCATTTCGTTACCAGATATAATGACGGCGCTATCCTCACGAAAAGGGGCATACGCATTTGTGATCGGCGCGCGGCTTTCAGGCAACTTGCCTTCAGATAACCGGGCGGCGGTAGCCGGTCGGCAGCTCATAGAGCCAGCCGATGCGTTTGACGGCGGCTTCAAAATCCTCGCGCGCCACGGTCATGGTGTGGCCGTTGGCATGAAGGAGCGTTCTTTCATCCTCCATGATGCCGGCATGCCCCTTCCAGAAGACCAGATCGCCGCGGCGAAGCTCGTCGCGCGAAATGACCGCGCCGAGACCGGCTGCCTGCATGTCGGAATCGCGTGGCGCGCTTCTTCCGGTCATTTGCAGGGAAAGCTGCACAAGGCCCGAGCAATCGATACCGAAACCCGAACGTCCGCCCCAGAGATAGGGCGTTTCCAGGAAGCGGGCGGCAACGGCGACGTAATCATCATCAGGCCACGAGCCGACAGGCAGACAATGGCTCGCGACGATGGCGCGGCCGTCCGTCAGGAGATGATAGCGCGTGCCCCGCGTTTCGGCCTCGCCGACGACTGTAACACGGCTGCCCATGGAAAGAGCCGATGACACGGGGAAACGCAGGTCCGGCCCCGGATAGACGAAGGTGCGCGGCACAACGACGTGATGGGTGGGGGCGGCTTCAGCGCCGGAAAGCGCCGTCTCCGGCAGGTAACCGACATAACCATCCGCCTTCGCCTTCACCCAGGCGAAGCCGCCGGCCCTGTCGAACACAATGACGTCTTCGCCGAGGAGCAGTTCGGTGTCGATACCGGCGGCGAGATCCGGCCTCGGCCGCAGGGCCGCGACGGGAACGGCAAGCCTTGCCGGTGTCCCCTCGACGAAACAGGCCGCTTCCACCTGCCCTTTGAGCGTCGCATCCGCCAGATCGGCGCGGTAGGCGTTGAGCCTGCGGTCGAGGGTGGTTTCGGTCTTGGTCATGGATGTCTCAATAGCCCAGCTTGCGGCCCTGCTCGATGATCAGGTCGCCATATTTTTCGAGGAACAATGCACCGCCCACGGTGCGCTTGACGATAACGCTGCGGCGGTCGCGCTCGTCACGAACGCGATCCACCAGTCCCATCTCGCCCATGGTGTCGAGGGCGCGGGTGATGACCGGCTTGGTGACGTTCAATGTCGCGGCAAGCCCGCGCACGGTATGCGGCGGCGGCACGAGGTAAATCTCGAGAAGGATCGCCATCTGGCGCAACGTCAGGTCGCGCTTGTCCTGCTGCACCTGCTGCAGCGTCACCTTGTGCCAGAGGCCGAGCGCCTCCGTGGCGGTCAGTTCAACAGTCATGGTTCAACAGTCATGGGCGGATCCGCGACGTCGTTTGCACATTTCTTTTCCGGCAATCGCCGCGGCATTGCAAGAGCGGCGACCACAGGCCGCCGCTCTCGGTGCCATTACTTCAGGCCAGTGCGCAGGAAACGATAGAGCGCGCGGATGCCTTGCGCTTCGCCACCCATCGGCGAATGCGGACGTTCGGACTGGGCCCAGCCGAAGATATCGAAATGCACCCAGCTCTTCGACTTGCCGACGAAGCGTTTCAGGAAGAGCGCGGCGGTGATCGCACCCGCCATGCCGCCGGCCGGCGCATTGGTCAGGTCGGCAATCGGGGTGCGCAGGTTCTTCTCGTAACCCTTGTAGAGCGGCATGCGCCACAGCGGGTCGTCGGTCTCGAGGCTCGCATCGACGAGGTCGTGGGCGAGGTCCTCGTCATCGGTGAAGAAGGGCGGAAGATCGGGACCGAGAGCCACGCGGGCCGCACCCGTCAGCGTCGCCATGTCGACCAGCAGGTCCGGCGCATTCTCATCGGCATAGGCAAGCGCATCGGCCAGGATCAGGCGCCCCTCGGCATCCGTGTTGTCGATCTGGACCGTGAGGCCCTTTCGGCTCTTGTAAACATCCCCCGGACGGAACGCATTGCCGGCTATGGAATTCTCGACGGCCGGGACGATGACGCGCAGGTCGATCTTGAGCTTGGCGTCCATGATCATCAGCGCCAGGCCGAGAACGTTGGCGGCGCCGCCCATGTCCTTCTTCATCAGGAGCATCGACGAGGCCGGCTTGATGTCGAGGCCGCCGGTATCGAAACAGACGCCCTTGCCGACGAGGGTGACGCGCGGATGGCCCTTCTTGCCCCAGCGCATTTCCAGAAGGCGCGGTGCGACGGTGCTGGCGCGGCCGACGGTATGGACCAGCGGGAAGTTCTTCTCCAGCAATTCATCGCCGACGATGGATGTGGCTTCGGCCTTGTAGTGCTCCGCCAGTGCCCGGAAGGCGTTTTCGAGATCGGCAGGCCCCATGTCGTTGGTCGGGGTGTTGATGAGATCGCGGGCAAGGAAGACGCCGGCAAGCTGGCGCTTGATGTCGGCGGCATCGGCATCCTGCGGGATCAGCAGCTTGGGCTCGGCCGGGCGCTCCGAACGGTAGCGGTCGAAGCTATAGGAACCGAGACCGTAGCCGAGCAACAGCCGGTTGGCGGTCAGGGGCGCGGTCTCGATGTGCCAGTCGCCTGCCGGCAGGCTGCGGGCGAGCTTGCCGGTGAGGAACGGGTTTTCCGAAGGGTTCGAGCCGAGGCCGAACAGCGCGCCGCCGAGATGACCATCCTCGGTCGGGATCAGCAGTACCGATCCGGCCTCGGCCTTGAAGCCGGCCTTGCGGGCCCAATCGAGCGCGATCGGATCGATCGTGCCGGTCTCCACATGCGCCGGGGTGACCGCAAAGACGGGCAGCGTATGTCCACCCTTGGAGCTGAAGGGATTGTGTCTCTCGATATACTGATAGGGTGCCATTGGCTGTCTTTCAGAGAAGGGTCGGGCAGAAAAGAGCGGCGATGCGGTACGGACGGAATCACCGTGGCTGTTGACCCGATTAACACTCCGTTAGGGTTAACAGATTATTGCTGGAATGGAGGTTGCGCCGCTTTTCACCATGGGATGGCGCGCAAACGCCACCGCAGCAGGAACAAGAACATGGTTATTCGGCACATTTCTTCGCATCATCGGATGGACACCGGCCACCGGATGAGAGTGTTCGGCGGCATCTGCCTGCTGATGGCGGCAAGTGTGCTGGCCGGTTGTTCCTCCACCTCCCGCCCCGACCGCTCTGTGACCACCGGCTCGATCCCGCGGCTTTCCAAGCCGGTTGAAAGCATGACCGCGCCGGAGCTCGCCAGTGCCGCCGACAGCATCGGAAAGTCCTACGAGCGCAATCCGAAGGACCGCAATGTCGGCATGACCTATGCCAACGTTCTGATGATGACCGGCCGCAACGCGCAGGCTCTGGCCGTGATGCAGCAGGTGGCAATCGCCAATCCGGCCGACCGCGAAGTGCTCGCCGCCCTCGGCAAGGCGCAGGCCGCCGCAGGCCAGCTTGAAAAGGCGCTCGAAACGATCGGCCGCGCGCAGACCCCCGACCGCCCCGACTGGCGTCTCTATTCGGCAGAAGGCGCTGTTCTCGACCAGCTCGGCCGTTCGAGCGAGGCGCGCTCGCGCTACCGCATGGGGCTCGACATCAAGCCGAACGAACCGACCATTCTCTCCAATCTCGGCATGTCCTATGTACTGGGCGGGGATCTTCGCACTGCCGAGACCTACCTGAAATCCGCCTCGCAGCAGCCGGGCGCAGACAGCCGTGTCAGGCAGAACCTCGCGCTGGTGATCGGCCTGCAAGGCCGCTTCCAGGAAGCGGAACAGGTTGCCCGGCAGGAGCTCAACCCGCAGCAGGCCGATGCGAACGTCGCCTATCTGCGCTCGATGATGTCCCAGCAGAATTCCTGGAAGCAGCTTGCCTCCAAGGACAAGGCAAGCCCGGATAACGGCACCAATTGAGGTCCTGATACCGGCGCGCGCAGCGTTTCGGTCAGTCGCCGGTGTCGATCAGCGCGCGGCCGCTCGTCAGGTCCGTGACCATGCGGATGACGGTTTCGGCTTCCGCCACCGGAACGGCGACATCGAGCCATGCGCCCTCCGCACTGAACTCCTCCTTTTCCACCCTGAGATCGGGAACGGCGAGCAGGCGTGACCTGACGAGCGCGAGATCGGAAAAGCCGCAGCCAAAGCGGACCAAAGTGCGTGGAATGATCTCGGCCTTTTCCGCCGCCCTGAGGCAGGTGGCCGCCGTGCCGCCATAGGCACGGACGAGGCCGCCGCTACCGAGCAGGATGCCGCCGAAAAAGCGCGTCACCACCGCTACGGCGCCATCCAGCGCCTGACCGTCGATGGCCTGAAGGATCGGCTTTCCGGCCGTGCCGCTCGGCTCACCGTCATCACTGAAGCGATAGGCCTGGCCGATGCGCCACGCCCAGCAATTGTGGTTGGCGGAAGGATCCGACACGGCAGCGATGAAGACCTTCGCCTCGTCCTCGCTCGCGACCGGCGCGACGTGGGCGATGAAACGGCTCTTCTTGATATCCTGCGTGAAGGTTTCGCGCCGCTTGAGGGTAAACATCTCTTTCTCCGGCCACCCTCATAGCGCCGGGAAGATCGTACGGCCAGTGCGGGAAGAGTAAATCCTCCTCGGTCCGGGAAACGGGAGTGTGTCGTGATCTTTCGGATTCAGGAGCAAGGGATGACACGGCGCCCCTGACTACCCCCCTCTGCCTTGCCAGGCATCTCCCCCTCAAGGGGGAGATCGGCAAAATTGCCGGCCACTTGCCCCGGATGAAGGGTCCCCCTTCGGTAGATCTGTTGGTCAGCCTTCAGTTGATACCGACCGTATTGAGGGTCGAGCGCTATCCTCCTCGATCTCCCCCCTTGAGGGGGAGATGGCCGGCAGGCCAGAGGGGGGTGACCACAAGCCGATAGCCTTCGGTCGTGCATGGGATGCAGATGCACGCGTGCCTTATTTCTCTCCTGCCCAGGGAACGAGCCAGCGCTCCAGCGCGCGGGCGACGAGCTCCAGCAGGATCGCGATCAGGGCGATGACGCCGATGCCGGCGATCACCACGTCGGTGACCAGAAACTGTGCCGCCGACTGGATCATGAAGCCGAGGCCGCGGGTGGCGGCCACGAGTTCGGCGGCGACCAGCGTCGACCAGCCGGTGCCGAGCGCGATGCGGATGCCGGTGAGGATCGACGGCAGTGCCGAGGGCAGGATGACATGGCGGAGAAGCTGGCTGCGGGTCGCGCCGAAGGAGCGGGCGGCATTCACATGATCCGACGAGGCCGACTTCACCCCTGCCGCGGTGGACAGGATAATCGCCGGCAGCATGGAAAGCGCGATGACCGTGATCTTGGATGCCTCGCCGATGCCGACCCAGATGATGATCAGCGGCAGGTAGGCGAGCGGCGGCAGCGGCCGCAGGAATTCCACGATCGGATCGAGAATGCCCCGCCCGATACGGCTGGTGCCGATGGCGATGCCGGCCGGGACGCCGATCAGGATCGAGGCCAGAAGAGCCCCCAGAATGCGGCCAAGGCTCGCGGTCACGTGTTCCAGCAGGGTGCTGTCGACGAAGCCGACGGTCACGAGGTTCCAGGCCGAGACGGCGACGACCGCAGGCGACGGCAGGAAGACCGGCGAGACGAGTTCCAGTGCGGCCGCCACCCACCAGATGGCGATGATGGCGAGCACCGTCAGGCCGGAATAGACATAGAGCGGCACGACCAGCTTTCGCCTCGGCGGGCGGGCGGGGGTCTCTACCTCCGCGTATTCCGCCCGGATTTCGCTCAGGATCGTCATGCGGCCTCCTCGTTTTCGTCCGCGGTGGAATGGATCAGTCCGGTCAGCCCGTCATGCATGCGCTTGTAGAGCGGCGAGGCCTTGATCTGGCCAATCGAGGCTCCGGCAAGGAGATCGGTGGCAAAGCCTGTCTCGATATCGGCGGCGAGCCTGCCGGGATTGGGCGACAGCACCACGACGCGGGTGGCGAGCAGGAGCGCTTCCTCGATAGAATGGGTAATCAGCAGCGCGCCGGACCGGCTCTTTGCCCAGACATCCAGCAGGAAGCCCTGCATCTTGCTGCGGGTCAGCGCATCGAGCGCGCCGAGCGGTTCGTCGAGCAGCAGGAAGCGGGGATCGGAGGCGAGCGCCCGGGCAATGCCAACCCGCTGGCGCATGCCGCCCGAAAGCTCCCTGATGCGGCGGTTTCCGGCACCGGCAAGGCCGACCAGATCCAGCAGTTCATCTGCGCGGGCGCGACGCTGCTTCTGGTCGATGCCACGCAGCCTCAACGGAAACGCCACGTTGTCGCGGGCATCAAGCCACGGATAGAGCGCATCGTCCTGGAAGACCACGGCACGATCCGCACCCGGTCCGGTAATCGGCTTGCCGTCCACCTCGATACTGCCTTCGGACGGCGTCAAGAAACCGGCGGCAAGGTTGAGCAGGCTGGTCTTGCCGGACCCCGAGCGGCCGATCACGACAATGAACTCGCCGGCCTTCAGCGTCAGGTTGATACGCTCAAGCACGGGAATCGTACGCCCCGTATCGCCGTTCCTCGGCGGATAGCGCAACGAAACGTCGCGAAAGGACAGGGTGCTCATCGTCAGGGCTCCGGTGAATGCAAGGGAGGAGCGGCCCGGCCGTTTGCCGGGCCACTCGCAAGGATCATGGAAGGATCAGAAGGAGAGTTTCGAGGCTTCAATCACCCAGCGCGGCGAGACGTAGGCGGAGTAGTCATCAAGCGTCGTGGGGATCTTGCCCTGCTCCTTGAGGAAGGCAGAGGTCGCGGCGACCGCCTTGACCGTGCCACCACCGAGGAGATCGGACTTGGCCTGCTCTTCGAGCGTCGGGAAGATGTAGCCCTTGAGAAGGGCCGGAACCTCTTCCTGCCTGGCGCCCGTCAGGCGGGCAATCTTTTCGGCCTCGGGCGAGGTCGCGCTCCACGCATCCGGATTGGCGCGATAGGCGGCGGTCGCATCGCCCGTCACGCGGACGAAGGTCGCGACGATATCCGGATTGGCATCGGCGAACTTCTTGCTGACGATCCATGCGTCGAAGGTCGGGCCGCCCCAATCGGCGACGTCGGCGGAAGTGGCGAGCACGGTGCCGGACTTCTTGATCTCGGCGAGGACCGGATCCCAGACATAGGCGCCGTCGATATCGCCACGGGCCCAGGCGGCGGCGATTTCCGGCGGACGCAGGTTGAGGATCTCGACCGACTTCGGATCGATGTTCCAGTGCTTCAGCGCCGTGAGCAGGCTGTAATGCGCGGTCGAGACGAAAGGAGTGGCGATCTTCTTGCCGGCGAGCTCTTCTGGCTTGGAAATGTTACGAACGGCGAGCGCCTCGGCTTCGCTGATCAGGCCGACAAGCGCGATCGTCTCGATCGGCAGTTGGCGGCTTGCGGCGGCGGCCAGCGGCGAGGAGCCGACATAGCCGATGTCGAGCGAGCCCGATGCGATGGCCGCGATCACGTCGGCGCCGCCATCAAACTTCTGCCAGTTGATCTTGGCGCCGGTTGCCTTTTCGTAAGTGCCATCGGCCTGCGGTACGCGGGACGGCTCGACGATGGGCTGGTAACCGATGTTGACGGTCACGTCAGCCGCAGCAGCAGCATTGGCACCGAGGGTGGCGAACAGGGTGGCGGCTGCCACGAGGCCCGCCAGTTCTCTGCGTTTGAAGGTCATGTCGTTTCCTCTCCTGATTGCTGTCGGAGACCGCCCCCGGCCTCTCGATTGCATTCATGATGATTCAATACATAGAATTAGTAGAGATAATTCCGCCTCATTTTCCGGCGATTGCTGTCACGAATTTTCGCGTCAAACGGGTTTGCGAGGCGTTCGATCCCCGTCTCGAACAGGTGCGATGGCTTGCTCGAAAGAGTAGAGTGTTCGAAACGGTAGCAAGAAAATCTATTGCGCATTTATTCTATAGAATTGGATGCGTTCGTTTGTAGCCTGCGGTTGGCTAGTTTCGGTCGAGAGATGAAGACAAGTGGGGCCGCGGCCCCATGCTGCGGAGATTTCGACATGTCATCCTATGCTCCCCTGCCCGTCGTCGCGATCATCGGCGGGGGCTTTACCGGCGCGGCGGTCGCCGTGCATCTGGCCGAACGCGGGCAAGCCGGCGTTGCGGCGCGCATCGTGGTGTTCGAACCACGCGAAAAACTGGGTGCCGGACTTGCCTATGACACCAACGAGGCGGCGAACCGCATCAACGTGCCCGCCGAACGCATGAGCCTCTATCCCGACGATCCGGAAAGCTTCATCCGCTGGGTCGAGGAAAACGACGCGCTCAAAGACGATCCGGACGCGTTTGCCGCCGACGGGTTGCCCTTTCCGCGCCGGCACGTCTTCGGCGACTACGCTTACGCGCAGGTAGCACCGCATCTTTCCACCGGCCGGATAGAACATCGCCGGACCGAAGTCACCGGGCTTCGCCGGTCTAACGGCAGATGGCGGGTGAGCGGTGCAGACGGCGCCGATCTGGAGGCCGATCACGTGGTGCTCGCCGTCAGCCACCCGGCACCCGCGGCACCTCGCGTTCTCGCTACGCTTGCCAGTCATCCGCGCTTCATTCCCGACGCGACCGTGGCGGGCGCCGTCGATGGCATCCGGCCAGATGACCGGGTGCTGATCGTCGGCAACGGGCTGACCTCGGCCGACGTGGTGGCAGCATTGGCCAACCGGGGACATAAAGGCCGGATCGTCTCGATATCGCGCCGCGGCCTGCGCTCGCGCGGTCATCCGGCAGTCGCCCAGGAAGCCTTCGGGGATTTCATCTCCGAACCGTCCCGCACGGCGTCGCATCTTCTGGCGCGCATCCGCCGGACGCTGCGTGAGGCCGCAGCACTCGGCCTCACCTGGCATCCCGTGCTGGATGCGGTGCGCGGTCAGGGACAGGAGATCTGGAAGGCCTTGCCCATCAGTGAACGCCGCAGGCTTGCCCGTCACGCCCGCGCCTATTGGGACGTCCATCGCTTCCGCATCGCGCCACAGGTGGAAAGGGTGCTGGACGACGCCATCGCCGCCGGACGGCTCGAAATCCTGGCAGCGTCGCTCGCTTATGCGACACGCTCCGGTGACGATATTCATGTCGGTATCAAACTGCGAGATGGTGGCATCGACCGAGAGATCGAGGCCGATGCCGTGGTGGTAACCACCGGGCCGGCCCATGGCGGCATTCTCCATTCACAGCCGTTCCTGTCGCAGCTTGAGGAACAGGGCTACCTGTCGCTCTGCACGACGGGCCTCGGGCTTTCCTGCGACCGCCAGTCCCGGGCACTTGGCGCGAGTGGCGAGGTTGCGCCCGACCTCCTCATCGCCGGCCCCCTGGCACGCGGCACCTTCGGCGAGCTGATGGGGTTGCCGCAGGTGGCGGAACATGCCGAAGCCGTTGCAGGCGAACTTGCCGAAGCGCTTGGAAGGCAGGCGGCCGACGGGCAGGCAAAACGCGGCGTCGCGGGCTGAGAGCAAGGAACGCAGTTCTCCTCCATCGTCATGCTCGGGCTCGTCCCGAGCATCTAGCAGCGCCTGCATGGGCAACGTTGTTCGGATGCCGATCCAATCTGGCGACTGATCTTGGAAACGACGGTAGATCCTCGGGACGAGCCCGATCATGACGAGAGGAGCCGTTCCCCATGCTGCGTCTTCGTCCGGCCTTGAGCCGGAAACCGGAGCAACCAAGTCCTTGATCGCAAAAACTTCTTACGCGCTATGGACATCACGCTGCTGATGCCGGACCAAGTTCGGCATCAGGGAATTCGATGCGCCAGTCTTCGACAGAGACCTGCGTCAACAACCGGAAAGGCCGGGTGGAGCTTATCCATCCGGCCTTTCTGTTTTCAGTCACAAGTCTTGAGTGCAAACCTCAGGCCGCGTCGATGGCCTGAGCGAGATCGGCGATGATGTCGTCCGGGTGCTCGATGCCGATCGACAGGCGGACGTAGCCGGGGGTCACGCCGGTCGCGAGCTGGTCATCGGCCGAGAGCTGCGAGTGGGTCGTGGTCGACGGGTGTATGGCGAGCGAGCGGGCATCGCCGATATTGGCCAGATGATAGAAGAGCTGGAGCGCATCGATGAAGCGCCGGCCGGCCTCGCGACCACCCTTGAGTTCGAAGCCGACGAGGGCGCCGAAAGCACCGGGCTTCAGGTATTTCGCCGCCCGCTCCGCGGCAACGCCCGTCTGGAACTTCGGGAAGATGACGTTGGCGACCTTCGGATGGTTTTTCAGGAATTCCGCCACCTTGACGGCGTTGTCATTGTGCTGGCGCAGGCGAAGCGGCAGCGTCTCGACGCCCTGAATGAGCTGGAAGGCATTCTGCGGGCTTATGGCGGCGCCGATATCGCGCAGCAGGACGGCGCGGGCGCGCAGGATATAGGGATGGAAGCCGATGGCATCGGCTTTCTCGATCCAGGTCTTGCCCTGATAGCTCGAATCCGGCTCGTTGAGATTGGGCTGGCGATCCTTGAGCTCGGCCCAGGGGAAATTGCCGCCGTCGACGATGGCGCCGCCGATGGAGGTACCGTGGCCGCCAATATACTTCGTCGCGGAATAGACCACGACGGCCGCACCATGTTCCAGCGGACGGATGGTCAGCGGAGCGGCGGTGTTATCGACGATCAGCGGAATGCCGAAGCGGCGGCCGATTTCCGAGACCTCGGCAATCGGGAAAACCTCGAGCTTCGGATTGGGCAGGGATTCGGCATAATAGGCCCGGGTGCGCTCGTCGGTGGCACGGGCGAAGGCTTCCGGATCGGCCGCATCGACGAAACGGGTTTCGATGCCGAAGCTCTTCAGCGTTGCGGCAAACAGCGCCCAGGTGCCGCCATAGAGGCCAGCGGCGCTGACGATGTTGTCGCCGGCGCGGGCAAGGTTCAGGAGCGCGAAGGCCGAGGCCGCCTGACCGGAGGAAACCGCAAGTGCGGCCGCCCCGCCCTCAAGCTCGGCGAGACGCTGTTCGAGCGCATCCTGCGTCGGGTTGGAGACGCGGCTATAGAGATGGCCGGGGGCTTCCAGCGCGAAGAGCTTGTCCGCGCCTTCCGTGCCGGGAAGCTGGTAGGAGGTTGTCTGGTAGATCGGCACGGCGACCGCGCCGGTGGTGGGATCGAAGCGGAAGCTGCCGCCATGCAGCGCCTGCGTCTCGGGGTGGCGGCTCTTGAAGGTCGCGGTGCCCGCGGGCGCCTGTGGCGTTGCCGATTGCACGATGGTCTCACTCGACTGCTGAATGGTCATGGGTTCTTCCTCCGTTATCGGTCGTTATCGGGATTGATCGGTGGACCGGACACCGGTCCGGACCGTCAGGTTGAGGAGTGCCGCTGCCAGCAGGGCCGCGCCGACCCAGAGCGCTTCGGGCGCATACCAGCGGATGCCGAAGAAATGGTCGTTGGTGCAGAGCGCCTCGGCGAGCCGACAAAGATCGGACGTGCCGGCCAAGCAGGGTGCCGCCTGCGCATAGGTGATGTAACCGCTCTCGACGACCTTGCCGAAGATCAGCCACCACCAGCCGAGCGCCAGAGCGGTGACGACGCTGCCGAGAAATGCCAGCAGCAGGGGAAGCTTCGCCTCAGACGTCATGGGCCACTCCCAGCTGTTCGAGCAGCGTCTGGCGCAGATGCACGAGATCGGCATCGTCGCGGCGGCGCGGATGAGCCTTTTCGACGACGAGTTCCGAGACGATCCGCGCCGGACGGTTGGAAAAGACGATGACGCGGTCGGCCAGCAGCAGGGCTTCCTCCACGTCATGGGTCACCAGGAGCGCGGTGAAGCCCACGTCCTTCCACAATTGCAAGAGCTCGTTCTGCATCGAAAGCCGTGTCAGGGAGTCGAGCTTGCCGAAGGGCTCATCGAGCAGGAGCAGCTTCGGATCGTTGACCAGGGCGCGGGCAATCGCCACACGCTGGGCCATGCCGCCGGAAAGCTGGTGCGGGAATGCATCGCCGAAGCCTTCGAGGCGGACGAGTTTCAGAACTTCGTCGATGCGGTATTCCTGTTCGTTCAGGACACCGCGGGCATCGAGGCCCGTGGCGATGTTCCGCCGAACGGTCAGCCATGGGAAGAGCGTTGCTTCCTGAAAGACAAGGATGCGATCCGGGTTCGGCTTGCGGATCACCTCGCCGTCCTCGCGAAGCTCGCCCTGCAGCGGCTGTTCCAGCCCGGCGGCGAGCCTGAGCAGGGTCGACTTGCCGCAACCCGAGGGACCGAGCAAAGCAACGAACTCGCCGGGCTTCACGTTGATCGAAACGTCGTCCAGCACCTGAAGCTGGCGCGTGCCGAGATCGAAGCCATGGGAGACATGATCGATATCGAGCGCGAGGCTGCGGGTGGCGGTGGCCGGAGTGTCGAATGCGAGCGCCATCAGAGGATCCCCTTCTGCCAGCCGAGCAGCCTGTCGCGCAGGATGAACTGCAGCCTGACCAGGCCTGCGCAGATCAGCGCCATGACGATCAGGGCAGCATAGACATTGGCGTAGGCCGAATAGGCGGTGTTGAACTGCAGGTACCAGCCGAGGCCGAACTTGGCGCCGAGCATTTCGGCAACGACCAGCACGGCGAAGGAGTAATAGAGGCCCATGAACAGGCCGACGAAGACGTTGGGCAGCGAGGCGGGGATCGCGACCTTGAAGATCAGGTAGCGATTGGAGGCGCCGAGCGTGCGGGCGACGTCGTAATAGGAGCGGTTTACCTGTTCGACGCCGGCGGCCGTCAGGATCGCGACCGGAATGCCCGAGGCGAGCGCCACGAGGAAGATCGAGGCGTGGAAGGTCGACGGGAAAATAAAGAATGTGCAGGGGATCCAGGCGCTGGCGGGAACCGGCCCGATGAGCTTCAGGATCGGCATGCCCCAATAGGCGAAACGCCTGGACCAGCCCAGCGCCACGCCGGCGGCAAAGCCGACGACGATGCCGGAGAAGAAGCCAAGGCCCCAGAGACGCGCGGTATAGGCGACGCAGACGAGAAGCCTCTCCCAATCCGTGACATAGACATGCAGCAGGCCCTGCGGCGGCGAAAAGAAGGGCTTGGGGAGCCAGCCGAGCTTGGCGGTCAGCAGTTCCCACACCGTGAACCAGACGCCGATGGCGATGAACCAGGGGCCGTAATGCACGAGCGTCCTTGCCCCTTCGCCGAGCCGTGGCACGGCGAAGGAAAGCACGAGGAAGATGGCCGCGCCGATCGCCACCACGAGCGCGAAGAGGCCGGTTGCGCCCCAGGTGATCACATCGGGGAGAAACCAGGTGACCGCGGCTGCCGCGCCCCAGGTGGCGGCGGCCAGAAGGCCGTCCCGCCAGGGCGCCCGGCCCCGGAGCGGCACCGCCCCGGAAACCGCGCCGAATTCGCTTCGGATGACGTCGCTCATGGCCGGCTCACGCAAAGATGTCGATGGTGATGCGGTTTGCGATTTCCTCCGGATCGGTGGAGGCATCGGCAACGCCGGTAAGCTTCAGGTCCTCGTAGCCGGTCTTCACCTCCTTCACGAGTTCCTTGCCGAACCAGTGGTCGTGATAGGTGAAGGACGCGAGAACCTCGGTCAGATCCTCGAGCGGCAGGCCGGGCTTCAGCGTGTCGAAATACCACTTCGCCACTTCGTCCGGATGCTGCGCGGTGTACTGGTGGATTTCGAGGTTGGCCGCAGCGACACGCTTGATGGCGTCCTTGTTGGCCTCGTAGTAATCGCCGTTGACGCCGAGAACGCAGCAGACGCGATCCTGGAAGGTGCCGGTCTGGGTGTCGGCGATCTTCACGAAACCATGCTGTTTTTCATAGGAATAGGCCCAGGGATCCATATGCGCGACGGCATCGGCCTCGCCCTTCAGCACGCCTTCGGCAACGAGATCGAAGGGGAAGACCTTCCAGGTGACATCGGTTTCCGGATTGAGGCCGGCCTTGGCGAGCGCGACCGAGAAGGCGACGCGAGAGGGGGACATGACGTCGAAGGTGCCGATCGTCTTGCCCTTGAGGTCGGTCAGCGTCTTGATACCGGAATCCGGCTTGACCAGAACGCGCTGGCAACCGCCATGGGAGCCGGCGAAGAGCTTGACGTCGAAGCCCTGCTCGATCGGCTTCAGCCAATCATAGAGAAGACCCGGGCCGGCTTCCGCCTTGCGGGTGGCAAGCGCCTGAATGAGCGTCTGGCCGCTGGCGCCCTGATAGAACAGCTCTACGTCGAGGCCGTGCTTTGCGTAAGTGCCCTTGGCGAGACCGAAGCCTACGGGAGAATGACAGGCCGCCACTTCCGTCCATTCGAGCTTGATCGGAATGAGATTGCCGGCAACGGCGTAGCTCGTCGTGCGGGCGCCGAAGACGCCGACGGCTGCGGCCGCTCCGGCGAGGCCTGCCGTCTTGATGAGGGTGCGGCGGGAGAGAGCGCCGCTTGCCGGCTGCGTCTCGGGTGAGGAATTGCTGGTCATTGTTCGTCCCCTTCAATGAGATCCGGGGACAGGATAATAAAAGCAGTGTTAGTTGATAGATTTTATAGACTAATGAGAATTGCCGAATGGGAATTTTCTACTCTTTCGAAGACACTGCCGGGACGCCTGTACCAGCCTCCCGCCGGCAGATCCGGCGGGAGGCTGTCCTCATCGATCCCTGCCCTCAATAGGCCTGGGCAACGGCCGGACCGGCGAGCTGTTCCGGGGTCAGGAGGTCGGCGTGATGGGCACGCGCGACATCCGGATGCGAACGGAGGCGGCTCTTCAGGTGGTTCTGGCCCACTTCGCGGAAGATCGGGTTGAGCGGGTCGACGGTCACGCCGCGTTCGTCGCGCTTCAGTTCGTCCGGCAGGTCGATGACCGGGATCGTCGCGTCGTAGCGCGAGCCGAGGAAGAAGGCGACGGAGAAGCGCTCGACACCGGCCGGCGGGGCTACGACGTCATGCACGTCGGCGCGGACGAAACCGTTGGTCGCGAGTTCCAGAAGTTCGCCGGTGTTGATGACGAAGGTTCCCGGGATCGGGGGGGCTTCGAGCCACACGCCGTCTTCGGTCTGCACACGCAGGCCCGGAACGGTATCCTGCAGGAGCACGGTGACGAAACCGCCATCCTTGTGGGCGCCGACGCCCTGGTCGGACTTGGCGACTTCGCGGCCGGGATAGCGGATGATCTTCAGGAGCTGCGAGGGCTGCGGCTCGTAGATCTCGGCGAAGGCATTCTCCGGCTGGCCGAGCGCCACGGCGATGGCCTTGAGGATGTCGATGCCGATACGGGTTACTTCGGCCTGATAGGCGAGCAGCAAGGGCTTCAGCTCCGGGAGGGCGGACGGCCACTGGTTGGGGCCGAACAGGCGCTTCCAGGCGGGGGTATCGGGACCGAGCTTGACGGCCTCGCCCTCGGTGTTGATGTCGAGCTGTTCGCGCCAGTCCTGCTCGCCGCGGGTGCGCTCGTAGCCGGCGCGGTTATAGCCGCGGAAATGGGGCGACTTGACCATCTCGATTTCCAGCTTCTGCTCCAGCGGCAGCGCGAAAAACTGCTTGGAAGTGGCGATCACGTCGGCGATCAGCTTGGGATCGACGCCATGGCCGGTGAGATAGAAGAAGCCGTGGTCGTGAAGGGTGCGGCGCAGGTCGGCGATGAAGCTTTCGCGCTCCTCGGGCGAGGCGTGGAAGCGCGAGATATCGACCAGCGGCAGATCAACTGGCAGAGTATGAATGGTCATGACATTTCTCCTTTTCTTGCAAGCGCCGGAACGCCGGCGACGAATTCGGTCGGACAGAGCCCGTTTACGCTAGGGGTCATGCGGCGGCCCGGCGGCGGGCAACCCGGTGGTTGACGATGCGGGCGGTCCAGTCGCCGATCATCTGGATCGATTGGACGATCACCACGAGGATGACGACGACGGCGATCATCACTTCCGGCATGAAGCGCTGGTAACCGAAGCGGATGCCGAGGTCGCCGAGACCGCCGCCGCCGACGGTGCCGGCCATGGCGGAGTATCCGACGAGGCTCACCAGCGTGACCGTCTGGCCGGCAAGGATGCCCGGCAGGGCCTCCGGCAGCAGCACCTTCCAGATGATCTGCAGCGGGCTTGCGCCCATGCTTTCCGCGGCCTCGATCAGGCTCTGGTCGACCTCGCGCATGGCGGCCTCGGCAAGGCGGGCATAAAGCGGCGTGATGGCGACGGTGAGCGGCACGATGGCCGCCAACGTACCGACCGTGGTTCCGGCGACGAGCCGGGTGAACGGGATGATCGCCACCATGAGGATGATGAACGGCGTGGAGCGGACGAGATTGACCACCGTGCCGGCGATGCGGTTGAAGATCGGCCGCTCCATGAACTGGCCGGGAGCGGTGACGACGAGCAGGATGCCGAGCGGCAGGCCGATGACAGTCGAGAGCAAGGCGGCCGCAGCCACCATCGTCACCGTCTGCTTCAGCGATTCAAGAACGAGGCCGACCAGCGCCGGCGGAAACAGATCGAACAGCATGGCCGACGAGCTCTCCGTGAAGTCCAAGGGATGAAAGATAGGCAAGGATGCCGGACAGTTTCGGTTCCGCACCTTCGGCGACGAGGGTGATGACCCCGAGCGGCCGTCCGTCGATGTAGTCGATGCGACCATGCAGGATGTTCGGGCGCACGCCGAATTGCTCGACCAGCGTGGCGACCACCGGATCGTGCGCCGCGTCGCCGGTGAAGACGATGCGCAGGACGGGATCGGTGTTGGCGGCCGGCGCGGGAAGAAGCCGGCTGGAGACCTCCCGCGGCAGGTCATGGGCGACGATGCTCGCGAGGAAGGAGCGGGCGACGGGTGATTGCGGGAAGGCGAAGACGTCGAAGGTCTCGCCGCTCTCGACCACCTTGCCATGCTCCAGCACGGTGACGTGGCTGGCGATCTGGCGCACCACGTCCATCTCGTGAGTGATGAGCACGATGGTCAGGCCGAGGCGATGGTTGATGTCCTTCAGGAGGTCAAGGATCTGCTCGGTGGTTTCGGGATCGAGCGCCGAGGTCGCCTCGTCGGACAGCAGCACACGCGGCTCCAGCGCCAGCGCACGGGCAATGCCGATGCGCTGCTTCTGGCCGCCGGAGAGTTCGGACGGATAGGCGTCCGCCTTGGCGGAGAGGCCGACGAGATCAAGAAGCTTCGGCACGCGGGTCCGGATGGTCTCGCGATCGACACCGGCGATCTCCAGCGGCAGCGCGACATTGGCGGCGGCAGTGCGCGACGACAACAGACTGAAATGCTGGAAGATCATGGCGATATCGCGCCTTGCTGTGCGCAACGCCGAACCGGAAAGGCCGCTGATCTCGCGACCGCCGACAAATACCTTGCCGGAGGTCGGCTTCACCAGTCCGTTCAGGCAACGGACCAGAGTGCTCTTTCCCGCGCCGGAACGGCCGATGATGCCGTGGATCTCGCCTTCCGCAACCGCCAGCGAAACGCGGTCGAGGACAGGGCCTGTCTTCGGATCGTAGATCTTCGTCAGCTCATCCACCCGGATGACGGGCGCGCCAGCCGTCTCGACGGAACGGGCCGGGACCACGTCATCAGGCAAAGCAAGATCCGGGGAGCGGGAAAGAACGTTCATGACATCACCAGCCGGCGATGACGTTGCCTTCGAACGTCTTCTCGATGGCGGCCTTCACTTCCGGCGACTTGTAGGATTCGACCAGGGTCTTCACCCACGGAGCGTCCTTGTTCTTTTCCGCAACCGCGATCAGGCAGAAATATTCGGAAAGCTGGTCTTCGACGAGCAGGCCGTCCTTCTTCGGGTTGAGGCCGGCCGAAAGAGCGAAGTGCGAGGTGATGACCGAGAAGTCCACGTCTTCCAGCGAGCGCGGCAGCTGGGCGGTTTCCATCGGGATGATCTTGATGTTCTTCGGGTTCTCGATGATGTCGAGTTCGCTGGCGTTGTACGTGGAGCCCGGCGTGAGCTTGATGACGCCACCGGCTTCGAGCAGCTTCAGCGCACGGCCGGCATTGCTCGGATCGTTGGGGATGGATACCTGGGCGCCCTCCGGCAGATCGGCCAGCGACTTGAACTTGTGTGAATAGCCGGCCATCGGCAGGAGGACGGTCTTGCCGCCGACGGCGACGAGGTTCAGGCCGCGGTCCTTGTTCTGGCGGTCGAGATAGGGCGTGTGCTGGAAGCCGTTGGCATCGAGATCGCCGTCATTGGTGGCCGGGTCGATCAGCGCGCCGTCGGAGAATTCGACGACCTGGATATCGAGGCCCTTGGCCTTGGCGACCGGCACCAGCGCTTCGGCGATCTGGGCGTGCGGGCCGGCGGTGACGCCGAACTTGATGGTTTCGGCAAGTGCCGCGCCATGGGCCGCGATGAACAGGGCGACGGCCGAGACGGTACCGGCGATCAGGGAGGAATAACGCATGCAGTCTTTTCCTTTTTGAGAGACTTGTTCGTGATCAGGTGTCCGGCAGAACCTTGCCGGGATTGAGAATGCCGTGCGGATCGAGCGCGGCCTTGAGGCTGCGCATCAGGGCGATCGCCTCCGCGCCATGTTCCCGCTTCTGGAACTTGCGCTTGCCAAGCCCGACGCCGTGCTCGCCGCTTGCCGTGCCGCCGGCCGCCAGCGCGCGCTCGACGATGCGGTCGGAAAGGCGGGCGACCTCGGCCTCCTCTTCCGGCCTGAGCATGAAGACGCAGTGGAAATTGCCGTCGCCGACATGGCCGACGATGTAGGCGGGGATGCCGGAGCGGGCGACGTCTTCCCGGGTTTCGAGGACGACCTCGGCGAGCCTCGAAATCGGCACGCAGACATCCGTCGGCCAGGAATGCGCGCCATCGCGCTCTGCCTTGGCCCAGGCGAGGCAATCGCGGCGGGTCTCCCAGAGCACCCGGCTTTCTTCCGCATTCGCCGGCCATTCGAGGCTGCGACCACCATTTTCGCTGACGATGTCGGCAATCGTTCCGGACAGGGACGCGATCTCGGCGGGCGCGCCGTGGAATTCGAAGAACAGCGTGGGCAGGGGTTCGAGCCGCATGTCGCCGCGGCGGTTGATGACATCGACCAGCGGCGCATCGAGAAGTTCGACACGGCCGATCTGCAGGCCGGCGCGCTTGATATCGGTGACGGCATTGACCGCGCCGGCCAGCGTCTCGAAACCGGCATGGGCGGAGACGGCATCAGGAATGGGATGCAGGCGGAGCGTCACTTCGGTGACGACGCCGAGCGTGCCCTCGGATCCGACGAAGAGCCGCGTCAGGTCATATCCCGACGACGACTTGCGGGCGAGCGAGCCGGTTTTCACCACCTTGCCCTCGGCGGTGACGACGGTCAGGCCCAGCACGTTTTCCCGCATCACGCCGAAGCGCACCGCATTGGTGCCGCTCGCACCCGTCGAGACCATGCCGCCGATCGAGGCATTGGCACCGGGATCGACCGGGAAGAACAGGCCGGTGTCGCGCAGCGCCTGATTGAGATCCAGACGACGGACGCCGGCGCCGACGCGGGCGATCATGTCATCAGGGCGGATCTCGAAGATCTCCGAGAGTTCCGAGGTATCGAGCGAAATGCCGCCCCGGTGGGGAATTGCGCCGCCCTCAAGCCCCGAGCCCGCACCGAACGGCGTGACCGGAACGCGGTTGCGCGCAGCGATCTTCACGACATCCACCACTTCGGCCGTGGACTTCGGATGCACGACGATATCCGGTTCGCTCGGCTCGTGATGGCTTTCATCGCCGGCATGCAGGCGGCGGGCCGACTTTCCGGTGGAGACCGACGAGGGAAAACGCGCCTCCAGCGCCGCAATCGCGGCACCGATGTTCGGCGGGGTCACATGACGGTTCACGAGGCCGCCCTCCAGCCCTGCCCTTCGCGCCAGCGGCGGAGCCGGGCAACGGCCGAGATGATGGTCTCCTCCTTCTTGGCGAAGCAGAAGCGGACATGGCTCTTCACATCGCGGTCGCCATAGAAGGACGAGACAGGAACGGGTGTGACGCCTGCCTCCAGCGTCAGCCGGCGGGAGAAAGCGAGATCGTCGCCTTCGGGATCGAGCGGCGCGACATTGGCCACGGCGAAATAGGTCGCCGGCACGTCGGCCACCTCGAAGCCCGCATCCCGCAGGCCCTTGACCAGCAGGTCGCGACGGGCGGCAAGCGTCTTGCGAAGACCGAGGAAATACTCGTCCGGCAGGTTGAGGCCGACGGCCACGGCGGCCTGCAGGGCGGGCGGCGTGGTGAAGGTCACGTACTGATGCGCCCGGGCAATCGGCTGCAGCAGGTCGGCACTTGCCGTGATGTAACCGACCTTCCAGCCGGTGACCGAAAAGCTCTTGCCGGCGGAACCGATGCGCACGACCCGGTCGCGGATGCCTTCGACGGCAAACAGGGAATGGAGGGGTCGCGCGTCGAAAACCAGATGCTCGTAGACCTCATCGGCGACGATGACGAGATCGTGTTCGATGGCGAGATCCGCCAGGAAGCGCAGCTCCTCGGGATCGAAGATCTTGCCGATCGGGTTCATCGGCGTGTTGATGACGATCAGCCGGGTTTTCGCGGTAATGGCCTTCGTCAGCGCTTCGCGGGGCAATTCCCAATGGGGCGGTGCGAGCCGCACCGGCACGACCTTGCCGCCGGCGCGCCGGATCAGCGTCGCATAGGCGTCGTAGACCGGTTCGAAGACGATCACCTCCTCGTCCCGGTCGAGAAGCGCAAGGAAGGTGTCGGTCAAGGCTTCGGTGGCGCCCGAGGTCACGAGAACCTCGCTCTGCCAGTCGATATCGAGGCCGAGGAACCGCTTGGCATTGTCGGCGACCGCCTTGCGCAGCGCCGGCAGGCCCATCATCGGCGGATACTGGTGCGGACCATTTTGCAGGGCCTCCACTGCCGCATCGATCAGCTCGCGTGGCTCGAAACCTTCCGGAAAGCCCTGGCCGAGGTTGATGGACCCCGTTTCCGACGCCAGACGCGACATGGATTCGAAAATGGAGGTTCCGGATTTCCCGAAGATCGGATTGACCATTTGCATTTGCCCCTGCAATGTCCTTGCGACATTTGATGCAAACGCTAAAGTCTATAAATAAAATAGACAAAGTATGTTTTATTACGCTTCCGTGTCGATGCGGAATGGTTTTGCTGAAATCCCCGCCAAACGCATGGGTCGAATGCTCCCGGCCCGTCGCGGGCATCGGACTTGACGGATGTCATCTCCGGCCACTTTTCTGCGAAACCGCGATGTCGAGAAAAAACCTTCCTCCAAGTAATCTATAAAAAATATAGAATGACTGTCCTTGCGGAACCGGTCTGCGATGCTGACCGACAGGCGGTTGGCGAAATCGAACGGAGCCATTTCATGACCAAGACCATTCACTTCAACGCGTTCGACATGAACTGCGTTGGCCATCAGTCGCCCGGCCTGTGGGCGCATCCCCGCGACCGATCCTGGAAATACAAGGATCTGGACTACTGGCAGGATCTCGCACGCACACTGGAAAGCGGCATTTTCGACGGCATCTTCATTGCCGATGTCATCGGCTATTACGACGTCTACAAGGGCGACAACTACCACGCCATTCACCAGGCGGCGCAGATCCCGGTGAACGATCCGCTGCAGCTTGCGGCGCCCATCGCGCTTGCGACCGAGCATCTCGGCATCGGGATCACGGCTTCGACATCCTTCGAGCACCCCTACACCTTCGCCCGACGGCTGGCGACCGCCGACCACCACACGAAGGGACGCGTCGGCTGGAACATCGTTACCTCCTATCTGGAGAGCGGCGCGAAGAACATCGGTCAGGCGGGCCTGCAGCGGCACGACAACCGCTATGACATCGCCAACGAATATCTCGAGGTGATCTACAAGCTGCTCGAGGGATCGTGGGAAGATGGCGCCGTGGTGCGCGACCGGGAAAACCGGGTATTCACGCTGCCGGAAAAGGTTCACGAGATCGGCCACAAGGGCAAGTATTTCGATGTGCCGGGCTATGCCTTGACCGAGCCATCGCCGCAGCGCACGCCGGTTCTCTATCAGGCCGGCGCATCCGGCGCGGGCAAGAAGTTTGCCGCAGAACATGCCGAATGCGTGTTCGTGGCCGCGCAGACCAAAACGATCCTGCGCAACTATGTGGCCGACGTCACCGCCCGGGCCGCGGCCGCCGGCCGCACGCGCGACAGCCTGAAGATCTACAACCTGCTGACCGTCATCGTCGACGAGACCGACGAGAAGGCCAAGGCGAAGTTCCGCGAATACCTCGACTACGTCTCCTATGACGGCTCGCTGGTGTTCATGTCCGGCTGGACCGGCATCGATTTCTCCCGCTACCGGCCCGACGACCTCGTGCGCAAGGTCGAGACCAATGCGATCCACTCGGCGGTGGAAAGCCTCTCGGAAGGCGATCCGAACAAGCGGTGGACCATTCGCGAGCTTGCCGAATGGGGTGGCGTCGGCGGCATGGGTCCGGTCGTGGTCGGCTCGCCGGCAACCGTTGCCGACGAATTGCAGCAGTGGGTTGAGGAAACCGGCGTCGACGGCTTCAACCTCGCCTATGCGGTAACGCCCGAGACCTTCGAAAACATCGTCGGCTATCTGGTGCCGGAACTGCAGAAGCGTGGCGTCTATCCCACCGAATACCGGCCCGGCACGCTGCGCGAAAAGCTGTTCGGCCGCGGCGCGCGGCTCGAGGCTCCCCATCCGGGCGCCCGCTACCGCGACATCGAGGCGGTCAAGCGCAGCGAAGCCCTGCTTCCCACCGGTAGCTGATTTTTCATTCAACCTTTCATTTTACCGAGGACATCACCATGGGTACCGTTCCAGAAACCAAGATCGATTACTCCGTCCATCCCCGCGTCAACTCCGCCGATCCGGTGCCGCCGCGTCCGCGGCCGGCACAGCCCGCGCACATCGTGAAGAGCGATGCCGAGGCCATCGAGATCGCTGAAAAGCTCGCCGAGAAGTTCAAGGTGGGTGCTGCGCTGCGCGACCGTGAAGGCTTGCTGCCGATTGCAGAACTCGACGAATATTCCCAGAGCGGCCTGTGGAGCATCAACGTGCCGAAGGCCTATGGCGGCCCGGGCGTCTCCTACGCCACGCTCGCCAGGGTCATCTCCATCATCGCGACGGCCGACCCGGCGATTGCCCAGATCACCCAGAACCATCTGGCGATCGTCGGCACCATCGACCTCGACGGCACCGAGGAGCAGAAGCGCGACCTGTTTGCACTGGCGCTTTCCGGCATCCGCTTCGGCAACGCCTTCTCCGAACTGAAGAGCAAGAACGTCGCAGCCTTCGAGACACGGGTGCGCTTCGAAGGCGACGAGGCCGTCGTCAACGGCGAGAAATTCTACACCACCGGCGCGCTGCTCGCCCATGTCGTGCCGATCGTCGCCGTGACCGAGGACGGACAGGCCTATCTGGTCTTCGCCGACCGCGAGGCGCAGGGCCTGACCGTGACCAACAACTGGTCGAGCTTCGGCCAGCGCACCACCGCTTCGGGCGCGGTTCGCATCGAAAACGTCAAGGTCGCGAAGGCGCGCGCGCTGCACGTCACCTCCTTCGAGCACCCGACCGTTGCCGGCCCGGTTTCCCAGATCATCCAGTCGGCCATCGATCTCGGCATCGCCCGCGGCGCGATCGAAGACACCATCGCCTTCGTCAAGACCCAGAGCCGTCCGTGGATCGACAGCGGCAAGGAGACGGCAGGCGAAGACCTCTTCACAATCGCAGCCATCGGCGACCTGCAGATCAAGCTGCATGCCGCGGAAGCCCTTCTCGATATCGCCGGTCGCAGCATCGACGTCGCGGATGCCGACGCCAACGAGCAGACGGTCTCGGAAGCGACGATCAAGACGGCCGAATCCAAGGTGCTGACGACGGAGGTGGCAATCCTCGCGACCAACAAGCTGTTCGAACTGGCCGGCACCCGCTCGACGCTCGCCGAGCACGGCCTCGACCGACACTGGCGCAACGCCCGCGTGCACACGCTGCACGATCCGGTGCGCTGGAAGTTCTACCACGTCGGCAATTACTACCTGAACGGCGTCAACCCGCCGCGTCATGCCTGGAACTGAGGTCGAAGCGATGAGCCAGAACGACCGTAAACTGCACCGGGAGGCCGCGCTTACCGCCGGCCGGCCGGCACCGCATATCCCGCCGCGCCGCACGAAGGCTAACGTCATCAAGGATGATGCCGAGGCTATCGCCGTGGCGAAGGAACTGGCGCGGGATTTCGCCGCGGGAGCCGCGGCCCGCGACCGTGAGCGGCGCCTGCCGATTGCCGAGATCGAGCGCTTTTCTCAAGCCGGCCTCTGGGCCATCACCGTGCCGAAGGAATATGGCGGCGCGGGTGTCTCGACAGTCACGCTTGCCGAAGTGACGGCGATCATTTCCGCCGCCGACTCCTCCATCGGGCAGATCCCGCAAAACCATTTCTACATGGTCGAGGCGCTTCGCCTTGCCGGCAGCGAGGAGCAGAAGAAGCACTATTTCCAGCGCATCCTCGACGGCGACCGGCTCGGCAACGCGTTCACCGAAATCGGCACGAGGACACCGGTCGACTACAAGACGAATTTCCGCAACGAAGGCGGCAAGCTGCTGCTCAACGGCCAGAAATTCTATTCGACCGGTTCGCTCTTCGCCCACATCATCGTGGCCGTCGCCAAGAACTGGGACGGCCGGGTGCATGTCGTCTTCATCGATCGCTCGACGCCGGGCGTCGATTTCGTCGACGACTGGACTTCCTTCGGCCAGCGTTCGACGGGCAGCGGCACGGTGACCTTTGACGACGTGGAGATCACACCTTTCCAGGTGGTCGATCATGACATCGTCTTCGAAAAGCCGACGGGGATGGGTCCCTTCGCGCAGATCATCCATTCGGCGGTACAGGTCGGGATCGCTCGCGGGGCGCTCGCCGAAACGGTCTCCTATGTCCGGGCCTATTCGCGGCCATTCTTCGAACTGACCATCGAGCACGGATACGAGGACCCGCACACGATCCACGCGGTCGGCGACGTCTCGATCCGAGTTCATGCGGCGGATGCGCTGCTGGCAAGGGCCGGCCGTCTGCTGGACATTGCGACGGCCGATCCCAACGAGAAGACGGTGGCGGAAGCTTCCATCGCGGTCGCAGAGGTGAAGGCGCTCGGCACCGAGGTGGCCCAGCTTGCCTCGACCAAGCTGATCGAACTCGGCGGCGCCCGCTCGACGCTCGAAAGCTACGGGCTCGACCGCTACTGGCGCAATGCGAGGACCCACTCGCTGCACGATCCGGTCCGGTGGAAATATCACCATATCGGCAACTACTATCTCAACGGTCTCCTGCCGCCACGGCACGGCGCGCTCTGAGACCCTCTTTCTTGAAGCACAGTCCCATCGATCCTCATTTCACTCCGGTCGGATTTTGCTCTAGTTCATGGTAAGCCAACCTCGCCGGATGCGGTTTTGCCGCATCCGGCCTTTTCACGTCCAATGGAACCCCCTGATGACCTACACAGCAAATCCCGCCCGCTACGACAGCGCCGTCTACCGCAGAACCGGGCGCAGCGGCCTGAAGCTGCCGGCCATTTCGCTTGGCCTCTGGCACAATTTCGGTGACACCACGACGCTCGAAACCCAGCGCTCGATCCTGTTCAAGGCCTTCGACCTCGGCATCACCCATTTTGACCTCGCCAACAATTACGGCCCGCCGGCCGGCAGCGCCGAGATCAATTTCGGCCGCATCCTCAAGCAGGACCTCGCCGGCTATCGCGACGAACTCATCATCTCCACCAAGGCCGGCTGGGACATGTGGCCCGGCCCCTACGGCGTTGGCGGCGGCTCGCGCAAGGCCCTGCTTTCAAGTCTCGACCAAAGCCTCAAGCGCATCGGCGTAGACTATGTCGACATCTTCTACTCGCACCGCTTCGACGCCGAGACGCCGCTCGAGGAAACCGCCGATGCGCTCGCTTCCGCCGTGCGCCAGGGCAAGGCGCTCTATGTCGGCATCTCCTCCTATTCGGGCAACAAGACCCGCGAGATCGCGGCCCTGCTGCGCGAACGCAACGTTCCGCTGCTGATCAACCAGCCGTCCTACAACCTGTTCAACCGCTGGATCGAGAAGGACCTGCTGACGGCAAGCGACGAAGTCGGCTCGGGCATCATCGCCTTCACGCCGCTGGCGCAGGGCCTGCTGACCAACAAGTACCTGAACGGCATTCCGCAGGATGCGCGCGTCAACCGCCCGGGCGGTGACTTCCTGCGGCCGGAACACCTGAAGGATGAAAACATCGAGCGTGCCCGGGCGCTCGCCAAGATCGCCGAACGGCGCGGCCAGTCGCTGGCGCAACTGGCGCTGGCCTGGGTGCTGCGCGACCCGCGGGTGACCTCGGCGCTGATCGGCGCAAGCTCGGCTCGTCAGGTCGAGGAAAATGTCGCAGCTCTCGGCAATCTTTCCTTCACGGCGGAAGAACTCGCCGAGATCGACCGCTATGCCGTCGAGGGTGGAGTCAACCTCTGGGAGAAGCCTTCCCACGATCAGGCGGTGTAAGCTCACCCGGATATACTTCGTCGTGACGCATGGAACATGCGATAACGACAAGCTGACAAAGATCAAATGCGGCAGGCCGGTCCAATCCCGACCCTGCCGTGTTCGTTTTTTTTCAGGCCGGAAGGGAGGGTGTCCGATACGCCAGACACCCGTCCAAACGGCCGCCAATTATTAATTTCAGGTAAATTCCACCCCCTGGAGACCGATACTTAACCCGGTGATAACCAAGCTCTTTTCTATTTCCGGCACAGGTATTTACTTCGACTTTTACAGACTTAAACGTAGTCGTGCCATTCAAACAAGGAGGACAGCATGAAGGCTGCGCCAGACTACGGACTGATTGGCGTAACGGGATTGGCAGTGATGATCTTTGCCTATCTCGCCCTTTGGGGAGCTACGCCTTAGTCGATTGCCATGACGGCGTCGACGTCAGAAAAAGCGGAATTAAAGACCTTGCCTCGCATGGTCTTCGGACTGCTGACAAACCCGCCGATATCTCGGCGGGTTTTGTATTTTCAGGAAATCAACTCACCGCTCTGGCGGACAGGGAAAACAGCGTTTTCCGCAGTAACAGCCATCAATGCTGCGGGTGTTCCATATCGTAGATGTCACCCAGTCCCTTAAGGCCGTCACGGTTACCGGTGGCGGCGACGGCCTGGAATATGCGGCGCGCGTCTTCCAGCATGCCCAGTTTGATCAGGGCGTAACCCCGCAGCACCATGAGATCCATCGGCTCAGGCTGCAGCATGGTGCGCTGATCGAGATAGACGATGGCCTCGCGGTAGCGCTTGGAATCGAAGGCGGCAAGAGCCCTGTTGGCAAGAATGGCCACCTGCAGTTCCGAAGAGCGTTCCGGCCGCTGGGGAGACTTGGTCGCGGCAACCGCAGCACTCTTGGTCAGCCCCAGCCGCAGATAGGCAAGGCTCTGGCCGTAGGCCGCATCTTCCCGCACATTGTGCGACGGGCTTTTCAGGGCGATCTCGAAGGCATCGGCGGCTTCCATCGGACGATTCATGTCCATGAGGCACCAACCGCGCATGTTCGCCTGGTCCGGCGACAGGCCGGAAACGGTGTCCGTCACCGAGCAACCGCTGCGTCTTGCCGATTTCGCGGGCGCGGCAGCTCTTGCAGGAGCGGGCGCGCGCTCCGCGACATATTCCTGCTGCACCACCGGCCGGTCCTGCCGGGTCACTGGCTGGTAAGGCTGTTCCGCAACGACCTGCGGTACCGGTGCGGACGGCACGGTGCGGTTCGTCAGCATGCCGAGTCGGGCGATACGTTCCGAACGTCCCGCCCATGCCCTCTGGATTTCATCCACGCCGGCGCGGTCGTTCATCTGCTGCCGGGTGATGACCAGGCCATAGGCCGACGGCTCGTCATCCGGCTTCCATTGCAGCGCGGTTTCAAACCAGCGGGCCGCCGTCTGCCATTGGCCGAAGGCGCGGGCGTACCAGCCAAGCTGCTGCGCGGTGGGCACGTAATGCTTTTCGAGCACCGTCGTTGCCACGCGCTGGAGCACGGGCTCCGGCACGGTCGGCGGGGGATCGCCGGCCAGCAGGTTCGCGGTGGAGGCGAGATAGGTGGCGCTGGCCTCTTCGGAATCGTCGCGCCAGCGATACATCACGTCTTCCGCCTCGGCGGAAGCATTGCGAGCGATCAATGCCAGCGCCAGGCCTTGCGAGGCAGAGGCGGTATCGTCCTTCTGCCGCGAGGCGCGGAACCACTTTTCCGCCTCCGTCATGTCCTTGTGGCGGATGTAATACCACCCGAGGAGAAGGCTGTCGGGGGCTGCTCCGCCTTGCTCGGCCAGCCGGCGCAGGCGTTCCAGATATTCCGGGGCAATCGTCAGGTCCGGCTTTTCATTGGCATCGGCGATGAAACGACGGGCGAGATCGTCGCGCAGCGGATCGAATTCGCGGGCGCCATCGGGGCCGGTCTTCTCGAAGGCGAGAAGCGATTGCAGATCGGCATACGGAAGAAGCGTTTCCGCCTTCTGGATCGTGGCAACCCGCTGGGCGGTGTCGGTGCAGTTCTTCAGGATGTAGCTGTAGGCATCGACGCCGCGCTGCACCCTGTCGGTTTCGACGAATGCTTCCGCGACACGCCAGAGCACATCGACATCGGAGCAATTGAGCAGGCTCGGCGTGGCCGCGCCGATGCCAATCACGGTCGCATATTGTTTGAGGTTCGATGCGTTCACCAGCCGTGTCCGGGCCTCGGCGACATCAAGACGCTCGATCAGATCGGCTGGCGGCTGCCAGCCTGCTTCCGTCGTCTGACGGTCGGTTATGGCTCTGCGGACTTCGGCATACCGGCCCTCGGAGTAAAGCTGCCACATCGCCTCGAGCTTCTGGTCGCCATTGACCGGAACGGCAAGCGGATCGGCTGGTGGCGTCCAGTTCGGATAGAGCGACCGCAGCCGGGCAATCTCCGCCTGCAGACGCGCGGTATCGCCCTGGGTCGCGAAATAGCGCAAGGCGCTGAGATCGGGCTGGCCTGCCTGTCCGGCGGCCGGTGCGGCACCGGCAGGAGATGAAGCGGCTGGCGAGGAAGACGGGGCAACGGGCGGCGCGCCCGGGCTCAAGGTCTGCGCCTGAGCCACGTCAGCCGCATTTTCCGGGGCCGCATTTCCCGGGGGCACGTCGGCGGGGCCGTCCGAGACGGACTGCACGAGCCTGTTGGTGCGGATCTGCTCCGCGACCGCTTCCGCGTCGATCTGCGCCGTCATGACCGGCAGGCGGGGCTGGCGCTGGCTGGCGGCATCCGCGGAAACAGCCTGACGCTCCGTATCGCCCCCCGTCACCACCGTGACAAGGCTACCGGCTACCGCTGCGGCGGAAAGCAACATCAATGACAGCTTCAGAGACACTCCGGGTGTTTCTCCCTGACAAACGCCAGACCCAGCAACTGCAGGGTGGACGGATAATAGAACTCCGGTTCGAAACGAATGGCTGCCGAAGGCAGTTTCGTTCCATCGACTACACACGCCACAATATGGTTAACGATCTGATAACCGGCATCGGCCAGCACTTCCTTGGGCTGTCCGTTATCAAGGTCGATGACCGCCGGAAGGCCTTCTTCCGTCGTCATGCCCTTTTGCAGCCGCTTGAGCAGCGTAGCGTCCTCGATACCCGCTCTCGCAAGATAAAGCGGGATGCGGATGGAATTGTAGGAGAACTCCTTGTCGAAGCCGGTCGCCGGTTCCGGCTTGTGCTTCAGGCTCACCCATTCCGCCGGTAACAGGGCCGGACCGAACTGCAGGGACCGCATGATATCCAGCCCTTCCTGCGAGACCTTTTTCCAGGCATCGGAGGGAGCGAGCAGTTCAAGAACGGGAAATGCCTCGAAGATCCAGTAGGACGGATTGACGACCGGTCCGTCATCCCGGTCCTTTGCCGAAAATCCCGAGGCGCCCGGCAGGAGGATCGTCCGGCCCCCTGAAACGACGACAGTCTTGCTCAGGATGCCCCGGGCGATAACGGATGCGGCCTTGATGTATTCCGGCTGTCTCCAGGCAGCACCCGCAAGCGCCAGCGCATAGGCGATCAGGATGTCGCCGTCGGTTGCATTGTTCGTATCGGTAACGTGGGGATCTTCGTCGGGATTCCATTTCCACACGGCAAGCCCGTCGTCGCGGAGCAGGAGCTCCGTCTGGGTGAAATACCAGATCTGTTCGAAATCGCCGGGACTATTGGCCAGATAGGCGAGCAGCAGGCCATATCCCTGCCCCTCGCTGTGGCTGATATTGCCATTGGCATTGTCGACGATCCGACCGCTGACATCGAGGAAACGGGACTTGTAGAGCGCCCATTCCGCCGTCTGGATCGGCGGCTGCGCCGCCGGCGCCGGGCCCGCGAAGACCATGGCGACTGCCGCGAACAGGGCGCAGCATCTCCGCCTCATGGCTTCCTCCCGAGCGTCGACAGGAGAGAGGCCGTCACGATACCGAGCAGCAGCGACAGGATTAAGAACACGACGGCGTAGGAGAGGATGTTGGTCGACAGCCAGTTGGCGGCGATCAGGCGATAATTGTTGAGCGAGCGCGGCTGTGTTTCCACCAGATCGAAACGATTGGCGGGAACCGTGGTCAATTCCGCAGTCTTGGCGGCATAGGCGGTTAAGCGGCCGGAGATCTTGCGCCACGTCGCCTCCTGCGCAAGGGCATCGGCACCGGTGCGCAGATCGGCGGGCGTCGGGGCGGCGACCATGGTCCATGTCGCCTCACCCAGCGGGCTTCGTCCCTGGGCAAACAGCAGGCTCTGCTGCGCCGACGGCTCGAAGACCGCATCGGACTGCGGCAGGAACTGAAGGGATGCGAGCGAGATGTCGAAGTTGCGATGCATCCATTCCTGCAGCGAACTGATCTGGCCGCGCCATGCGCCGCCGCTGACGCGGGAGCGCCATTGATCGAACGCCTTGGTGCTGTCGTCCTCCTGCACCACGAGCGGACCGGCGGGCCGCCACGAGGTGATGCTGGCCGGAGCGATGTTGAGCTGGCTCAGGACCTTCGGCGGCATCTGTGAAATGGAGCCGACGAACAGGGCATTCCTTTCCCCAACGCCCCCCGGCGACGGCGCTGTCTCCACCGGAAGCAGCCGGCCTGCCACCAGAGCCATTCTCGAAAGAACGGTCGCCGCAGCGCTCAGCGTATCGGCATCCAGACGGTCGATGGA
The DNA here is from genome assembly GCA_002600635.1 of Rhizobium sp. ACO-34A. Taxonomy (NCBI): domain Bacteria; kingdom Pseudomonadati; phylum Pseudomonadota; class Alphaproteobacteria; order Hyphomicrobiales; family Rhizobiaceae; genus Rhizobium; species Rhizobium sp. ACO-34A. Next base: position 372,768 of record CP021371.1, on the reverse strand, counting down.
AAGGACCATCGGATCCGGAGCCCGGTTATAGGGAAAGCCCGTTCCCGCCAGAGCCGACAGGCTGGGGCTTTGGCCAGCGCGGGCAAAGTGCGGCATCTGCCATTCCGAAGTTTCGAACAGCGCGAACCGCGGATCCTTCGATGCCGTGGCGCCGGGCACGCAGGTCGCATCCTCATCGGCCACGAGCACCGCTTCGATGGAGATCGCATTGACCCCGGGCCGGATGTGGCGCAGCGGGATCTTGATCGGCAGGTGACGCAGGATGCCGCCATGCGCCGAGGTGATCGGGGCCGTCGAGGCGATGTTGTTGTTGATGTAGATGTCGATATGGCTGCCCGGCCTGACGCTGTCGGCAAAGGCCGCGTCAAGCAGCAGGACGGCTTCGCCATAGGCGTTCGCGTAGAAGTCCGCGGGAACGGCAATGTTGAAACTGGCCTTCACGCGACGTCCCGGAAACTCGATGGTCTCGACGCCCATCTGCGAGAGCGGCAGCTTCTCGCCACCGAAGAAGAGCGGCGCGTCGGGAGACGCCCAGCGCTGGGTCGCGATGACGTCCCGGCGTACGTCGTGGGGTTGGTCGGCCACCGCAACGACGGCATCGACAGCCGCCATGATCGCTTCCCAGGTCGGGCCGGAGATCAGCAGGATATTGCCGTCCTTTTGCGGTCCCGGCACGATGGCCGCAACGGCCGAAAGACTGGCGGCCTGCGGCAGATGCGGGAAGACCCCCTGCAGTTCGGCAGCCGTGCCGATCACCACGCCGAAACGTCCCGGTCCGGCAGCCGGCATTTCAGACGCGGAAAATGAAAAGGTCTGGTTCGGCATGCCCGAGAGCACGGACAGCCCCTGCGCCAGACGCATGACGGGAGCGGTCGCGCCAGGCTGTCCCAAGGCGGGCATCAGGATCTTGAAGGTCGTGCCGCCGGTCTCGTCCACGCCGACCGAACGTACCGCCTCGGCGGTCGAGACGGGGCTGCCGGGATTGCGGGAGAAATCCAGATAGGTCTGCCTGGTATCGAAGCTCGTCCAGAGATCGTAGGTCGAGCGCACGTCGCAATCGGTACGGTGACGCTGCGATGCCCTGATGTCGATCTGGTTGGCGCCAGCCTGCAGCATCCCGGCCGGAACATCGAGAACAGTTGCGCGGACCGAGTCGGGCGACGAGATGGACGATGCCGTCAGGCGATGCCCGTTGACCGTGATCGTGAGTTCGGAGGCCTCGGGCGCGACGACAACGGCGTTCTGGTAGGCGAACTGCAATCTGGCCGGGCTGCTCGCCTCGCCTTCCGTCAGGTAGATCGACCAGGCATTGCGATCGTATTCCCCAGACAGGGTAAGCTCGCGACCCGGAATGATGTATCTGCGATGGGCGTCGGCAGGCTGCGTCACTGAGGGCATCGGCGCAGTCGAAGATGGCGCCTGGGCCGGAAGCGCAGGAGGCGGCGATGCGCGATCCGCTGCACCCGGAACGGTCGACGGCAGCGTTATCTGCGGTGTCGGCTCCGGGGTAGCCGGCCGCTCGGTCGACATGTCGAAGGGAATGACCTGAGCCGCCGTTGCGGATGCGAGGGTCAGCAGAAGTGCGGTGGTGGCCGCAAGGCTGGCAACGGTGCGCTTCATGCCGCTTTCCTGTTCATGCCACGGAACAGATAGACCAGGCCTCGACTCGTCTGGTACATCGACAGCCCGAGAAACCAGATGGTGCCACGGAAAAGGCCGGGATTACGCCGTCTGCTCCTCTGGAATTCCTCCCATTGCGACGAGTTTGCAAAGATCAGGTCCGCGATCCAGCGATGATCCGACGCACTTGCCGGGGCATACTGGCAGCCAACAGTTGTTATGTCGCCGGACACCTGGAAATTGCGCACGGCAAGCGGCAGAAGGGCCGTGCCTTCGCCGGTATGCGGCGTGAAGCGGATCTGGACGGTATTGCCTTCCTTCAGAGCCAGGATATTCCGGCCAAAGACCTGCAGCCTCGCGCCACCGGCCGACACGTCTTCCACGGATGCCGGATACCAGGTGTCGTCGACGCCGAATTCGCAGCGCCGGTTGATCCTGAAACGCCTGGAGGACGCCCGGTCCTTGCGCTCCGACACGACGCCAAGGGCGCAGCCCGCCATGATGAGATTGAAGAGATTCCAGCCGCCGACCACAAGGGTCACGTCGGCATTGTACGGTTCGGTGTAAACCCTGTAGACGGCAACGATCATCGCGACGAAAAGGGCAGCGAAGATCACAAAGAAAGGGCGCCCGATCTCCGAGAGACGGCTGACGGAAACCGACTCGTCCTTGGCCGTGACCTTGAAGGTCGGCTTCCTCGGATTGAGCATGACGGAGATCACCGCCGGCAGGAGGTGGACCGTCTGGATGTATTCGTAAAGCTCGGAAATCCAGGGCCAGCGGAACGAACCGTAGAGGTAGTTCTGCATCATCAGGTTCACGATCATGTAGGCGAATGTGTAGCCCAGAAATTCGCCGCCGGAGGCCGTGAAGATTTCGAGATCGAACAGCAGGTAGAACAACGGAGCGAAGAGGAAGATCGTCCGCGGAAAGGGAAAGAGCCAGAAGAGCGTCGAGGACATGTAGCAGAGGCGCTGCGGCAGGGAGAGGCCGCGCTTGAACAGGGGAAAGCGGAACCTGAGGATCTGCATCATGCCCTGAGCCCAGCGGCTGCGCTGGCCGATGAAACTTGCGAAGGTCGCCGGCTGCAGGCCCGCGATCAGCGGCTTGTCGATGTAGATGCTGTTCCAGCCCTGGCTATGCAGGGCCAGCGCCGTCTCGCAGTCTTCCGTGATGCTGATGCCGCTGAAACCATCGGTGGTTTCCAGCGCCTTGCGGTTCAGGACAGCGGCCGAGCCGCAGAAGAAGGCAGCGTTCCACTTGTCGAGCCCACGCTGGATGATGCCGTAGAACATCTCGTTTTCGCTCGGCATCGATTCGAATGTCTGCAAGTTTCGTTCCAGCGGATCCGGATTGATGAAGAAATGCGGGGTCTGGACGAGGAAGAGCTTCGGATCGTCCTCGAAATAACCCACCGTCTCCATCAGGAAGTCATGCGCCGGCGCGTGGTCGGCATCGAACACCGCCACGAGTTCGCCCTGCGAATGCTTCAGGCCATTGTTGAGATTACCCGCCTTGGCATGCTCGTTGCGCTCGCGGGTCAGGTAGTTGACGCCAAGCTCCTCGCAAAGTTGCAGGAGTTCGCGGTTGCGCGTGACAGCGGCCTCGGCATCGCGGATATTGCTGGAATGCTGCTTCTGCAAGGTGCCACCATCGTCGAGCAGCCAGATCTGCACCTTGTCCTGCGGATAATCCATCGCCTTCGCTGCGGCGAGCGTATTGGCGAGCAGCGCGGCATCTTCATTATAGGTCGGGACAAAGACATCGACCGTAGGAAAATACTTGCGATCGCGCGCATGCGCCGAGCGAGACGGCAGCGGCATGGCGACGATGAAAAGGCTGAGCGCCAGCATCATCACGCTGTACATTTCCGCCAGATAGAGCAGCAGGCCCGGGATGAAGTTTTCAGGCTGATTGATCGGCGGAAGCGTCTCGGTGGTTCGCCAGTAGACGTATCTGAGCACGATGGAGGTGCCGAAGGCGAGCGCAATCAGGCGCCATTTTCCGCCCGCTTTCAGGACCTTGATCAGGGCCATGAACGCCACGACGCTCAGGCTGCAGATAAGCTGGGCCTGCAGGCTGACCGGCAAGGTGATCACGACGATCATCAGAACCGAAATGACTGCCCATAGAATGATATTGCGGGCCATGAATATCGACATCCCTTCGGCAGAAAGGCCGGCTGCACCATTGCGCCGGTTTAGTTGCCTTTTGTGGAGCACGCAGCCGTCATGACCGTCGCGCCGATGCAATCCGGCGAAGGAACGGTGACCGCTTCTCCACCCGAAGCCTTGCCGGAGACAGCCACCACAGGCGATGACTGAACCGGCGCCGCTGGCGCTGCTCCGATTTCAGGAAGCGGCACGCGCGGCCCGTTGCTGCGCTCGACAGGCACCGAAGGGCCTGTCTCACGCACGACTTCTGCACGCACCGGTGTGGCTGGGCGAATGGTCGCGACAGGCGGCGAATAACCAAACGAGATATTCTGCGGAACGGTTTCGGCTGCAGGATATATTGGCTGTCCTGTCTGTCCGATACGGCTGTCCACCCCACCGGGACGGCCATAAGGGTTCCAGATTTCGCCCTGGAAACCGCCCGTGACCGTGTACCCATACATGACAGCCAAAAGTTGACGTTCGGTTGCCTGGCTATCGCATATGCGAACACGGATCTGGATCATTCCGAAATCGCGGCCGATACCGCTCGACGTGCTGCGCGAGCGGATCTGCTGCCAGCCATAGAGGCAGGCTTCGCCGCTGCGGCCGCGGCCGGACGCATAACCGAAGGGACCGTAGGCGTTCTGCAGGAATGCGGAGGAGCGAACGAGCGGCACGCCGGGCGCGGCGCGCGCGATCTCCCGTCGCAGATCACCCTCATTCAGGCTGCGATAGCTGAGGTCCGGACCTTCCTGCGAACCGGAGCTGCCGTAGAATGCTATCTTGAAATAGTTCTGCCCCGGCATCGTGGAGGAGGTGGCAAGCGAGACCGTCTGCTCCATGCCATTTCCGCGCGTGCGCCCGATCACGCCGACAATCGCCGGTCCCCCGGGGGGCGGCATGACCAGCGCCTCTTCCTTGTCAACCAGTTCCGGTCCGTTGCCCTGCTTCACGCTGCCACTGCTGGTGCACGCAGCCAGCATCGCGACAGCCGACAAGGCCGAGACAATCCTCAACAAAGAGCGGAGGTCTCCGAGCAAGACGTTTTCCTAACGCGGTTGAAACAGAGGGCTTCGCCGATCAGACAATGAACAGCGAGTTAACGCCTTTAGTAGAGCCCGCTTATGGTTAACAAAGCGTTTAAAACAGCCGTTTTCCGGCACTTCCGACCTGTTTGCCGAAAGTGGGAGCACATCAGCGATCAGGATGCTTCCTGTGTCTTCGGACAGTTTTCCTGCCGGAAACAAAGCCGTGCAGGCTCACACGCAGCGAGCGAAACAATATTCAATTGTCGGAGAAAAATGGCGGACAGGGAGACCGCCCAATTAGAGAGCACGAATGACCTGTAACATCTATATTGAGCTTTAGTTACAATGGCATAATTCGACACTTAATCCAAGGCCGTCCACTTGATATTGGTAAAAGCCACGATAAAATGTGGGGCGTATTGTGGGCTGTTGAGTTGGTATGTCGTTTTGAAAAAGCAGGGTAAGCATCCAGAGAAATCGCTGACGGCACTGAAGGTGAAGAACCTATCGGAACCAGGTCGGTATTCCGATGGCAACGGTCTTTATCTCGTCGTTGACCCGTCGGGCGCCAAGCGGTGGATGCTGCGAACGGTCGTCCAAGGCAAGCGAACGGATATCGGGCTTGGCGGTCTGTCGTTGGTGTCACTGGCCGAGGCCCGTGAACTGGCCCTTTCCTATAGACGGATGGCTCGGCAAGGCGGTGACCCCCTTGCGGAAAAGCGAGCCAAAACACGAGTGGTCCCGACCTTCAAAGTCGCAGCGGAAACGGTGCATGCCGAACACAAGGCGACCTGGAAAAACGAAAAGCATGCGCAGCAGTGGATCAATACGCTCACGCAATATGCGTTTCCGCAAATCGGTAACCTCACGGTCGACCGGATTGAAACGCCGGATGTCCTGCGTGTTCTGGCGCCAATCTGGCTGACAAAGCCGGAAACGGCCCGGCGGGTACGGCAAAGGATCGGTAGCGTTCTCGATTGGGCGAAGGCATCCGGATACCGTGCCGGCGACAATCCCGTGGAGGGGGTATCGCGAGGTCTGCCAAAGCAAGCCGCCAAGGAAGATCACCATGCGGCCATGCCGTACAAGGACGTTCCGGCCTTCATAAGTGCCTTAAAGAAAAGTAATAGCAGCCTGTCGGCACGCCTCGCATTCGAGTTTCTGGTTTTGACCGCATCGCGAACCAGTGAGATCTTGCAGGCTCGCTGGACCGAAATCAACACCGAGGAAGGTCTTTGGACGATCCCGGCAACCCGGATGAAAGCCAAAAGAGAGCATCGCGTGCCGTTGTCGCCGAGGGTTAAGGATCTCCTGGAAGAAGCACGGCAGGCGGCAAGTACATCGGAGTTCCTTTTTCCTGGCCGCACGATCGAGAAGCCGATGTCGAACATGGTGTTCCTGAAGATCCTCGAGCGGATGGAAGTCAAGGTTACCGCGCATGGTTTTCGCTCGTCATTTCGCGATTGGGCAGCGGAAATGACCAGCTATCCGCGAGAGCTGGCGGAAATGGCGCTTGCACACACCATCGAAAACAAGGTGGAGGCGGCCTATAGAAGGGGCGATATGCTCGAACGACGGCGTGAACTCATGACGGATTGGGCTGACTATGTCGCAGGATAACTCTGATAGTAAGAGCAGCAAGTCCATAGCGGACGATCACAAAAGCAACTGGCGTTCCTACAAGAACAAACGAAAGTTTGCGCGTGAAGGCATGATGCGTGCGATAGATGCAATCCACGATTTCATGACGCAGGATAAGCACGGTAACTTCAGGAAATATAACAAGCCGGGAGACCCTTCGTACATTGACCAAGCTCTAGCGCGTCGTATCGATCATGCCCTGAAGATACTCTCAGAACGCTATTGGGATGCCAAACTGGAAAGAACTGTCATAAATAATTCGTTTTCCAAGGCGCGAATTAGATCGCTTTCAAAGATCTATAGAAAATTACATGACGAGCTTCAATCACTGTCTCCCGACGAACATCAGTACATCAAAATAGAATTGGAATATCAAAAGCCAGGATTTGACGCGCTTGATCATCTTGAAGGATTGCAGGCGCGAGCCGATTTTTTCGAGAACCTAAGCGAGTCACTCGATGGTCGCGCGCGCCCTCATATCGCCCGTGCAGTGCAAAGAGCCGCTGACATCTTTGAAATGTGCTCACACCACGCCAGAAGCTCCAACTCACGCTACGACAAAGTTCCCATGAGAGCTTCTGACAAGGAGAGCCCGCCTGAAACGGAGATCGTATTTCAAAATGTCTCGACACAGTTCATCTATATCCTAATGAAGGGGATAGATCCCGATATTATGGCTAAAACCATTCAATCTCAGGTCCACGATTTGTCTAGAAAGACCGACGGCGACAACTAGACAAATTCCAAAAAAGATCAATTATATCATGTAGTTAATTCATTTTATGACTGAGAATAATTAGCTCACCGTCACAAAATTGCGTCCGTTAGGCCAGTGTTGCATCCTTTTGGCGTCAAGGAGGCACAAATGGACAAAATGCAACCCACACAACTTTTCCGGATAGGACAGGTTCTCGCCCCAGGTGGCCCGCTACCGCTCTCAAAAAGCGCATGGTGGCAGGGTGTTCGGGACGGCCGCTTTCCGCAGCCAATTAAGCTCGGCCCGAGACTGACATGTTGGCGCGCGGACGACATAGAAGCGCTTATCCAGTCCCTAACGGATGCCCGCGATAGCGCCGAGAAATAGTTCGGCGTCCAAATAATTCAAAAAACTCGATGAACCCAACGCCCGTCCTGCGGATGAGCGAACGGTGAAGCCATGTTTACGATCTACTGAAAGGACTGAAGATGACTAAGAAAAACGCAAACCAACGCGTGGAGAAGCGTCGTACGAAAAAGAGTAGCACCCGTCGAAAGTTGCGTAACGCAAGTTTGCAGCAGAAACCTCAAGCTTCTGAATTGCCCAACGTTGAACGGCTTATCGAACCAGGGGGAACGGCGACCTTCTTTCAAGAAATGAAGCTTGCCGTCGACGAAACAGAGCGCGGCCACCGTAAGCAACTTCGCCAGACCGTGATGGCAATCTATGCTGGCGCTATGGTCATGAAGCGTAATCAAGACAGCTATGACGAGTTCGGACTTCTGCCACATTGGGAAAACAAACGCCAAAGGCCGAAAGCGGATAACCAGGATAGGTTGTTGTACTTTGCGTTGCGTATCGTTTTCCCGAACGACAAAGCGAGCAAATACAAGACCGCGCTTCAATCCTACTTCGATCGCGACGCCTCACCTCAAGAAGTGCTGCTTAAAGTCAGGAAGAGAGGGTTTGAAAACATGGCGTCAGCGGCTCGTAAGGCCAAGAAAGCGGAGACAGATGGAGGAGCGAAGCGTCGCCCGCAGCGGGTCACATTCTCATTTCGCTCCGCAAAGGATGCCAAAAGGCACTTCAAGAAAATCAAAGTTATAGGCTTTCGGATCAGAAATTGGACCCTGCGAGGCAGTACTATTTCAGGAACCCTGAGAACTCGTCGAAAGCATACTTGTAATACACAAAATGCAAGCAAATAAGCTGTTTCAGGAGATGATTATGTCCCGCAAAGCAATTCTAACCAGAGCCAGGTACGAAGAGGCTCACAACGATATTCACGATATGATCCGCAGATATGTAACTACTAATTGGGCAACGCAAATCAGAGCCCAAGACAGGGATCTAATCGAAAGAACAATGAACCGCTCAGCAAAGGATCACTATGCAGTGAATCCCAGAGCTCGGATTGAATTCAACCGAGTAAGGGGAGATATCCTTCGACAGGCATTCCAATCTCGACGGGAGCAGGAGTATTACTTTGTAACAATGGCTCCGCGTGACTGGCTAACAGGCTTGGCGAGTGCCCGCGGATTCGATCTTGCCCCGCTGCGACAAACCTCGGCAGACTTCATGGAGGAGGGGCATTATGTCGGGATGATAGATGCGGCCTTCTACTCGAACATCTGGCGACCACTTGGTAAACATCCGGTTCGTCGGATTGCCTGGCACTGGCACGCCCTTGCTTGGGACGTTCGTGAGGAGGCGTTGGAAAGGGCGGTGGCACAGGCAAACGTGAAGTTTATGCGCCTGCTCGGAGACCGACCGATTCTACATATCCGGAAATGTACACTCAATCAGGCCCTTTCGCGGATCAACTATATGAACAAGATGCCGATTAGCGAATATCGGCTAATACGGAAGAAGGGCAGGGAAGTGCAGGACTTGGGAATATTCGCGGAAGTCGCCGAGGAGTATCCGCCCCTCAGCTCTCAAAAAAAGCGACCGCTCCGGCCTGGGGATGCCATTCGGACATGGCGCGCACTCGGGAACCGTACAATTGACGATCTGCTGATCGGCGGCGGAGATGGTATTAATTTGAATATCCAGGCTCTCAACGGCTCACGTGAAAATATTATTTCTGACGATCGGGCAGAGATTATTGCACTAGAAAGGCTGTATCGCTGAGAAATGGCGGGTTACCTTTTAGAATTCTATTTAATACGTACTTTCTTTCAAATTTTTATCTCCACCTTGACCGAAAAGGCAACTTTTGATATTATTTAATATATGCGCGGATTGATTTAACACATGCGAGGCGGTCAGGCAAAGCTCCTCTCCGACCTCGACCTGAAGCGGCTTTTGAACGTCGCAGGCCAATCCCGACATCCCCATCGTAACAAGGTCATCGTGCTGCTCAGCGTTCGCGCCGGGCTGCGTGCGTCGGAGATCGCCCAGCTCGACTGGGCAATGGTCACCGATGGCGGCGGCGGCATCGCCAACCTGATCGAATTACCGGGCCGGGTGACCAAATACGGGCGCGGTCGGCGCATACCCCTGCATGCCGAACTGAAACGCGCCTTGCGGGGCATTCACCGCAGCCAGGGGGCGCCCAAGGCCGGACCGGTCATCGCCAGCGAGCGGTGGCTGGGTGATCGCTACGCGCCCATGACCCCTAAGGCCGTGGTCAATTGGTTCACTGCCTCCTACCGGCAGGCGGGACTCACGGGCTGCTCGTCACATTCAGGCCGGCGCACCTTCATCACCAAAGCAGCCCGCCTGATCGCCAAGGCCGGTGGCTCGCTGCGCGACGTGCAGCAGTTGGCGGGCCATCGCTCCATCGAAACAACGCAGGCCTACATCGACGGCGACGCGGAGATACAGCGGAGGATCATTCGCATGATGTAGCGTGTTTTCCCACCTTGTCCCGCCCGACCGGTTCCGTGCGGTCGCCGCCTTGGGTGAAGGGCCTCGATGACCGTACGTCATCGGCTCCCTTCCCTCAGCCTCAAACGAAACGACTGGCCACGGGATCGGGGAGGCAAGGAACGGAACACACCATCATGGTCGAATACCCCAACAAGACGGCTCAGGCTCGACGCCGCGACCTCACTCCGACCGAACGGATAAAACTATTGAACGACTGGCTTCGCATGCATGGTGGTGGCGGCAGGATCGCCATGACCGCCGGCATCGCGGCTTTGGAGGATGAATTACGTAACAAGGTGATCGCCGCGGTCCGTGGCTTCGACGCCTTCGACGACGACAACGATCCCCATGGCGAACATGACTGCGCGACCATCGAGGTGGAAGACGTCAGCATCCTGTTCAAGATCGATTATTACGACCTGACGCTGTCTCATCATTCGCCCGACCATTCGGACCCCGATGTCACCTGCCGTGTCCTCACCCTGATGCTGGCCGAGGAATACTGAACACGCCGGCTTCCATGCGACCCCACCGTCAAGGTGAGCTTGACGCCCTTTGTGGCATCTATGCCCTCATCAACGGCTTCGCGCATGCCGCGCGCGCCGACCCCATTGCCTATTTTCCGAAGAAGAAGCTGTTCACGCACCTGATCGAATACGCCACAGAATGGCGGGGGGATGCCAGCTTTATCTCTGGCGGCCTTAGCCACGAGGAAATGCGCAATCTGACAAAACGGGCGGTCAGGTTCATCAACCGCAAGCGGCATGCGTTCAGCGCTATATCCGCTCGAAAGCTACTGGGCCGCCCCTTCCCGAAACACGGCGACGGCAAGAGCCGACGCGATTGGCTCAAAGAGGCCGCCGAACTGACCAATTGTGCTGTCATTCTCGATATCGATACGCCGTGGCTTTCGCATTGGTCGGTGCTGGCTGGCGTGGAAGGCAATCGCGCCAACCTGTTCGACAGCATGGGCATGCGCACGGTGGACGCCGAGGCCTGCAAGCCCTTCCTCGTCCTTCAACGGGGTTAGAGCCGCGGACTTACGATAAGGTGGGCCAATGGTCAGAGTTGACGAAGCCCAAGGCAGACCTGATTGGCCATCGCCAGCCGAATGAAGTGATAGATCATCGGACTGAACTCCAGCGATGTCTCCGAGTTCTTATTCATTCTTGGGCCGGCGCCAACGAGGGGAAGAGCGAACATCATCGTATTCAAGCCGGCAATCACCTTTTCCCTTCCGTTCATGGCCACGTTGATGCGCGCGTCACGGCAGAGTTCTTCTGTCGGCTCGTATCGGCCGACCACACTGTTCTTGACCTGTTGGATACCTTCTCCATACATGAGTTCGCATCCCTGCTGCTGCGATGGCGGGCAGACGAAATCGGGAAACTCCTGGCCATCGAATTGCGGGTCGGAGATCATGCGTTCGTAGTCGATGACCCCCTTGTCTTCCGGCAAGTCCGGATTGCGCCGGATCGGCACGCGAACCGTCTGCGTGCTGAAGAGGATTTTGACTTCCTTGACGTCCGGCGCACCCTGCGGCGGCGAGGAGGCGATACCGGAGGCCCCCGTAGCCGTGGCTGCCGACGATACGGTTCCTTGTTCCCTTGCGGAGCGGTTCACGCGAACGAGCGGCAAGGCCTTTTCGACCGTATAGTAGATCCCGTCGCAGACACCGCCCTCGTCATCCGCCAATTGGTCGGCAATATCCTTGGCGACGCTATCCTTGATCTCGGCGAAGAAGTCCCGGGCGAGCGGCCCGTTCAGGCCCATTTGCCGGGCCTTGCGTTCCAGATCGACAATATCGACGTCGAGACCGCATGAGGCGTTGGCGGCGACAGCGACGGCAACGACATGAATGACCGTCTTGTCCATCGCCATCCGTTCGTCTTCTGGCGTTTGCAGGTTGGCGAAGTAGGTCTCGGAAAACTGTCCCTTCAGGAACTCTTTCCTCCCCTCCATATCCATGCCGATCGGATCGGTGGCGAATGCAGCCAGCGGATAGAGCAGGAAACCAAGGAGGGTTATCTTAAAGCGTGTCATCATCAGGCTCCATATGCGGCATGTCGCTGGCTCGGCCGAAGATTTGCTTGCGGCATTCCCGGCACTTGAGGATCGGAGAGCTTGCTGAGCCAGGGTTTGCGAAGGTCACTGAGTTCTTCCGAGGAAATCACTCCCTGATCATGCAACCGCTTCAGCCGCACGAGTTGCTCGGCGGGATCGCCAGCCGCTTCGACCTCAAGACCAACGTTCTCGATCCTGACGATTTGCGGATCGTTGACGAACAGGTTCAACCCGCTCTCGCCTCCGTCGCTGCCGGTTTCACTCTTGTGGACCGCACCGCAGGCCCAGATCAGGGAGCCGAACCAGCCGAGCCCGGTGCCGCCGGCAAAGACGTTGAGCAGCGCGATCACCCAGCGGTTAGGATGGTGCCGGCGAAGCGCCACGATGGTGGGAATGAGATAGACGATCAATAGCACGCTGACGGCGACAAGGATCTCGAACGCCTCAGTGTATCCGTCGTCATCCGAGACCTGCGCGAAAGCCGGCTGAACGGTGGCGATGGTGGCAAGCGCGAGTGACAGCAGGAACGTGGATTGACGGTATACTGATCTTCCCATCGCCGCGCCCTCAGCTCGACGCCTTGCCGAGCAGGCCGCTCTTCAGGCGCTGGAATTCACCGTCGTCGATCGCGCCGGAGGACCGCAACGCCGCCAACTTTTCCAGATGATCCAAGGGTGCGCCTGCGGCGCTTCCCTCAGCCACCGGGACAGGAGCCGCAGCCGCAGCCGGAGCCGGAGCGGGTGACGCCGGCGATCCCCGACGAACGCCAAATCTGTTCGGTGTGTCTGTCCCGCCCGTGCAGGCAAACACGAGCAGCACGATCGACCCGACCAGCGGCACGAATCCGATCAGCACCCACCACCCGCTGCGGTCGATATCGTGCAGCCGGCGCACCGTGACGCTGAAGGAGGGGATGACATGCGCCGCATAGACCAGGCCGGCCAGAACCCCGGGGCTCTCGATCGCGCTATCAACGGCAATCGCGATCACCATCAGGATCATCAGGGTCAGCGTGAACAGCCAGAATTCCGATCGCGTCGAGCGGCCGGCAAAGTCGAAGTAGCGGTGAAGTGCGGTTAAATAGGCGGACATAACGAAATCTCTCTCCATAAAAGATTCGAGGGTAACAAGGTGGTTTGACTGGCGGTCTCGTAACTCGAGGTTTGGGAAGGATAGCGCATGAATATTAATATGAGATCAACAGTCCGTCGATTTACAAGCCGTCAAAAGGCTTGTTTCCTTCGATGGAAGCAAAGCGAATCGTCGGCTGGAACCTGCGAAAACTCCGCGTGGAACGAGGTCTTTCCCAAGAGCGCTTGGCGCTCGAAGCCAAGATCGATCGCGCTTATGCGGGGCGTATTGAGCGGGGACAGGAAAACGTGACCATCACTGTGCTGGAATCACTCGCACAGGTCTTGGATGTCCCGATAGCAAGGTTGTTTGTCGAACCGGAACCTGATGCCGACCTTCCCGCAGCGCTCAAGCCCGGCAGGAAGCACGCAAGATAGGCTGATCTGCCAGTGGATTAAGCCGTCAAAGCTCATTACTTTTTTTAAAAAAGTCATACGCGATGACAAATCGCAAATTTAGAGGATCGCATGGCGCGGCGGGCCCTATCCCTGTTTCCCGGCCCTGACCCTTTCATATTGAAACCTCCTGCTCGACGAGAGCGAGAGAGGTCGTTTTGCCGCTGTTTCGGTGTTTTTTCTCTATAAAGAGACAAACGAGGGATAATGCTGTCACCATGACGTCATCGATCAGAGCTCTTAGTCCTCTCGCATGGCTCTCGCCACCTGATCGGCGAGCGGTTTCATGAGATAAGACAAAGCGGTCCGTTCTCCGGTCTGTATGAATGCCTCTACTGGCATCCCCGGAACGAGGCTCAAAGCTTCTAGCCTGGACAGCTCTTGCGGTAGGATATTGATCCGGACCGTGTACCAGGATTCCCCCGTCTGCGGATTGCTGATCAGATCTGCGGCGATGGTTTTCACCTCACCGAAGATTTCCGGCGTCGTACGCTGATTGAAAGACGAGAAGCGCAGGGCCGCTTTTTGTCCCGCATGTAACTGATCGATGTCGGCCGGCTGGATACGAGCCTCGACGACGAGCGCGTCGTTGACTGGCACAATCTGCATGATGGTTTCGCCAGCGGTGATGACCCCTCCAACGGTGTGCACGCTGAGTTCGTGAACAAAGCCGGATTGGGGTGCAAGAATGTCAATCCGCTTTAGCTGATCCTCTGCAGTGACCCGTTGCTCCGAGAGTTCGGCAAGCTTGTTGTCAACGTCCCGCAGTTCCGTGATCACTTCGGATCTGCGATCCTGATCGAGCTGCAGGACCTGCAGCTCCGTTTCGGTTATCCGCGTGGCGGCTCGAGCGATTTCTGCGATCAGTTGTCCCCGCTCACCGTCAAGCTGCGCGCGCATTCGCTCAAGCTCCGCTAGCCTGTTGAACAGGATGAGTTGCTGGTCGTTGAGGTTTCGGACGCCGACGAGTTCCTGGGCAATCCAGGAAAGCTCCTCTTCCTTGGCTTTCCTTCGGACGACTAGCCCTTCGGTCTCCTGCCCGATCTGATCGATGCGCTGGTGCAACTGCGCTTTCTGTCCATCAATCGTTTCCTTGCGCGCCGAAAAGAGCGTTTGTTCGGCTGCGATGTATTCCCGGATCTGCGTCTCGTCGGTCCGCTGGATGACCTCAGGAGGAGCAGCCATCTGGGATGCATTATCTCTCTCGGCGACCAAGCGCAGACGGCGGGCGGTCAGTTGGTCGATCTGCTGGGCGACGATTGCAAGGTTGGCGCGGGTAATGGTGCCGTCAAGCTGGATCAACAGATCGCCGGCATTGACCCGTGATCCGTTGCGCACGAGGATTTTGCCGACGATCCCGCCCTCACGATGCTGGATCTTTTTAGTGTTGCCGTCCACGACCACGGTTCCCTGGCCAATCACAGCGCCCGAGAGCCTCGCCGTCGCAGCCCATCCGCCCATGCCGAACAGGAGAACAACAATGGTGATTGCGGCGGCGATCGAATAGTTCCGGATCGACCGCGCTGCCGGACTTCTCTCAACCATGCTCATGAGTTCTCCGCTACGGCCCGCATCGTCGTTTTTCGCAGAACCTCATCGCGAGGGCCGAAAGTCACCATGGTTCCCTGTGCCACGACCAGAACATGATCAACGGCCGCAAGGGCATTTGGCCTATGTGCGATGACGATCACAATCGAGCCCTTTTCTCGAATGGCCACGATCGCATTGGTCAGGGCCGTCTCACCTTCGGCATCGAGATTAGCGTTCGGCTCGTCGAGAACGATCAGGAAGGGATTGCCATAGAGCGTTCGCGCAAGACCGACGCGCTGGCGTTGCCCGGCCGAGAGCACAGCGCCATCCATGCCGATACGGGTGTCGTAGCCGTCAGGCATGGACAGGATCAGCTCGTGAGCGCCGGCAAGCTTTGCCGCCTCGATGATTGCCTCGGGTTTGGCGGACGCGCCAAAGCGGCTGATATTTTCCGCGATCGTGCCGTCGAACAGTTCGACATCCTGGGGCAGGTAGCCGATCGACGGCCCAAGAGCCTCGGAAGCCCACTGGTCGATCTCCGCCCCGTCAAGGCGGATTGATCCGCGGACAGGAGGCCATATGCCGACCAGGGCACGGGCCAGCGTCGATTTGCCCGAGCCGCTCGGACCGATGATCCCGAGCCCATGGCCGGACGGCAGGCTGAAGGTCACGTCACGGATGATGGGAGCCTGGGTTCCGGGAGCCACCACCGTAAGACCTGCAACCGCGAGCGAATGCTCCGGCTTCGGCAGGGCCATGCGATCGCCATTTTGCCGGAACTTCTCAAGCAGCTGATGCAATCGGTTCCGCGCTTGGCGGGCATTGACGAAGCCGCGCCATTGGCCGATGGCCTGTTCGATAGGAGCCAGCGCCCGCGATGTCAGAATGGAGGACGCAATCATCGCCCCGGGTGAAGCAAGCTGTTTTATCGCAAGCCACGCTCCGAGCGCGAGCACGGCGGATTGAAGGGCGAGTCGGAAGATCTTGGACACCGTGGAGAAGCTGGTCGTCGCGTCATTGCTCCGACGCTGCTCTTCCAGATATTTCGAGTTGGTATCATGCCATCTGGCCGAATATGCCTCACGCATTCCCATCGCATGCAGGGCCTCGGCATTGCGACGCCCTGCTTCGAGGAAATCAGATCTGGCCGCCGCCAACCCGCTCATCCTTAACATCGGCTGGCGCAAGATGGCCTCGCTCGCCACGGTGAGCACAATGAGGATCGCCGCGCCGGCGACCGCAAGCCATCCGAGATACGGATGAAACAGGAAGAGAATGGCGAGATAGAGCGGCAGCCAGGGCATGTCGCAGATTGCGACCGGCCCGGGTCCGCCCATGAACTGGCGTATTTGCTCAAGATCGCGAACAGGCTGGGATATCGCCTCCTTTCTCGACATGCGCAGTGGAAGGACCATGACCGCATCGAAGGTCGGGCCACCCAGTTGCTCCTCAAGCTGTTGCCCAATGCGCACCAGGATACGCGAACGGATCAATTCCAGCACACCGAGGAAGACATAAAGGCCGACCGCAAGGATCGAGAGCGCGACAAGCGTTGGAACACTACGGCTTGCCAACACCCGGTCATAGACCTGCATCATGAACAGCGGACCGGTCAGCATGAGAATGTTGGTCACGGCGCTGACAACAGCAACGCTCAAGAATGCCTTGCGGGTTTGCCTCAAGGCAGCGGCGACCAGAGGTCGCCGCGCTTCACTTCCAATGGATATCGACACGGTCCAGGTCCTAGGCAATCATCCGAACGTCGTCCTGATGCAGACTTGTGAGCGCTACGTTTTTCAAGGTGAGCACGTTCCCGGCATCGTAGGTGATTAGGGTATCGTTCCCGACTTGTGCCGCGGCCGCCAGAACGGCCTCGAAGTCGGCAAACAGGCTGCTGTCGAACTCAAGAACATCGGAAGCTCCCGCTCCGGCCTGGAAATCGGTAATCGTGTCCATGCCGAAATTCGGCCTGAAGACGATGACGTCGTTACCCGCTCCCGTGGTGATGGTGTCGTCGCCTCCCTGCCCATTGATCGAATTTGCGACCGCACTTCCTATGAGAATGTCTCCAAATTGGGAACCCCAGATGCTCTCGAAGTTGGAAATAACATCGCCTTGTGCATCACCATCGCTAACAACTGCCGTTTGCAGATTGACCGAAACTCCGCTTCCCGAAGAAATATAGCTGAGTACGTCGATACCGCCACCCCCGTTGAGAATATCAGCACCGCCACCCCCCTCAATCACGTTGGCACCACTATTTCCGATGATCGAGTTTTCCAGAGCGTTCCCGGTTCCGTTTATCGCTGAGGATCCGGTCAATGTGAGGTTCTCGACATGATCGGTAAGAATGTACGTGATTGACGAAGACACAGAGTCGGTGCCCTCACCCGCAAGTTCGGTAACTACGTCACCGGCATTGTCGACTGTGTAACTATCATCTCCAATTTCACCGTACATCATATCGGCACCAGCGCCGCCGTTGAGTGTGTCGTTACCAGCGCCACCCCAGAGCGTGTCGTTGCCGCTTCCTCCTGAGAGGCTGTCAGTACCATCCAAACCATTCAGGATATTGTTTCCCGAGTTCCCGACCAACGTGTTGTCCAAACCGTTGCCTGTCCCGTTGATGGCAATTGATCCCGTCAGCGTCAGGTTTTCGAAGTTGTCCTGCAATGTGTAGGTGATGGAGGAAGATACACTATCAATACCTTCGTTCAGAAGCTCGACAACCTGATCTCCGACGTTATCGATGGTATAGCTGTCGTTGCCTGCCCCGCCACCCATTTGATCGACACCAACGCCGCCGTTCAAGGTGTCGTTGCCGGCTCCGCCCAAGAGCACATCGTTGCCATTTCCGCCGGAGATGATGTCGTTCCCATCGAGCCCGGATAGGAAATTGTCAGCGCTGTTGCCTGTGATCGTGTTGGCAAACTCATTGCCAGTGCCGTTGATCGAACCCGAACCTGTCAGCGTCAGGTTCTCGAAATTATCTCCCAGAACGAACGTGACTGACGACGAAACAGAATCCGTGCCTTCATTCTGGTTCTCAAAGAGAGTGTCTCCCTGATGATCAACAACATAACTGTCGTTACCAGCGCCACCATACATGGCATCCGCTCCCACTCCGCCATCGAGCGTATCATTTCCTGCTCCACCGCGGAGGGTGTCATCTCCAACCATGCCATAGAGCGTGTCGTTGCCATCTCCCCCTGACAACTCGTTCTCCGCCTCGTTGCCCGTCAGGGTGTTCGCCAAGGCGTTACCTATGCCATTAAGGGCCAGCGAACCAAGCAATGTCAGATTTTCAACGTTGTCGCCCAAAGCATAGCTAACGTAGGCCTGAACCAAGTCAGTTCCTTCGCTGACGTTTTCAACCACGCTGTCGCCGGCGTCGTCAACGACGTAGGTATCATTTCCGACACCGCCTCGAAGGAGATCTGCTCCTTCACCACCGTCAAGGGTGTCGTTGCCGCTACCTCCATCAAGAGTGTCGTCGCCTCCCAAACCCGAGAGCACGTTGACTCCCGAGCCCCCCGTCAGCACATCAGCGAATTGTGAGCCGATAAGGTTCTCGACGTTTGTCAGCAAATCCCCTTCGGCGTCTCCCCCGACGCAGTCACAGTGAGAAGATTGACGGTCACGCCAGCGTTCGAAGCGACATAGGTGACGGTATCAGTGCCGTTACCGCCATTGATGTTGTCAGCTCCCCCCAACCCTGCAAGGGTGTTGTTTCCAGAATTTCCTACTATGACATTCGCCAGATCGTTACCCATGCCGCTGATAGCCGCCGATCCGGTAAGAGTAAGATTTTCAATATGAGAGCCCAACGCGAAGCTGACCGATGCCTGCACATTGTCAGTTCCCTCTCCCGCCAGTTCCATAATAAGATCATTGATATCATCAACGATGTAGGTATCGTTTCCGAGCCCTCCCTCCAGGATGTCCGCGCCCGTTCCCCCGTTGAGCGTGTCGTCACCCTCCAGGCCGCGGAGAAGATCTACACCTGCGCCAGTCGTGATGCTGTCATTGCCCGCAGTTCCGTAGAAGGCCGCCAATGTGCGAAGCAGGGCGTCAAACGACCAGTCTTCCCCACCAATAGAGGTATCATCTCCAAATAGTATACGCTCCACACCACCTTCGAGGTCAAATTGGTTGTCAAGAGTGACTGTTGCCCCAGTAGAGATGATGCGAACCACGATGTCTGTGGCATCAGTAGACAGCCGTTCAAAACGAACGTCTGATTGAGCCAGACCCACGAGATGCAATGTATCAACATCCGCCCCTGTCGCGCGCTCGCTGACGATGTCATTGGCGTATCCAACCGAATAGATGTAGGTGTCATTCCCGACCCCACCAACTAGCGTGTCGTTGCCATCACCCCCATCTAGTATATCATTGGTATCCGCCCCGTTGATCGTCTCCGCGGCAGAGGTACCCCGGAACCAGGCCTTGGATTTGATCGTAGCCAGATCCCAAGCGACATCAGAGAACTCAATCCGCTCAACGCCCCAGTTTGCAGTGGTGGAGTAGAACTGATTGCGAACAGTTATGGCTTCACCAGTCACGACAATCCGAACGGTGAGATCAACACCGACTCGGGACAGCAGAACATCATCGCTCGAAAGATAAGAGAGATCGAGAACGTCGATGTCGGTCGTCGAATTGGAATCGTCGTTGATAATGTCGTTTCCGTCACCTGAATGATGGATGTATCGATCACTGCCAGACTTACCCAACAACGTATCAACGCCCGCGCCGCCTGTGATAACGTTTGCGCCGGTCGTTCCCGTTATTGTGTCGTTGAAAGAGGATCCACGAACATTCTCAAAACCGAGGACAGTGTCTGTACCCGCACCGCCGGTAGCCTGAGCGCTTGTCGAGCCAATATTAATTGTGATGCCAGCCGTTGCATTTTCATAACTCAGGAGGTCGACACCCGCGCCACCATTCAAGACGTTGGTGCCGGCATTTCCCTCAATGATGTCATCGAAAGCCGAACCCGTAATGTTCTCGATACTCAAAAGGGTATCGCCCTCGGCATCCCCACCGGTATGAACACCCGTCATCAGGGATACGCTGACACCGGAACCAGAAGCAGCATAGCTTGCAGTATCGGTCCCTGAGCCGCCGTCAAGGGTATCCGCGCCTTGCAATCCAGCCAGTACGTTGTTGCCACTGTTGCCAACGATAGAGTTTGATTGCGCATTGCCGGTAAGGCTGATCGAACTGCTTCCGAGGAGGCTCCCGTTTTCTACGTTTGCCGATAGAGTATAGCTGGTTGACGCATGAACCGTATCGATACCCGCGCTCGCGTCCTCGATGACTACATCATTGGAATTATCAACCAAATAGAGATCGTCTCCGTCGCCACCGATGAGGATGTCAGCCCCACCTTTCCCATCGAGTGTGTCATTTCCAGCAAGACCGTAGAGGGTATTGGCAGCCCCGTTTCCTGTGAGGATATTGTCTATGCTGTTGCCGGTGCCGTTGATTGCCAAAGACCCGACGAGCGTTAAGTTCTCCAAATTGGCTGCCAGCGTATAGGTGTAAGTAGCCAGGACGGTATCGGTCCCACCATTGATTGCTTCAACCACAACGTCATTGATGTGATTGACCGTGTAGGTATCGTTGCCGCCAAGGCCGACCATGGTGTCGGCACCTGTACTGCCGACAATTGTATCTGCGCCTGCCGTTCCCTCGTAGTATGCACGGTCATTAATGTCCGCACGTCGCCATAGGGTACTATCTGCGAAAAGAATTTCCCCAATACCCAAGTTGCCCAGGAAATGACCCTGGATTGTAATCAACTCGCCAGTCGCATTGATGCGGACTTGCAGATTATCTCCACTCCTGAGTAAGGTCACTTCAGTTGGAACCACGTCCACGAGCTTTAGCGTGTCGGCATATACTCCATCGACCTCATCGATGATCGTATCGTTCCCGTCTCCTTTTTGCCAAATGTATACATCACCGCCAGAATACCCGCCTACTATGACGTCGTCTCCAAGACCGCCCGTGATTATTTCCGGAAGCCAGTCATCGGCATAAAGCGTGTCTGAAGATGAAGTTCCCGCGACCGCATTCTGATTGGCAACACTATTTGCAATGATTTGGTTCCGATCCCATTCAACGCCATTAAAGAATCTGATCCGATCAACCGTCGAAGAACCTCCGACGAAGAAATCCTGCAACAGTATATTTGCGCTAGAACTATCTTCATATGAAAATATATATAGATCTCGTCCGTTGGCAGATTTCTCAAATCTTCCATAGTCAACAAAACTGTCATCGATTGTCAGGAGGTCATTGTCCGCAGAAGAACCTGCATCATAGATCGCCAAATAGAATGTATTTTCGTAGTGATATTCGTAAGTGTCACTGCCAGTGCCCCCGATCAAGACATCACCATCTCGACCAATTAGGGTGTCATTGCCAGCACCAGTATTTATCACGTCTCCCCGAAGCCGACCACATAGTCATTTCCACTAGTCAGGTTCTGCGCATAATAGATATCTCGCAAAACTGATGCGGAAATTTGGGTATTGTTGGCCTCGAAATACAGGAGCTCGATGAAGTCGCCTGTTTCGACCAGAATCAGTTTATCAGTCGTTCCGGCGATTGAAATAACGAGTGAGGGGACGAGATCACCCCAATCATTCGCGGCAAGATCGTTGGAGAGCTGAAGATCCTCGATAGCTATGTCAGATCGGAAACGTATGACATCGAAATCATTATCTTCGTTGTAGAAGGCATATCTGCTTCCACTGTCATAGATGGTATCGGTGCCATAACCGCGACCGAAAACATAAGTGTCAGCTCCGCCATTACCCTCGAGTCGATCATTGCCGGCCCCGCCATCCAGCACGTCCTCATATGGATCATAACCAATCAGGTGGTCGTCCCCTGACGTCCCCGTTGTAAATATCTCAAGTATCTCATCGATGGTCCAACTTGCCCCGTCGGCAAATTGTATCTCGTCAATCGGGCGCTCGAATTCCCACGTATCCGAGACATCTATCAGTACACCACCGTAAATCTGGATTGTTTCTCCAGTGGGCAGTATCTCGGCATAAATCGAAAATCCATCGTGATGCAACCTAACGTCTTCTGTCCCAATCCCGGCCCCGAACTCCAGAATATCGATGCTCCAGATTCCGTCTTCCGAAATCCTATCGTTGCCATCACCAAGGTTCCAGACGTAGATATCATCCCCGTCATTGCCGTAAAGACGGTCATTGCCTTTGCCGCCGATGATCCGCTCATCGATGGATGTTCCGGTAAGATCATCGTTACCATCTGTCCCCTGAAGAATAGGATTGGAGCCGACCAGGAGATCAAATTGCTCGCGGGTCAGTACGGTTCCGTCATCAAACTCGAAGCGGTCTATGCCCGCCGACAACCCGTTTTCGATCGCATACTGATAGAAAATGCGGATGCTGTCATTCGTACCCGCGATCTCGATCAGCAGGCTTCCGGCTTCTCGAGAAGCAAACATGTCATAGGGATTTCGGTAGTCCCGCGTAAAAATAAGATCAGCTACGGAGATACCGGATCCAAATCTCAGGGTATCAAAACTATAGGTTTTACCGCCCTCAAAGTCGATAATTCGATCGTTTCCAGACCCGATACCGAACAAGTAGACGTCGTCACCATAACCACCATAGAGATCATCGTTGCCTGTTCCACCATCCAACGTATCGTTGCCACCGAGACCCAGCAGGCGATCATTACCTGCTCCGCCGCTTAGCAGGTTGTTCGTGAAATCTCCTTGAATAAGATCGCTTCCCGACGTGGCCTGCATGAACCTGGCCGATATTTCAGCGGCGGACCAAACAACGCCATTCTCGAACTGAACCGAGGAAATAAAGTAATCACCATTACTGTTCCCTGCGTATCCGAAATGGTGCTCGACAATGATACTGTCAGAGGTCCCGTTAATCGCCAACTTCAAATCAGTTTGGGAATAGGTCGTTATGATATTCAGTCCGTCGTCGGACGTGAGCATATAACCGTCCCTTGAGACGGTTATAT
The DNA here is from genome assembly GCA_002600635.1 of Rhizobium sp. ACO-34A. Classification (NCBI taxonomy): domain Bacteria; kingdom Pseudomonadati; phylum Pseudomonadota; class Alphaproteobacteria; order Hyphomicrobiales; family Rhizobiaceae; genus Rhizobium; species Rhizobium sp. ACO-34A. Next base: position 349,601 of record CP021371.1, on the reverse strand, counting down.
TTGATGGCAGAACAGTAACATCAAACCGGATCACATCATCGGAGTTATCCTGCCCATCACGGGCCAACTCGATGAAATCTTGCCCACCACCTCGAGCAAACAAGTAGGTGTCGGCGCCGGAACCACCGATCAAGGTGTCATTACCAGCCCCACCTGAGAGCGTGTCATTACCTCTATCTCCCAAGAGACGATCATCACCGTCGCCTCCATACAATTTGTCATCTCCTTGATCGCCGCCCCAAATGAGATCATTCCCCGCGCCACCATATATCTGGTCCGGTCCTCGGGTGCCTTCCAACGTATCATCGTCAGAAGTTCCTTCGATGAGGATGCCCGGATAAGGACCTCGAACTGTGAAGTCGATAACTTGAGAGACACTTGCGCCGGCCGAGTCTGTGGCGGTGATCTCGATTTGATAAACACGCTCCCCTTCAAACAAATCCACAGAATAGTAATCGGGATTGCCAGTGAGCGTAGCCGTCATCGGATCGAAGCTCAGCCAATTCGGAAGAGGCTCGCCGTTAGCCATACGGACTGTGTAGCTCAGCCCCGAACTGTCGACGTCATCAAAGCTGTCACCGGGAATGGTGAATTCAAAGTCCGCATACTGATCGACAGCGAAGTCAGGGATCTCATTTGCGACCGTCGGCGCATCATTCGTTCCCCCGATCACGAGGAACATGATGGCGTCAGTCGATGCTCCGGCAGCGTCCGTTGCCGTCACTCGCACGGATATAATTCCGACGTCACCATCATCCGGAATACCGGAAAATGCACGGGATACGGGATCAAACTCAAGCCAAGATGGCAAGGGTGAACCGTCCGTCATGCCAGCGGACAAGGTCAACGTGTCGCCGGCATCTTCATCCGCGAAAACACCTTCCGGAACAGTATAGGTAAACTGACTGCCTTCCAAAACGACAAAGCTATCGAGTTCCTGCTCTGTTGTCGGGGCATCGTTGGTATTGCCGACAACAAGAGACACAGTCGCGGTGGCCGAAGCGCCCGCGATATCTGTTGCAATTATCCTGATTTGCAAAGAACCGACGTCGATATTGCCAGGTGTACCGGCAAATCGGCCTGTGATGGCATCGAGCTTCAACCAGGAAGGTAGCGGACTTCCGTCAGAGAGTTCGGCCGCATAGCGCAAACGGTCACCGGGAGTGATGTCAATGAAGGCATCACTGGGGATGTCAAAAGTGAACTCACTATCCTCGGCCGCATTCAAAGTCGAAACCGGCGTACCTACCGTTGGAGCCGTGTTGCCACCACCGATCGAGATTCCGAAGTGTGTCGAAGTTGATGCTATGCCGTCAGAGGCGGTTACGACGATGTCCAGAACGCCATGGTTTGTGACAGTCGGCGTACCAGAGAACGCTCCGGTTGCAGGATTGAACACGAGCCATGCGGGCAGTGAATTTCCACCCGCCAAGGCAGCAGAAAGGGTGACCTGCTGGCTGGGAACTCCGAGGAGTCCGTTGTCGGGATCATAGAACAGTCCAGCAGGAAGCTGGTAGGTGAAAGCAACCCCGGCCGTTGCGGTCTGATTAGCCGGAACAAGCGATGCCACAGGTGCGTCGTTGACGTTCTCGACTTCGATCGTGAAATCCTGGCTGACGCGATCTCCATACCGGTCCATCGCGGTCAGTCGCACTGTAAGGGACCCAACATCGGCATTGTCAGGAGTACCGTGGAATTTTACCCCGTCGAAATGCAGCCATGAAGGAAGTTCTGATCCATCGGCGAGGCCGGCCGAGATCGTAATTTGATCGCCGGAATCCACATCAGCAAACAGGTTTGAAGGAAGGTTCAATACGAATGACGAACCCTGTTCGGCCGCCTGGTCAGCAAGTCCCACGACAACGTGCGGCGCAACGTTATTGGCCCGCTGAGTAATCTCGTTGAGCATCCATTGTACGCCGCCGACGAACTGGATACTCCCGATACCACTCCCCGTGAAGTGGTTCGTGACGACGATCTTGTCGGTAGTACCACGAATGGCAATTACAAGGTCGTCCGGATTGCTCGAGCTGCGCGACAGATCAATATCTGCGGGAGCAATTCCAGCACCAAACTCAATGATATCGGCCCCGCTTTGAGGACCATAATCATCAATTACATCGACACCATCGCCGAGGTTGAAGACATAGACATCGACGCCGCCACCGCCACTGATGGTATCATTGCCTTCACCTCCCTCGATCCGATCGTTCAGCGAAGATCCCACAAGAACGTCGTCACCATTGGTTTGGGAGGCGGCAAGCGCTTTCTGAGTGAGTTGCGCGTTGCTCCAAATCTCGCCGGCTGCAAACTTTACCCACTCCACTCCCCCCGTTCCGGAGAAGTGATCATCGAGAACGATGCGATCCCCGTTGCCGAAATCGAGAACGAGGTCATCGCTGTCGGTCTGACTGCGGTAGACGCTAACATTTGCGGACAGGAGGCCTGCCCCCAGGTCGACGATATCCGTCCCCGCCGGCCCAGTTTCGGTGATGAAATCAGCCCCATCCCCGAGATCGTAGCGATATGTGTCACCACCTTCACCACCACTCAGGTGATCGTTCCCCTTGCCCCCCGCGATAACGTCGGCAGCCGAACTTCCCACGATATCATCATCACCGTTCGTGGCTGCGGCCTCGATAAGTTTTTGCGTGAGAGTTGCCCTCGTCCAGCGAGTTCCATCATGGAACTGGATGACCTCGATGCCAGAAGAGGTTGAGGAAAAGATATCCGTAATCGTGACTGAATCGCTTGAGGAGAAGTTGAGCGTGATGTTGTCGCCATCGCGCTGAACGGTAACGGTAGTTGGAATAATACCGACCCCGAGTGTCAACGTATCCGACCCAGCGGAGTCAGTTATGACGTCATGGTCGTTGCCGATCTGATAGATGTAGTGGTCGTTACCCTCACCACCGAGGAGAACGTCATCGCCAGCAGAGCCCACGATGATGTCATCACCTGCAGTGGCGTCTATCGTCTCGTTTCCGGTGCCCGACTGTCCGTTGAGCAGATACGTCCGGATATCAGCCTTGGTCCAGATGGTGCCGTCATCGAAACGGATCGCTTCGACACCGCCCGAATAATCCCACGAATGAAACTGTCTGGCGATATCTATGCGGTCGGTACTGTTCGCAAAATAGATGGTCAGATCTGCTCCGGAACGCGCAAGGATCAAATCCTCCGGTCTGATGCCTCCCGTCAGGATGAGTTCGTCATCCTGTGCAAGCATCAGCATAACGGCTCCGGCCCAATCTTCTATCAGATCAACGCCATCACCGCGATTGTAGACGAAGAGCTCACGTTCAAGCGAACCAACGAGATTATCAGATCCGCGGCCGCCGTAGACGACGCCGCCGTCTTCGGAAATGACCGTATCGTCCCCAGCGCCCACCCCCGTCGCCTGATCCAGGATATCCTGGAGGGTCAGTGTCGTGGTCCCGACGTGAATTTCTGTCAGGGAGCCAGAAGCCAGGAAATTCTTGGCGGTCACACGATCCATGGGTGCCGAGTCGAACGTGATGATCAGGTCGCAGTCGCTGAATGCGAAGTTCAACTCCTCAGCCGTGATACCGCCCTCGAGTTCGAGGACCTCCACATCCGACGTACTCCGTCCGGAGGCTGCATCGATGATGTCGTAGCCATCCCCACGCGCAAAGAGATAGCTGTCATCGCCCGCGCCGCCGATCAGTGTATCGGCGCCATGTCCGCCGGCCAGGATGTCGCCACCGTCCTCGCCATAGATGACATCCGCACCGGCACCGCCCTGGATGTCGTCGCCACCCGACCCGCCGAAGAGATGATCGTCATCGTCATCGCCACGTATCTGGTCGTCGTCGGCGCCGCCGAAAATAATATCGGCACCCTTGCCGCCATTCAGTAAGTCCGCTCCGGCCCCACCGTTGACGAGGTCGTTCCCATCGCCGGCGGAAACCGTATCCGCATCGCCATAGGCCAAGATGCGATCGTTGCTAGCTGTCCCCTCCAAGGTCTGCCCGGACGAGGTCCCTATAATGGAGTTGGTGGCAGCGGTTGTCAGATCGGCGATTGTCGCTATCAGATCGTCGTCGAAAACCCAACCGTTCTCGAAACTGAATTTGTTCTGGGACCAGCCCAGGCTCCCAAATCGCTCGAGTGTCAGGCGATCGTTTGTATCAATCGACCGGAAGACAAGATCCAGCCCGTCCCGCGTGATGGTGAAGTCGGAAAGATTGTGAGCGAGAAATTCGATGCGGTCCCAGTAGTCATTTGTCGTCAGCACGACCACATCCTGGCCGAAACCCTGGCCGAAGCGGAAGATATCCGCACCGTCACCGCCCTCAAGGCGATCGTTTCCTTGCCCCCCATCAATAATGTCGCCGAGATCGGAGCCAAGGATATAGTCATTGCCGCCTGTCGACTGACTACTCAGATAAAGCTGAGTGATCTGCGAGCGGGTCCAGGTCGTGCCGTCGGAAAGTGAAATGGCATCGACATCATTGCTACCAGAGAAAAATCCCATGACGGTGATGGAACCTGCACCAGACCCAGAGATTTCGACTACAAGATCATTCGTGAGATCGCCATCCGGCTGCTCTCTCCGCAGGAGGGTGATGTCATCAGCAAGAATCTCCGGACCAAAGACGAGCCGGTCTGACCCGCTTTGCCAAACTTGCTGTACAATGTCGTTACCGTCACCGCGCTCCCAGTAGAAAGTTTCGCCGTCCCCCCATCCAGCTAGGACATCATCACCTTTGCCTCCGGTCAGCGTCCTCGAAGAGTCTGACCCGAAAATATAGTCGTTACCGTCGGTCGCTGCCTGATCGTAATAGCGATCCATTAACTCGGACAAGGACCATTCCACCCCATCACCGAAGACAACCCGCTCTATGCCGGGTAACGCCAAAACCCGAGCCGGTTCGCCCATGCCAAAATCAATTGCATCGTGATTCCACAACTTGATCTCGTCCTGGGTATCTTTTACCCGGAGGACTATCGTCATGAAATCATCTTCGCTATTGGGAACATGTTGCCGTACAATTTCGATGTCGGCGGCTACGATATCCTCGAAAACCAGCGTATCTATGCCCGCGTCGTCTCCAATCGAGAGCACATCCTTGCCGTCTCCGCGGCTAAAGAAGTAGGTATCGTTTCCGTCTTGATCGATGACGATGTCATCGCCCAGGCCACCTCGAACATGATCGTTGCCACTGCCGCCATCAATGCGGTCATTGCCGGAACCACCGTTCAAGCTGTCGTTACCCTCGCGCCCGAACAGGCGATCGTCACCCGCCCGCCCATCGAGCTCATCGTCGCCCGCGCCTGCGTCTATGACCTCGGATATATCGAGACCTGTCAGGACATCATTGCCCGTTGTGCCTTCGATGAGAGATTTCGCGGTGCCGCCCTGACTCCCAGGCAAGACGGAAATATCCTGTGTATCCTCTGAGTTGGGAGAGGAAAGATTTGCCTCCACGCCCTCGAACGCCCACAATTCCTGCTGCTCGGGCGTTAGCGAAGACCAGCCGACGATGAGGATCGTATCGCCTTGCCCATACGTGATCAGCAGGTCCTGTCCGCCATTTGATCCGGCAACGAAGGATGTCTGCATCTGGGATGGATCCAGCCCATCCAGGAAGCGAATGATATTTCCTTCCACAGAACCGTCGACAATGACGTCGTGGCCATCTCCGGCCTCGAAGACGTAGACATCGCGGCCGTCCCCACCATTCAGTTCGTCGTCGCCTCTGTGACCATTGATCACGTCGTCGCCGGCGGTGCCAGTCAAGGTGTTCGCGGAGCCATTGCCTGAGCGGGAAATACCGCCGGTCGTTACGGGGTCGACATTCAAGGTACGCAGGGAAGGACCCGGAGCATCGGCTCCGTCGATATCGATTTCCTTGGCCTCAAACCCAAGGCCTTTCAGCTTTTCACGGATGGTCTCCAGCGAAAGATCATTCCAACTGTCCAACTTACCGTTCTTGTTCGTGCCGCTGTCCAGACCGTTACGCCATTGGAGCGTATCGATATAAATGCCGAAGTCATGCTGCTTCCAGCCATCGATCTTGATCTCGTACGGTTCCTCCTGATCAAGATTCATCCTGATCGTCAGGTCCGCCTTCTTGAGGTTACCGTTCGCGTCATATTCCTCATTCTCGAGGATGTAGAGTTCGCCGTGCGTACCTAAGATCACCCGTGCGTACTGATCACTCCACGCCGACTTGAGACGGTTGAGATCCGTCAGCATCATGGAGGCCATGGTAAACGCGATCAGCGAACCAAACAGACCACCGCCGGAGGTAAGGCCGGAGATATATTGCTGGTAAGCAGTGGCATTTTGGGAAAGCCATTGCTGGACGCGATCAGTGGTCGAAACCCCATATGTGCCCGAACCGGTCGGCAAGAATTCCGGAACGCCGTTCATGCCGAGGAAAATGCTCAGTTCGCCTCCGAGCAGATCGAATTTGTCGAAGTCAAACGCCGCCCCTCCGACCAGTTGTTTGCCGTCGACAAGCAAAATGGGCGAAATACGCTCTTGGTCACCAACATCTTCATCGATGGCGACCGTATTGGTCGTTTCGCCGGCTTCTTCGCCGTTTTCCTTGGTTGTTGAGAAGTTGACGTAGAGCGAGCCCCGTTCCCACACCGAGGGAGACGCCGCCCCTGCTTCAAAGCTGACTTCATTATTGCCTGCACCCATATCGATCACGATAGGCGCGTAGACGGAGTCACCCTTGAGAATAAGTTTGTCAGCGTTATCGGTCAGAACGACTTTTTCGATACTGACGAGCGTATCCGTCCCGCTAACACCGCTCTTGATATCTTTTACCTCGATCTCCAAGGCCGTCGTGCCATCGAGGTCGCTGAAACTCAGGTCACTGATTTCGACTCCTTCGACTTGCATGACCTCGCCAGTAGACGGAATTTCAACAGTGTAGTGTACAGTGTCTCCTTCGCCGTCCCCATTGAGCCAATCGTTGAAATCCCAAACAATGTTTGAAGATTGGCCACCTCCGATATAGATATCCTTCTCGTTCTGACGACCGGATAAGCTGTCGCGTTCAACTACCGATTCCTCAAAGGTATCGGAGCCACTCCCCCGAGCAGAATATCTTTTCCGAGATGGCCGATGAGGAGGTCGTCACCATCGCCGCCGACAATAATCTCGTTCTGCTTGCTACCATCTATGATGTCGTTGCCATTCCCGGCAATAAACAGAATTGCGGTTTCATCAGCGTAGCTCTGATCACCATCATGCAAATCAAAATCCATGGAGCCACTTGCGAGCCCCGCTTGGATTTCTGTGAGCACATGATTGACCGAGAACGGCTCAAGGCTTCCTGCGGGTTTGTACAGTCTCTCCATAGCTTCAAGGAAAATGTCGACAGGTGCCGCAAGCTCCTTCAAAGCGAGCCCCTGCAAAATCGTCGTGACGCCGACAATGTCGACGTCGCTTGGCAAGCCCGGCTGTCCTAATTGCCAATGTGCTTGAGAGAGATCTAAAGATAAAATGAGCGCATCGCCCAAATTGGTTGTTACGGAACCCGCTTCAGTAAGAAAGTCGACAACACCCGTTTCAGGATGGAAAGAAGCCTGACTAAAATCTCGGTAATTGACCTTGCGGGAAGCCATCAGCCCCGCGAACTGAACGATTACTTCCGCGATACCTGCTATCGCGGCTTCCAAGGCATCCGAAGCCCTACCCGCTGTCACAACCGAACCTAGCGCGTCTGCGTCATTGAATAGCGCTTGTGCTGCACTATTACCGAAAATATAGCCATAATCAGCGTCTGCGCCGGCCGACCCACTATCAAGCACCGAATATGCGATAGCCGTCCTCAACTTAGCGTTTGCATCACTGGTGCCAGACGAGCCCCTCGATTCAAAGCCCGCAGCTACGCCAACTGCGTCGCTGAACATTGCACGCCACAAATCCGTTCCGATCGAGTGCCACTCCACATGAGGAGAATCCGCCTGGTTGGCATATTCCAGGAGAACTAGAAGCGACTGACTGTGAAGGTCACCTCCCCCAAGTTCACTGCTATTGCTATCCAGATAGCGCTCCGCCGTGTCTTGAAACTGCCTGAAGTTGTCGAGAGCTTCACCACTTACAGCAATTGCGGAAATATTGCTGTCGATTGTCGCGCTATTCGGGAGAAATCCATTATAGAAAAGCGTTGCAATCAATGAATTTCCAGGGGCAGACCAGACGTTATTCGTCGCAGCCAACTCAAATGGCATGTTATCAAATATCGTGGCATTCTGGCCGTATATCGCTGCAATAAAACCAGCCAGCCCACCACCAAGTGAATGCCCTGTCAGAAGCGCCTGAGTACTCCTTGGATTCGAGTCCGTCGAGCTGGTGACGGCTTGGTAGAATTCAGCAGCAAGCAAAGCTTGAATCGTCGCTGGGTCCCCGGTACCGCCCGCCCAACCATTCCAGATGTCACTTCCCGGCTCGTCAGTCCAGGGAAGTGACAGAAGAGTGTCGGTCCCTCGATACGAAATTATCTGCTGCCCCGCGAGCAGACCTTGAATATCATTGTCTTCGACCTCGTACGCCACTGCGTAAAAGCCTGCATTTTGCCATTGTTCGTATTCTGTGGAATCGATGCCATAAGCGCTATGATTGGTTATCGATATCGTCCCGATACTATCACCTGAAACAACAAAGCCAGCTCCATAACCACGGTTGTATGCATCCATCGAAAGAATGGCCATCATCAGGTTCGAAGAAATGGTCATTTGTACAACTCCGTGGAAAATTTGAGGGGACCAAGGTATTGTAGGCTTGGATCTGCTGCGTCTCTAAGGCGCCGTGGAGGGTTCGGAATAATCGTTCCGCGCTCGCGCCCGACATCGTCCAGCCACGGCAGTATTTTTTGAACGACACCTTCGGTGACAGGCTCATCGGTAATCGTCAGCTCGACCGACTTCAGGCTATATCCTTCGCCAAACGCCGAAATCAGATCATCCCGTTCGACACGCTTCAAGCTCAGCGGATCGCTGACATCATCGAACGTGACGAGCAGCGGATACAGGTCAGGCGGCAGAACCCGAGTCGTCCGCGTGTACTGTAACTGTGAATACGCCTCGCCAGTTTCAGCGCGATTCCTCGGCTTGGTCCTAGCGGGTAAAAACGCGGACCATGCGGTCTCGTAACCGTAACCTTCAAGCACAGCGAACAGATATTTTCCTGGTGAGACTTGTAAAGCCACGGCTTCACCGGAGAAGCCGGTCGATATATTGCCCCTCGTGTCGCCCAGCCCAAACCATGTGGGAACGCGGGAGATCGTCACAGCGCTCACGGAACTGCCTGCTATTTCGCCAGACGGAGTCTGAACAATAACGGTCAGTTTCTGATGCCAGGACCAGTGCTCGAAGCCAAGGATGTTGCAGCCTGAGAGAACAGGAAGCAGGAGCAGCAATCGGCAGATTGATCGGATTCGCACGCTATAGGTCCTCTGCAATATCCAAGCCCGCGCAACCCGCAATTATTAAGCGTGTCGAGAAGCCAGAATTCAGAAGGTGAATTGGTGCGACACGAAACAGGGTCATCTTTCACCCGTCCCACTTATTGAATCGTCAAAGCCCTCGTTCACAACGCGGCAACCCATTCGTATTGTCGTACCTGCACACAAGTACATGCGATGCATCCGCAAATTGGCTGTGACGGAGAATGCTTTGGTAGGGCCGAAAACGCGCCGCTAGTTGACAATCAACGCGGCTTCGCTCTCGATCTTGGAATCAGATGTGTCAGGCTTGTTGGTAAGTTTCTTGAGAATCTCGGCATCGACCTGCCGGCCGACAATTGGATGAACCTTAATCTGGTCCTGCTTGGCAACTTTGTTGAAATTCGACAGCACGCTGGTCGCCAACTCTTTTGTAGGAGCGATGACGTCCAGCAACCAAACCGTGTCGCCGCTATTCCATTCGGTCGGCTTTAGGCGAACGGGAAAGACGCCAGCTTTCACCTGTTCGACAATCTTGGCATCGACTTCTGCACTGACGCTGGCCCATATGGCTACCGCGCTCGGGGCAAGAGCTGCCAGTTTGGTGTTTTCGTTGTTCTTGGCAGACGCGATCGCAATCCGGTCGTTGACCAGCGGCTCCATCACGAGATGGGCAAGATCGGCCAAGCTCTGGCTGCGATACCGTGGGACGGCGCTGAGAGCCAGAACGGCTTGGCCGAAGATCGAATAAACCTGCCCTTTTACTTCGACCAACTTGCTGAGGACATCGGCGTCAGCAGCCTCTGCACCCGTGTTGACTTGTTCATCAGTCCTAGATGCTTTGGCCATATGCCCTCTCCTTCTACTTGCTAAACGTGAATGTACACATACCAGTTTCTCATACCATCCTCTGATTTTGATGGTTTTTCGCAGATGTCGGTATTACCGTTTCCAGATATGCAATGCTGGACGCACCAGCCATGGCCACATAGGCCTTGCGGGTGTTGGCGGAGCTCGCCGCCTCAACATAGCCGCGTGCGATCGGCGAACTGTTCGAGATGCGCCGGCAGGGCGGCGCTTGTTTCTGGAGGAGGGGAAGGGAGCTGCGCCGCAGCGTCGGCCGACACCCGCGGCGCCGAAACATCGTCGTCAGCGGCTGGGCTATCCAGTGGAGCGGAGCTCTCCTGATGGTGAATTTCGCTGTTTTGCTCGATGATTTGGACGTTTCCCTATATAAGGAGACAAAAGATGGATAATTGAACATTATCGCGCTACACCCTTCACAAGGCAGCATTGGCCGGTTGAAACCACGTTGCCGACGATGACGGTTGAGAACAAGATCCGCGCGGGGCTGTGCATACGGGGAGGGTACTGGTGGCAAAATGGGTAAAAGGCCATCAGTTGAAACTGATCCGCTCTCCAACCGATACCACCCGCGTCGATTATCAAGCTCAATGCACTTCACCGGCAGGTTTGCGCCTTCATCTCGGTCATTCCGCCGGCACACCTCGTCGACGGAAGCGGACATCGCTGGCGCTATTCGAGCTGTGGCGGTGACACAGCGGCAATCAATCATTGCAATAGTCCTGCTCGTCATATGCATGCACATCGATCTCGAAATACTCCGTCGGGTCGATTTCTGACGTTCCGATGACCTGGTCCGCCAACCTGACAACGGTAAGCTCGGCCGTCCGGTCAGGGCTAAGCCAAACTCACACAACCCACGAATGAGACTGTCGAGACTTGTGCTGGCCGGTCAGGCAGCCGCAGGCCCGAGCACAACCGGTGCGAAGATCATTTCAAAATGCAGCATCGATACCGGGATCAAATTTAGTGCGACGCGGTCGTGGTGGGAATACGTGATCGGCGACACATGAGCACCGAAGTCGAAGCCAACGTCGCAGACGTGCAAAGGCGTGGGCACATATATCCCGAGCGCCTTGTTGATATCAGCCTTGTAGGAGCCTGCCCCAACATCGATCGTATAAGCCAACATGCCGGCAACGGGCGCCCGTGAATACGGGCTGTCGGTTGTGAAGAAACATCCCATTCCCTCTGCGGCGAGGTATCGGCCGTCAATATCGCCTTTCGAGGCCAACGGTTTTGCTTCAATTGCGATCTCCGGCGCGCCGTCACCAACCTGCGAATAGAAGAAAAAATCTGTGACCTTCGAATTGCGCCCGGTCCGATGGGAATCCTCGATCTGGTGTTCCACCTCGAAGGCCGCTTCGTGCGCGCGCAACATATGGGAAGCAGGGAGCTGGCGCCGCAGCCGCCGAACGATGTGGCCAAGCTCGGTTGTAATCGCGTCCTCGATCGGGATCTGGATGACACCCACCTTTTTGGATCTCGTCTTCGGTGTGCTGAGTGCTCCGCGCTTTTGGCAGAACTCGGACCAAGTCTTCGTCGATTTGAGCTCATCGGCCGCCTGATAGACTAGGGCCACGGCCTCCTGGATGAAGCGGCTCCACGTGTCGGCCTTAATCGCGGGCATGCCGCTCGCGCGCAAACGTTCCGATAAAGACATGAGGGGAAAGGTCTGGACTGTCACGATCATTGTGCCATGAATGCCGAGAAGATCTTTTGGCTATCAGCCACCGCGCTGTCGATGGTCCAGCGATAATATTCCAACGGCTTGACCACTGTGACGATGGATTGCTGATCGTTTGTTCGCAGCGACAGGCTGTCGGTAAACGCGTTGCCGCTCGCCCCGAAATATGCCTCGATCGCGCCGCGGCAGGTGGCCGTCAGATCAAGGTGTGGTTCAAATGTTGCAACGTAGTGGGCGGCAAGCGCCCCGACGCCGGCGTCCGGTGCGGCCAGGCAATCAACGACGAAAGCGCCATTGCGACCGGAGAGGCTCGCAAGCTGTTCTGTGACTGTGTCTCGGTAGCGGTTGAGCGCCTCCGGCTTCGGCAATGTCAGCGCCTCGTCGGGAATATCCCCATCCTGGAAGCCCATGCGAAAATCTAGGAATTCGCAGACCGCTTTCTGCATCTCCTCAGTCAAGCCGAGCAGGGTCATCAGATAGGTATCTAACGTGTCGGCCTTCGCAGTTAAGATTCCGTCGATCCGGGGATCATCCACTCCTGAAATTGGCACAGCCAGCGCTTTCAGATCCTCGGGTTCAAGATTACGGCGGTCGAGCATCCATCGGCGCCCGGTCGTTGCAATCATATAAAGCCCGAATTGCGATGCGAGATAACGTCCCGCTGCGGCTAGCAATCTTACCTCGCGCGCGTTCACGTCCTGTGCCGGCTTTTTAAAGAAGAAGGCCATACTGCTCGAGGTAAAGCCGATCGGTTCTTGGACGACCCGGACCCTCTTCATGTTGCGCGGCACCAGAAGAATGTTGCCGCTAAACTTCTGCGCATAGGAGGGTGCTACCCTTGCCAACTGCTCCGGGGGCAACACGATCATCTCATCGTCGAGCAAGCTTCCTTGAGCGCCAGAAGCCGAGGGGTCGTCACCTGCTCCCTCTACCACATCGTCGGGCGCGTCGAGCAGATAACGTTCCTCGATCCCGGTTTCAGACGGACTTCCTCCTCGACTTACGCCAGCACCGATCTGAAGGCTAAGGGTTTCGAAGGTCGAGATTTTCCCGAGCTCCACTTGATCGCTGATGAACGTTTGGATCTGCCGATCGATCGGGCGCAGGACCAGGGCGTCGAACCAGCCACGCGGATCGCGCGCGAGCCGCTCCTGTCGGACATGCTGTACATCGGCGCGGTCGAGAATGATCGTCCACGGCCGCTTTTTGCCCGCAACGGGCTGACTGGTCGACAGCGGCGAGTAAATCCAGCACTGGTGCCGTGGCGGTGTTGCGCACTTGCGGAAGAAGGCGGCGATGCCGGGATGCTTGGCCTTGGCGAACAGTCGATGGCGAAAATGCGCGAAGTTCGCCGCTCCGACGATCGTATAGCGGCGCGCCAGTTCCTTTCGAAACTTCCAGGATGTCGGATTAACGAAGGATTTCGACGGAATGAGAAAGCTGAGATAGCCACCTTCCTCAAGATGATCGAATAACACTTTCCAGACGAAGAGCTCGGCGACCTGGCCCTTGCCGATAGGCGCCCTTCGGCTGTTTTTGATCTGCCAATCGATGGCAGCCTTGGATCGCAGCTTCTGGACGGTTTGCCAGGGTGGATTGCCTACAACACAAGAGACCATCGGGAGGTCAATCTTGACCCCATCTTCGAAGAAGTCGGCATGCAAGATGTTATGGCCGACAACCGGCGGAAAGAGCTTTTCCGGATCCTGACCGGCGGCAATCCGCGTCAGGTCCCGCGGATCGACGTAATCGAGCATGGTGAGATAGAGGCTAAAGGCAGCGACATTGCAAGCGTCGATGTTGCGCTCGACGGCAAAGATATTGCGTGTCAAAAGGCCCCTCACGTCGTCGAGCTCCAACGGTCGGTGCGGCGCGGTCAGTCGAGAGCGTTCGACGATCCGTCGGTAGGCGCCAACCAGGAATACGCCGGAACCGGCAGCAGGGTCGAGCAACTTAACCCCATCGGCAAGGGCGATCTCCTCCTCAAGTCGGTCGAGCATGAAATCGACGATAAAAGGCGGTGTGTAGAAGGCACCCGAGCGGCGGCGTTCACCTTCTTCCAGGTTTTCCAAAAACTGCTCGTAGACCGAAGACAGAGTTTCGGTGCGGATAACGCCTAGATAAAAATCGAAGAAGCTCAGTTGCACCGAACCGCTCGCACCGGGTTCGGCGTCATGCTTCATTACTAGCCGCACCAGATTGATATGAGTATGGTCGATTTCGGCGCGATGCGCGGCATTTAGGGGGAAAACGCTGCCATTGAAGATGAAGTCCAGGTCGTCGAACAGCTTGAACGTCGAGGCGGCAGACCATTCACGCATCTGGTCACGCAGGGCGATATCACCGTGACCGCGCGCGGCCAACCAGTTTTCGTCAATGATTCTCCGATCGGCGAGGAAGAAAACATAAAGAAATCGCCCGATCAGCCCATTGGCGGCTTGAGGTGATAGAGCGGTCGACACGCCCCGGCCGGCGATTAGAACGGTGCTCAGCGCATTCAGGCTGTTCAAAAGTCGGCGATCGACGCGCCCGTCGACGTCGATCGAATGATCGCGCCAGAATAGCGAGGTGCGCAACTTTACGGCCCTAAGATCCCATAGGTTATGGGCGATGTCCTCGTGCAGTCGCACCGACTGCAACGGTTCGTCGGGGAGCGCCTGCAACTGCGAAAAATCATACTGATGGACGGTCTTGATCCAATCGCTGTGGGCATAGGAAAAGCCGTTGCAAACATAAATTTGGTCGCCGGTGACGATCAGGAGATATGGCGCGAGCCCTTGACTCCAGACGCGCCGATGAATTTCCTGTGCGGCAACGGAATCCACGGCAAGAGACACATAAACAAGAGGCGTAACAGCAGCGGTGGGATCCGCGGTGCGCAAACAGAACGCACCTGCGAGCGCCATCTCGTCGCGCGCCTGCTGTAGAGCGAAGCGATGGCTTTTCAGCCGATCTACATCTTCGGCGGCAATCCAGCCGCCGTCGATGTTGTAGCCCAGTTTTTTCAACAGCGTCGCAAGTGCGCGCTGCTGCCGATCGGCTCCCATCGACATCATCGAATACTCGACACAGGAAACAGCGGCAGTTGCATCGTCGGCTCTGCTGCGCCGAGATCCGTCACGATTTCGCGCAGATGCGGCTGCAGCGCTATCACAATCGTGGCGTGTTGCGACAGCGCCATCAAATCCGTCTCTTGGACCAGCGACGCGCCATGCGTCAGCGACAGGACGGCCGCCTTGTCCCAAAGAGCACGCACGGTTTCGCCTTGAAGTGCCTTCTGAATACTCCTGAGGTTCTGCTTGTGAGCGAAGAGTTCAACTCCAAGATCATCCTGCAGGCTTTTCGCGAGCCTCAACATCAGAAGTGTGCGCCAAGAAAAGCGGGCTTGCGTTCCTTTGCCACTCGCGGGGATGTCGGGTTCAACAAGCCCGCGCCGACCGGTCCATTCGCGCAGCCGATTGTGCGAAAGGCCCGCTATCGCGCGCGCGTCAGCCGAACCAACCACCTGCATTATTTTGACCCCATTGTCCACGGAATGGGTATCATACCCATAGCTGGCAGTAAAGTGCTGTCAGGAGCTGCTGTTCATAGATACATCGATGAATATCCGCTATTGCAGATTAGATCCCGAAACCCGTCAGTCCCCTTCCGGCCCCCTTGCGGAAATCATTTCCGCTTTGCGCCGTCCTTTCTGATATTGGCGCGGTCATCACCACGACCTCAAAGCGGACAGTGTCATCAAGCGGCTGGCCTGCCCGGTCGTCCCATCACTCTCCTCAGACGCATGAGACGAACGTCAGCGCTGACCTGAGGGGCGCATGCGAGCCGATCGAGGATCGCTCCCATCGAATGGGGCCAGCGGTTAACATCAATCGGCAGCAAGCGTAGAAGGATGTCTAGAAGAGCTTCGGGGTAAGTCTCGATAATCCCACCTGGCTCTTCGGAGGATATCGAGTAGGCGTCGAAATTCTCGCACGGCACGAGCCGCCCGACGATGAGGTTCGCCACCTCAGGGAACAAATTTCCCGATTCGAACAAGAAGCGGCTGAGCGCGCGCGACGTTTCTTCCGATTTCAACGCCTTTTGAAGCGGCCAGACGTCGCGGAAAAACTGGACGACCTTTTCGCGGGACACCGTGTTCCTTCGCAGTCGCCTCCCTAAGTTCCAAAGCACCTGTACTCCGAACTGTGTCCCACCTTCGACAATGGCCTCTCGAAACTGCGCGTTGGTGAACGGGGGCTTCTTCCGGCCGGACCACTCGATCCAAGCGTATAGGAGTATGACTGCGAGGCTGTCCGTGATCGGCTTTCGGCGCGAACCTTCGGCGACTCTCCGAACAACCGAGGCTGTCATCTTCCGGAGTAGTGGTGGAGGGGGCACCTTATTGGCCCAAAGAAAGCCATCCCAGAACGCATCTCCGTCAGGGCCTTCGGATTCCATGCTGGGCATGATCACGGCTTCAGCCCATTTCGGATCGATCAGCCAGAAAAATACGAAATGGAATGATGCGAATACAAGTGCCTGCCGACGCAGATCGCCAGGAAGAGACAGGAGGGTTTCCATCTGCGCCTTCCAGTCTGCTTCCAGTCCTGAGTTCCGGCGTCTCCCGGAAAGAGTGGGATCTTGAAGGAGGACCTGCGTCAACATTCCAACGGGCCTGTTCAGGCCGTCGTCGGCCCAGTTCCTCTCGGCATATCTCTCACCGTCCGCGGCAGGGAAGGCGGCTGCAGCTTCCACCATCTTCTGCCACAAGGATTCGAACGGATCTGGAAGCTCGGCCACCAGGCGGCGAGCAAGGCGCCTCATCCATTCCGCTGCCGGATAAAGAATCTGCGACAACTCTGCTGCTGTCATGTTCCCAAGCCTCGCGCAGATCAGACGCAGCAGCCTTGTCGGATCCTGTACCCTTTGGTCCGAGCGAAGAAAGGATCCCCAAGCCTCGACGTGGATTCTCCCATTTCTTGCCTCGTAAGAGAGTGCGGCAAGCGCCTTGATAGGGCGCTGCTCTACTAGTCCGGAGAAAGGGTCGTGTCGCACATGGGTGCGATAGTCGATCCCCTCTGCGGCTCCCGCGTTGGAGAGGATCTCCGGGATGGGAAGCGTGATGAGGTCTCCGGGATCATCATTCGTCTCGACTGAGAATACCCTCGGCTGAGTGTCCTCAATTGCGTCGTCGATGTCCGGTAACTTACCTCCTAGCCTGGCAGCTAAATCGGCAATCATCCCGTCGATGTCGAACGAGAACCGCAAGCCCTGAGCGGCGAGCCATCGCAACCGCTCGAGGAGCGCTCGGTCGTTGTATTCAGCACTTCTGCTGGGGTTCTCCCAGGGATAGCTGGTGGAGGTCAGCTTGCGCTCTATCTCAGGACGAGCCGGCTGCGGAAAGTCGCTCCATCGACGGCTCAAGGTCATCATGAGGTCGCGCTGGTGAAGGCTTCCCCAGAAGGCCTTGTCCGACAGCCCTATTAATATCGTCGCTGCCTCCTCAGCCGTCGTGATACTCGGCTGACGAGCCGCCCATATGCGTAACCGGGCGAAGATACCGTCATCGTCACTTGGCCACCGGAGAAACTCGGCATGCGCAGCCGCAGGATCAATGACGGCCAGGCGACCCATCATTCTCTGCGTTTCCAAGACAGGTCCCACAAGGCCGTAGGTATGCAAGTCCAGGAGCTGCCCCTCGGTTTCGTATGTTGTAGGCAAGTAGATCCAATCGCGCCCGCGCACCTCAGCCTCGAGCGATTTCGCATAATCTAGGTTTTCACGAAGCCTCGCGACGGCACCCCTAAGCATATCGGGCGGAATCTCCACATCGATGTGGGGCCTCGGATACTCGATGTTCAAATTGAAAACTCGGTCATCGTCAGATGATGGGTGAATTCTGAAGGGCGGCTCTATTCGGAGGCGAGGGCGCCGAATGTTCATGAGGCGCCGCACCGTCTCGTCAGACCATCCCGAAGCATTTACCTCGGCCGAGATAGCGAAGGCGGCTTGATCAGGTTCTTCGCGACGGTCGTCCCACGTCCTGAATAGATATCGCCACCCCCGTGCGATCTCTGCAGGAAACTTGTCGCCTCCATCACTGATCGCTCGCGACAACAGATCCTTTACCCGTGGATGAACATCGGGTTGTTTCAAGGCCCACGAAAACGCGTCGGGTTGATGCGCTACCTTCATGAGCCAGATGGCGAGTAGATCGAGGCGGGTCGGCAGTGCGTCCGCTGTGGCGGCGTTGCGTCCATGAAAGATCCCCGACCGCCGAGCCGCATCCAACGTATCCCTCGGGTATAAATCGAAACCGTCCCAGCTATTCTTTGGAACTTCCCGTGGTCGTGTCAGATATGAGAGTTCGCCTTCACGGGGATCGGGCGGCGGCGGCGGTGCGTCGTCGTCAAGGCCGAATTGATCGAATGGATCGAGACGTCCTTTCGACGAACTCGCGTCTATTTCGGGTTGTCCATAGCGCTCCCTTGGATCGATAACGCGAAGCCATGAAGCTGGAATGCCGCCATCAGCAAGCTGCGTCAGCCGGCGGACTCCATCCGCAGATGAAAGGATGTGGGCGACCTGACCACGCTCGTGGGGATGCAGCGCCTCGGGACCCCGAACCGCTTTCTTGATAACCTCGTCGTGCCATCCATCGACGTCGATGGCGCGTTGTGCCCATGCTTCCAAGGTCGACCACAGGGCTTCATGTCCGTCGGATGGATCGTAGGCCATCGCATGCACGCCCTTGTTCTCCCACAGGGATGAAGCGACAGCGCTCTCGCCGGACTGGAACGCGTACATTCGCCCATGTGCCTGAGAGGCTCCCTTCAGAGCTTCGAGCAGGTATTGCACGGGAGGGTCGTCGGCCGAATAGCCGAGAAACACTATGCTGAAACGTGAGAGCAGGGACTGGATGAACCTGGCAGCCCAGCCATCGGCAAGATAGGCGCGGCCGAAGTCGCCGCTAGATAGCACGAAGCCTTCGTCGTCCGAGCCGAGATATTCCGGGTCGACACGTCCATGGAGATGAATCACTGCATTCAACTCGGCACGCTTCGGGTCAGGAAGATGCGCTGGCCCGATCGATCTTGCTTCAGGATCACAGTCTTCGAACAACCGATCGAAATTGGTGGTGACCAGACGGATGGCGCCTGACCTCCTGCCAGCCAGATCGAGCACAACTTCATGAGCTGACAGATCGGCGTCACCTTGCGGCTTCAATGCTGCCGCGACTGCGGCGTGAATATCCGAGGTGTCAAATTCCCGCTCGAGGAGAGAGAAGACCCTATCGGTTGCTACAAAGCCCCCGACTCCTTCGATGGGACCCAGACTGGTCGCGATTTCAAGCAGCTTGCGTGCCGGGCTGCCTTTCGCAGGTGCGAGTTGGTCCATGACCTTACGAGCCAGTTGCGCGAAGTTCGACAGTCCCGCCCGAGCCTGCGACACCCCAGCGCCACAGAAAAACACAACCTCGCTCCTGTCGCGGGCAAGCAGTAGTTCGTCGGGGATCGAGGGGCCATGTGCGGTGAATCTCATAGATCAGATAGAGCAAGATTGCTGCTCGTTGTCGAGATTAGAGCATCGGATGATTAATTGTACGCATATCCGGCCTGTTTTAGGAAGTTCCAACATTCGTTTGGAGTGAGGATTGCGCAGATGTCGCCGATGGCGCGCCAGAGAGCATCGAAGGTTCTGGCACCGGTTTTTCGCAGATTCGCCTTGAGCTTTGCGAAGGCCATCTCGATGGGATTGAGGTCGGGAGAATAGGGCGGCAGGAAGAGGAACCATGCGCCTCTTTCCTTGAGGCATGCGTCTGCCTTGGCACTCTTATGGACGGCAAGGTTGTCGAGGATGACGATGTCGCCCTTGTGCAAGGTTGGTGCGAGCTGGGTCTCGACATAGGTGTCGAACGCCGCCCGGTTCATCGCCTTGTCGACAATCCAGGGTGCCGTCAGGCCGTCGCAACGAAGAGCGGCGATGAAGGTCTGGGTGCGCCAGTGGCCGAAAGGGGCGAGAGCCTTGAGCCGTTGGCCCTTGCGACTACGCCCGCGCAGACGCGTCATCTTCGTCGTGACGGAGGTTTCATCGATGAAGACAAGGCGGGCGGGCTGATCGCGCATGCGAGGTTGCGGCGACAGCCTCCATCTGTGCCGGGCCTCGGCAATGTCGGCGCGTTCGCACTCCGACGCCAGCAAGGCTTTTTTTATATGTCAAGCCACACCGGCACAGAAAGCGGGAAAGCTCTGCCGGAGCGGCCTTCATCTTGTGTTCTTGCGCCAGCCGCGCAGCAAGTTCCGGCATGGTGATGTCGGGCTGCTTCTCAACCGCGCCGATCAGAAACGCTTCAAGCGGGGCAAGCCGACCGCCGCGTGGCCTGCCTTGACGACCGGGAGAAAGCGAACCGTACCTGGATACACGCTGGATCAGCTTGACCGCAAAACTTTCGCTGACACCAAAGTGACGAGCGGCTGCGCGCCGTGAATGACCAGCCTCGACATAAGCAACAATCCGAAGACGCAGGTCCGAAGAATACGATTTGGCCATGATCCACCTCCCTCATAAGAGGAATCATGAAAAGCAGAAAAACGGAATCGCGGGATTCCGTTTTTCAATCCGACGCTCTAGCTCATTGAGAGTGTCACAACTTTTCGGTGTTGTCTGGATGTTCCGCTTTAGTAGTATCTAAGAAATTGCTGCGGACGGAAGCGGTTTCGACCAAAGCACAAAGGCATGCAGTTAGGAAGAGTTTCGGGCCGGCAACCTGGCCGGCGTTTGTCCGCATTCAGTTCCTGCAGCCCACCAGCAGTCAGTCCGCTGTCGGCCCCATTGTGGTCGTTGCCGACTACCAATAGCGGTGACCGCATTGGCGCGAAGTAGCGTTCAATGACAACCCGTCAACGCAAAGCGAAAAACAATGTGGGTGTTTTTGTGGGGTGAAATGCATATCGATCGCGTTAACGCGTTAAAATCAATATCTTAGGAGGGAAAATGGCGGACAGGGAGGGATTCGAACCCTCGGTACGCTTTCACGCACACACGCGTTCCAGGCGTGCGCCTTAAACCACTCGGCCACCTGTCCTTGACGGCAATCTGTCCCTTGCGGGGCAACTCGGCCGGTCGGGCGCGATATATACCGATGAATTTCGGCGGATCAACCCAAATCTGACAGAATTTTGACTTGTCCGCGCAAATACCTATCTATTAGCGTTCTTGGACAGGAAGGGGGCCTGATCCGCAGGTGCTGCGTTCGGCCGTCCCTCTCGGCAAATGCTGGAGACGGAAATGCTGCGCTTTGTATTTCGTGCCCTGAGTTTCCTCTGCCTTTGCCTTGCGGTGATCGTGGCAACGGTCGATTCGATCGAATCAGTTTCCATCTCGCAGGTCACGGTCTCACCGCTTTCAACGACATGGGCCGAAGCAAGCCCCGCAAGTCTCATCGAGGCGCAGTCCCTCGTGGAGGTCTATGCCGGCAAGCCGGTCTGGCAGATCCTCTCCGCCTGGCTATTGCCCCAGCCGGCTTTCGCCGTGCTGCTGCTTCTGGCGCTACTTCTCTGGATGATCGGCTACAGGAAGCCATCGCCTGCCGGCCGCTTCGCAGCCTGACCTGACAGCGGCGCAATGCCGTTCCTATATATAGACACGAATAGCCCGAGGCCGGCAGAGCCGGCCGCAGACAGGAGACCGGAATGTTCCTGATCGACATGTTCAACAAGAAGACCACCATGCCCACGCCGGAAACGGCACTGCCCGGACGCGACCAGCCGCTTCCCACGGCAGAAATCCACTTCACCTCCGGCCGACCGCTCAAAGGCCCCTACCCCGACGGCTTCAAGACGATCTATCTCGGGATGGGTTGCTTCTGGGGCGCCGAACGCCTGCTGTGGAATACGCCCGGCGTCTGGGTGACGGCTGCCGGCTATCAGGGCGGCATTACGCCGAACCCGACCTATCAGGAGACATGCACGGGGCTCACCGGCCACACCGAAGTGGTGAAGGTCGTCTACGATCCGAAGCAGGTGACGCTTGAGACCCTGTTGAAGATATTCTTCGAGGCGCACGACCCGACGCAGGGCATGCGCCAGGGCAACGATATCGGCACCACCTATCGCTCCGCCATCTATGCCGACACACCCGACGACATCGACATCGCGATCCGCATGCGTGACGCCTTCCAGGAGGCCTTGATCGCATCCGGCCTCAAGACGACGGTGACGACCGAGATTGCAGAGGCCGGCCCCTTCTACTATGCCGAGGATTATCACCAGCAATATCTGGCGAAGAATCCGGACGGCTATTGCGGCCTTCGCGGCACCGGCGTTTCCTGCCCGATTGCGCCCGCGGCATAGGCCCGCTGCCCAAGACGACGGCAGAAAGCCCATTGATCTGACAGGATTTTCGGCAATCGATGCCGAAAATCCTGAGCCTCCACTATTCCTTTACCGGATGAAAAAAATCTGGTGAATTTTTCCATGAGCCATGCAAGGATGCTCCCAGCCAGGCCCTTGATGAGGGGGTCGGTGGTTCCGCAGACATGCCTTCCAAAGGGCTTGCGGGAGGACCCAACAAGATCAATAGCAACAACAGGGCTGCACAATGAAAAAAACCCTTTTGAGCCTCTTCGCCTTGACTGCCATGTCGGCTACCGCGCTTGCCGCGGACGTCAAGCCGGCACTCGTCTACGGCACCGGCGGCAAATTCGATAAGTCCTTCAACGAGGCGGCTTATGCCGGCGCAGAGAAGTTCAAGGCTGAAACCGGCATCGACTATCGCGATTTCGAGCCGACCGGCGACACCCAGGGCGAACAGGCCATCCGCAACTTCGCATCCAAGGGCTACAATCCTGTCGTTGCTGTTTCCTTCGCATGGACCTCGGCGATCGAGAAGGTCGCTGCCGAATTCCCGGACACCAAGTTCGTTCTCGTCGACAGCGTCGTAGACCTGCCGAACGTCCGCTCGGTCGTCTACAAGGAAGAAGAAGGTTCCTACCTCGTCGGCATCCTGGCGGGTCTCGCCTCGAAGAGCGGCAAGGTCGGCTTCGTCGGCGGCATGGACATTCCTCTGATCCGCAAGTTCGAATGCGGCTACGAGCAGGGCGCACGCGCTGCCAAGGCCGACATCCAGGTCTTCCAGAACATGACCGGCACCACCGGTGCTGCATGGAACGACCCGGTTCGCGGCGGTGAACTCACCAAGAACCAGATCGACCAGGGCGCGGACGTCATCTACGCGGCAGCCGGCGCTACCGGCCTCGGCGTGCTGCAGACCGCCGCCGACAACGGCAAGTTTTCGATCGGCGTCGACTCGAACCAGAACCACCTGCATCCGGGTTCGGTCCTGACCTCGATGGTCAAGCGCGTCGACCTCGCCGTCTACAATGCCTATGCCGATGCCAAGGGTGACAAGTTCACCGCCGGCGTTCAGGCTCTCGGCGTCAAGGAAGACGGCGTCGCCTACGCACTCGACGACAACAACGCCAAGCTGATCACCGACGACATGAAGGCAGCGGTCGAGAAGGCCAAGGCCGACATCATTGCCGGCACAATCAAGGTGCACGATTACATGTCGGACAATTCCTGCCCGAAGTGATCTGATACGGGCGCAAGACGGCATGATCGGCCGTCTTGCGCCCTTTCCATGTCTTGAGCATCCTGTCCGCTCCTGAGGCGGGACCGATAAAACGGGCGGGCTGCTTCAAAAATCCATAAAAGAGGGTGTTCACCGCAGATCTGCGGGCAGCGCTCCGGGGGATTGGAATGAGCGAAACGAACCGGGCACCGGCGATCGAACTGATCGGCATCGACAAGAAGTTCGGTGCGGTGCATGCCAACAAGAACATCAACCTGACCGTGGCCAAGGGTTCGATCCACGGGATCATCGGCGAAAACGGGGCCGGAAAATCGACGCTGATGTCGATCCTCTACGGCTTCTACCATGCCGACAGCGGCAGCATTCACATCGATGGCAAACCCGTTGCCATCCGCGACAGCCAGTCGGCCATCGCCGCCGGCATCGGCATGGTGCATCAGCATTTCATGCTCGTCGAAAATTTTACCGTGCTTGAAAACCTGATGCTCGGCGCCGAAGGCGGCGCCCTGCTCGCCAAGGGCACGGATTCGGCACGCGCCGCACTGAAGAAGCTCGAAGAAGACTATGAGCTCGAGGTCGATCCCGACGCCGTCATCGAGGAATTGCCGGTCGGCCTGCAGCAACGCGTCGAAATCCTGAAAGCCATGTATCGCGGCGCCGAGATCCTCATTCTCGACGAACCCACCGGGGTTCTGACGCCGGCCGAGGCCGACCACCTGTTCAAGATCCTGCGCGTGCTGCGCGACCAGGGCAAGACCGTGATCCTGATCACCCACAAGCTGCGCGAGATCATGGCGATCACCGACACGGTGTCCGTCATGCGCCGCGGCGAGATCGTGGCGACCCGGAACACGGCGGAGACCACGGTGGAAGAACTGGCCGAGCTGATGGTCGGCCGCCGGGTTCTGCTGCATGTCGAGAAAGGCAGCGCCAAGCCGGGCGACGTCTATCTTTCGGTGCGCAACCTGACCGTCAAGGACAGCCGCGGTGTCACCATGGTCGACAACGTCTCCTTTGACGTCCGGGCCGGCGAGATCGTCGGCATCGCCGGCGTCGCGGGCAACGGCCAGAGCGAACTGCTGGAAGCCATCACCGGCATCCGCAAGCCGACCTCCGGCGAGATCTTCATCTGTGGCGAACCGGTCGCCGGCTACGATCCGGCGAAGCTGCGCTCCATCGGTCTTGCCCATATCCCCGAAGACCGCCACCACATGGGTCTCATCCTGCCGTTCGAGGAAAGCCAGAACGCCATTCTCGGCTATCACCGCGATCCCCGCTACGGCAAAGGCCCCTTTCTCGATCCCGAACTCATCCGCAAGGCGGCGGTGGAAGAGATCGAGAAATACGACATCCGGCCGCCGAACCCGCGGCTGAAAACCGCCAACTTCTCCGGCGGCAACCAGCAGAAGATCGTCGTTGCCCGCGAAATCGAGCGCGACCCGAAGCTTCTGATCGTCGGCCAGCCGACCCGCGGCGTCGACATCGGCGCCATCGAATTCATCCATCGCCGGATCGTGGAAACCCGGGACGCCGGCAAGGCCGTGCTTCTGGTATCCGTCGAACTCGACGAGATCCGTTCGCTCTCCGACCGTATCCTGGTGATGTTCGCCGGCAAGGTCGTCGGCGAGAAGAGCCCGGAAACCGGCGAACAGACACTCGGCCTGATGATGGCCGGCATTGCCGCATGAGGTTTTGATGAGTACCGCTTCCGTACCCCTTCCCAACTGGATCAACTATGCGCTTCTGCCGTTGATCAACCTCATCCTGGCATTCCTGGTGTCCGGCCTCGTCGTCTGGATCATCGGCGAAAATCCCTATGAAGCGCTCAAGCTGATGTTGCAGGGCGCGCTTGGCCGCGGCGAAGGCATCGGCTTCACGCTCTACTACGCCACCAACTTCATCTTCACCGGCCTTTCGGTCGCCGTTGCCTTTCATGCCGGCCTGTTCAATATCGGCTCGGAAGGCCAGGCCTATGTCGGCGGTCTCGGCGCGGCACTCGTGGCGCTCGCCTTCGACCATTACGTTCCGTGGTATGTGACGATGCCCTTCGCCGTGCTGGGGGCTGCTGCCTTCGGCGCCGCATGGGCGCTGATCCCGGCATGGCTGCAGGCCAAACGCGGCAGCCATATCGTCATCACCACGATCATGTTCAACTTCATCGGCGCGGCGCTGATGGTCTACCTGCTCGTCAACGTGCTGATCGTGCCCGGCAAGATGGCTCCCGAAACCCGCACCTTCCTGCCCGGCGGCCAACTGCCGAAGCTCGATTGGCTGATGGCGCTGTTCGGCCTGAAGCTCGGTCCGGCCCCCTTCAACGTGTCGTTCCTGATCGCGCTCTTCATGTGCGTCGCCGTCTGGGTTCTGATCTGGCGCACCAAGCTCGGCTACGAGATGCGCACGCTCGGCCTTTCCCGTCCGGGAGCGGCTTACGCCGGCATTCCCTATGTGAAGATCGTCATGATCACCATGCTGATCTCGGGCGGTCTTGCCGGCATGATGGCGCTCAATCCGGTGCTCGGCGCTTCCGCCCGCCTGCAGGTCGAGTTCGTCGGCGGCGCGGGCTTCGTCGGCATCGCGGTCTCACTGATGGGCCGCAGCCATCCCCTCGGCATCGTCCTCGCGGCCATCCTCTTCGGCGTGCTCTATCAGGGCGGCGCCGAGCTTTCCTTCGACATGCCGAACATCACCCGTGACATGATCGTCGTGATCCAGGGCCTCGTCATCCTGTTTGCCGGCGCTCTGGAATACATGTTCCGTCCGGCGATCGTGCGCATCTACCAGCAATTCGTGAGAGGTTGAGGCAAGACGATGGATTTCTTCGATATCCTCATCAGCATCATGGGATCGACCATTCGCCTGTCGATCCCGTTGATCTTCACCGCCCTTGCAGGCCTCTTTTCCGAACGCGCGGGCATTTTCGACATCGGGCTGGAAGGCAAGATGCTGGCGGCGGCCTTTGCCGCGGCGTCGGCGGCCTACGTGACGGGGTCGCCATGGATCGGCCTTGCATCTGGTATCGGTGTATCGCTCGCCTTCTCGATGGTGCACGGCTTTGCCTCGATCACCAATCGCGGCAACCAGATCGTCTCGGGCGTCGCGATCAACTTCGTTGCGGCGGGCCTGACCGTGGTTCTCGGACAGGCATGGTTCGGCCAGGGCGGACGGACACCGCAGCTTGCAGGCGCCGCCCGCTTCACGCCGATCACGCTGCCTGGCGTCGAGGCCGTGCGTGACGTGCCGGTGCTCGGCCCGCTCTATGCCAATGTGATCTCCGGCAACAACCTCCTGACCTATCTGGCCTTCCTGGCGGTGCCGCTTTCGTGGTGGGTGCTTTACCGCACGCGTTTCGGCCTCAGACTTCGCGCGGTCGGCGAAAACCCCGGCGCGGTCGATACCGCCGGTATCTCGGTCACCTGGCTGCGTTACCGGGCCGTGCTGGTCGCCGGTTTCCTCTGCGGCTTCTCGGGCACCTATCTGGCGATTGCCCAGTCGGCGGCCTTCATCAAGGACATGTCGGCCGGCAAGGGCTATATAGCGCTCGCCGCATTGATCTTCGCCAAGTGGAAGCCGGTGCCGGTGCTGCTCGCCTGCCTGCTCTTCGGCTTCCTCGATGCGCTCGCCAACTTCATGCAGGGCAAGTCCGTGCCGCTGATCGGCGAAGTGCCGGTGCAGATCTTCCAGGCATTGCCCTACATCCTGACCTGCATTCTGCTCGCCGGTTTCATCGGCGCGGCAAACCCGCCGAAAGCCGGCGGCGTACCTTATGTGAAGGAGCGCTGAACCATGTCGCACGACCTCTTTGAAGCCGCACGCGATGCGATGAAGTTCGCCCATGTGCCCTATTCCAAGTTCCCCGTCGGCGCGGCCATCCGCGCCGATGACGGCAAGGTCTATACCGGCGCCAACATCGAAAACCTCTCCTTCCCCCAGGGCTGGTGCGCCGAACCGACTGCCATCGGCTGCATGATCATGGGCGGGGGCAAGAAAATCGTCGAGATGGCCGTCATCGCCGAAAAGCTGGCGCTTTGCCCGCCTTGCGGCGGATGCCGGCAGAAGATTTCCGAATTCGCCGATGCCGGCACGAAGATCTATCTGTGCGACGAAGTGGGCGTGCAGAAAACCATGACCATTGCCGAACTCCTGCCCTTCAGCTTCAAGACGGATATCCTCGGATGAGGGACGTGATCGACCTTCTGGTCGACAGGCTGAACGGTCTGGTGCCGCGCTACGGTATCGTGCTCGGCTCCGGTCTCGGCTCCCTCGTCGACGAAATCCGCAACCCCGTCCGCATTCCCTATACCGAGCTGCCGGGCTTTCCGGTGAGCGGCGTATCCGGTCATGCCGGGGCCGTAGTCGCCGGCCTTCTCGGCAACGTGCCGGTGATCATGCTGGCCGGCCGCATCCACTACTACGAGCATGGCGACCCCAACGCCATGCGCCTGCCGATCCAGGTGCTGATGGGGCTTGGCGTACAGTCGCTGATCCTGACCAATTCGGCCGGATCGCTGCGCGAGGACATGCCGCCCGGCTCGGTGATGCTGATTTCGGATCACATCAATTTCTCCGGTCACAACCCGCTGATCGGTCAGGACAGCGACAGGCGTTTCGTCGGGATGACATCGGCCTATGACGCTGACCTTTCGGCCGGGATGCGTCGCGCGGCGGAAGAAGAAGGCATTCCGCTTTCTTCCGGCGTCTACATGTGGTTTTCCGGCCCGAGCTTCGAAACGCCGGCCGAAATCCGCATGGCGCGCATTCTCGGCGCCGACGCCGTCGGCATGTCCACCGTGCCGGAAGTGATCCTCGCACGCTTTTTTGGGCTGCGCGTCGCCGCCGCATCGGTTATTACCAATTATGGAGCCGGCATGACGGGTGGTGAACTCAGTCACGAAGAGACAAAAGACATGGCTCCAATCGGCGGAAAACGACTTGCCGCCATCCTGAAGAGGATGATTGCCGGCGGAGGGACGACCAATGGACACCCATGAATTGCGGGCGACAGCCGCCCGGGCCTTGTCGCTGCTTGACCTGACCAACCTGAAGGACGATTGCACCCCAGCCGCCATCGAGGCGCTGTGCGAGCGGGCGCTGACCCCTTACGGCCATACGGCCGCCATCTGCATCTGGCCGCGCTTCGTGCCGCAGGCCCGCGCGCTTTTGAACGGAGAGACCCCCGTCCGTATCGCAACCGTCGTCAACTTCCCTTCCGGGGACATGAAGACCGAAGACGTGGTTGCCGAAACGCGCGACGCGATTGCCGACGGGGCCGACGAAATCGATGTGGTCGTCCCTTACCGCGCGCTGATTTCCGGCGACGAACAGGCCGTCAGCGATATGGTGGCGAGCGTCAAGGCTGCCTGCGGCCCCACCATCACGCTCAAGACCATCCTCGAGACGGGCGAGATCAAGGACATGGCGCTGGTTCGCCGCGCCTCGGAACTGGCGATCGAAGCCGGTGCGGATTTCATCAAGACCTCCACCGGCAAGGTTGCCGTCAATGCGACGCTTGAGGCGGCCGACACCATGCTGCAGGCGATCCGCGACAGCCGCAAGAAGGTGGGCTTCAAGCCGGCCGGCGGCATCTCGACCGTCGCGGATGCTGCCCTTTATCTGCGGCTCGCCGATACCATCATGGGCGAGGACTGGGTGATGCCGTCGACCTTCCGCTTCGGGGCCTCCGGCCTGCTCGATGACATTCTCTCCGTTCTTGGCGGCGTGCGCGCGAGCGCCGGCGCTTCCGATTACTGAAGCCTGAGCGATCGCCAATGCTGCCACAGGAAATCATCCGCAAGAAACGCGACGGCGGCATACTGACGCCTGAGGAAATCGCCGGCTTCATCGAAGGACTGAGCAAGGAGACGATCTCCGAAGGTCAGGTCGCAGCCTTCGCCATGGCCGTCTTCTTCCGCGGCATGACGCCGGAAGAGATCGTGGCGCTGACGCTTGCAATGCGCGATTCCGGCGAGGTGCTTTCCTGGCAGGGCGTGGGCAAGCCGATCGCCGACAAGCATTCGACCGGCGGTGTGGGCGACAACGTATCGCTGATGCTGGCCCCCATCGTTGCCGCCTGCGGGCTGGCGGTGCCGATGATCTCCGGCCGGGGACTTGGTCACACCGGCGGCACGCTGGACAAGCTGCAATCCATTCCGGGCTATGACGTCATGCCTTCGCCGGAGACATTCCGCCGGACGGTGGACACGGCAGGCTGCGCCATCATCGGCCAGACGGGCGACCTCGCCCCCGCCGACAAGCGGCTCTACGCAATCCGCGACGTCACCGCGACAGTGGAATCCATCCCGCTGATTACCGCCTCGATCCTTTCCAAGAAGCTCGCAGCCGGTCTCGAAAGCCTGGTGCTCGACGTCAAGACCGGCAACGGCGCCTTCATGAGCAATCCGCAGGACGCGGAAGCGCTGGCGCGCTCGCTGGTGGCGGTGGCCAACGGAGCGGGCGTAAAGACCACAGCACTGCTCACCGACATGAACCAGCCTCTGGCCGACTGCGCCGGCAATGCGGTCGAGGTGCAGAATGCGGTCGACTTCCTCAAGGGCGAAAAGAGCGGTACGCAGCTTGAAGAAGTGACGCTGGCGCTTTCCGCCGAGATGCTGGTCAATGCCGGCATTGCGACGGACATTGAAACAGCCCTCGCCCGTTGCCGCGACGCGCTCTTCTCCGGAAAAGCGGCGGACTATTTCGGGCGGATGGTCCATGCGCTGGGCGGTCCCGCAGACTTCATGGAGCATGCGGAAAGGCACCTGCCCAAGGCTCCGGTGCAGATCCCTGTTCTCGCGACCTCCGACGGCTGGCTTTCGGCCTGCGACACGCGCGGCCTCGGTCTCTGCGTCGTGGCGCTCGGCGGCGGACGGCAGCGTCCGAGCGATGCGATCGACCACAAGGTGGGACTCACCGGCTTCCTGCCGCTCGGAACAGCTGTCTCGAAGGGCGACGTCATCGCCTTGGTGCATGCAAATGACGAAGCGAGTGGGCGTCAGGCCGCCGAAATGGTGGCTGCAAGCTATACGGTCGGCGCGGTGGCACCGGTCATCGACCCGGCCATCGGCAAACGGATCGCCTGATTTCGTCTTGCGAGCGTGATCTAGGGTCCAATGCTCTATCTCGTTGTTTTCCCGCAATTCCGGACGCAAAACCGCTGCGCACTTTTGCTGGAATTGCTCTAGCGGGTAAGCCGCATGGTGTCGCCTTCGGCGGCATAGGCGCTGAGGCGTTTCAGGAAGCTCATGCCGATCAGCGTGTTGGAGAGCGCATTGTCGCGCAGCACGAAGGCTTCAACCTTCTCCACCCTGACCGTACCGATCTCGACCCTCTGCAGGATAACCCCTGCGGCATCCGTTTTGCCATTGGCGGTGGAGATTGCGTATTTGAAATCCAGTCCGGCAATACTGATGCCAAGACGCCGGGCCGTGGTTTCATTGATCGCGATAAGCGAGGCACCGGTGTCGACGAGGCCTTCGACCGGCTTGCCGTTCATCTTGAAACTGCCGATATAGTGACCGCGTCCATCGGCCTTCAGCAGGGCGACGCCGCTCGGAAGACTGACCGGGGTCGCTGCTGCATCGTCGGCAGCAGGCGCCGTTGCCGGCACCGCTTCGGCATTTTTCTCAAGAAAGCGCGGCACCTGCGTTGCAAGAACGACAGCCGCGGAAACGAAGACAAGCGTGCGCACCAGCATGGGCAATCCCCGACATGACGAAGAGTAGCCTGCCTAGCACGAGGATGCTGAAAACCCGCTAACCGCAAACGCAAAGCGGCCCGCAAAGGCTGTTTGCGGGCCGCTTTCCTGTTCCGGTGGTTAAGATTTCATTTCGTGCCGTACATGCGGTCGCCGGCATCGCCAAGACCGGGCATGATATAGCCCTTCTCGTTCAGGTGGCTGTCGATGGCAGCCGTGAAGACCGGGACATCCGGATGGGCTTCGCAGAAGTGCTTGATGCCTTCGGGGGCCGCGAGAAGGCAGACGAAGCGGATGTTCTTCGCGCCGCGCTCCTTCAGCTTGTCGATGGCGGCAATCGAGGAATTGCCGGTGGCGAGCATCGGATCGACGACGATGATCAGGCGCTCGTCCAGCGCATCCGGCGCCTTGAAGTAATATTCGACCGGCTGCAGCGTATCGTGGTCACGGTAGACGCCGATATGGGAGACGCGGGCGGCCGGCACCAGTTCCAGCATACCTTCGAGAAGGCCGTTTCCGGCGCGCAGGATGGAGGCGAAGACCAACTTCTTGCCTTCCAGCACCGGCGACTGCATCTCCATCATCGGCGTTTCGATCGTCTCCATGGTGAGCTCGAGATCGCGGGTGACCTCGTAGCAGAGAAGCGTCGAGATTTCCCGGAGAAGCCGGCGGAAGCTCGACGTCGAAGTCTCCTTGCGGCGCATGATCGTGAGCTTGTGCTGTACGAGCGGATGACCGATGACTGTGACGCCGTGCATGGGGATAACCTTCTTCTATTCTTTGTGGGTGAAATTGTTCTTCCACATTCGCGCGCCGGCCCGCAAGAGCAGGGCGCAAATTTGTGTGATCATCCCCAATCGACGGCCTGTAACTTCGCCAGCAGCGCCTTTCGCGTCACCTCGTCGACGAAGGCCGCCTCGATTGCGGTGCGCGTCATGACGTTGATCTCGGCATCCGAGAAGCCGAACACCTTCGACGCCGTCTCGTATTCCTGCGCAAGTGAAGTATGAAAGAAGGGCGGGTCGTCGGAGTTCAGGGTTACCCGCACGCCGGATTCGACAAAGCGGCGCAGCGGATGACTTTCATAATCGGGAAAGACCTTCAACGAGATGTTGGAACCCGGGCAGACCTCCAGCACGGTTCCGAGATCGGCGAGCCGCTTGACCAGATCGGGATCCTCGATCGCGCGCACGCCATGGCCGATACGGCTCGGCCGCACCAGATCGAGCGCATCGGCGACGGAGAAAGCGCCGCACAGCTCGCCTGCATGAATGGTGATGCCGAGGCCTGCCTCGCGCACGATATCGAAGGCGCGGGCATAATCGGCCACGCGGTTCATCCGCTCTTCTCCGGCCATGTTGAAGCCGGTGACCAGGGGATGCTCGAACTTCGCCGCCCATTCGGCGCGCCGCAGCACGTTTTCAGGCCCCAGATGGCGTTCGCCGATGATGATCATGCGGCATTCGATGCTGGTCTTTTCCCGCGCGGCCACGATACCTGCCGCCAGACCGCCGATATAATCATCGGGGGAAAGGCCAACAGCCTCGCCATGATCGGGCGAAATGAACAGCTCGCTATAGATCGTGTTGGCGGCGGCCAATTCGGTGAGATAGGCCTCGGCGAGAGCCGCATAGTCTTCCGCGGTGCGGAAGACGGAAGCGACGAAATCATAGCAATCGATGAAACTGGTAAAGTCCTGCCAGAGATAGACCCCGTCACGAACGAATCTGGTGGAATCGATGCCGTATTTTTCGGCCTGGGCAAGCGTCAACGCCGGCGGGGCTGCACCTTCGACGTGGCAGTGCAGTTCGGCCTTCCTGAGATGAGATGTCAAAGAAAACTCCGTCCATGCGGCCCGGCGGCAATGCCAAGATGAGCCGCGATCGTTTCGCCGATATCGGCATAGGTATTGCGGATGCCAAGGGCGCGCGACTTGATGCCGGGACCGAATGCCATGATCGGCACGCGCTCGCGGGTATGGTCGGTGCCACGCCAGGTCGGATCGCAGCCATGATCCGCCGTCAGAAGCACCATATCGCCGGGGCGGAGCTTGCGATGAACCTCGGGAAGGCGAAGATCGAAAGCCTCGAGCGCCGCGGCGTAACCCGGTACATCACGCCGGTGACCATAAAGCATGTCGAAATCGACGAAGTTGGTGAAGACGAGATCGCCGTCTTCCGCCTCGTCCATCGCCTGCAGGGTCACATCCATCAGAGCCATGTTGCCATTGGCCTTGAGCACGCGCGAGATGCCCTGATGGGCGAAAATATCACCGATCTTGCCGACTGCATGCACCTGCCGACCGGCTTCGACCAACCGGTCGAGCAGCGTCGGTTCCGGCGGCAGGACCGAATAGTCGCGGCGGTTTCCGGTGCGCTGGAAGTCGGCCGGCGTCTCCCCGACGAAGGGCCGCGCGATGACCCGGCCGATATTCAGGGGATCGACGAGCTTGCGGACGATCTCACAGAGCGAGAGAAGGCGTTCGAGGCCGAAATGGGTTTCATGGGCGGCAATCTGGAAAACGGAATCCGAGGAGGTGTAGCAGATCGGCTTGCCGGTGCGGATATGCTCTTGCCCGAGCTTGGCGATGATCTCCGTGCCGGAGGCATGGCAATTGCCGAGAATGCCCGGCAGATCAGCCTCGCGACAAATGGCCTCGACCAGTTCGGGTGAAAAGGCATCGCCTTCGGCCGGAAAGTAACCCCAGTCGAACATCACCGGCGTACCGGCGATTTCCCAATGTCCCGATGGCGTGTCCTTGCCATGGGATACTTCGCTGGCGGCACCATAGAGCCCGAAAACGCGTTCGGGAACCGGCATGCCCGCCGGCACATGACCGGAAGCCAGCCGCGCGATCTCGACCAGACCAAGCGCCGACATGTTGGGCAGGGAAAGCGTCCCGGAGCGCAGGCCCTTGCGATCGCCGATGCCGGCGGCACAGAATTCGGCGATGTGGCCGAGCGTATCGGATCCCTCGTCACCATAGCGATGGGCATCCGGCGCACCGCCGATGCCGAAGGAATCCAGAACAAAGAGAAATGCACGTGCCATGGTCCACCCGAACCGCAGGTCTGCTGGCCGTCATGGCCATTTCATTCCCGCGTCTATTCGTGCCGATGTTTAGCGCCATGTTGAAGACTTGGCAAACGGACGGGCATCCTGCACCATGTTCGCCCTCAAGCAGCAATCGGCCGGGCGAAAATGATATCAGCAATCGTTGCAGGTGATGTCTTTGTTGATACGCTGACGAAAGAAGAATTCACGCGGGATGGTGATGTTCTTGATGTTCTGGCCCGAAAGGGCGGGCAGATACAGCAGAAGCTCGTGTCCAACGCTGAGTTCCGAATGGACGAGGAAGGTGCTGGCAATCAGCATGTCATCGGGAACCTTGACGGTGGCGCCCACGACGTAGGGCGCCGCCCCCGTGTTCGACCAGGACCACGCCACGGTGGCCTGCCTGTTGGCGTCGACCTTTACCCCCGTGATCTTCAGGGAAAGATCATTGACGGAATAGGGCACGAAAATGGCGTCCGCAACATCCACCATGCCGGCCAGACTGGTCTTGGTGACCTTATCCTCGCGACTTATGAGGTCCGCGATGGTACTTGACGCCGCCGAGGCCTTCTTTGCCACGGTGAAGCCCATCATCAACTCGAATGCGCAGAGGTAGATCACGATCAGCATCGGCGCCAGCAGCGCGAATTCTACGCCGCCAATGCCCTGTTGGTCGGACAGAAACCGCCGGAACAGCGCGGAGGTGCGCATCAGAACACCATGCCGTCCGACGAGGGTATCTTTGCTGTTCAATTCTGGACCGGAGCGCTTCACGGATATTTCTCGTTGCGGAAGGCCGTGGTGGCAATAAGCAGAACCTGATTGGTCTGGCTATCGGGGCGGATATTGCTGATGGACCGGAGCAGATCCATTGTCACATCCCATCGGTAATAGGCGCGCAGCAGATTGATCGTATCTGGCCCGCCGGGAGAGAAATGAAAGGCTGACGTATCGAGGTCCGAAAACCCGCCATTGACACGGGGCACCCCAACCTTGTCGGCGACGGCCTCGAAGCTCGAAAGCGTCTCAAGATCCAGGTAAAGCTTCTGCGGGTTGGCAGCCTCGGTGGCGGAACAGGCGATAACCACCGAAATCTGGTCGCAGAACGCGACACGGAACTGTTCCTTCGTCATATCCGTCGAACGCCCGAGATTATAGGTGATGTTACCTGTCCTTACCTCGCGCGCCATGACGTTGACGGCGTTCGAAACGATCTGTTCGGCGGTATAGGCAACGAAGGTTTCGAGCGTCGCAAAAATGATGAGAAAGTAGGGAATGGACAGGATCGCAAATTCGATTGCGGCGGCGCCATCCCGGGAACGGGCCAGCCTACGCAATAAAGAGAGGCGGAACCTCTTCCTGCGGCTTTTTGCTTCGTCCGAATGAGTGAATGGGTTCATCGCCTGTGACCGAAATGCGGTTTTGTCGAGACACTAGAGGCGAAGTATTGAAATTCCGTTTCCGGTTTCTTTACGTTTTTCCCGATCTGGGGCGGCAAAGCGTCTCACTTCGACCGGGTTATTTCGAGCTATTGCCGGTTGCGGCATGTTCCTCGCAATTCGGCGTGCAGGAAAGCACCGTGCGGCTGGTCTCCTTGAACACCCGCACCGTATTGCCTTCGTCAATCGATACCAGAATGCGTTCATCGACGATGGCATTGCCGTCGGCATCGAGAAGAACGAGGTTGGTCGAGCCGAAGGCACGTCCGGTCAGAACAATGGTCCTGGCGTCGGCAACGGTTGCGTCGGCTACATCGGAATTGCCGACGATCACCTTGCTGACGGGGCGGTCAAGCTTCAGGACGCGCGCATTGTTCATATAGACCCGCAGGTAACCGCTGCTGTCTTCAGCCGAAGCCGAAAACGGCATTGCCGCACTCCATGCGAGCACACCGGTGACAGCAAGAATTTTGAGACCGCTGCAGGACAACATGCGTGCCAGCCTTCCGAAGCTTTCAATACGTGGATCCTGATACAGGATGGAGCGGATTGGTGAACGGACGGTTAAGCGGAGGCATTTCCGCGTGAACACACTCCGAAGAGCACGTCGACGACAGTCCCTGATACACACAGAGCACGCGAGAAAGGCAATCCTGGTGCTCTCTGCGCTGCACGCCAATAGTATCCGAAGCCATGCGCCGATCCACGCACGTACCAAAATTGGTCGCACACTCCCAACTCGACCTCCAAAGACCGGCGAGACGGTTGCCGACACTGTGTCCGGCAAAGTTTGAGAAGCGATATCCTGATGGAACAACCATTTGTTTTTACATATTCTTTCAGAGAGAAACCGTCCGCCGATAAAATACGAAGGTTCCCGGTCGCCAACTGTTTACCAAGTCGGGGGCATTTGGGCTTTCAGGAGTTGGTAACCGTCTTTCTTAAGCCGATGGCAATGGGCTGACGTGTAGGTTCCAGTCATCCGAGCAACGGCAAACAGTTGCCGGGAGTGCTGAACAACCATTGTGGAGTAGGAGAGTAAAATGACCAAGATTTTCGCACGTTTCCTGAAAGATGAGTCCGGCGCCACCGCTATCGAATACGGCCTGATCGCAGCCCTCATCTCCGTCGCCCTGATCACCGGCGCGACCACCCTCGGCAACGCCCTGAACACGCAGTTCTCTGATCTGTCGACCAAGATGACCGACGCCAACGGCAAGTACTGATAAGCTTGCTTGCATCACTGAGTTCTCAGCGTGGCCGCCTATCCGAGGGCGGCCACGTTCGTTTCTGGCAAAATAAACCAATGCAGCGTGGCTTTGCGATTTCGTAAGCCTTTGCAAACATGATCCGGCGATTGAACGAACAGGAAATCAGCCATGTATGAAGCTGCGGTTTTCGTAATTCTGCCGATCTGCCTCGTCGTTGCAGCTTTTACCGACCTGTTCGAGATGACGGTCCCGAACCGTATTCCGGTCATCCTTCTTGCATCCTTCATATTGATTGCACCTTTCTCCGGTCTGAGCCTCCCCGAATTCGGCTGGCATATCGTGGCAGGCGTCGCCGTGTTCGCTGTCGTCTTTGGCCTCTTCGCCATCAATGTCATGGGCGGCGGCGATGCAAAGCTTCTGACCGCAGCCGCGGTCTGGTACGGTTTCACCCCATCCCTGCTGCATTTCCTGATCTATGTCGCCTATGGCGGCGGCATCCTGACCATTCTCATTCTGCTGGTACGCGCACGTGCCAATTCCGTCATGGCGCTCAGTCTGCCGGTACCGCACTCTATCCTGACGGCCAAGAAGATCCCCTATGCGATCGCAATCTGCGTCGGCGGCCTCGTCACATTTCCTCAATCGCCGCTCGTGCTGACCGCCCTGGAGCACATCCGCTAAGCCTCCTCCCCAGGCAGCGGAAAGCTATCGTTAACCAAGAGCGTAAGCGTCTCGTTAACCATAATTACACCAATTGCTGATCATTCTGCGAGGCACAGTGCTTTGTGCCGCTCAAGGAAAGATCATGAAACCCGCGCGCATCATTATCCTCGCAGTCGCCGTCGTGGCGGCCGGTATGGCAGGCCTCCTTGCCATGCGGCTCGGCGGCACAAAACAGGTCGTGATGCAGCAGGTCAGCGGCGAGGTTAAAAAGGAACCCACCGTCGACGTGCTCGTGTCCTCGGAGAATCTCCCCGTCGGCGCCCGCATCAATGACAGCTCCATCCGCTGGATGGCCTGGCCGGAAGGCAGCATCGTCCCGGGCTTCATCACACGCACGGATCGTCCCGACGCCCTGACGGAACTTGCGGGCGCGGTGGTACGGCTTCCGATGTTCGAAGGCGAACCCCTTCGCCGCGAGAAGATCGTCGATTCCTCGACGCGGATCATGTCGGCTCTGCTGCCATCGGGAAAGCGCGCGGTCGCCACCGAAATCTCCGTCGCGACCGGCGCCGGCGGCTTTATCCTGCCGAATGATCGCGTCGACATCATCATGGTCCGCAAGGGCGAAGAGAACAATTACCTGACCGAAACCGTGCTCTCCAACATTCGCGTGCTCGCGATCGACCAGCAGGTCGAGGAGAAGGAAGACGGAAGCAAGTCCGTGGTCGGCACCACGGCAACACTCGAACTCACGCCCGACCAGGCCAAGGTAATCACCGTCGCGCAGCAGATGGCAGACCGGTTGTCGCTGGCGCTGCGCTCGGTCGCCGACGCCCAGGAAGAAGATACATCGGTTGCGGATTACCTCCTGAGCGGTGGCTCTGGCGCGCCTTCAATTCAGGTCATCAAATCCGGCACGGTGGTCAAATCCTCCGGCTCGGAAAACCAGACACAATGATCGGGGATGCCACGGTGCTGAACTTGAAACAGAAAATCCGCACTTCGATGGCCGGAGGACTGGCATTCTCCATGGCCTTTTCCGGCATACCCGGCAATTTCGCGCCACATATCTTCGACGTGCCGCTCGCAGAAGCGGCTTCCCAGAGCGTGGTCCGCATCAACCAGTCCGGCCCCGGCGCCCGGCGCACCTTGAAGCTCGGCCTCAACAAGGCGCTCGTCGTCGACCTGCCGCAGGATGCACACGACATCCTCGTGGCGGATCCGTCGATGGCGGACGCCGTGACGCGCACATCGCGACGTATCTATCTGTTCGGCAAGGCCGTCGGGCAGACGAATATCTTCATCTTCGGCGCCAATGGCGAGGAAGTGGTAAGCCTCGACGTCGAGATCGAACGCGACATCGCGGGGCTCGAAAACAATCTGCGTCGCTTCATTCCGGAATCCGACATCAAGGTCGAGATCGTCTCGGACAACATCGTGCTGACCGGCACGGTGCGCACGCCACAGGATGCCGCCCGTGCGGAAAGCCTCGCCAACGCCTTCCTGAAGGGCGGTGAAGCGACCACCCGCAACCAGACGGCAACAGCATCCAGCGAAAGCGGAGATGCCGCCGTTGCGATCTTCGCCGAAGACCGCCAGGTGTCCCAGATCGTCAACCTGCTGACGATCGAGGGCGAGGATCAGGTTTCGCTGAAGGTCACCGTTGCCGAAGTCAGCCGCTCGGTCCTGAAACAGCTCGGTTTCAGCGGCAGCATTTCGGATGGCACGAGCGGGATCGGCTATTCCAATCCTGCCAATCTCGGCAACGCCGTCGATCCGACGGGCGTCAGCAGGATCACCGCGACACTTGGCAATTCAGGCTTCGGTCTCAGCACCTACATCAACGCCATGGAACAGGCAGGCGTGATGCGCACGCTCGCCGAACCCAGTCTGACGGCGATCTCCGGCGAACAAGCTAAGTTCTACGTCGGCGGCGAATATCGCCTGCCCAGCGAGCAGGAGGTCGATACCGATTCGGATACCGGCGAGACGACGATCTCGCGCACGACGGAATCGGTGAACTACGGCATTGAGCTGAACTTCCGCCCGGTGGTTCTCGCTCCCGGTCGTATCAGCCTCGCGATCGAGACCAATGTTTCCGAACCGACCTGGGAAGGATCCAACGTCAGCGGCAACACGCAATCCGCCTTTCCAGGCTCGACCTATCTTTCGATCCGCAAGCGCGAAGCCTCGACCACCGTCGAACTGCCGTCAGGCGGCTCGATCGTGATCGCCGGTCTCGTGCAGGACAATATCCGTCAGGCGATGTCGGGCTTGCCCGGCCTTGCAAAGATCCCGGTCCTCGGCACGCTGTTTCGAAGCAAGGACTTCCAACGCAACGAGACCGAACTGGTCATCATCGCCACGCCCTATCTCGTGCGGCCGGTGGCGCGTAACCAGCTCGCCCGCCCCGACGACAACTTCAACCCCGAAAACGACGGCGCCACCTTCTTCCTGAACAAGGTGAACAAGGTCTATGGCCGCCGTCAGGCCGATGCCACTGGCCAGTACCATGGCGCGGTCGGATTTATCTACAAGTGAGCCCGGAGGCCGACATGAAGACGCCAACGACCAAGCTCGAGAGAATGGAAAGCCGGACCGCCATGGCCGAACACAGGATCCGCTACGGGCGCATCGCCGCAACCTTGCTGATGATCGGCGCGACCACCATGCTCGCAAGCTGCGGCAGCATGAACAAGGACCAGATGTCGACGGGCGCGATCCCCGACGACTACCGCACCCGCCATCCGATCACGCTGACCGAGGTCGAGCATACGCTCGATATTCCGATCGCATCGGGTGACCGCGGCCTCACCAGCGGAACACGGGATGCCATCGCGGGCTTTGCCGGCGACTACGCATCGAAGTCCAAGGGCAACCTGCAGATCCTTCTGCCACAGGGCTCGCCGAACTCCTTCGCCGTCTCTCACATGCGCAAGGAAATCCGCTCGGTGCTGGCCGGCAACGGTGTTCCGGCACCGCGCATCGTCGAAACCAGTTATCAGGCAGGAGCAACAGGCGACGCAGCACCGGTCAGGTTGAGCTATGTCGCCGTTACCGCCGTCACGGACCAGTGCGGCCAGTGGCCTGAAGACCTGCAGAACAACACCTATGCCAACAAGAACTGGCACAATTTCGGCTGTGCGACACAAGCAAACCTTGCGGCCCAGATTGCCAATCCGATGGACCTTGTGACGCCGCGCGCTTCCGCGCCGATCGACGCGACACGCCGGTCGACCGTGATCGGTCTCTATCGCGAAGGCTCCGATACCTCGACGAACTAGCAGGACCGCGATGTCCGAAGGCAGGATTAAAGCATGAGCGCGATCGATTACGACATTGATACGGGGGCCGCCGGAGGCCGCATGGCCGATGAGCCCGCCGCGACCGGCGATCTCGACAGCCTGCGTCCGCTGCCGCGTATTTCCGTGCATGCCTTCTGCATCTCGGATACGGTCCGGCGCGTGATGGAGCAGTGCGGCCAGGATCGGCGGATGGCGCGGGCGAGCCTCAGGATCACCAGCGGCAATATCGCCGCCGCCGC
Source organism: Rhizobium sp. ACO-34A (assembly GCA_002600635.1). Lineage (NCBI taxonomy): Bacteria > Pseudomonadati > Pseudomonadota > Alphaproteobacteria > Hyphomicrobiales > Rhizobiaceae > Rhizobium > Rhizobium sp. ACO-34A. Next base: position 308,447 of record CP021371.1, on the reverse strand, counting down.
AAGCATGTTTGCCTCGACCCCCACGCCGAACCTCATCATTCTGGAAACCGAGGCGGTCGCGGGCAACCTGATGGCCGAGCTTGCGCCTCTGGCCGAGGTATGCGACCCCGCAACACGCGTCATCATCATCGGCCGCCATAACGACATCGCACTTTATCGCGAGCTGATACGCAATGGTATTTCCGAATACATCGTGGCTCCGCTCGCCATGGCCGACATCATGACCGCCATCGCGGCCATATTCGTCGACCCCGAGGCCGAACCGCTCGGCCGCAGCATTGCCTTCATCGGCGCCAAGGGCGGTGTCGGTTCCTCGACCATCGCCCATAACTGCGCCTTCGGCATTTCGAGCCTGTTTTCGACGGAAACCATCCTCGCCGACCTCGACCTTCCCTTCGGAACGGCCAATATCGACTTCGACCAGGACCCGGCGCAGGGCATGGCGGAAGCGGTGTTCTCGCCGGAGCGACTGGACGAGGTGTTCCTCGACCGCCTGCTGACGACCTGCTCGCAGCATCTCTCGCTGCTGGCGGCCCCGTCGCTGCTCGACCGCGCCTATGATTATGAACGCGATGCCTTCCAGCCGGTGCTGGAACTGTTGCAGCGCAGCGCGCCGGCGACCGTGCTCGATCTCCCGCATGCATGGTCGGACTGGACGCGAACCGTGCTCGGCGAGGTCGATGAAATCGTCATCACCTGCGCACCCGATCTCGCCAACCTGCGCAACGCCAAGAACATGCTCGACGCGCTGAAGAAGATCAGGCCGAACGACAAGGCGCCGCACCTCATTCTCAATCAGGTCGGCATGCCGAAGCGTCCGGAAATCTCTCCGCAGGATTTCTTCGAACCGCTGGAAATCGAACCGGCCGCCATCATCCCGTTCGATGCGGCACTGTTCGGAAACGCGGCCAACAGCGGACGGATGATCTCCGAAATCGATGCGAAATCTCCGACGTCGGAGACATTCTCCCAGATTGCCCATCTCGTGACCGGCAGGGCCACGATCAAGAAGTCCAAGAAGGGCGGACTGGGCAAGATGCTCGGATTGCTCGGCAAGAAATAACGGCAGGACGGAAACAGGTTAAGGCTGATGTTTGGAAAGCGCGGAGGCGACGGTTTTGGAAAGAGCGGAGCGGGGGTCGGCACGGCGCCGCCTGCGGCCGCGCCCGCCGTTGCGATGCCTCCTCAGCGCAGCAGCGTGGCTGCTCCGGAGCCCGCGCGCGAAGAGCCGCGCCAGCAGGTGACGCCTCCGCCGCTGCAGGCGCAGCAGCCTGCCGGCCGCAAGCGGCCTGCCCGCACGCAGGATTACTATGACACCAAGTCTCAGGTCTTCTCTGCGCTGATCGATACCATCGACCTGTCGCAGCTTGCCAAGCTGGACGGGGAAAGCGCGCGCGAAGAAATCCGCGACATCGTCAACGACATCATCACCATCAAGAACTTCGCGATGTCGATCTCCGAGCAGGAGGAACTGCTCGACGACATCTGCAACGACGTCCTCGGCTATGGTCCGCTGGAGCCGCTGCTTGCGCGCGACGACATCGCCGACATCATGGTCAACGGCTCCGGCCAGACCTTCATCGAAGTGAGCGGCAAGACGATCGAATCGGATATCCGGTTCCGCGACAATGCCCAGCTTCTTTCCATCTGCCAGCGCATCGTGAGCCAGGTCGGCAGACGCGTCGACGAATCCAGCCCGATCTGCGACGCCCGCCTGCCCGACGGCTCTCGTGTCAACGTCATCGCACCGCCGCTCGCCATCGACGGGCCCGCCCTGACGATCCGCAAGTTCAAGAAGGACAAGCTCAACCTCGCACAGCTCGTCAAATTCGGCGCGATCACGCCGGAAGGCGCCGAGATCCTGCAGATCATCGGCCGCGTTCGCTGCAACGTCGTCATCTCAGGCGGTACCGGCTCGGGTAAGACGACGTTGCTCAACTGCCTCACCGGCTTCATCGATGCCGACGAACGCATCATCACCTGCGAGGACACCGCCGAACTGCAGCTGCAGCAGCCGCATGTGGTGCGTCTGGAAACCCGCCCGCCGAACATCGAAGGCGAAGGCGAGATCACCATGCGCGATCTCGTCAAGAACTGCCTGCGTATGCGTCCCGAACGCATCATCGTCGGCGAAGTGCGCGGACCGGAGGTGTTCGACCTCTTACAGGCCATGAACACCGGCCATGACGGCTCGATGGGCACGATCCACGCCAACACGCCGCGCGAATGCCTGTCGCGTATGGAATCGATGATCGCCATGGGCGGCTTTACCCTTCCGGCGAAGACGGTGCGCGAGATCATTTCCGGCTCCATCGACGTCATCATCCAGGCGGCCCGCCTGCGCGATGGTTCGCGCCGCATTACCCATGTCACCGAGGTGATCGGCATGGAAGGCGACGTGATCATTACCCAGGATCTCCTGCGCTACGAGATGGAAGGCGAAGATCTCAACGGCAAGATCATCGGACGACACATGTCGACCGGGATCGGCAAGCCGCACTTCTGGGATCGCGCACGCTACTACAACGAGGAGCGCCGTCTGGCGGCAGCGCTGGACGCCATGGAACAGAAGGGCAAGGGGGCCTGAGAAGATGTTCGGCTTCGATCCTCTGGTACTGGCCATCATCGCGCTTGCCGCGCTTGCAACCGGCGGCATCGCTTACGGGTTGCTGTATTCGCAGATCGAGACCGAGAAGAAGACCGCAAGCCGCATCAACCGCGTCAAGGCGGCAGAGACCGATCACGCCAAGGTCAAGGCAGCGCGCGATCGCGTGCAGGAAATCTCCAAGCGTCGCAAATCCGTTCAGGATTCGCTGAAGGAGCTGGAGCGCAAGCAGCATGAGCGGCAGAAGAAGGCGGCGGCCACCAGCCTGAAGTCACGGCTTACACAGGCGGGCCTTTCCGCAACGCCAAGCCAGTTCTACACCTTCAGCGTCATCTTCGGCGTCGTCATCGCGGTGTTCGCCTTCGTTGCCGGGCTACCGCCGCTCGCGCTTGTCGGCGTGGCCTTCGTCGCCGGGATCGGCATACCGCGCTGGCTCGTCGGCTTTCTGATCAAGCGCCGGCAGAAGAAATTCCTGAACGAGTTCCCCAACTCGCTCGACGTCATGGTCCGCTCGATCAAGTCGGGTCTGCCGCTGAACGACGCTTTGCGGCTGATCGCCTCCGAAGGGCAGGAACCGGTCAAGACGGAATTTCGCCGGGTCGTCGAATCCCAGCAGGTGGGCCTGAGCGTTCCGGAAGCCTGCCAGCGCATGATGATCACCATGCCGCTGCAGGAGATCAATTTCTTCTCGATCGTGATCGCCATCCAGAGCCAGGCCGGTGGCAATCTCTCCGAAGCGCTGTCCAACCTCTCGCGCGTGCTGCGCGACCGCAAGAAGATGAAGGCGAAGGTCAACGCGCTTTCAATGGAAGCCAAGGCTTCGGCGGTCATCATCGGCGCCCTGCCCTTCATCGTCGCGCTGCTGGTCTACCTCACCTCGCCGCAATACATCATGATCCTGTTCACCGATTCCCGTGGTCACCTGATCCTTGCCGCCTCCGGCGTGTGGATGTCGCTCGGTATCCTGGTGATGCGCAACATGATCAACTTCGACATCTAGGGACCCGGGGCGATGACTGAAGACTTCGCGGCAAGCCTGACAAATCCCTCGCTGATCATCGCGGTCCTCGTGGCAATCGCCGTGTTCGCGACGCTCTACACCATCGCCATCCCCCTCTTCGAGCGCGGCAATCTCGACAAGCGCATGAAGGCGGTCTCCACCGAGCGCGAGCAGATCCGCGCACGCGAGCGGGCACGCATGAACGCCGAGACAGCCCGCGGCAAAGCGAGCCTTCGCGCCAACAACAACCAGTCGGTCCGGCAGATCGTCGAACGTCTCAACCTGCGTCAGGCACTGGTGGACGACGCTACGCTGGACAAGCTTCGGGCCGCCGGCCTGCGTTCGCAGAATGCGCTGAACATCTTCCTGTTCGCGCGCTTCTTCCTGCCGTTCCTGACACTTGCAATCACCGCCGTCTGGATCTTCGTGCTCGGCAATCTTGCCGAAAAGCCGCTTGCGATACGCCTGCTCGCCACGGTCGTCGGCGGCTATATCGGTTTCTACCTGCCCAACATCTATGTCTCGAACCGCATGAGCAAGCGGCAGCATTCGATCCGCCGGGCATGGCCCGATGCGCTGGACCTGATGCTGATCTGCGTTGAATCCGGGATTTCCATCGAGGCCGCAATGCGGCGCGTGGCGGATGAGATCGCCATCCAGTCACCGGAACTCGCAGAGGAAATGGTTCTGACGACGGCAGAACTTTCCTTCCTGCCGGACCGCCGAACCGCCCTTGAAAACCTTGGCCTTCGCACGCAGCTCGATGGCGTGAAGAGCGTCACTCAGGCCCTGATCCAGGCGGAGCGCTATGGTACGCCCGTCGCGACGGCTCTGCGCGTACTGGCGCAGGAGGGCCGCGACGAGCGCATGAACGAAGCGGAAAAGAAAGCGGCGGCCCTGCCGCCGAAGCTCACCGTACCGATGATCCTGTTCTTCCTGCCGGTGCTGATCGCCGTCATTCTCGGACCGGCCGGCATCCAGGTGTCCGACCGGTTCTGACGCGGTTCCGGACGTAGAACCGGTTCCCGCTTTTGCTGGAATTGCCTGATCCCCGTCAGTGGACCGTAGGGTCCTGCTCGCTCTGCAGGAGGGCAAGGGCGTCGCGCAGGGCATCGACGAGGATATCGGTCAATTCATCGCCCTTGTTTTCAACAATGAGCATCTGCAGCGCTACATCCTGCTGCTCGAAGAAGTGATCGGGATCGTTCGTCATTTTCATATCCTATACGCGCCGAATCACATTTTCGGCTTCAAGCCACTGTCGCCCCAGTGGCTTGCGCAAGGCTTTCAGACGGGATGCCGCCGCATTCATGCGGAAGCGCTGACCGCCTCGCCGGGACCCGCGGTCACCAGCTCCGCGAATTTCGAGAAGAACTGCCCGGCAAGCTTTTTTGCGGTGGAATCGATCAGGCGGGAACCGAGCTGGGCGATCTTGCCTCCAACCTCGGCCTTGACCGCGTAACTCAAAATCGTGGCATCCGGTCCATCAGCCGCCAGCGAGACATCGGCACCGCCTTTGGCAAAACCGGCAATACCGCCCTTGCCCTCGCCAGAGATGGTGTAGGAACGCGGCGGGTTGAGGTTCTGCAGCTCCACGGCGCCCTCGAACTTCGCCTTGATCGGTCCGATCTTCAGAACGACCTTTGCCATCAGGTCCGTATCGGAGGTCTTTTCCAGCTCCTCGCAACCGGGTATCGCCTGACGCAGGATGGCCGGGTCGTTCAATGCCCGCCAGACCGTTTCGACCGGAGCGTCGATCCGTTCGGTGCCGTTCATGTCCATGATGTCTTCCTCCCTGAAGCGATATGGCCACGCGTTCCCCCACGTCCTCCCCCGGGGCCTCTCCCCGGGCGCGGCGGATTATTTGACCAACAGCTTACAGACAAGCCGACGGATCGCAAGAACCGGGCTTCGGTTCCGCAGCGGACGTCAGACGAGCACGACCTGCTCGACGCGATCGTCCGAGCCGAAGAACTTCAGGTAACGTTCCACCTCGGCCGGATCGCCGGTCGCCTTGCGCGGATTGTCGGACAGCTTTACCGCGGGACGGCCGTTCGCATCGCTCACCTTGCAGACCAGCGAAATCGGCTTCAGGCCCTCGATCTCGCGCGGCGCGCAACCGGCGAAGTCGTTGGTGAGGTTGGTGCCCCAGCCGAAGCTCATGCGCACGCGCCCCTCGAAATGCCGGTAGGTATCGATGATCGCATCGACATCGAGTCCGTCGGAGAAGATCAGCAGCTTTTGCCGGGGATCGCGCCCCTTCTGCTTCCACCATTCGATGATCTTTTCGCCACCCTCGATCGGCGGGGCACTGTCGGGACGGAAACCGGTCCAGTCGGCGACCCAATCCGGCGCGTTGCGCAGGAAGGCTGCGGTGCCATAAGTATCCGGCAGCACGATCAGCAGGTTGCCGCCATAGAGACGGTTCCAGTCCTGCATGACCTTGTAGTTCGCCGCCGCCAGCTCCTCGTCGTTGCGCGCGAGAGCGGCCGTCACCATCGGCAGTTCATGGGCATTGGTGCCGACAGCCTCAAGATCCGAATCCATCGCGAGCAGCACGTTGCTGGTGCCGGTAAAGGCCGGGCCGACACCTTCCTTCAGCGCTTCGACGCACCAGCGCTGCCAGAGGAAGCTGTGCCGGCGACGCGTGCCGAAGTCGGAGATCCTGAGGCCCGGCAACTCGCGAAGGCGCTCGACCTTAGACCACATCTTGGCCTTGGCGCGGGCATAGAGCACATCCAGCGTGAAAAGCCCTAAGGACTTCGATACGGCGCGCGAACGCATTTCGTTGATGATGGCAAGCGCGGGGATCTCCCACATCGTGGTTTCCATCCACTTGCCATGGAAATGCAGGTTGAACTGGCCATCCTTCTTCGACAGCTCATATTCAGGAAGCTGGAAATTGGCGAGCCAGGTCAGGAATTCCGGCTCGAAGATCTGGGCGCGACCGTAGAAGGTGTTACCGGCGAGCCAGATCGCCTCCTTCTTGGTAAGCCGCAGCGAACGAGCGTAATCCAGCTGGTCGCGCAGTTCGGCCTCATCGATTTCCTCGGCAAGCCGAACCGTCGTCGTGCGGTTGATCAGGCTGAAGGTTGCATTCACGTCCGGATAGAGCTTCCAGATCATCTGCAGCATCAAGAGCTTGTAGAAATCGGTGTCGATCAGGCTGCGGATGATCGGGTCAAGCTTCCAGGTGTGATTGAAAACCCGTGTCGCGATATCGGTCTTGGTCATCGGCGGACAGTCCTGCAAACCGCGGTCGGCTGCGACCGCTTTCGGCGACCGGGACTAGTCCGACCGCTTCACGCGTCACTTATCAGAAATTCGGTTCACAAAGTCCATATCCCCGTAGGACTACTGTTGCGGCGGATTGCTCGGGACCGGCGGTGGGGCCGCTTCCTGCTGCGTCGGCTGGTTGGACTGGTTTTCCGGTGCCGTGGCGCTGCCCCACCATTCGGTCGGTATCCACACCAGCAGCGCGAGGATCAGGCCCGCAAGCAAAATGATGAGCACCGGTTTACCGAGAAGACCCTGCCTCGCCTTGGTTGCGGACAATGTTTCCTGCTTCGGTTTCCCGTAACCCGGTTGCAGATCGGGGTCAGGGGTGTCTGAACGCGGATCCATGGAACATCTCCCTGTTTCAGTGTGCTGGCGACCCGATGTCGCCAACGGATAACAGGGAAACGAAGAGGCTTCGGATATGGTTCCGCCTATCGGCTTAATAGCCAGCCGCGCGATCGACGACATGCTGCAGGGACTCGCCGCCCTCCAGACGCGTCATCTGCCTGTCGGCATGGCGGAAAAGCGCCCTGACATCGGAGGAAGCAGCCGCATGGGGGGTGACGATGACGTTTTCGAAATCCCAGAGCGGGCTTTCCGGCGCGAGTGGCTCCTTCTCGAAAACGTCGAGCGAGGCCGCGCCGAGGACACCGCCTTCAAGCGCCGAGACGATATCCGCCTCGACCTGGCTGCCGCCGCGGCCGGCATTGAGGAAGACGGGCTTTTCCAACGCGCCGTCCTGACGCAGTTTGGAAAACAGCGAGGCGTTGTAGATGCCGCGCGTCTCCTCGGTCAGCGGCAAAAGACCAACGAGAATATCGGTCCTGGCGAGGAAGGCATCGAGCCCCGTCTCGTCGAAGGTCTCGACGCCCTCGATCGACTTCATACTGCGCGACCAACCGACGACCTCGAAGCCCATGACCTTGAGCTTGCGGACGGCATCCTGGCCGAGAACGCCGAGGCCCATGACGCCGACGGTCACGTCGCAGGCTTCGGGCTGCGGATCGAGTTCGCGCCATTCATGGTTCTTCTGCTGGCGCGCATAAGCGAGCGACCTGCGCAGGTGCGTGAGGCATTGCAGCACAACCCACTCGCTCATGCGGTCGGTCAGACTGCGATCGACGAAGCGGACGATCGGCACATCGGGCAGTTCGTAAGCCGTCAGGATATGGTCGACGCCGGCGCCGCCGGAAAAGATGACCTTGAGGTCCGGCATGCGGGAAAACAGCGCCGGATCCGGCTTCCAGACGACGGCATAGGCGCTGCCGGAAAGATCGCGGCCGGCATTTTCCGGCAACGCCATGTCGATGATCTCACGGCCGGGAAAGGCGTTCTTCAAGCCTGCGACGACACTTTCGCGGTCGAACTTCAGGTCGATGACGACGGGGCTCTTGTCGGACATGGTCACTCTTTCCGTAAGCGGGATGTTACTGGCTGACGCCGCCGATCTCGACGGCCTCGAGGTTGAAGGCGGCGGCCATCAGGGCGCGGGTATAGTCTTCCTTCGGCGCGGAGAAGATCGAACTCGATGGCCCCTGCTCCACCACCTTGCCGGCGCGCATGACGATCACCTCGTTGGCAAGCGCCTTCACCACGCGCAGGTCGTGGCTGATGAAGAGATAGGCGAGATCATGCTTCTGCTGCAGGTCGCGCAACAGGTCGACCACCTGGGCCTGCACCGTCATGTCGAGCGCCGAGGTCGGTTCGTCGAGCATGACGAAGCGGGGTTTCAGCACCATGGCGCGGGCAATGGCGATGCGTTGCCGCTGGCCGCCGGAAAACTCGTGCGGGTAACGCCAGCGGGTCGCCGTGTCGAGGCCGACCTCTTCCAGCGCCCAGCAGACGCGGGCATCGCGCTCGTCGGCCGATAGCGCGCTTTCGTGGACCTTCAGGCCTTCCGCAATGATCTCGCCCACCGACATGCGGGGGCTAAGCGAGCCGTAGGGATCCTGAAAGACGATCTGCAGGCGGTCGCGCAGGGGGCGCATCTCGCTATAGGAAAACCCGTCGATTTCCTGCCCGATGAAGCTGATGCGACCCTTCGACGAGATGAGACGGGCAAGCGCCAGACCAAGCGTCGTCTTGCCGGAACCGGATTCGCCGACGACACCGAGCGTCTGGCCGGCGCGCAGCACCATATCGACGCCATCGACGGCCTTCACATGATCGACCACCTTGCGCAGGAAGCCGGCCTTGATCGGGAACCAGACGCGAATGTCGTCGCCCTTCATCACCACCGGCTTCGTCTCGTCGAGCGCCGGCGGCTCGCCGCGCGGCTCGGAGGCGAGCAGCTTCTTCGTATAGTCGTGCTGCGGATGGGTGAAGATCTCTTCCACCGGCCCGCTTTCGACGATCCGGCCCCTGGTCATGACGCAGACCCGGTCGGCAAACTTGCGCACGATACCGAGGTCGTGGGTGATGAACAGCATGGACATGCCGTGATCGGCCTTCAACTCGCGCAGAAGCGCCAGGATCTGCGCCTGCACGGTCACATCGAGCGCGGTGGTCGGCTCATCGGCGATCAGCAGTTTCGGCCGGTTGGCGAGCGCCATGGCAATCATCACGCGCTGGCGCTGGCCGCCGGACAATTCGTGAGGATAGGCGGATAGGCGCTTTTCCGGCTCACGGATGCCGACCTGCCGCAGAAGCTCCAGCGTCCGTTCGCGCGCCGCAGGTCCGCTCATCGCCTGATGCAGCTCGAGGATCTCGCCGATCTGCTTCTCGATGGAGTGGAGCGGATTGAGCGAGGTCATCGGCTCCTGAAAGATCATCGTCACGTCATTGCCGCGGACATGGCGAAGTTCCGCCTCGGGCAACTTGAGAAGATCACGGCCTTCGAACAGAATCTCTCCCGAAGGATGGCTCGCCGCCGGATAAGGCAGAAGGCGCAGCACGGAATTCGCCGAGACGGACTTGCCCGAACCGGATTCCCCGACCAGCGCCACGACCTCACCCGGGGCAATGTCGAAGGAGACGCGGTCGACGGCAAGGGTTTCCTTGCCGCCCTGATGGAAAGCGACGGAAAGGTCGCGGACGGAAAGAAGCGGAGCGGTCATGCGGGCAGGCTTTCGATGAGAGAGGTCAGCGTAAACTCGTCAGGGCGGATGACGGACACCGAAACCGGACCTCCATGAACACCATGCCGCTCGTGATCAACGATATACTGATCCTTTATTCCGAGATCATTAGTCAGCAGATGCGAGCATCCCTGACCGATTGCGGATGATAAGTGAATGGCATCCGGAAGCTTGAGATGATTGTGCTGTGCTCTCAGGACCGAAGCGTAATACAGTACACCGCGATCCACCGACCGAACATCAAGCCACTCGTTGCTCAAGATGAGAGAGTCGTACTGCATCATGAGCATCTCATCTTTTTGCCTATATGGCTTGACGAGAAGTTCCGACAGCGTCAATTCGCTCGTGGCAAACAGGGGCCTTTCGCCGAGGGGTTGCTTGGTCAGTAGATCGACCAATAGCCTCTGAGTTACATCACTCTTTTCGATCAGCGTGATAAATATGTTGGTGTCGAGATAAATTCGACTAATGGGTTTCATTCATCATCCCATTCGTCCCGAAGTTCCCGCACCCTTTGCACAGCCTCCTTCATATCGACATCAACCGGTCTACGGAGGCGATACTTCTCAATCATTTTCAGCGTCTCGCCAACAGTCAGAGGCTTCTTACGCTCGCCCCTCATCGATACGGGCAGAGCGTCTAGCTGTTCTCCCTCGATCTCGACCACCACGCGCACAGTCTTGCCTTCACCCAGCCCTTCGCGCAGATCTGCGGGCAGGTTTTCGACAGGATAATGATTTCGCACGATCTTGTTCATGACAGGTGCCTTATCTGAACGAATGGCGGCATGATGCCATAAAAAGGGTGAAAGACGAACCGCATCTCATCTGAAGGCCTTCCTCGGATCGAAGGCGTCACGCACGGCTTCTCCGACGAAGATCAGGAGCGACAGCATGATCGACATGGTGAAGAAGGCGGTGAGGCCGAGCCACGGAGCCTGCAGGTTGCGCTTGCCCTGGGCGATGAGTTCGCCGAGCGAGGGCGATCCCGGCGGCATGCCGAACCCTAAGAAGTCGAGCGAGGTCAGCGTGGTGATCGAGCCGGAAAGAATGAAGGGCAGGAAGGTGAGGGTTGCGACCATGGCGTTCGGCAGGAGATGCCGGAACATGATGGTCCAGTTGCCGACCCCGAGGGCGCGGGCGGCATTCACATATTCGAAATTGCGGGCGCGCAGGAACTCGGCGCGCACGATGCCGACGAAACTGACCCATGAGAACAGCAGCATGATCCCGAGCAGCACGAAGAAACCGGGCGGCAGGATCGCGGCAATGATGAGCAGAATGTAAAGCACCGGCATCGAAGACCAGATCTCGATGAAACGCTGCATCAGAAGGTCTGTCCAGCCGCCGAAATAGCCCTGTACCGCGCCGGCGGTGACACCGACGAAGGCCGAGCAGATGGTCAGCACGAGGCCGAACAGGACCGAGATGCGGAAGCCATAGATCATGCGGGCGGCAACGTCGCGCGCCTGGTCGTCGGTGCCGAGCCAGTTGAGATTGCCGAGAATGCAGTTCGGGTCCTGATCCTTGAGCGGATAGGCCGAGCAGCGCTCCGCCTTGTCCATCAGCCAGAAGGGCGGCGTCGGCGCGGAATGGGGAATGTCCGAATTCACCGTGCGGTAGGAATAGCGGATCGGCGGCCAGATCATCCAGCCATTGGCGTTGATCTCGTCGCTGATGAAGGGCGACCGGTAGTCGGTGACGGCAAGGAAGCCGCCGAACATTTCCTCCGGATAATCGACCACTACGGGGAAGAGGATCTCTCCCTTGTAAGAGGCGATCAGCGGCCGGTCGTTGGCGATGAATTCGGCAAACAGCGACAGGACGAAGAGGATCATGAAGAGCCAGAAGGACCAGTAGCCGCGGCGATTGGCCTTGAAGTTTTCGAGGCGTCGGACGTTGGTCGGCGACAGCCAGGGCTTCTTCACGGGAGTTGCGACATCGGTGCGGGCGGTTTCGACGGAAGACATGTCAGACATCCCTCCGGTCGAAATCGATGCGCGGATCGATCCAGGTGTAGATCAGGTCGGAGACGAGACCGACGACAAGGCCCATCAGAGAGAAGATGTAGAGGGTGGCAAAGACGACGGGATAATCGCGGTTGACCACCGAAAGATAGCCGAGCCGGCCGAGACCATCGAGCGAGAAGATATTCTCGATCAGCAGAGAGCCGGTGAAGAAGGCCGAGATGAAGGCGCCGGGAATGCCGGCGATGACGATCAGCATGGCGTTGCGGAAGACATGACCATAGAGCACCTGCCGCTCGTTCAGGCCCTTGGCGCGGGCGGTCACGACATACTGTTTCTTGATCTCGTCGATGAAGGAATTCTTGGTGAGCAGCGTGGTCGTGGCAAAGGCCGAAAGTGACAACGCGATCAGCGGCAGGGTCAGGTGCCAGAAGTAGTCGATGATCTTTTCCCACCAGGACAGCTGGGCGAAATTGTCTGAGACGAGGCCACGCAGCGGGAACCAGTCGAAGAAGGAGCCACCGGCGAACAGCACGATCAGCAGGATGCCGAACAGGAAGCTCGGCACGGCATAGCCGATGACGATGACGCCGGAGGTCCAGACATCGAAGGGAGAGCCGTCCGCGACCGCCTTCTTGATACCGAGCGGGATCGAGATCGCGTAGGAGAATATCAGGATCCAGACGCCAAGCGAGATCGACACCGGCATCTTCTCGATGATCAGATCGATGACCGTGGTGTTGCGGAAGAAGCTCTCGCCGAAATCGAAGCGGATATAGTTCCACATCATATCGAGGAAGCGGGTCAGCGGCGGCTTGTCGAAGCCGAACTGCTTCTCAAGCTTGGCGATGAGTTCCGGGTCGAGCCCCTGAGCGCCGCGATACTTGGCGTTCATCTCGTCGTTGCCGAACTGCTGGTTGAGCATGTCGCCGCCGCCGGAAAGGCGCTGGTCGGCGCTATCGCCCTGCCCGGTCAGCTGGGCGATCACCTGCTCGACCGGACCGCCCGGTGCGAACTGGATGACGAGGAAGGAAATGCCCATGATCCCGACGATGGTCGGGATCATCAGCAGGAGACGCCTGAGGATATAGGCACCCATCAGGCCGTCTTTCCCGCGTGGCGCACGATGTCCGTCTCAAGTCCCGCTATCAATCCGTTCGTCCTTTTCTGCCGACAGACTGCGCTGCCGGCCCATGCGATTCGTGGAGTTCATTCGTAGCCGCTCAAATGTGGCGCGCAAGCCCCATGGCCTACTTCGCAGCCCCCTTGGCCCACCAGATGGAGGGAAAGCCGATCGCGTATTCCGGCAGTTCCGCGGGACGCTCGAACTTGTCCCAATAGGCGATGCGCGATGAGCGCATGGTGTAGGAGGGCACGGTATAGCTTCCCGCGAGTAACAGGCGATCAAGCGCCTTGACCGTCGGGATCAGGGTATCTCGATCCTTGGCGAAGATGATCTGGTTGATGAGCGTGTCGATGGCCGGGCTGGAAATGCCGGCATAGTTCTGCGAGCCTTCCTGCCCGACCGACTGGGTTCCCCAGTAGTTCTTCTGCTCGTTGCCCGGATTGAGGCTCTGCGCCCAGCCGAGATAGATCATGTCATAATCGAAGCTGCGGACGCGGTTGGTATATTGCGAGGCATCGACGGTGCGGACCGATACCGTGACGCCGATCTTCTTCAGATTGTCGGCAAACGGCAGCGCCACCCTCTCGATGGTCGGGCCGTTCAGCAGGATTTCGAAGGAAAGCGGCGTTCCGGTCTTCGTATCGGTCATCCGGCCGCCCTTGATCTCGTAGCCGGCCTCGCGGAAGAGCTGGACGGCGGTACGGAGATTGTCGCGCAGTTTTGCCGGATCGCCCGACACCGGGTTCTTGTACTCGGCGGTGAAGACTTCAGGCGGCACGCCATCGCCGAGCCCCTTCAGGATTTCCAGCTCCTTGCCCTCGGGAAGTCCCTTCGATGCCAGTTCGGAACCGTAGAAATAGCTGTCGATGCGCTGGTACTGGCCGAAGAAGATCGTGCGGTTCAACTCTTCGAAATCGAAGGCATAGTTCAGAGCCTTGCGGACACGCGGATCCTTGAACTTGTCGCGGCGCATGTTGGGGATGAAGCCGACAAGAACGCCCGATGTCTTGTATTCGTTGTCCAGCACCTCTCGCTTGACGCGACCATCCGAAGCGGCCGGAAAATCATAGGAACGCGCCCAGCGCATGGCGGAGTTTTCCGCCCAGTAATCGACATTGCCGGACCGGAAGGCCTCGAACTCGACATCGAGATCGGCGAAATAGGTGTAGGTCTGGCTACGGAAGTTATTGTAGCCGATGTTGACGTTGAGATCCTTGCCCCAATAGTCGTCGCGAAGCTCGTAACGGATCGTCGAACCCGGAGAAAACGACGCGATGCGATAAGGCCCCGAGCCCAGAACCGGCTCCAGTGTCGTCTTTGAAATGTCGCGCGGCTTGCCGTCCGGGCCGTTCGCCGTCCACCAGTGCATCGGGACAATATCGAGTTCGCCGACGATGACGGGCAGTTCGCGATTGTTCTCCTCGTCGAAGGTGAAGGTGACCTCGCGTTCGCCGGTCTTTTCCGCCTTCAGCACATGCTGGTAATAGCTGGCATATTTCGGATTGAGATCCTTGAACCTGTCGAAGCTGAAGACGACGTCCTCGGGCGTGACCGGCTGGCCATCCGCCCATTTCGCTTCGGGCCGCAGGCGGAACTTCGCCCAGGCATAATCATCCGGATAGGAAATAGCTTCGGCAAGCAGGCCGTAGACCGCATCGACCTCGTCCATCGAAGGCTTCAGCAGCGTCTCGGTGACCAGCGAAGCACGCGGCGTCAGGCCGGCGGCGAGCTCGCCCTTGTCGAGCACGGGATTGAAGGTGTCGAAGGTGCCGTCGGCGGAAAGCCTCAGGTCACCGGCCTTGGGCGCATCGGGATTGACATAGTTGAATCGGGGAAAATCCTTCGGATATTTCGGCGCCTCGATGACGGCGAGTGCGTGGCGCCATTCGGGCTCCTGCGCCTGCAGCGCCTGCGGTACAAAGGTCGCCGCGGCCAGCGCAAGAATACCCGTCCTCAGGAAAGCCAATCCCATGCAAATCACCCCAGTTGTTTTGCGTTGGCATCAGCATAGGCCAAACCTCGGCAAAAAACAGACCGAAGGGAGATCACGATTAAAGCATGTCGCGCAAAAGTGAGTAGCGGTCTTGCGGCAACGACATGCGATAAAACAAGGACCGAAGGTGGAAGGAGCGAATCTGAAAGATCGCGACACGCCTGAGATCACGGATTCAACAAAATCGGCATTCAGGTTAAACTTGAAGCAAATCACCCGGCGAAGCGGGTGAAAGAAATGCGGCGGACGGGCATGACGATGAGAACTGTTTCGAAGCGGCTGGCGATGGTGCTGGCTTTTACAGCAAGCATGGCGGGCGCCATCGCGGACGGATGGGCGGCCGACGGTCCACCCGCCAAGGAACTCTTCGGCGGAGTAAAACTGCCGACCCGGGCGGAGCCGAGTTCCTACGGCTTCTATTCGAAAGGCTGCCTCGCTGGCGCTGTCGCGATCCCTACCGATGGACCGACCTGGCAGGCGATGCGCCTTTCGCGCAACCGCCGCTGGGGTCACCCGCAGATGATCTCCCTGCTGGAGCGACTGTCTCAGGATGCCGCGAAATACGACGGATGGCCGGGTCTCCTGCTCGGCGACATCTCGCAACCGCGCGGCGGACCGATGCTGACCGGCCATGCCTCCCACCAGATCGGCCTCGATGCCGATATCTGGCTGACGCCGATGCCGTCGCGCACGCTGTCTGCGTCCGAGCGGGAAAACATCTCCGCCACCTCGATGCTCGACACCAAGAAGTTCCTCACCATCAATGAGAAGGCGTGGACGCCGGCGCAGGCGCGTGTGATCATGCGGGCGGCCAGCTATCCGCAGGTGGAGCGCATCTTCGTCAATCCCGCGATCAAGAAGAAGCTCTGCGATACCTGGCAGGGCGACCGCACCAATCTCGGCAAGGTGCGTCCCTATTACGGCCACGACTACCATTTCCATGTCCGCATCAAGTGCCCGGCCGATGCCGTCGGCTGCAAGGATCAGGCCGATATTCCGCCCGGAGACGGCTGCGACAAGTCGCTGGCCTGGTGGTTTACCGACGAACCCTGGGCAAAGCCGAAGAAGGACCCGAACGCGAAGCCAGCTCCAAAACCGAAACCGATGCAGCTTGCCGACCTGCCGAAGGCCTGCTCCGTGGTGCTCAAGTCTCCTGCCGCGGACAGCGAATGGGCGGCGACCTATTCTCCCAACGGTGCTGCTCCCGTTTCAGCACTTGCTTCGCCGCCGCAACCGGCGGCAGCAGGCTCGGCCATCGCGGCCCAGATGCCGGGTGTTCCGCCCGCCGATGTTCCGGTTCCGCTGCCTCGCCCCACGGGCAACTGAGCGCTCACGCTGCAGCCTTGCCCGACCCTTCCCCGGGGCCGGGCTTTTCAACGGCTTCCGGCTGCGCTAGAAGGCATTCAAATCGATTGAAAATCCGGACCGAGGCGCTTCGTGACCGCTCTGAAATGTATCGCCCTGATTGCCCATGACCAGAAGAAGGACGATATGGCGGAATTCGCCCGCCGTCACGAAGCGGAGCTTTCCAGGCGACGTATCGTTGCAACCGGCACGACCGGAGGGCGCATCAAGGAAGCCTGTCCCTCGCTTGACGTCACGCGCCTGAAAAGCGGCCCGCTCGGCGGCGACCAGCAGATCGGCGCGATGATCGCGACCGGTGAGGTCGATATGTTGATCTTCTTCGTCGACCCTTTGACATCCATGCCTCATGATGTCGATGTAAAAGCCCTGATGCGGCTCGCAACGGTCTACGATATTCCGATGGCCCTGAACCGCGCCACCGCAGAGATTCTCCTGACCCCCGGCGCGCTCAGCGCCTGAGCCCCTAAAAGGCCCGATACGGAACCCGCCATGCCCAAGCCCCTCGAAAACGAACAGCTTACGTTTCCCATCCTGATCGGCGACATCGGGGGCACGAATGCGCGCTTCTCCATCCTGATCGACGCCTATGCCGAGCCGAGGCAGTTTCCGAACGTGCATACCGCGGATTTCGCGACCATCGACGAGGCGATACAGGTCACCGTTCTCGACAAGACCTCGATCCAGCCGCGCTCGGCGATCCTCGCGATTGCCGGTCCGATCAATGACGACGAGATCCCGCTGACCAATTGCGACTGGATCGTGCGCCCCAAGGCGATGATCTCGGACCTCGGATTTTCCGACGTGCTTGTTGTCAACGACTTCGAGGCGCAGGCGCTGGCGATCGCCTCGCCTGCCGATGAATATCGCGAGCCGATCGGCGATCACGGCAACACCTCGCTTGCCTCGCGTGTCGTTCTCGGTCCGGGCACCGGGCTTGGCGTCGCCGGCCTCGTGCATGCCCAGCACATGTGGTTTCCGGTTCCCGGCGAAGGGGGGCATGTGGATGTCGGACCGCGCAGCGAGCGCGACTACGAGATCTTCCCGCATCTGACGCCGATCGAGGGACGCATTTCGGCCGAGCAACTGCTGTGCGGCCGTGGCATTCTCAACATCTACGGCGCCGTCTGCGCCGCAAGCGGCATCGAGCCGGTCTACAAGGATCCGGCCGGGGTGACCACCAACGCCCTTTCCGGCGCTGATCCGGTCGCCGTCGAGACGATCTCTCTCTTTTCTACCTATCTCGGGCGTGTTGCCGGCGACATGGCGTTGATCTTCATGGCGCGCGGCGGTGTCTTCCTTGCCGGCGGCATATCGCAGAAAATCATTCCGGCCCTGAAGCGGCCGGAATTCCGCCAGGCTTTCGAGGACAAGGCACCGCACAGCCACCTGATGAAGACCATCCCGACCTTCGTCGTCACGCATCCGCAGGCGGCGCTTTCGGGACTTGCCACCTATGCCCGCACACCCAGCAGTTTCGGACTTGCGACTGACGGGCGGCGCTGGCGCGGCTGACCCGCCTTTCGCCTACGCAGCAATTGGCTATGGCCAAATGGCCCTCCACTGGCTATAGAGCGCGCAGAAAGAGGGCATGACGCCCGCAACGACCCAGTTTCACGGGGATTGGCCTCATTTTGGACGCCTCCAGAACACAGACGACCGCTATCAGCTCGAACAGCGTGACGGCAGTCCTCAAACGCATCATCGCCGAAAACGGCCGCGACCACATCCGCGGATACATATTCGCCGTCATCTGTCTGGCGACTGTCGCCCTCACGACCGCCTTTACCGCGTGGATCATGGAATCCGTGGTCAACGAGGCCTTCGCCAACAAGCGCGCCGACCTCGTCTGGCTGATCTGCGGCTCCATCCTCGCCGCTTTCGTGCTGCGCGGGTTTGCAAGCTACGGTCAGGCCGTGACCCTTTCGAAGATCGGCAACAACATAGTGGCGCGTTACCAGCGCCGGCTCTTCGCCCATCTGATGACGCTGTCGCTCGGCTACTTCAACGAATCCCGCTCGGCCCATCTCGCCGCCCAGATCAGCCAGAACATCAACGGCATCCGCGACGTGCTCAACCTGACGGTGACCTCGACGGCGCGCGACCTGCTGAGCCTCGTCGCACTGATCGGCGTGATGATCTTCAAGGACCCAATGCTGACGCTGATCGTCTTCGTGGTCGCTCCGCCGCTTCTCTATGCGCTGCGCTACATTTCCAAGCGCCTGCGCGCCGCGACGAAGGAAGCGATCATCTTCAACAGCCATGTGCTGGGGGCGATGCAGGAGACGGTGCAGGGCATCGCCATCGTCAAGGCCTTCACGATGGAAGAGCAGCTCGAACGCAAGGTCAGCGTCACAATCGAGTCTGCCGAGAAGCGGTCGAACCGGATCGCACGGCTTAGCGAGCGTACCTCGCCGCTCACCGAAACCTTTGCCGGTGTGGCGATTTCCAGCGTTATTGCCTATGCGGCCTTCCGCTCGATCTATGGTGGCATGCTGCCGGGCGCCTTCTTCTCCTTCGTCACCGCATTGCTGATGGCGTATGAGCCGGCCAAGCGGCTCGCCAAGCTGCAGGTGCAGATGGAACGCGCCGTCGTCAATGCGCGGATGATCTACGAAATTCTCGACATGCAGCCGCATCAGCGGGAAAAGCCGGGTGCGGCCGATCTCGCCGTTACCGATGCATCGATCGAGTTCCGCGGCGTGACATTCGCCTATGGCGAAAACGAGAAGGTGCTCAAGGGCATCGATTTCGTTGCCGAGGGCGGCAAGACGACTGCTCTCGTCGGCCCCTCCGGCGCCGGCAAATCGACCGTCGTTACGCTCATCCCGCGCTTCTACGATCCCTCGAGCGGCGAAATCCTGATCGACGGGCAGAATATCGCCGACGTGACCAAGGCATCGCTGCGCAAGCACATCGCCTATGTCTCACAGCAGCCCTACCTCTTCGAAGGTACGATCCGCGACAACATCCGCTACGGTCGCCCGGATGCGACGGATGGGGAAATCGAGGATGCCGCCCGGCTCGCCTATGCCCACGACTTCATCACCGCGCAGCCTCTCGGCTACGATACGCCGGTCGGCGAAAACGGCGTGACCCTTTCGGGCGGCCAGCGACAGCGGCTTTCGATTGCCCGCGCGCTCGTGCGCAACGCACCGATCCTGCTGCTCGACGAGGCAACCTCGGCGCTCGACACCGAATCCGAGGCTGCCGTGCAGAAGGCGCTCGACCAGGCCATGCATGGCCGTACCGTGGTCGTGATCGCCCACCGCCTCTCGACCGTCATCAAGGCCGACAAGATCATCGTCATGCATAAGGGCCGGATCGCCGAGGAAGGCACGCATGAGAGCCTTGCGCAGCGTCCGGACGGGCTCTACGCTCGCCTCAACAACCTGCAGCCCGCCCCACAAAACGATCTCAGCTAGGGACAGCGTACCATCATGAAGGATGCAATGAAGCTCGTCGTCGTCGGTGCCGGTGGGCGCATGGGCCAGGCGCTCATCCGCATCATTCACGCGACCGAAGGCGCGACCCTTCATGCGGCCGTTGTGCGTCCCGGTTCACCGCTGGTCGGCAAGGACGCCGGTGATATCGCGGGCCTCGGCCCGATCGGCGTTGCCGTGACCGACGATCCGCTTGCGGCTTTCCTCGACGCCCATGGCGTGATTGACTTCACCGCTCCCCAGACCACGACGGAATTTGCCGCGCTGGCGGCGCAGGCCCGCATCGTCCATGTGATCGGCACCACCGGTTGCCAGACGGAACACGAGACAAAGATCGAGGCCGCCGCCCGCCATGCGCGGATCGTCAAATCAGGCAATATGAGCCTTGGCGTCAACCTGCTCTCGGTGCTCGTGCAGCAGGCGGCCCGCGCGCTCGACGCGGCCGGATGGGACATCGAGGTCCTGGAAATGCATCACAAGCACAAGGTGGACGCCCCCTCGGGAACCGCACTGCTGCTCGGCGAAGCCGCCGCGAAGGGCCGCGACATCGACCTCGCCGGCCATTCGGTGCGCGTGCGCGACGGCCATACCGGCCCACGCGAAGCCGGCTCCATCGGCTTTGCCACGCTGCGCGGCGGTTCCGTCATCGGCGAACACTCGGTCATCCTCGCCGGCGAAGGCGAGCTGGTGACGCTCTCCCACAGTGCCGGCGACCGCACGATCTTCGCGCGCGGCGCGGTCAAGGCGGCCCTTTGGGCCTATGACCGGAAGCCCGGTCTCTATTCCATGCTCGACGTGCTCGGGCTCAATCCCACCCAATAATTTTTCCTCGGAGGATTTTTGCAATGACTGGTACTCTCGTGCTCGTTCGTCACGGCCAGAGCGAATGGAACCTCAAGAACCTTTTCACCGGCTGGCGCGATCCGGGCCTGACCGAACTTGGCGTGCAGGAAGCCAATGCCGGTGGCAAGGCGCTCGCCGACACCGGCATCAAGTTCGACGTGGCCTACACGTCCGCTCTCAGCCGCGCCCAGCGAACCTGCCAGATCGTGCTCGACAATGTCGGCCAGCCCGATCTCGAGACCATCCGCGACGAAGCGCTGAACGAGCGTGACTACGGCGATCTCTCCGGCCTCAACAAGGACGACGCCCGCGCCAAATGGGGCGAGGAACAGGTGCATGTCTGGCGCCGCTCCTACGACGTTCCGCCTCCGGGCGGCGAAAGCCTTCGCGACACCGGCGCCCGCGTCTGGCCCTATTACATGACGGAAATCCTGCCGCGCGTTCTGCGTGGCGAAACCGTGCTGGTTGCCGCCCACGGCAATTCGCTGCGTGCCCTCGTGATGGTGCTCGACCGTCTTTCCAAGGAAGAGATCCTGAAGCTCAACCTCGCGACCGGGGTGCCGATGGTCTACAAGCTCAAGGCCGACTCCACCGTCGCTTCCAAGGAAGTGCTCGGCGACATGTCCGGCGCCCACTAAACAGGATCAGGGCGCGCCGGAGACCGGTGCGCCCTGATTTTTTCCTCGTTCAGTTCCCCCGATCAGGCACCGATGGTGAACTGAACGCGATCCGCCGGAAAACGCGTGATCGAATACTGGATCGGTTGCCCGTCCAGATCGGTATTGAGCGCGCGGGTGACGAGAACGATCGCCCCCGGTGTCAGTTCCAGCGTGGCGACGTCATCGGGTTCCGCGTGACGGGCGGTGATTTCGGTCGTGTCACGCAGGTAATCGCCAACGCCGAATTCCGACAAAGCCTGCGTCACCGAACCCGTCTTCGCGAAGATTTCCGCAATGCCCTCGAACCGGGCCGCGGGAAACCACGTCGTTGCCCGCGAGAGAGCGCGGCCATCGGCCTTGCGCACTGCTTCCAGCCTTATGACCTCGGTTCCTGCGCCAAGCTTCAGCCAGCGGGCGACTTCCGTCGTGGCAAGCTCGCGCGCCGATGACAGGAGAAATCCCTCGATATCTCGCGCCTGACGACCAATTCCCTGCGTGAAGCGGGTGCGCAGGCCGATCGGGAAATTGAAGCGGTCCTTCACCTCGATCATCGTTCCGCGGCCCTGCATGGCGCGAACGATGCCCTCCTGCCCGAGCGCGGCAAGCGCGCTGCGGATGGTGTGACGGTTTACCCCGAACTGCTCTGCCAG
The DNA here is from genome assembly GCA_002600635.1 of Rhizobium sp. ACO-34A. Lineage (NCBI taxonomy): Bacteria > Pseudomonadati > Pseudomonadota > Alphaproteobacteria > Hyphomicrobiales > Rhizobiaceae > Rhizobium > Rhizobium sp. ACO-34A. Next base: position 286,444 of record CP021371.1, on the reverse strand, counting down.
CACCGTTTCGGGCGGCACCATGCCGGTGGCATCGTATTCTCCGGCCGAAATATTCGCCCTGATCTTGTCGGAGATCTGTCGCCAGAGCGCCACGCCCTTCTGCCTCTGAACCGTTCCTACATCAGCCATGTCACACGCTTGTCACGCTCGATTGGTAGCTATAACCTAACTTGTATGGTTGTCTATATTAATAGACATTTCGGGATTTGGCAATGGACACGGCAAAACAACACGAGGCGGCCGGTGCGCCGCAGAGAAAGCGGGTGACGGACCTCCTTGCGAGAGCGACCGCCACCGAGTTGAAATCCGTCTGGGAAGTGATCGAGCCGAAGCCCGACTTCGCGTCCCTGCGCGGACCGGAAACCGGCCTCGTGATGGTGCGCGGGCGCATCGGTGGCGGCGGCGCGGCCTTCAATCTCGGCGAGGCCACCGTCAGCCGCGCCACCATCCGGCTTGCCTCCGGCACCGTCGGCCACGGCCATGTGCTCGGCACAGACCGCGGCCGCGCACGCCTTGCGGCGATCTTCGATGCGATGTGGCAGGAGACCGAACACCGACCGCTCATCGAGGCCCGGTTGCTCGAGCCGGTCGCCACCCGCATCGCGGCCGAGGAACGTAGCAGGGCGGAAGAGACGGCAGCGACCCGCGTCGATTTCTTCACCATGGTAAGGGGAGAGGACTGATGGATCCGAAGACCGATGCCCTGACCGGCGGTTTCACCGAACCGGTCTTTCACGCCCAGAGCGTCTTTCGCACGCTGATGGACTGCATGGCCCGCCCGGGCAGCATTCGTACCGTCGCGCCACATGTCGCTCCGCCGGCACCCCTGGGCGCTGCTGCCGGTGCCATTGCGCTGACGCTTTGCGACCACGATACGCCAGTCTGGCTCTCCGCCGGTCTTTCCAAGTCACCCGTCGCGGACTGGATTTCCTTCCATACCAGCGCACCGCTGACCCGGGAAAAGGTCGAGGCCCGCTTCGCCTTCGCGGAGGCCGGAACCGCGCTCGCTTCCTTCGGCCTCTTTTCCTCCGGCACCCAGGAATATCCGGACCGTTCGACGACCATCGTCATCGAAGTCGCAAGCCTGGAAGGTGGGCCGGGCCTCGCGCTCACCGGTCCAGGCATCAAGGAAACGACACATATCGCGCCGAAGGGCCTGCCGGATATGTTTCTCAGGCAATGGGCCGACAACCGGGCGCTTTTCCCGCGCGGCGTCGACGTGGTGCTGACGGCAGGCAGCGAGATGCTCGGCCTGCCGCGAACATGCAAGATCACCGCAAGGGAGATTTGAGACCATGTATGTTGCCGTAAAAGGTGGCGAGGCGGCCATCGCCAATGCCCATCGCCTGCTTGCCGACCGACGCCGGGGCGACCGTTCGCTGCCTTCGCTCACCATAGAGCAGATTGTCGAACAGCTCGGGCTCGCCGTCGACCGCGTCATGGCCGAAGCTTCGCTGCATGACCGGGCGCTTGCCGCCCTCTCCGTCAAGCAGGCGCGGGGCGACATGATCGAGGCGATCTTCCTGCTCAGAGCCTATCGCACGACACTGCCGCGCTTCGGCTATTCCGTGCCGATCGATACCGGTCGCATGCGCGTGGAGCGGCGTATCTCTGCGACCTACAAGGATCTGCCGGGTGGCCAGCTGCTCGGACCGACCTTCGACTACACCCATCGCCTGCTCGATGTCTCGATGCTTGAGGATGCGGACGTGGAGGAACCCGCGCTTCGCCCGGCAACCGATGAACCGGTCATGCGCGTCTCCGACATTCTCGCCCAGGAAGGTCTGGTCGAAGCCGATGGCGACATGCCGGAAGATCATGTCGCGGGCGATATCACCCGCGAGCCGATCGAGTTTCCCATGACCCGGGACCTGCGCCTTCAGGCACTGGCGCGCGGCGACGAGGGTTTTCTGCTGGCGCTCGCCTACTCCACCCAGCGCGGTTACGGCCGCACGCATCCTTTCGCCGGAGAAATCCGCATCGGCGAGGTGGAGGTGGAGATCGAGGTGGCGGAACTCGGCTTTGCCGTTTCGCTCGGCCCAATCCGCGTGACCGAATGCCAGATGGTGAACCAGTTCAAGGGCTCGGCCAAGGCGCCGCCACAGTTCACCCGCGGCTACGGTCTCGTATTCGGCCAGAGCGAGCGCAAGGCCATGGCCATGTCACTAGTGGACCGGTCGCTTCGTGCCACCGAACTCGGCGAGGACATCGTCGCACCGGCGCAGGACGAGGAATTCGTCATCTCGCATTCCGACAACGTGCAGGCAACAGGTTTCGTGGAACATCTGAAGCTGCCGCACTATGTCGACTTCCAGGCCGAACTCGATCTCGTTCGCCGGATGCGCCGCGACTTCGAAGCTGCGCGCGGCGATATCAACGCCACTCGCGCCGAGGCCGCGGAATGACCTTCATCGACCTAATCCCTTTCTTCCTGGAACCAGTACGCACTGATGACGGTCGTGGCGATCATTGTCGCAATGATGATTGTGAGTATCAGGCTGACTTCCATATCCAGCACCTCCTTCAGAGCAAGGACAACGCCCGATGACGCAAGAAGTTTCGCAGTATGGCGACCTGGCGAGCTATAATTTCGCTTATCTCGACGAACAGACCAAGCGGATGATCCGCCGCGCGATCCTGAAGGCCATCGCAATACCCGGCTATCAGGTGCCTTTCGCCTCCCGCGAGATGCCCATGCCCTATGGCTGGGGAACGGGCGGCGTGCAGGTCACGGCCTCGATCCTCGGTCCCGAGGATGTGCTGAAGGTGATCGACCAGGGTGCCGACGATACCACCAATGCCGTCTCCATCCGTGCCTTCTTCCAGAAGGTCGCCAATGTCGCGGTCACCACCCATACCCGCGAGGCGACGATCATCCAGACCCGCCACCGCATTCCGGAAGAAACGCTGAACGAGAACCATGTGCTCGTCTATCAGGTGCCGATCCCGGAACCGCTGCGCTTCCTCGAACCGCGCGAGACGGAAACCCGAAAGATGCATGCGCTTGAGGAATACGGCCTCATGCATGTGAAGCTCTACGAGGATATCGCCCGCAACGGCCGCATCGCCACCACCTATGCCTATCCGGTCAAGGTCGCGGGCCGCTACGTGATGGACCCCTCGCCGACGCCGAAGTTCGACAATCCGAAGATGCACATGTCGGAGGCGCTCCAGCTCTTCGGCGCCGGCCGTGAGAAACGCATCTACGCCATTCCGCCCTTCACCGAAGTCGTCAGCCTCGATTTCGAGGACCATCCCTTCGAGATCCAGCGTTTCGACAAGCCCTGCGCGCTCTGCGGCGCCGAGAACGTCTATCTCGACGAGGTCATTCTCGATGACAAGGGCGGACGCATGTTCGTCTGTTCCGACACCGACCATTGCGAGGAACGCCGGGGCCACGGCCATGCCGGCCACCTGCTGGCGACGGACAGGGAGGCTGCGGAATGAACTTCATTCCCGACAAAGACCCCTCCCCAACCCCTCCCCACAAGGGGGAGGGGCTCAACCTGCCGCAGCCGCGTCGGAATGGGATTGAGGCATTGCCACTGGTGTTCTCCCCCCTTGTGGGGGAGATGGGCGGTAGCCCAGAGGGGGTCTTCCGTCACAATGTAAGGAACGTTTCGCAATGACCGACCAACCGCTTCTCAAGGTTCGCGACCTGTCGAAATTCTATGGCAGCCGCATCGGCTGCAGCAACGTCGCCTTCGAGCTCTGGCCGGGCGAGGTTCTCGCCATCGTCGGCGAGTCCGGTTCGGGCAAGACCACCCTGCTCAACTGCATCTCGACCCGGCTGATGCCGACCACCGGCAGCGTCGAATACCACATGCGCGACGGCCAGTACCGCGACCTCTACCACATGAACGAGGCGGAGCGCCGCTTCCTGATGCGCACCGACTGGGGCTTCGTTCACCAGAACCCGGCCGACGGCCTGCGCATGACGGTTTCGGCCGGCGCGAATGTCGGCGAGCGGCTGATGGCGGTCGGCGACCGGCATTACGGCCACATTCGTCAGACGGCATCGGAATGGCTGGAGCGCGTCGAAATCTCCACCGACCGCATCGACGACCAGCCACGCGCCTTTTCCGGCGGCATGCGCCAACGCCTGCAGATCGCCCGCAATCTCGTCACCGGCCCGCGACTGGTGTTCATGGACGAGCCGACCGGCGGCCTCGACGTTTCCGTGCAGGCGCGCCTGCTCGACCTTGTGCGCGGTCTCGTCAACGATCTCGGTCTCGCGGCCATCGTCGTCACCCATGACCTTGCCGTCGCCCGCCTCCTTTCCCATCGCATGATGGTGATGAAGGACGGCCATGTCATCGAACACGGCCTGACCGACCGGGTGCTGGACGATCCGCGCGAACCCTATACCCAACTGCTCGTCTCCTCGATCCTGCAGGTCTGAGAACAGGAAAACCCATGGCCACGCCTCTCGTCGTTTCCGAAGTCTCGAAGAGCTTCACCATGCATCTGCGCGGCGGCCTCAAGCTGCCGGTCGTTTCCAATGTTTCGTTTTCGGTTGCCGGCGGCGAGTGCGTCGTGCTCGGCGGTCCGTCGGGCATCGGCAAGAGTTCGATCCTGAAGATGCTCTACGGCAATTACGCCGTCGATACCGGGCAGATCCTCATCGATCATCTCGGCCGCATCATCGACATCGCGACCGCCGATCCGCGCGCGGTGCTCGATGTGCGCCGTTCCACGCTTGGCTATGTCAGCCAGTTCCTCAGGACCGTTCCGCGCGTTTCCACCCTCGACGTCGTCGCCGAACCGCTGGTCGCCCGCGGCGTCGCGACAGAGGAAGCGCGCGACAAGGCGTCGGACCTGCTGTCGAGGCTGAACCTCCCGAAAGAACACTGGCAATTGCCGCCGGCGACTTTTTCCGGCGGAGAACAGCAGCGCGTGAACATCGCTCGCGGCTTCATCACCGATCATCGCGTGCTGCTGCTGGACGAGCCGACGGCCTCGCTCGACGCCACCAACCGCGCCGTCGTCGTCGAGATGATCCGCGCCAAGAAGAAGGCGGGCATTGCCCTTCTCGGCATTTTCCATGATGAGGAAGTGCGCGAGCTCGTCGCCGACCGTATCCTCGACGTCTCGCAGTTTTCGCCGCGGAAGGCCGCGGCATGACCCGTCTCCTGTCCGAAACGCCAATGATCCACGAGACGGCACTGGTGGAGACGACCACGCTTGGCCGCTACACCAAGGTGACTGAATTCTGCCGCATCCGGGAATGCGAGATCGGCGACTATTCCTACATCATGGAACACGGCCATCTCTGGAACACCAGGATCGGCAAGTTCTCCAACATCGCGGCTTTCGTGCGCGTCAATGCCACCAACCATCCCGTCGAACGCGCGACACTGCATCACTTCACCTACAGGCCGGGCGACTATTGGGCCGGCCAGGAACCGGAAGAGGTCGAGTATTTTGCTGCCCGACGCAGCAAGGTCGTGACTATCGGGCATGACACCTGGATCGGACACGGGGCCACCATCCTCACCGGCGTGACGGTCGGCAACGGCGCGGTGATCGGCGCCGGGGCCGTCGTCTCGAAAGATGTCGCGCCCTACACCATCGTCGGCGGGGTGCCCGCCAAACTCATCCGCGAGCGTTTCGACGCCAAGACCGCCGAAGGCATGGAAAAGCTCGCCTGGTGGGACTGGCCGCATGACCGGCTGTTTGCAGCACTTTCCGATTTTCGCGACCTTGCCGTCGAGGATTTCGTCGCGAAATACGCTTAAAAATCAATAAAAACCAAATACTTAGCTGCTATAATATTTCTTACACATAACTGACATTGGCGCTTCATCAACGGTCGCTAGAGCATTGCCCACAACGTGGACATGACGTCGAAAGAAAAGACATGCGATTTCAGCTGAAAAACGTCACCCGGCAATTCGGACAGCATATTGCCGTCGACAATGTCAGCCTGGAAATTCCGGCAGGCCAGATGGTGGGCGTCATCGGACGTTCGGGTGCCGGCAAGTCGACGCTGCTGCGCATGATCAACCGCCTGGTCGATCCTTCCACCGGTTCCATTCATTTCGGTGGCGCGGAAGTTTCGTCATTGCGCGGCAAGGGCCTGCGCAACTGGCAGCGCGACTGCGCGATGATCTTTCAGCAGTTCAACCTCGTGCCGCGCCTCGACGTTCTGACCAATGTCATGCTCGGCCGGCTCAATTATCGCTCGACGATGATGAGCCTTCTCAGCATCTTTTCCGACGACGAGCGGCTCGCCGCCATCTCGGCGCTGGAGCGCCTCGGCATCGAGCAGACGGCCATGCAGCGCGCCGGTACGCTTTCCGGCGGCCAGCAGCAGCGCGTCGCCATTGCCCGCGCCCTGATGCAGGCGCCGAAGATGCTGCTTGCCGACGAGCCGATCGCCTCGCTCGACCCGCTGAACGCCAAGATCGTGATGGACGCGCTGCGCGACATCAACGAACGCGAGGGCATCACCGTGATCACCAACCTGCACACGCTGGATACCGCGCGCAGCTATTGCGAGCGGATCATCGGCATGGCGAGCGGCCGCGTCGTCTTCGACGGCCCGCCTTCCGAGCTCAATGCCGATGCGGTGCAGGAAATCTACGGCTCCGACAAGGACGGCGCCGGCATCGACGAGACGATGACCTCGACCAGCATCAACATCCCCGGCGCAGAGGCGAGCGGGGAAAAGCAATCGGGCGGTATCGGCACGCTGGCAAGCGCCAGGGCCTGAGACCCGCACCTTCGATCGTCTGCCCGCGTAAAGGGCACTTTTCATGACGAAACTCCGGATGGTCCGGAAACAGGAGATCACCATGCTCAAGAAAGCTCTTCTTGCTGCCGTCGCACTCGGCGTCATCGCAAGCTCCGCAATGGCTCAGGACGTCAAGGTTCTGCGCATCGGCCTCGACGGCTCGGAAAACGAAGCCGACCAGATCCGCAACACCCAGTGTGTCGCCGATGGCCTGAAGGCTGCGACCGGCGTTCCGGAAGTCCAGATCTTCCCGTCGCCGGACTATAACGGCGTCATCCAGGGCCTGCTCGGCGGCACCATCGACATCGCTTCGATGGGCGCTTCCTCCTACGCGGCAATCGCCATCAAGGACCCGAACGCCGTCGATCCGATCCTGACCTACACCCAGTCGGACGGCTCCAGCGGTTACTACTCGATCATGGTTGCCCGCAAGGACAGCGGCATCAAGACGCTCGCCGACCTGAAGGGCAAGAAGCTCGGCTTCGCCGACCCGGACTCGACCTCCGGCTACCTCGTCCCGAACGTCGCCCTGCCGAAGGAAATCGGCGCCTCGGTCAAGGACTACTTCTCTGAAACCGGCTTCGGCGGCGGCCATGAGAACCTCGTTCTCGCCGTTCTCGACAAGAAGTTCGATGCCGGCACGACCTTCGGTTCGGGCGTTGGCAAGTGGGAAGAAGGCTACACCGGCGGCAACCTGCACCAGATGGTCAACAAGGGCATCCTCGACATGGACGATATCGTCGAAGTCTGGAAGTCGCCGCTGATCCCGAACGGTCCGCTGATGGTTTCCAACAAGCTGCCTGCCGACATGCGCGAGAAGGTCGAAGCCTTCTTCCTGGAACTGCCGAAGAAGGATCACGATTGCTTCAAGGCCTACACCCAGGGCGACAACAAGGAGTACATCAAGGTCGATCCGTCCTTCTACCAGACGATCATCGACGCTCGTAAGTCCGTTATCGGCGGCTGATTTTCCTAGAACATCATCCGGCGGCGGCGTTGAAAGACGCCGCCGTTCGGCAACCGGGAGCGCGGATCATGGCGACCATCAGCGAACAGAACAGTGGCAGCCCGTTGGGCGGTCATGGAAGCAGGCTCGGCCCCGCCGCATCCCTGATGATGCAGCACTACCGCCAGCAGCTGAGGACACGCCGCGTCTATACCGCGATCTCGATCGTCGTCTTTCTTGCCGTTCTCATCGCCTCGCTGAAATTCGCCAATGACGCGAATGCCGGCAAGTTCTTCGAACGTCTGCCTTATTTCTTCGACTTCATCCGTAGCTTCGTGCCCGACAGCCCGATGGAAATCGTGCGCGCGATGTTCGACCTGCCCTCGCCCTATGCCGACGGCTCGCTGAAATATAATTACACCGCCGACCGCCACTACATCACCGACACGCTCTACATTCCGAACTTCATCTACCAGCTGGTCATCACGATCAACATCGCGCTGGTCTCGACGATCATCGGCGCGACGCTTGCCTTCCTTCTCTGCTTCTTCGCTTCCACCAATCTCGTCGGCGCAGGCGCGACCCGCTTCGTGGTCCGCCGCATCATGGAAGTGATGCGCGCCTTTCCGGAGATCGTTATCGCCGGCCTTCTGACCGCGATTCTCTCGATCGGGCCGATTGCGGCAATCATCGCGATCACTGTCCATACGGTGGGCGCGCTCGGCAAGCTGTTCTTCGAAGTGGTCGAGAATTCCGACATGAAGCCGGACGAGGGCCTGCGGGCCGCCGGCGCAAACTGGGTCGAGCGCGTGCGCTTCGCCATCGTTCCCCAGGTCCTGCCGAATTTCGTCTCCTACACGCTGCTGCGCGCCGAGATCAACGTTCGCGCCTCGACCATCATCGGCGCGGTCGGTGGCGGCGGTATCGGCGAGGTCTTCCGCCTGGCGATCGGTCGCGATCACGCCGCCAAGACCTATGCGATCATCATCCTGCTGCTCGTCAGCATCATCATCATCGACCAGTTTTCCGCCTGGCTTCGCCGCCGGCTGATCGGCCAGCAGTCCTTCGAATTCGGCAGGGGAGCAGCCTGATGTCCTCGGTACCCACCATCCACGCATCCGAGCGCGAGCGCCTGCGCAGCCAATATCCGCAGGTCTTCCATCGCTCCTTCATGCAGCGCTACGGTCTCGTGATCGGCTCCGGCATCGTCGCCGTCTATCTCGCCATCTGCTTCTTCGCCTTCAATGTCGGCCCCGCCTTCATGAACGGCCAGTGGGACCGCGCCTCGCTCTATGTCCAGGACTGGTATTCGTGGCGCGCCCAGCCGCGCCTGCGTTTCCAGGATGACGGCACCGTCAAGGTGCAATGGTCGAGCCGTGGCCAATATGCGCAGGGCGCCGATATCTTCTGGCTGCAGCCGATCGATAACGGCGGCTATTCGGTCACTTACGGCAGCGAGGGCGACCGCCTCGACGTGACGACCGGCAGGGTCGATGTCTATGTCGGCGGCACCGTCTATCCGGTGACGATCAGCGGCGATGCCGCAACCGTAGTCGCTGACGCTCCCTCTTCCATCGTGCAGGATGGCAACAAGGTTGTCGTCAATTACGGCTTCGAAGGGCAGGCCGAGATCCGTTCGGGCCAGGTCTATGTCCAGCGTCGCTTCCTCGGCTGGGCGAACTTCATGTTCGACCCCAAGTCGGACTTCTGGGGCAAGAGCTGGGGCGAGCTCGCGGCACTCGCCACCTTCGGCGAACGCCTCGATCCCAACCGCACCAACATCCGGCATATGGTCGACGATTTCCTCGGCAACAGCGTCTGGCAGCACAGCGATATTCTGTCGAAGCTTCTGCAGACACTGGTGATGGCTTTTGTCGGCACGTTGCTCGGCACGCTGTTCGCGTTCCCCCTCGCCTTCATCGCCGCGCGCAATATCACCCGCAACCGCGCCGCCAACTGGGGCATGAAGCGGCTCTTCGACTTCCTCCGCTCCGTCGACATGCTGATCTGGGCGCTGTTCTTCACCCGCTCCTTCGGTCCCGGACCAATCCCCGGCATTGCGGCGATCTTCTTCACCGACGCCGGCGCGCTCGGCAAGGTCTATGCCGAAGCGGTCGAAAATGTCGATGACAAGCAGCGCGAGGGTGTGAAATCGGTCGGCGCGAGCCCTGTGATCGTCAACCGCTTCGGTGTGGTGCCGCAGGTCCTGCCGGTGTTCATCTCCCAATCGCTCTATTTCTGGGAATCGAACACCCGCTCCGCCACCGTCATCGGCGCTGTCGGCGCGGGCGGTATCGGTCTCAAGCTCCTCGAAGCAATGGGCACGAATGCGGACTGGGACAAGGTCGCCTATATGGTGCTGCTGATCCTGCTCGTGGTCTTCGTCTTCGACTCGATCTCGAACGCCCTGCGCTCCAGGCTGATCGGCACCCAGCACTGATTTATTTCGCCGGATACCCAGCGGTATCATCAATCTGTCATGCAGATCGGCTAGCCAGCCGGTCTTGCCTTTGGACGACGAAGCAGCCCATGGTGGCGGCCCGTCCTTCGATCCGAGGAATGCTCTCTTGCGCTATGCCGTCTACTTCACCCCGGAAGCCGATCATCCGTTGACTCTGGCGGCATCGGACTGGCTGGGACGTGATGCCTTCAGCGGCATGGACAGTGCCATTCAGCCTGTCGCGGACTTCACCAGGCAAGAGCGCACCGAACTTACCGCCGATCCCCGCCGCTACGGTTTCCACGCCACCCTCAAGGCTCCCTTCGCGCTTGCGGACGGTTCCAGCGAGACCGAACTCATCGAAAGCTTCCGGGACTTCTGCGCGACCAATGCCGCCTTCGACATTCCATTGGCGGTGGTGAACCGCATCGGCCCCTTCTTCGCACTCGTTCCCGCAGAGCTTCACCCGCCCCTGCAGGCGTTCGCGGCTTCCATCGTCGAGGCGTTCGAGCCGTTTCGCGCGCCGCTTGGCGAGGCCGATATCGCCCGTCGCCGGCCGGAGCGGCTGAACGAGGCCCAGCGCGCCCACCTGATGCGCTGGGGCTACCCATACGTCATGGAGGAATTTCGTTTCCACATGACGCTCACCGGCCCCGTTCCGGAAGAACGGGCAGGCGCCATGGCCGAAGTGCTCGATCGGCGCTTTGCCGATTTCATCAGCCGCCCCTTGCGTATTTCCGGGCTCGCCCTGTTCATTGAACCGGAGCGCGGCGCGCCCTTCATCGTCCACGACTGGCAGCCGCTTGCGGCCGCCTGATCCTTTCGAAAGCCTTGAAAAAATGTCCGCCGAAACCGTTTTCAGCAATGCTCTCATCGTTCTGGAAGACCAGATCGTCTCCGGCTCAGTCCAGATCCGCGACGGACGCATCGTCGATATTTCGGAAGGTGCCAGCCGCGTGGGTGAGGATTTCGGCGGCGATTATCTGATTGCCGGCCTCGTAGAGCTTCATACCGACCATCTGGAATCCCACTATTCGCCGCGTCCCGGCGTGCGCTGGAACAAGACCTCGGCGATCCAGGCCCATGATGCGCAGGTCGTCACCTCCGGTATCACCACCGTCTTCGACTGCCTGCGCATGGGCTCGGACGAGGACGGCGGCTTCGAGCATGGCGAAATGCGCGAGATGGCCGATGCCATTCAGGCCGCCGAAAAGGAAGACCGGCTGCGCGCCAGCCATCTCATCCACCTGCGCTGCGAGGTGGCATCCAGCAACGTGCTCGACCACTTCGCCGATTTCGAAAACGACCCGCATGTGCGGCTCGTTTCGCTGATGGACCATTCCCCGGGGCAGCGCCAGTTCCAGACGATGGAGCAGTACACGCTCTACTACAAGACCAAGCGCGGCCTCTCCGATGAAGCCTTCGCCCGCTTCGTCGATAGCCGGCTGGCGCTTTCGGCCCAGTATTCCGGCCCGCATCGCGACACGCTGGCACGGATCTGCGCCGAGCGCGGCATCACGGTTGCCAGTCATGACGACGCTACGCTTGCGCATGTCGAGGAAGCCAAAGGGCACGGCGTAAAGCTTGCGGAATTCCCGACCAGCTTCGATGCCGCCGAGGCCTCGCACAAGGCGGGCATGAGCGTCCTGATGGGCGCGCCGAACGTGGTGCGCGGCAAGTCGCATTCCGGCAATATCGCGGCACGGGACCTCGCCGCGCGCGGCGTGCTCGACGTGCTTTCCTCCGACTACGTGCCGCTCAGCCTGCTGCACGCGCCCTTCGTGCTGGCCGACGACTTCGAGGATATCTCCCTGCCGCAGGCGCTCGCCATGGTCACCTCGACGCCGGCGCGCACCGTCAGCCTCGACGATCGCGGCCGGATCGCGACCGGCCTGCGCGCCGATCTGGTTCGGGTTCGCCGTCAGGAAGGCGTCCCGGTCGTGCGTTCGGTCTGGCGCGAAGGGAACAGGGTCGCGTGATGGACGGACGCGCGGCAAGGCTTCACCCGAATGCGGCCACCGGCACCATGGTCGTCGTCGTCGGCCCGAGCGGCGCAGGCAAGGACAGCCTCATCCAGATTGCCAAAGATCACTTCGCCGGCCGTACGGACGTGCATTTCGTCCAGCGGGTGATTACCCGGCCGGCCGATGCCGGCGGCGAAGAGCACAAGGATGTTTCCGACGCCGAATTCGGCAGCATGCGGGAAGAAGGCGCTTTCGCGGTGGACTGGGATGCGCATGGCCTGAGCTATGGCATTCCGGCGGCCGTTCACGAGAAGCTGGCGCTCGGGCATCTGGTGGTCGCCAACGGCTCGCGCTCGGTGCTTGGCCGGTTCGCCGAGGCGTTTTCACCGCTTCTCGTCGTCAACATCACGGCAAGGCCCGAAGTGCTGGCGCAGAGGCTGGAGCAGCGTGGCCGCGAGACCCGCGAGGATATCCTCGCGCGGCTGAACCGTGGATCGCTCGAAATCCCCGAGGCGTTCGACTGCGTGACGATCGACAACAGCGGCCTTCTGGCCGATGCCGGAAGGACGCTCGTGGGCACTCTTGAAGGTATTCTGGCAAGCCGCGCCAAGTCCTAGAGCATTTCCGGAGATAACAGGATCGCCTGCAATGCTCTATTTCCTTGTTTTCCCGCAATTCCGGACGCAAAACCGGTTCCCACTTTTTGCTGCAATTGCTTTATTTATTATCCGGCTAAGCAACATCCGGGATCGGGCGAGGCACATCAGGCCGGATCGCCGATGCGCTCGACGGACGTCAGCAGCGAGAGCGCGTGGTTGAGAGCCGTGCCGGTCGCCTCGATCATCTGCGGCAGGACAAGCCATTCCAGCGTCCAGGCTGTGCCCGAACGCTCCTGTTCGTGCACCAGCGCATGATGAATGGCCGAGAGCTGCGTGGCGTTGTAACGGGCAAGCGTAACGAGGATCTCGGCGCGAACCGGATTGTGCTTGTGGGGCATGGCGGAGGAGCCGCCGCCGCCGGATACCGCCATCTGATCGATACCGTTCTGGACCATCAGCGCCACGTCCTGCCCGAACTTGCCGAGCGCGCCGGTGAGACGCGAAAGGAAGCCGGCGAAAGCTGCGATCCGGCCGCGATCCGCATGGGGCACATAGTCGGGAACGGCAAGGCCGAGCTCCGCGGCCATGGCTTCGCGCACCGCGTCGATCCGGTCACCGAATTTTTCGGCCGTACCGGCAGCACCCGCGAGCGACAGGATCATCATCTGACGCCGCTGTTCCGCGAGCTCCAGTGACACGCGGGCGACGGATTTGCGCCAGACGGTGATGCGTGCGCCGGAAGTGATCTCGATTGCCGCCTGCATGCGAGAACGCGCTATCAGCGGCGTATCGCCAAAGCGGGCGAGAAGATCGGCAAAAGCATTGTCGATGGCGGCAAGACGCTCCTCGAAAAGGACTAAGACCGGCTCGAGCTTCAGCGCGAGCGCCGTATCGACGACATCCTGCGTGGTCGCGCCGAAATGCACCTTGGCCGCAGCATCGCCTCCGACCCTTTCACGCAATTGCTGGACATAGTTCGGCGCCGGCACGCCATCTTTCAGGGTGGCCACCGCCATGCGATCGGCATCCGGCACGAAGCCTTCGGCCTTGCGGGCAATCTCGCCTGCCATTTCTGCATCGAGCATGCCGGCGGAAGCTTCGGCCCTTGCCAGCGCCACCTCGAACCGCAGCATCGCCGCAAGATCGGCCTCGATACCCAGATGCCGGGAAACAGCCTCATCACCGAGCAGGCGGTCCAGATAGGGCAGGTTCGTCAACGGCATGGTCAGGCTTGCTCCGATAGCTGATGGCAGTTTGGGCGATTTCGCCACCGGAGGAAAGGCCGGCGGAAATCGCAAATGACGGCGCGTTTCCTATGGGGATCGCGCCGTCCAATTTGGAAGGCCGGCGCGGAGGCCGGTCGGGCGACATATACGCCCTGCCCGATCTCGCTCCGTTTTTCGTCCCGACATCACATGTCGAAGAACACCGTTTCGTTCTCGCCCTGAAGGTAAATGTCGAAGGTGTAGGTATTGCCTTCGCGCTCTGCGATCAGGGTCGGCACGCGAACCTTGTGCTCGATACGCGCCAGAACCGGATCCTCGGCATTCGCCTCGGCCTCGTCACCAAAATACATGCGGGTGTGAAGACCGATGTTGATGCCGCGCGCAACGATCCAGAAGGTGATGTGCGGCGCCATGAGGCGGCCATCGCGGAAGGGCACGCGGCCCGGCTTGACCGTCTCGAAGACGTATTCGCCGGTCGCCATGTCACCCGGACAACGCGCCCAGCCGAGAAAGTTCGGGTCTGCCGTGCCGCGGGTTTCCGACGGGCTCTGGTAGAAGCCATCGGCATCGGCCTGCCAGATCTCGATCAGCGCATCGCGAAGCGGTGTGCCGGAACCATCGATCACGCGGCCACGGACGGTGATGCGCTCGCCCTTGGTCTTGTCGTTGACGAGGGGACCGGAACCCAGATCCGTCTCGAAGACGCCGTGGATGCCGGTGAAGTTCGGCGTACAGCCGATATGAACGTAGGGACCGGCCGTCTGGGACGCGGATTCCTTGAGATAACCGAGCGGCTGAACCATGTCAGTTGCCCTCCTTGCGGTTTTCGAACAGCGTCGAACGGCGGCCACGCAGCACGATGTCGAACTTGTAGGCGCGCATGTCCATCGGAATGGTGGCGTTCATGTCGAGCGGCGCGATCAGCTGCCTGATGGCTTCCTCGTCCGGGATCGTCTTGACGATGGGGCAGATCCAGATGAGCGGGTCGCCTTCGAAATACATCTGCGTAATGAGGCGCTGGGCAAAGCCGTGGCCGAAAATGGAAAAATGAATATGGGCCGGACGCCAGTCGTTGACGCCGTTCGGCCAGGGATAAGGGCCGGGCTTGATGGTCTTGAACCAGTAGTAGCCGTCTTCGTCGGCAATCGTGCGGCCGACACCGCCGAAGTTCGGATCGAGCGCCGCGAGATAGGTTTCCTTCTTGTGGCGATAGCGGCCGCCGGCATTGGCCTGCCAGAATTCGACAAGCGCGCCGGCGACACCCTTGCCGCGCTCGTCCACCACGCGACCATGAACGAGAATGCGCTGGCCGATCGGGCTCTCGCCGGGCTTGGCGTAGTTGACGATCAGGTCGTTATCGAACTCGTTCAGGATGTTGTGGCCGAACACGGGGCCGGTGATTTCGCTTTTCGTGCCTTCCAGCGAGATCAGCGCGCGCTGCGGCGAGCGCAGCACGGTGGTCTTGTACCACGGCGCATAGGCCGGGGGATGCATTTCACGGTCACGGGGGAAAAATGCCCCCGTCTCTGGCATGGTATTCCTCATTTCCCTTCCTCCGAATGTTCTGCCGCATCCATTTCATTGAATACGCCCTTGGCAATCTTGATCGCGTGATTTGCGGCGGGCACGCCGGCATAGATCGCCACATGTAACAGCGCCTCGAGAATATCCTCCCTCGAGGCGCCGGTATTGCGGGTTGCCCTGACATGCATGGCAACCTCGTCGTCCTGTCCAAGCGCGGCCAGAAGCGCGATCGTCACCATGGAACGCTCGCGCTTCGACCATTGCGGACGTGACCAGACATGCCCCCAGGCGGCTTCCGTGATCAGATCCTGGAACGGCTCGTCGAAGGCGGTCTTCGACTGCTGTGCCTGATCGACATAGCCATTGCCGAGCACGCTGCGGCGGGTCGCCATGCCCTGATGATAACGGGCCGACTTTTCGGGGGCTTCACTCATGTTCGCTTCATGCCTTCCTGACAAAGGGCTGCAAAAGAGCTGCCAGCTGTTCCGGCTGCTCGACGCAGGGGATGTGGCCGCAGCCTTCGATGATTTCAAAACGTGCGCCCGGGATCCGGTCCGCAGCGGCCTTGACGAGTTCCGGCGGGGTCGAGCCATCCTGATCGCCGACGACGACGAGCGTCGGGACAGTGATGGTCGGCAGCACATCGGAAAAATCGGTATCGCGGATCGCGCCGCAGGTGGAATTGTAGCCTTCGGCCGGCTGGCGCATCATCATCAGGCGATAGCCTGCGAGATCTTCGGCCTGTTCCTGATGGAAGTCGGGTGTGAACCAGCGCTCCATGACGGCGTCGGCGATGCTTTCGAGCCCGTTCGCCTTGACGGCCTCGATGCGGCTGCTCCAGGCTTCCGCCGTGCCGATCTTCGGCGCGGTGTCGCACAGCACGAGCTTCCTGACGAGGTCCGGGCGCTTCTTCCAGAGGCCCTGGCAGATGATGCCGCCCACGGAAAGACCGCAGAAGACGGCGCGCTTGATGCCGACATGCTCGACGAGGGCAATGAGATCGTCGACGAGATCATCCATGCCGAACGGCTTGTCCGCGCCGCCCGTCAGCCCATGGCCACGAGAATCGTAGAGCAGGACCGAGACATCATCGACGAGTTCGTCGAAAACGGGGAGCCAAATGCGGAAATCGGTGCCAAGCGAATTCGAGAATACGACAAGGTTCTTCGCATCGACATCGCCGAGCAATTCGTAGTGGACCGTGATTCCGTTGATAGTGGCGAATGCCATGGTGTTTCTCCTCACCTGGGCTGGAAATTAGACGATGATTTTCGATAGGAAAAATGATATCTGAGGCAAAAACCATAACCATTTTGGCATGATTCATGGACCAGCGGATCAAATTCCGGCATCTGCAAACCTTTCTTGAGGTGGCACGCCAGCGAAGCGTGGGCAAGGCCGCCGATGCATTGGCGATCACGCAACCGGCAGTGACGCGCACCATTCGCGAGCTTGAAGAGATCCTCGGCGTGGCGCTTTTCGAGAAGGAAGGCCGCGGCATCAGGATCTCGCATTTCGGCGAGGTTTTCCTGAAACACGCCGGCGAAAGCCTCGCCGCCGTCCAGCGCGGTATGGACTCGCTTGCGCAGGCGCGCGCATCCGGGGGGCCACCGCTGAGGATCGGCACGCTGCCGACCACGTCCGCCACCTTCATGCCGGATGCGCTGGCGGATTTTCTGGCGATCGGCACCGGGACCCACGTCACCATCGTCTCGGGCGAAAACCGCTTCCTGCTGGATTCGCTGAGGCTTGGGGAACTCGACCTCGTGGTCGGGCGACTGGCGGCGCCCGAGCGCATGACGGGCCTGATCTTCGAACCGCTTTTCAGCGAGGAGGTCGCCATCATCGTTTCGCCCGACCATCCGCTGGCTGTCAGGCGCAACTTCACGCTCGGCGCGCTCGCCAACTATACCGTTTTGATGCCGACGGCGGGGTCGGTCATCCGCCCCTTCGTCGACAGGCTGCTTCTGACCAACGGCATTCCCGAATTGCCCAATACGGTGGAAACCGTGTCCGACTCCTTCGGCCGCGCCTTCGTCTCGCGGCACAGGGGCGTCTGGTTCATCTCGCGCGGCGTGGTCGCCGACGACCTGTCGAGCGGCCGTCTGGTGGAGCTTGAGATCGACATGGGAGAAACCCGCGGCGCCGTCGGCCTGACGACGCCCGCAAGCGTCGAGCCGAGCGCCGCGCTCACCCTGATGAAACAGACAATCCGCAACCACGTGGAAGCGCGAAACGGGCGCTTCTGACGACGAGCAGAAAGCGTTTAGAGTCTGTCAGGTTCATTCTGAACCAGCCAGACTCTCATTTCTTTTGTTTTCGTTTGTCAGGGATAACCGGTTTCCACTTATCCCTGACAAACTCTAGTGGGCCTCGTCCCAGTTCAAGGCTGCCCGAGCATCGACCTTGAGCGGAACGCGCATGGCAACCGCCGGCATGGAGGCATGTTCCATGGTTTCGACGATGATCGGCATGGCGGCCTCGACCGCCTCGTCCTCGACCTCGAAGATCAGTTCGTCATGCACCTGCAGCAGCATGCGGACCTTTTCGCCCAGTCCGGCCTTGGCCAGTACCGGCTCGATCTGGATCATCGCCCGGCGGATGATGTCCGCGGCAGAGCCCTGGATCGGGGCGTTGATCGCCGCGCGTTCGTTGAAGGCACGCATGGACGGGTTGGACGACTTGATCTCGGGGTAATGGGCGCGACGTCCGAAGATCGTCTCGACATAACCGTTTTCGCGGGCGAACGCCTTGGTGCTGTCCATGTAGTCCCGGATGCCGGGGAAGCGCTCGAAATACTTCTTGATGTAATCGCCGGCTTCGGAACGCTCGATACCGAGCTGGTTGGCGAGGCCAAAGGCGGAGATGCCGTAGATGATGCCGAAGTTGATCGCCTTGGCGCGGCGACGGACCTCGGACGGCATGCCCTCGACCGGAACGCCGAACATTTCGGACGCCGTCATCGCGTGAATGTCGATGCCGTCCGCAAACGCCTGGCGCAGTTGCGGGATGTCGGCCACATGGGCGAGTACGCGAAGCTCGATCTGGCTGTAGTCGGCGGAAAGCAGCTTGTGTCCCTGCGAGGCGATGAAGGCGGTTCGGATCTTGCGGCCTTCTGCCGTGCGGACCGGAATGTTCTGCAGGTTGGGCTCGGACGAGGAGAGACGGCCTGTCGTCGTCGCCGCCAGCGAATAGCTGGTGTGAACGCGCTTCGTCTCGGGATGCACATAGCCCGGAAGCGCATCGGTATAGGTGGATTTCAGCTTGGTCAGCTGACGCCAGTCGACGATCTTGCGCGGCAACGGCGCGCCTTCGGCGGCGAGATCCTCAAGCACCTGCGCCGAGGTCGACCACTGGCCGGTCTTGGTCTTGGAGCCGCCGGGCAAGCCCATCTTGCCGAACAGGATGTCGCCGAGCTGCTTGGGCGAGCCGATGTTGAAGCGCTCGCCGGCGAGTTCGTAGATCTCGTCCTCGAAGGAGGCCGCCTTCTGGGCAAGCTCGCCCGAGAGCCGGGACAGGATCTGCCGGTCGATGGTGATGCCGCGTTCTTCCATATCGGCGAGCACCGGCACCAGCGGCCGTTCCAGCCGCTCGTAAATGCGCGTCAGCTTTTCTGCGGCGAGACGAGGCTTCAGCACCATCCACAGCCGAAGCGTGACATCGGCATCCTCAGCCGCATAGGCCGTCGCCTTGTCGATGGCGACACGGTCGAAGGTCACGGAAGACTTTCCGCTGCCGGCCACCTCCTTGTATGCAATCGGTGTATGGCCGAGCCAGCGTTCGGAAAGGCCGTCCATGCCATGGTTCGACTTGCCCGCATCGAGCACGTAGGAAATCAGCATGGTGTCGTCGAAGCCCTGGATGACGATGCCGTAGCGCTTCATCAGCAGGTAATCGTATTTGAGGTTCTGCGCGACCTTGAGAATGGAGGGATCTTCCAGCAGCCCTTTCAGGGCGGCCAGCGCCTCCTGAATCGGGATCTGGCCCTCGGCTAGCTTCAACCCATCGCTGAACAGGTCTTCCCCGCCGGTCCTATGGCCGAGCGGCACATAGGCGGCGCGGATATCGGTCGAACCGGGAGCGCGCGTGTTGTCGGCAATCGCCAGCGAGAAGCCGACGAATTCCGCCTGCATCGGATCGAGCGACGTGGTTTCCGTATCGAAAGCGACAAGGCCGGTTTCGCGGGCGGCGGCAATCCAGCGCTCCAGCGCCGCGAGATCGCCGATCGTCTCATAGGCGGAGTGGTCGATCTTCTGGCCGGCAAAGGCCGCGGCGCGGGCGGCGGCGAGATCGGCAGGGGTCGGATCGCCCGTCGTGGCAGCAGCAGTCGAGGGCTTCGGTGCGGAAGGCGATGCTATGGCATCGGCTTCACCTGAGACCGCCGGTTCCTGCGTATCGATATCGGGACCGTGGGCGGCATCGCCGCGTTCGATCTGCACCGCGGCGGCTTCGATCGCGCCCGCATCGCAGTCGCACGCTTCGGCAACGCGGCGGGTGAGCGTGGTGAATTCCATCGCCTTGAGGAAACCGATGAGCTTCGGCCCGTCCTGCTTCTCCAGCACCAGAGCGTCGAGCGGCATGTCGAGCGGCACATCGGTCTTCAGCGTCACCAACTGGCGCGAAATACGGGCAAGATCGGCATTGGCGACGATGTTTTCGCGACGCTTGACCTGCTTGATCTCCCCGGCGCGGGCAAGAAGCGTGTCCAGATCGCCGAACTCCTCGAGCAGCTGCGCCGCCGTCTTCGGCCCGATCCCCGGAATGCCGGGCACGTTATCGGTCGAATCGCCGGTCAGCGACTGCAGGTCGATCATCTTTTCCGGCGGCACGCCCCATTTCTCGATAACGTCGGGAATGCCGATCTGCTTGTCCTTCATGCTGTCGTACATGTGGACGGTGGTCGTCACCAGCTGCATCAGGTCCTTGTCGGAGGAAACGATGGTGACGTCGGCGCCGATCGCTTCCGCCGCGCGGGCGTAAGTGGCGATGATATCGTCGGCCTCGAAACCTTCGGTCTCGATGCAGGGCAGGTTGAAGGCGCGGGTCGCCTGGCGGATGAGGCCGAACTGAGGCACCAGATCTTCCGGCGGCGCCGAACGGTTCGCCTTGTATTCCGGATAGAGCTCCTTGCGGAAGGTCTTCGACGAATAGTCGAAAATGACCGCCAGATGGGTCGGCGTGACACCGACGCTGGTATCGCGCGCATCGGTCAGGAGCTTCCACAGCATGTTGCAGAAACCCGAGACGGCACCGACCGGCAGACCGTCAGACTTGCGGGTCAGCGGCGGCAAAGCGTGGAACGCCCGGAAGATGAAACCCGAGCCGTCGATGAGGAAGAGATGATCGCCTTTTTTCATGGCGCATGGATAGCGCGGGGCGGCCAGTGCGTCCATATAAAGTTCGAAAACGGACGGGAGCCCAAACACGGAAACGTTACAAATTTGTAATCCCGGCTTCCCTTGAAAAACCACATTCGGCCCATCATTTCATAGTCACCGGCGCCTGATCACGCCGCAGTCTGAAAGAGGCCCGTCCCCCGCCGCTTCAGACTTGGACAAAGGCCTTATCCCCCTCTCCGGGCCTTTGTCCCTCTTTTCAGAAGCCGCCGTGGCACCCGCCTCCAGCCACGGCGGCTTCGTCGTTTCCGCCCGATCGAGGCATCACCCGCATCACCCAAAAAACATCAATCGAAACGATACATCGCCTGCGATTTATCTTGAGGAGACGGCAAAACGCGCCTATCGATTTGTCATGGCTTTTGATCGCTCGGATTCCGCCACCTACCTCACCGCCCAGCTTGCCCGCGGCTTCTCCCGCGCGCTCCAGAGCCGGGCGGCAAAGCTCGGCTTTTCCGCCGGACAGTTTCCCATCCTGATCGAACTCTGGAACGAGGAAGGCCTGACCCAGCGCCAGCTCCTCGACCGCGTCGACGTAGAACAGGCGACGATGGCGAACACGCTTGCACGGATGGAGCGGGACGGCCTGATCGAGCGCCGGCCGCATCCACAGGACAGGCGGGCGCAGCTGATCTTCCTGACGGACAAGGCGCGCGACCTGAAGAGCGAGGCGCTGGAAGCTGCGACCGAGGCAGACGAAGTGCTGTTTGAAGGCTTCCGCAGGTTCGAAAAAGAACTGATGCTGGAATACATCCGCCGGGCCATCGACAACGCCCGCAAGCTCGATCCGTAAAATATCCGATTCTGCGGGTCGAAACCGGCGCGCCTTTGATCTATCGTCCCGCTCGATTTGAACCGTGCAGGACAATTGCCATGACCGATATTTCAGCCGTTCTCGCCAGCGCCGACAAGGCCCTTCCGCAGAGCCTGGACCGTCTCTTCGACCTCGTGAAAATCCGTTCGATCTCCACCGACCCGGCCTACAAGGCCGAGTGCCGCAAGGCTGCGGAATGGCTGGTGGCGGATCTCGTCTCGATTGGTTTCGAGGCCTCGGTACGCGACACGCCCGGCCATCCGATGGTGGTCGCCCATCACGCCGCCGCATCCGCCGGCGCGCCGCATGCCCTTTTCTACGGCCATTACGACGTGCAGCCGGTCGATCCGCTGAACCTCTGGGAAGACGATCCCTTCGCACCGGCGATCAAGGAGATCGAGCCCGGCCGCAAGATCATCACCGGCCGCGGCACCGCCGACGACAAGGGCCAGTTGATGACCTTCGTCGAGGCATGCCGCGCCTACAAGGAAGTGAACGGCAGCCTGCCGATCAACATCACCATCCTGTTCGAAGGCGAGGAAGAATCGGGCTCTCCGTCGCTCAAGCCCTTCCTCACCGCCAACGAGAAGGAACTGAAGGCCGATTTCGCGCTGGTCTGCGACACCAGCATGTGGGACCGGGAAACTCCCGCCATCGCCGCCGCCCTGCGCGGGCTGGTCGGCGAGGAAATCGTCATCACGGCGGCCGACCGCGACCTGCATTCCGGCCTTTTCGGCGGCGCGGCTGCAAACCCGATCCATATCCTGGTCGACATCCTCGCCGGCCTGCATGACGAAACGGGCCGCATCACCCTTCCCGGCTTTTACGAAGGCGTCGAGGAGACCCCGGCCAACATCAAGGCTTCCTGGGAAACGCTCGGCCGGACGGCGGAAAGCTTTCTCGGCGAGGTCGGCCTTTCGGTTCCTTCCGGCGAGAAGGGACGCTCGGTGCTGGAACTCACCTGGGCGCGGCCGACGGCCGAGGTCAACGGGATCACCGGTGGCTATACCGGCGAAGGCTTCAAGACGGTGATCGCGGCGCAGGCTTCCGCCAAGGTTTCCTTCCGCCTGGTCGGCGACCAGGACCCGGCGAAGATCCGCGAGAGCTTCCGCGCCTATGTGCACTCGAAGCTTCCGGCGGACTGCTCGGTCGAGTTCCATCCGCATGGCGGCTCGCCGGCCATCCAGCTTTCCTACGATTCGCCGGTGCTGACCAAGGCAAAGAACGCGCTTTCCGAGGAATGGCCGAAGCCTGCCGTCGTCATCGGCATGGGCGGCTCGATCCCGATTGTCGGCGATTTCCAGAAGATGCTCGGCATGGATTCCCTGCTGGTCGGCTTCGGGCTGACCGACGACCGCATCCATTCGCCGAACGAGAAGTACGAACTGCAGTCGTTCCACAAGGGCATCCGCTCGTGGATCCGCATTCTGGACGCTCTCGCTGCACGCTGAGGCTAAAGCATGTCGCGCAAAAGTGTGCAGCGGTTTTGCGGCAACGACATGCGATAAAACAAAGGCGTAAAGCGTGCGGAGCGAATCTGAAAGATCGCGACACGCTTTAGATTCATCCGCGCGCCGCCATCCGGCGCGCGGATAGCCCTGAAAAACAAAAAGGCCGGGCAAGCCCGACCTTTCGTATCCCGTTTCGACGCCCCTGCCAGTACATCCGTGGTCAGGGGCGGAAACGGGCAATGCTCATTTCCAAGTGTGTGATCGCGGCGTTGAGGCCATTCACATCACCCTCTGACAAAGAGGATCGCGCGAAGTGCTTAACAACACATTAACGCCGCAGATCCATTTGCCCTGAAATGTTGCGGCAGCCTTGTGAGGCGCCGCTGCACTGGTTGATCCCCATATGGGTAGCCTCTTCCACTGCTTCAAGCCCCCCGTGATCGGGTCACAATCTTGACCGTGGTTTGGAAAGGCATTCTCCCTGCCGGCCGATACCCGACAGCATTCGCCCTTGCCCCGCTTCCGGCGATCCGTTTAGATGACGCCATGAGCCTAGAATCCGTCCGCACCTTCTTTTCCGAAAAAGCGCCCGACATTTCCGTCATCGTCACCGACGCCAGTTCCGCGACGGTCGCACTTGCCGCGGAAGCCCACGGCGTCGAGCCCGACCAGATCGCCAAGACGATCTGCCTGAGGATCGGCGAGGAGGTCGTGCTTGTCGTTGCAGCCGGCACCAGGCGTCTCGACAATCGCAAGTTCAAGGATCGCTTCGGGGTGAAGCCACGCATGCTCGGCGCCGAGGATGTGGTCGAGGCGACCAGCCATCCCGTTGGCGGCGTCTGCCCGTTCGGCCTGCCTTCCGATCTCAAGATCTATTGTGACGTCTCGCTGAAATCCTTCGACGAGGTGGTTCCGGCTGCCGGCGCCACCAATTCGGCGGTACGGATCGCGCCCTCACGGCTTGCGGAACTGACAGATGCGGAGTGGGCCGACCTCTGCCAGTAAAGAGGCAACGCGGCAGTTGCATTCCGGGTGTGGATACAGGCGTTTACCGCATGTTAACCCCCCTTTAAATCGCCTCAATTAATGTTCAGTGCTTCGGTCACCTCTTCCGCTTGTCACGCGGCCATCACCCACCGCGCACAACGGGCTCCGGCAAGGCCGGCATCGTAGACGCAAGATTCTGGAGCAAGATCGCCGGCAATGGCAAGCAAGGGCAAATCCCGCGAACGTGTCGAACCGAGCTTCGGAGGAAGCGACGAGGACGGCAGCGAGATTCGCATCGATGCAGGCGACAGGATCGGGGCAAGGGGCCAGTCCCGCAGCAAGGCTTCCCCCGGCAAGGCCGCAGCACCGCCACGCGAACGCGGCAACGGCAGAAAGCGCAAGGAAAAACAGCGCTCCAGCAGCGGCGGGCTGACCGGGTTCATCAGCCGGATGATCTACTGGTGCGTTGTGCTCGGCATCTGGGGCGCGATCGGGGTCGCCGGCATCGTGTTCTACTACGGCGCCCGCATGCCGAGCGCGAGTTCCTGGTCTATCCCCGAGCGCCCGCCCAACATCAAGATCGTCTCCGTCGAAGGCACGGTGATCGCCAATCGCGGCGCGACCGGCGGCGAGGCGCTGGCGCTCGAGGACATGTCGCCTTTCATCCCGCAGGCCGTCATCGCCATCGAAGACCGGCGCTTCTATTCGCATTACGGCATCGATCCGCTCGGGCTTGCGCGCGCCATCGCCACCAATCTCGTTTCGGGACGCATGGTGCAGGGCGGCTCGACGCTCACCCAGCAGCTCGCCAAGAACATGTTCCTTTCGCCCGAAAGAACGCTGGAACGCAAGGTGCAGGAAGTTCTCCTGTCCTTCTGGCTGGAGCACGAATACACCAAGGACCAGATCCTCACCATGTATCTGAACCGGGTCTATTTCGGTTCCAACGCCTATGGCGTGGAAGCGGCCTCCCGGCGTTATTTCAACAAGTCGGCGCGCGACGTGAACCTTGGCGAGGCAGCCCTTCTCGCCGGCCTTCTCAAGGCCCCTTCCCGCCTTTCGCCCGCCCGCGACCCGGAGGCTGCGGAAGCCCGCGCCCAGGTGGTGCTCGGCACCATGCGCGAAGAGGGCTTCATCACCGACGACGAGGTGAAGACCGCCATGTCGCAATCGCCGACCCAGGCGAAGCGCTACTGGAGCGGCGCCGGCCAGTATGTCGCCGACATGGTGGTCGAAGAGGTCAAGTCTCTGGTCGGAGAGGTCAAGGAAGACCTCGTGGTCGAGACGACCATCGACATGACGCTGGAAAAGAAGGCGGAAGCGGCGATTTCCGAGAGCATCGACGCCGAGGGCAAGAAGCTCAACGTGTCCCAGGCCGCACTCGTCTCCATCGACGGGACCGGCGCGATCCGGGCGCTTGTCGGCGGCAAGGATTATGCGGAAAGCCAGTTCAACCGGGCGGTCAAGGCCAAGCGTCAGCCCGGTTCGGCCTTCAAGCCCTTCGTCTATGCGTCCGCCATGGAAATGGGGCTCAGACCCGCTTCGGTGCGCAACGACGCGCCGATCCGCATCGGCAACTGGACACCGGAGAACTACGATCAGAAATTCCGCGGGCCGGTGACGCTCGCCGGCGCGATGGCGGAATCGCTCAACACCATCGCCGCCCAGCTGGTGATGGAGGTCGGGCCCGACCACGTCATCAAGCTTGCGCACCGTCTCGGCATCGAATCGGATCTCCAGTCGAATGCCTCCATCGCGCTCGGCACGTCGGAAGTCTCCCTGCTTGAGCTGACTGCCGCCTATGCCCCGTTCATGAACGGCGGCTACAAGGCCACGCCGCATATCGTTCGCCGTATCACGACGCCCGACGGCAAGGCCGTCTACGAAAACGACTATGCCGATCCTCCGCGCGTGCTCAGCGAAGGCGTCGTCTCCGAGATGAACATGATGATGAAGGGCGTGATCGAGAACGGCACCGGCAAGAAGGCCAGGATCAAGGGCTGGGAAGCCGCGGGCAAGAGCGGCACCACCCAGTCCTTCCGCGACGCGCTGTTCGTCGGCTACACCAGCAATCTCACCACCGGGGTTTGGTTCGGCAATGACGACGGCAGCTCGATGAAAAAGGTGACCGGCGGCGGCCTGCCTGCCAAGGCCTGGCACGACTTCATGACAACCGCGCATACCGGGCTCACGCCCGCGCCGCTAAACGGCGGCACCTATGTAGAGCCTGCCATCGAGCAGGAGCCGCAATCGACCCTCGGCACGATCATCTCCGACGTCCTGTCCGGCGGCGGCGAGGAGCGCTATCCGGCGCAGCCTCAATCGCAGCCGCAACAGCAGGGCGGCGATGTCGGGCTCGCGGCACCGATGCCATCGGGCGACATGGGTGTCATCCCGCAGGGAGGACCCATGCCACCCGGGGACATTCCCATGGATGGGCCGCCAGAAGGGCCGTATGGCGCGATCCTTGAGGGACCTGTGCCGCCCGGAGAGGTTGGCGGACCGGTTCCTTCGGGCCGACGGCGCACCACGCTTCTCGACATCATCATGGGTCAGTGAGGTTGGGACCACTGGCGGATCGCCGGCGGGTCTTGCATTCGCGGCCGGACATGGCCATCTGGTGGAAGGCATGCCCTGCGCAAGGCCTGGATGCTATGCAACCCGTAACGGGCAGGCCTCCGGCAGGCTGCAAATGGCGGATTGCATGTTCCGCCAATCTGTTCTTTTTACAGGATTACAGCGGATTTCCAGCCTTGCAGTCAGAAAAACTGCTTCTTATATACGCGACATAACCGCAGCGACGACTGCGATATCCCAGACCATCCACGTCGAGGGGCTGTCAACGGAATGCCTTTCCGGGGTTCCGACAGTCTGCTTCAAGGAGAGAATGACATGGCTAAAGTAATCGGTATCGACCTTGGAACGACCAATTCCTGCGTCGCCGTCATGGACGGCAAGGATGCAAAGGTCATTGAAAATTCCGAAGGCGCACGTACCACGCCTTCCATGGTGGCATTTTCTGACGACGGCGAACGCCTCGTCGGCCAGCCGGCCAAGCGCCAGGCAGTCACCAACCCCACCAACACGCTGTTCGCCGTAAAGCGCCTCATCGGCCGCCGTTATGAAGACCCGACCGTCGAGAAGGATAAGCACCTCGTGCCGTTCCAGATCGTCAAGGGCGACAATGGCGACGCATGGGTCGAAGCTCAGGGCAAGGGTTATTCCCCAGCACAGATCTCCGCGATGATCCTTCAGAAGATGAAGGAAACCGCCGAATCCTATCTCGGTGAAAAGGTCGAGAAGGCCGTCATCACCGTTCCGGCATACTTCAACGACGCCCAGCGTCAAGCCACCAAGGATGCAGGCCGCATCGCCGGCCTCGAAGTCCTGCGCATCATCAACGAGCCGACGGCCGCGGCACTTGCCTATGGTCTCGACAAGAAGGACGGCAAGACGATCGCCGTCTACGACCTTGGCGGCGGCACCTTCGATATCTCGATCCTGGAAATCGGTGACGGCGTCTTCGAAGTGAAGTCGACCAATGGCGACACCTTCCTCGGTGGTGAAGACTTCGACATGCGTCTCGTCGAATATCTCCTGGCCGAGTTCAAGAAGGACAACGGCATCGACCTGAAGAACGACAAGCTCGCTCTGCAGCGTCTCAAGGAAGCCGCCGAAAAGGCCAAGATCGAACTGTCCTCTTCGCAGCAGACCGAAATCAACCTGCCGTTCATCACGGCGGATGCCACCGGTCCCAAGCACCTGACGCTCAAGCTGACCCGCGCCAAGCTGGAAAGCCTGGTCGACGACCTCGTCCAGCGCACCATCGCTCCCTGCAAGGCAGCGCTGAAGGATGCCGGCGTCACCGCTTCGGAGATCGACGAAGTGGTCCTCGTCGGTGGCATGAGCCGCATGCCGAAGGTCCAGGAAGTCGTCAAGCAGCTGTTCGGCAAGGAGCCGCACAAGGGTGTGAACCCGGATGAAGTCGTCGCTCTCGGCGCCGCCATCCAGGCCGGCGTTCTGCAGGGTGACGTCAAGGACGTCCTGCTGCTCGACGTGACCCCGCTGTCGCTCGGCATCGAAACGCTCGGCGGCGTCTTCACCCGTCTGATCGACCGCAACACGACGATCCCGACGAAGAAGAGCCAGACCTTCTCGACGGCCGAAGACAACCAGAACGCCGTGACCATCCGCGTCAGCCAGGGCGAACGCGAAATGGCTGCAGACAACAAGCTGCTCGGCCAGTTCGACCTCGTCGGCCTGCCGCCCGCACCGCGCGGCGTGCCGCAGATCGAAGTCACCTTCGACATCGACGCCAACGGCATCGTGCAGGTTTCCGCCAAGGACAAGGGCACCGGCAAGGAACAGCAGATCCGCATCCAGGCCTCCGGCGGTCTCTCCGACGCCGACATCGAAAAGATGGTCAAGGACGCGGAATCGCATGCTGAAGACGACAAGAAGCGCCGTGCAGCCGTCGAAGCCAAGAACCAGGCCGAAAGCCTGATCCACTCCACCGAGAAGTCGCTCAAGGAATACGGCGACAAGGTTTCGGAAACCGACCGCAAGTCCATCGAGGATGCCATTGCATCGCTCAAGACCGCGATCGAAGCTTCGGAACCGGATGCCGACGACATCCAGGCCAAGACCCAGACCCTCATGGAGGTTTCCATGA
The DNA here is from genome assembly GCA_002600635.1 of Rhizobium sp. ACO-34A. Classification (NCBI taxonomy): domain Bacteria; kingdom Pseudomonadati; phylum Pseudomonadota; class Alphaproteobacteria; order Hyphomicrobiales; family Rhizobiaceae; genus Rhizobium; species Rhizobium sp. ACO-34A. The sequence continues at coordinate 257,689 of CP021371.1, read as the reverse complement.
AGCTCGGTCAGGCCATCTATGAGGCGCAGCAGGCGGAAGGCGCCGGCGATGCTGATAGCGGCAAGGACGACGACGTGGTCGATGCCGACTACGAGGAAGTCAAGGACGAAGACGCGAAGAAGTCGGCCTGATGCGGCTGTCGAAGCGACGTTTCACCGTCATGGGGCTGGCCTTCGGGCCAGCCGTATTTACATTGGCCCTTTGCGTGGCATCCGCTTCCGCCCAGGAAGCCGGCCAGATCGAAGCGGTCTATCGCAAGGTGAACGCCGCCGAGGCAAGCATTGCAAAGGCGATCGGTGCGGGCGACAGTCGACAGCTATCCAGAACCGGCAGCGAGCTTGGCCGGGTTATCGAAGCGGCGCTGAAGCGCCGTGAAGAGGGCCAGGCTGTTTCCTCCTGCGACATGGCCGCCCATTCGCTGGCCTATGTCGCCGTATCGGCGGCCGATGGGCTGGCGAACAAGGGCGAGGCCCGCAAGGTGCTGATCGAGGATGCGCGAGCCGCCGTGTCCGACTTCCAGAAGGACATGGCAGCCTGCGAGAAGCAGGCGGGCAAGAAGACTGGCAGCCACACGAGTGTGGAGAAGGCTTTGAGAGCTCTGTAGGACCATGGCAAAAGCAGATTTCTACGAAACCCTCGGGGTGAGCCGTACGGCCGACGAGAAGGAGCTGAAGAGCGCCTTCCGCAAGCTGGCGATGAAATATCATCCGGACAAGAATCCCGACGACAGTGAGTCCGAGAAGAAATTCAAGGAAATCAACGAGGCCTACGAGACCCTGAAGGACCCTCAGAAGCGCGCGGCCTATGACCGGTTCGGTCACGCTGCCTTCGAGCAGGGCGGCATGGGTGGTGGCGGCTTCAATCCGGGCGGTGGTTTCTCCGGCGGCGGTTTCTCGGATATCTTCGAAGACATCTTCGGCGAGATGATGGGCGGCGGGCGTGGCGGTGGCCGGGCGCGCTCCAGCGGCGGACGCGAGCGTGGCGCCGACCTCCGTTACAACATGGAGATCTCGCTCGAGGAATCCTTCACCGGCAAGACGGCGCAGATCCGCGTGCCGACGTCGATCACCTGCGACGTTTGCACCGGAACGGGCGCCAAGCCCGGCACCAAGCCGACGACCTGCACCACCTGTCAGGGCTCAGGCCGCATCCGCGCCGCTCAGGGCTTCTTCTCCGTCGAACGCACCTGCCCGACCTGTCACGGTCGCGGACAGACGATCTCGGATCCCTGCACCAAGTGCAACGGCCAGGGTCGCGTGACCGAGGAGCGCTCGCTTTCGGTCAACATTCCGGCCGGCATCGAGGATGGCACCCGCATTCGCCTGCAGGGCGAGGGCGAGGCAGGTCTCCGGGGTGGTCCTGCAGGGGATCTCTATATCTTCCTGTCGGTGAAGCCGCATGAGTTCTTCCAGCGCGACGGTGCGGACCTCTACTGTTCCGTACCGATCTCGATGACGACGGCAGCGCTCGGCGGCACGTTCGACGTGGTGACGCTCGACGGCTCCAAGTCGCGCGTCAGCGTTCCGGAAGGCACGCAGGCCGGCAAGCAATTCCGATTGAAGAGCAAGGGCATGCCAGTGCTGCGTTCGTCGCAGACCGGGGATCTCTATATCCAGATCCAGATCGAGACACCGCAGAAGCTTTCGAAGCGCCAGCGAGAACTGCTGCAGGAATTCGAGCAGCTGTCCTCGAAGGAAAACAATCCGGAATCGACGGGCTTCTTCGCCCGGATGAAGGATTTCTTCGACACGCTCAGCGACTGACCATCGCGGCGCATCAAATATGAAAAGGCCGGCTCCCATGGGGCCGGCCTTTTTCGTTTCATGACCGTTTCAGGCGGCTTTCCTGCGCGGCAGCCGCATGATGAACCAGCCGAAATGGCGCTGGATCAGCGGCGCGATGCCATAGACGATCGAGAAGACCATGATCGGCGCCAGGATTGCCGTCCGCTTCCAGAGTGCCCAGCCCTCCGTCAGCGGCATGATGATGTAGAGGATGGCGGTCACGAAGGGATAGACCACCAGAAGCATCAGTACGGCAAGCCTCAGCTTGGAGGGCTTTGGCATGACGGCGGAATCGGACATTCTGCTCTCCATAAGAACGGTACGTTTCGTTTAATATCGAAACGACGCGTTCCGTTCAATATGTTTCCATGATATCAGTCGGAAAAATTCGGGAGGCATTCATGGAAACCATCACGGCCGCTCCGGCCCGCCGCACATCTATCGGCGCGCAGCGCAACCCTGATAGCGAGGAGGCGATCCTTGCGGCGGCCGAGGCCATCCTGATCGAGGAGGGCTTCGCGGCATTTTCGATCGAGGCGGTTGCACGGCGCGCCAAGGCCGGCAAGCCCACGATCTATCGCTGGTGGCCTTCGAAAGCAGCGCTGCTCCTCGACGTGTACCACCGGCAGAAGCAGGACATGAGTGTGGCGGATAGCGGCAATGTGCGGGAAGATCTCGCGCTTTTCCTCAAAGGACTCCTGTCCTTCTGGCGGGATAACGGCGGCGCAATCTTTCGCTCCGTGATTGCGGAAGCCCAAAGTGATCCGGCAACACTCGAAGCGCTGCGGAACTATCTGCTCGACCGATGGCGGCAAATGGGTTCCATCCTGCAGCGGGCGCAGGAGCGGGGAGAAATCAAGCCGGACATCGATCCCGAGCTCCTGATCGAGGTCCTCTCGGGCTTTGCCTGGACCCGGCTACTGACCGGCCGGCTCGATTGCAGCGATGCCGGGATCGACGCCGTTGTCGATGCCGTGGTCAGCGGGATCGCAACGCGCTGAAGTTACTCTGTCTCTTTGGTCCGACGCAATTCCGGACGCAAAACCGCTGCGCACTTCTGCTGAAATTGCTCAGTAGTGCGGCGGCCTGGTGATTGCGGGAGCTTCCAGTGCCTGCTCTTCCAGGGAAAGGAAGCGCTCTGTCAGACGGTCCAGCTTGGCGCGGGTCTGCTCCACGACCTTCCACTGTTCCGCCAGCTGGTCCGAGAGTTCCTCGATCACACGGGACTGGTGCGCCACGGTTTCCTCAAGACGCTGGATGCGCTCTTCCTGATCGGCCATGAAACCCTCCTGCATTGAAACTCTGACATAACGCCCCGCGCTCAAAAGGCACGGTGCGTTGGTTTGGTCATGCCGGAGCGGGAGGACGAGGTCAATGGACCGGACGCAAACGATCCGCCGGACCAGCGTCAGCGCTGCTTCTTTTTCTTGTAGGGCATCAGCATCACGGCCGATGCCGTCACGGCGGCGGCGAATGTCAGCCCGAGCGGCACGGCGAGCATGAAGGCCGGCAGGATCGGATTGCTGGCACGGCCAAGACGCGTACCGAGGCCACCGATATCCAGCCACATCAGCGCGACTGCCACGACGATGCCGAGCGCTGCGCCGAACAGTGCATTGACCGCAAGAAACCGCAGCATTTCCCAGTGATCGCGCCGGGCTTCCTCCGGGCTCAGTTCATCTCGATCGGTGGTCATCTGTCATTGCTTTCATGAGAAAGGGCGCAGGAAGGATACATCCGCGCGATGTGTCGGTCCACGTATCAAAATGGTGAAGCCGACGGTGCCCCGCCTGTCGAAAACCGCGCTGTCGCCTTGCCATTGCGCGGCTTTCATCCTAGCTCAGGGCAACACCTGATCCGGACCTCATGACGCACAAAGTTTTCATTCGCCGCCTGAAGCTCACCGACTTCCGCAACTATGCGGGATTGTCGCTGATGCTCGACGGGCGTCATGTCGTGCTGACGGGAGAGAACGGGGCCGGCAAGACGAACCTGATGGAAGCCGTGTCCTTCCTGTCTCCCGGTCGCGGCCTGAGACGCGCCGTGCTGGCGGATGTGGCCCGCGTGGGGGCTGCAGGCGGTTTTTCCATCTTCTCCGAGATAGAAGGCATGGAAGGCGATGTCGAAATCGGCACCGGCACCGAGAGCGACGAGGAAACGGCGGTGCGCCGGCTGCGCATCAACGGCACCACGGCAAAATCCGTCGACGAGCTGACCGACCATCTGCGGGTGCTCTGGCTGACGCCTTCGATGGACGGGCTGTTTACCGGCCCCTCCTCCGACCGCCGGCGCTTTCTCGACCGTCTGGTGCTCTCGCTCGATCCGGCCCATGGCCGCCGCGCCAGCGATTTCGAACGCGCCATGCGCAGCCGCAACAAGCTTCTGGCCGAAGGGCGTTTCGATCCGAGCTGGCTCTCCGGCATCGAACGGCAGATGGCAGGCCTCGGCGTCTCCATGACCATGGCCCGGCGTGAGATGATGGGCCTCCTGCGTGGCCTTCACGATCCGGGCGTGGGTGTCGGCAGCTTCCCTTCGGCAGAACTTTCGCTCCGTGGCTTCATGGACGGCGAGGACATGCAATCACCGGCCATCGAGCTGGAAGACCGCTATGCCGAGATGCTGGCGGCCGGGCGATACCGTGATGCCGCCGCAGGTCGCACACTCGACGGCCCCCACCGCGCCGACCTTCTGGTGCGGCATATCGAGAAGAACATGGATGCGGAGCGTTGCTCCACCGGCGAACAGAAGGCTCTGCTGGTCGGGCTGATCCTTGCGCATGCCCGTCTCGTCGCGACGATGACCGGACACGCTCCCATTCTGCTTCTGGACGAGATCGCCGCCCATCTGGACGAAAACCGGCGGGCAGCGCTTTTCGACCGGATCGACGCGCTCGGCGGTCAGGCTTTCATGACCGGCACCGACCGGGCCATGTTCTCGGCGCTTGGAGAACGCGCCCAGTTCATCACCATTCGTGACGGAACGGCGTCAGCCTGACGGACATGCCTTTTCGCAAGCCTGTCGCCATGCGATAAGGCGGGCATGGAAAAACTGACGCCCGAGGAAATCTCCCGCTACCATCGCCACATCCTGCTGCCGGAAATCGGCGGGGCGGGACAGCAGAAGCTGAAAGCTGCGCGCGTGATGGTGATCGGTGCCGGCGGGCTCGGCGCACCGGTGCTGCAATATCTTGCCGCGGCCGGTGTCGGCACCCTCGGCATCGTCGATGACGACCGGGTATCGCTCTCGAACCTCCAGCGGCAGGTGATCCATGACAGCGGCACGATCGGGGACGAGAAAACGGAAAGCGCTACCCGCGCCCTTCTGCGCCTCAACCCGAATGTCCGCATCGAACGTTTCGAGCAGCATTTCGAGCCCGATTTCGCCGGCTCTTATCTCGGGCGTTTCAACCTGCTGATCGACGGTTCCGACAATTTCGAAACCCGATACGCGGCGGCCGACGCGGCCGAGGCCCGCAAGATCCCGCTCGTCACCGGAGCGGTCGGGCGCTTCGACGGTTCGGTCACCGTGCTCAAGCCCTACGAGACATCGGCGGACGGCAGCCTCAATCCCGGCTATCGCGATCTCTTTCCCGAACCGCCGCCGGTCGGTCTCGTCCCCTCCTGCGCGGAGGCGGGTATCGTCGGCGCGCTAACCGGCGTCATTGGCACACTGATGGCCATGGAAGCGATCAAGCTCATCACCGGCGCAGGAGAGCCACTCGTGGGTCGCCTGCTGCTCTATGACGGGCTCTCGGCCCGTTTCGACACCATCCGCTACCGCCGGCGCAAGGCGGCCACGGGAAAATGACAATCGAACTGCGCCGTCTCGATGATGGTTTCCAGAGATATGACGAACTTCTGGACCTGATCCTCAAGGCCTTCGCCTATATGGATGGCGTCATCGATCCGCCGTCATCGGCCCATCGCCTGACGCCTGACCTGCTACGTGAGAAAGCTCGTGCCGAGATCGGCATCGCAGCATTCGAAGATGCTCGACTGGTGGCTTGTGCCTTCTTCAGACCCGAACCAACCTCGCTTTATATCGGCAAGCTTGCGGTGCTGCCTGCGGCGCAGGGCAAGGGGATCGGCCGGCGGCTACTCACGGAAGCCGAAACCATTGCCGGAGAGCTCGGGCTTTTGGAACTCCGACTGGAGACCCGTATCGAACTCACCGGCAACCACCGTCGCTTTGCGGCATGGGGTTTCCGCAAGACCGCGGAAACCCCATGCCGGCTATCAGCAGATCACGTCGATCGAGATGCGCAAGACCCTCGCCTGAGTGAGGCGCTCAGGTCCGGCTGGGCAGGACGCGGTTCGGCGGACGGTGGCCGTCGAAATAGGTCCGGATGTTGATGACGACCTTGTCGCCCATATCGATGCGACCCTCGATCGTCGCCGAACCGGTATGGGGAAGCAGCACGACCTTGCCTTCATTCGCGAGCTTGACCAGCTTCGTATTGACCGCCGGCTCGTTTTCGAACACGTCGAGGCCTGCACCGGCGATCTTGCCATGGCGCAGGCAGTTGACCAGCGCATCCTCATCGATGATGTCACCGCGCGCGGTGTTGACGATGTAGCTCGTCGGCTGCATCAGCGCGAGCCGGCGCGCCGAGAGAAGGTGAAAGGTCGCGGGCGTCGAGGGGCAGTTGACCGAGACGATATCGACGCGGGCGAGCATCTGGTCGAGGCTGTCCCAATAGGTCGCCTCCAGCTCGTCCTCGGTGGCCGGATTGACACGCTTGCGGTTGTGGTAATGGATCGACAGTCCGAACGCCTTGGCGCGGCGCGCGACTGCCGTGCCGATGCGGCCCATGCCGATGATGCCGATGCGCTTGCCCCAAATGCGCCGGCCAAGCATCCAGGTGGGCGACCAGCCCTGCCATTCGCCGGGCTTTTCAATCAGTATGCGCGCGCCCTCGACCAGCCGGCGCGGCACGGCGAGGATCAACGCCATGGTCATGTCGGCGGTATCTTCGGTCAGGACGTTCGGCGTATTGGTCACGGTTATGCCCTTGCGGGCGGCGGCGTCCACGTCGATGTGATCGAAGCCGTTGGAAAAGCTGGCGATCAGCTTCAGCTGCGGCCCGGCCTGTTCGATCAGCGCTGCGTCGATGCGGTCGGTCACGGTGGGCACCAGAACGTCCGCAGTTTTCACCGCAGCGACGAGTTCCGGCTGGGTGCGCGGCTTGTCATCGACGTTAAGTTCGGCATCGAACAGTTCGCGCATGCGCGTTTCCACGGCGTCCGGCAGCTTCCGGGTGATGTAGACCTTGGGTCTTTTCCTGTTGGTCATGGGGACGTTCGATGCCTTGTTTAGAGGTCGTTAACCAAGCCGGGGCATAATTTCCCCGTTCAGGGCAATTTCTACCAAACCCGCAGGCGAAGACAAACAAAACTCTCAAGCCCGGGACCGTTTTGTGCCGGGGTCGGTGCAACTGCAACCTGATCTTCACGGAAACCCTTGGATTCGTTGATTGATCGGAAACGCCATGGTTCAAATTCTGCCCCGCGCCCTGATGGTTGCCTGCCTGTCGATAGGCCTTTCGCTATTTGTGCCCCCTCATGCCGAAGCGCAGGCTGTCGCCAAAGGATCGAGCGGCCTTCCACTGCCGCGCTTCGTCAGCCTGAAGGCCAAGCGCGTCAACCTCAGGATCGGGCCGAGCACCGACTATGCGGTATCATGGCTCTATCTCAAGTCCGGCCTTCCGGTCGAAATCATCCAGGAATATGAAAACTGGCGCCGCATCCGCGATGCGGACGGAACCGAGGGCTGGGTCAGCCAGACGCTGCTTTCCGGCGAGCGCACCGCCGTCGCCGCCCCGTGGATGCGCGGCAATGGCGACAGCGTCTTCGTCAGCATGCGTCAGGATTCGATGCCAAACGCCTCGGTCGTCGCCAAGCTCGAGCCCGGCGTTGTCGTCAGGCTCAGCGAGTGCAACGGCAACTGGTGCCGGGTGGAAGCAGGCGGCGTGAAGGGATGGGTGAACCAGGGGGAGATCTGGGGCGCCTATCCCGGTGAAGCCTTCAAATAAGGCCTGCTCCGAGCGCCGCCTGTTCAAGCGAGACGAGCGGACGCGGACCGATCTGCTGGATCACGATGCCGGCTGCAAGGCAGCCGAGCTTGCCGCAATCCTCGAGCGAACGTCCCTGCGTGTAACCGAAGAGGAAACCAGCCGCGAAGAGATCGCCGGCACCGGTCGTATCGACGAGTTCGCCGATCGTGCTGGCATCGACCTTCACCCTCTCCTTGCCGCGGAGAATGACGGCGCCTTCTTCGCTCATGGTCACGGCCGCAAGCTTGCAGTCGGCGGCAATCTTCTCGAGCGCCAGTTCGAAATCGTCGGTCTCGTAGAGGGACAGGGCTTCCTGCTGGTTCGAGAAGACAATGTCGACCGTGCCGGAGCGCATGAGATCGAGGAATTCGTCACGGTAACGGCCAACGCAAAAGCTGTCGGACAGCGTCATCGATACTTCGCGGCCGTTTTCATGGGCGATACGGGCGCAATCGAGGATGGCCTGCTTGGCGCGCGGCGGATCCCAGAGATAGCCCTCGAAATAGGTGACCTTCGCGTCGGCGACGACTTCGGGTTCGACATGCTCCGGCCCGAGTTCTACGCAGGCGCCGAGATAGGTATTCATCGAACGCTCGCCATCGGGCGTGACGAAGATCATGCTGCGCGCCGTCGGCGGGTTCGTGCCTTCCGGCACGGTTTCGAAATGCACGCCCTGGGCGCGGATGTCGTGCTTGAAGATCTGGCCGAGCTGGTCATCGGCAACCTTGCCGAAATAGGCCGCCTTGCCGCCGAAGCTCGCAATGCCCGCCGCAGTGTTGCCGGCGCTGCCGCCGGAGGCTTCCACCGCCGGTCCCATCAGCCCATAGAGCTTCTCGGCGCGTTCGGCGTCGATCAGGTTCATCGCTCCCTTGGTAATCTCGTTGTCGATCAGGAACCGATCTTCACAGCGCGAGATGATGTCGACGATGGCGTTGCCGACGGTGAGAACATCGAACCTGCTCATAAAATGCGGATCTCCAATTGCACGGATGATCCGGTCATAGCCATTTTTCTCCTGCATGGAAGCATAAACAGCAGCTTCCGAAGAAATATGCCTTTCGTCATCCTGATGTCATGCGGGGTCTCTAAAAGAAACCTCAAGTGATGACGGCATGTGACTGCGTTTTCGGTCAGCCGTTCACCATCGGGCATGATCGCCCGAGCTACGGTTCCTTGCTGACCACGGATGTACTGGCGGCATGGTCCAGAGCCCGATTTCAGGGCGGAAGCGGGGAATTTCCCCGCTTTTTCTTTTTTGGCCCCAGTTGCCGTCATGCTCCCATGCATTCCTGTCATTCATCAATAATGCTGGTCCGGGGGGAAATGGCGCGGTAGAGGTGATAAACTCGCCCGCCGTAGCAGCTCCCCCGAAAGCTCCCAGCATATGTATGCCATTGCCCACGACGTCTTCCCGATCTTCATCCTGATCCTTATCGGGTGGGGCCTGGTCAAGGCGAAGATCCTCAACGCCGAGATCGGCGAAGGGCTCAGCGAATTCGTCTTCAAGGTCGCTGTTCCGGTGCTTTTGTTCCGCACGATCTCGCAGGCCGATTTTCATGGCGCTTCCCCGTTCAAGCTCTGGATCGCCTATTTTACCGGCGTCGGCGTCACCTGGACGATCGGGCACCTCGTGGCCACCCGCCTTTTTCAGCGCGACCAGCGGGTTGGCGTGCTGGCGGGCGTCTCCTCGGCGTTTGCCAACAACATCTTCATCGGCCTGCCGCTGGTCGAGCGCACGGTCGGCGCCGAAGGGCTCGTGCCGCTGACCATCCTGCTGGCCGTACACCTGCCGCTGATGATGGTGATCGGCACCGTATTGATGGAGCGCGCCGAGCAGAAGACGAGCGGGAAAGCTTCCCGCGGCGCGCTGGCGGTGTTTCGCCAGATCGGCATGAATCTCGCCCGAAATCCGCTGGTCATCGGCCTCATGGCGGGGTTGCTGCTGCATCTGAGCGGCCTCCACCTTCCCGAAGTCCTCGACGGCGTGGTGGCGCAGATCGCGACGATGGCAGCCCCTGCCGCCCTGATCTCGCTCGGCATGGCGCTCAACCGTTACGGCGTTGCGGGAAACCTGCGCATCGCCGGCATCATTTCCGCCCTCAAGCTGCTGGTCATGCCGGCCACGGTCTGGGCGACCTGCCATCTTCTGGGGCTGAGCCCCGCCTGGACTGCAGCGCTGGTGCTGACTTCATCGGTTCCGACCGGCATCAATGCGTGGCTGATCGCCAATCGTTTCGGGGTCGGCCATGCGCTCGCCGCCTCCTCGATCACGCTGACCACCGCGCTTGGCGTGTTGAGCGTCACCTTCTGGGCCTACATGCTGCAATGACGGGGGCCGAGAAACGCAAAATGCCCGGCCAAGCCGGGCATCTCGGTAAGTCTCTGATATTTCAGACGATCAGTTGGTCGCGGCCGGAAGATCGACCGGGGTATCGGACAGCGAACGAAGATAGGCGAGCAGGTTTGCGCGCTCGTCTTCCTTCTTGATCCCGGCAAAGCCCATGGCGGTGCCGGCGATGAACTTCTTCGGAGCCGTCAGGAAGTGGTTGAGGTTTTCGAAGGTCCAAGTGACCGAACCGCCCTGCGAGAAGTCCTTCATGGCAGCGGAATAACCAAAACCTTCATGCGAGGCGATCGGCCGCTCAACGACACCGAAGAGGTTGGGGCCAACTTTGTTGGGTCCGCCCTTGGACCCGTCATGACAGCTCGTACACTTCTTGAAGACGGTTTCGCCGGCCTTCGCGTCTGCGCTTGCGAGCAGAGTTGCAATCGGGGTTTCGGCAGCGGCGGCGGTATCTGCGCCGCCCTCGGCTTCACCCGCGCCTTCGGCCGCGATGGCGAAGCCTTCCTTCTCCGGCTTTTCGGAGTGGAAAATGCCCTCCGATGTGATGGAAACCGTCATAAGGACGAAAACGGTTCCCAGAAGAGCCCCCACGCCCATGTTCACATATGAGTTCATCTGCAACGCTCCCCATGCAGCCGGATGATCAGCCCGGATGATCTTGAAATCGCGCGGAACCTATGTCTTTTGCTTGACAGTTGCAACACGATTGTGAATCCCCGGACTGGGACTTTTTGACACTGTTTTGGCTGATTTTGAAGGGGCCGGCGATGAATAATTCAGATTTGGGGAAGGTCCTGATCCTCATCCCCGCGCGCATGGCCTCGACCCGCCTTCCCGGCAAGCCGCTGGCCGATATCTGCGGACTGCCGATGATCGTCCAGGTAGCAAAACGCGCCCGGGAAGCGCATGTCGGCCGGATCGTGGTCGCCGTCGATGACCAGCGGGTTTTCGATGCAGTCGCCGACGCCGGTTTCGAGGTGGTCATGACCCGCCAGGACCACCAGTCCGGGTCCGATCGCATTCACGAGGCGCTCATCGCCGTGGATCCGAATGGAGAGGTCGAAATCGTGGTCAACGTGCAGGGCGACCTGCCGACCATCGAGCCGGAGACCATCCGGGCAGCATTGAAGCCGCTCGACAATCCGCAGGTCGATATCGCGACGCTGACGGTGGAGATTTCCGACGAGGAAGAAAAGACCAATCCGAATGTCGTGAAGGTAGTGGGTTCCGCAGTCTCCGACAGCCGGCTCAGGGCGCTCTACTTCACCCGCGCCACCGCACCCTACGGTAAGGGACCGCTCTTCCATCACATCGGCCTCTACGCCTATCGCCGCGAAGCGCTGGAGCGCTTCGTAAGCCTGCCGCCGTCGCCGCTTGAAAAGCGGGAATCCCTTGAGCAACTGCGCGCGCTCGAAGCCGGAATGCGCATCGATGCCGAGGTCGTCCGCTCCATCCCGCTCGGCGTAGACACGCCGGCCGATCTCGAAAAGGCGCGGCGTCTCATTGCCGCTCGTGCAAACTGATCTTACGGATATCCCGATGACCACTTACAAGACCAACAAGATTTCCTTCCAGGGCGACTTCGGCGCCAATTCCGACATGGCCTGCCGCGACATGTTCCCGGACATGGAGCCGCTGCCCTGCCCGACCTTCGAGGACGCCTTCGTGGCGCTCGAAACCGGCGAGGTCGATCTGGCGATGATCCCGATCGAGAACACGCTGGCCGGCCGCGTCGCCGACATCCATTACCTGCTGCCGCTGTCGCGCCTGCACATCGTGGGCGAGTATTTCATGCCGATCCGCTTCCAGCTGATGGTTCTGCCGGGCGTCGGGATGGACGAGATCCGCACCGTGCACAGCCACATCCACGCGCTCGGCCAGTGCCGCAAGATCATCCGCAGCAATGGCTGGAAGGCCGTTGTCGCCGGCGATACGGCGGGCGCGGCAAAGCTCGTTTCGGAAAAGGGCGACCGCACCATGGCGGCCCTTGCGCCGCGGCTTGCGGCCCCGCTCTACGGCCTCGACATCGTGGCCGAGAACGTCGAGGATTCCGAAAACAACGTGACCCGTTTCGTCGTTCTCTCCCGCGACGAGAACCAGCCGAAGCGCGCCAGCGACGACGAGACCTTCATCACCACGTTCGTCTTCAATGTCCGCAACATTCCGGCCGCGCTCTACAAGGCGCTCGGCGGCTTTGCCACCAACGGCGTCAACATGACGAAGCTCGAGAGCTACCAGATCGGGGGCAAGTTCATCGCCACCCAGTTCTACGCCGATATCGAGGGACATCCCGAGGACGCGCCGGTCAAGCGGGCGCTGGAGGAGCTTTCGTTCTTCTCGGAAAAGGTCCGCATCCTCGGCGTCTACAAGGCGCACGCCATGCGCGGGAAGCTCTGAAGCCCCCTTTCAGTGCTTCCATTCCAGCCAGTCGACGATCAGCCGGCGGGCAATGGTGCCTTCGACCGGCAGGGAAACGCCATTGAAACTGCCGTTCTCGACGATGGCGACGATCTCTTCGCGGGAGAACCAGCGGCAATCCGCAAGCTCGCCTTCGTCGCGCTCGATGTCGAAGGTCACGGCTTCGGCGTAGCAACCGATCATCAGCTGGTGCGGCATCGGCCAGGGCTGTGATGCGTGGTAACGGACGCGACCGATCGCAATGCCGGATTCCTCCTTGGTTTCCCGGCGAACCGCGTTCTCGACCGTCTCGCCCGGCTCAACAAAGCCGGCAAGACAGGAATACATGCCCTCGGGGAAGCGATGATTGCGGCCAAGCAGGCAGCAGTCGCGCTTTTCATCGACCGCAAGCATGATCGCCACCGGATCGGTGCGGGGAAAGATCTCGTGGCTGCAGGCCGGGCAGACCCGCTTGTAGCCGCCGATGCGGCTTTCCATCTCCTCACCGCAGCGTCCGCAGAAACGGTTGTCCGTGTTCCAGCGGATGAGGCTCAAGGCCTGTGCCGCTTCTCCCAGCAATTCCTCGCGGATGAGCTGTTCGCGAAACAGCGCGCGGGCGTCGGCCGGCTTGTAACGGGTCGCCAGTTCGCCGGCGCTGCGGGCCACCGGCACCGCAAGGCGCGGCTCGCCATTCGGCTGGAAGCCGAGCAGAATGGCACGCTCGAAATCGGGATCGAGTTCCGACAGCTCGTAGGGCGCAAACAACGGATCGAGCACCTGCCCGTCATGCTTCAACACCAGCTGGGCATCGGAGAAAGCGAGAATATGGGCGCCTTCCACGGCGAGCGCCACGGAAAGCGAGGTCTCGTCCCGGTGTTCGGCACGGCGATCCAGCGCATTCTTGGAAAACGCGGTCAGTTCGCTCGGTTCGAGATGGGGGGCACGGCTGAGGAAAATCGAATTCTTCATGAGTGAATGGCTTCTAGCAGCTTCTTCTTGATCTCGCGGCGTTCGTCGTCGGTATAGGCCTCGGCTGCGCCATGGCCCCAGACCGGACCTGGCCAGTTGGGATCGCCCTCGAAACGGGCAATGACATGCACATGAAGCTGGCGAACGACATTGCCGATCGCAGCCACATTGATCTTGGTGGCGTGGGTCAGCGTCTTCAAGCCCGAAGCCACCAGATTCTGCTCGAATGTCAGCACGGCCTGATCGAGCGGGGTGAGCTCGAACACCTCGGAAATCCCCGGTCGCTGGGGCACCAGAACCAGCCAGGGCCAGCGCCTGTCCTCGATCAGGCGCAGTTCACAGAGGCCAAGCTTGATAACCAGCGAACTGTCGCGCGCCAGCCTTTCATCGAGTGCGAATGGTTGCAAAGGCGTCTCTCCCGTCGTTTTTGCCATTCATAACAGTTTTTTGCAGGCTTGGCTTGCATTTGCTTGCGTAATTGCCGATATGTGCAGCCGGGAGGTTGGTGGTGGACGAGCCACTCGCCAACCGGGTCAGGTCCGGAAGGAAGCAGCCCTAACGAGCGCGGCACGGGTCATCGTGCCAGCCTCCCACCTTCCGTTTCATTTGGCCGCTTCGTTTGGCCGGCAAACAAGCGGTCAATTCATGCCCGGCTACCGGGTTTTCGAGAGACGCTGGCAGGGGCAATGAGCGATTTCGAGCCTAAAGCATCGAATGCCGACGGTACCGCAACGGGGTATCGCGTTCTTGCCCGCAAGTATCGCCCCAAGGATTTCACGGACCTGATGGTCGGCCAGGAGCCGATGGTCCGTACCCTCACCAACGCCTTCGAGACCGGCCGCATCGCACAGGCCTACATGCTGACCGGCGTTCGCGGGGTCGGCAAGACGACGACGGCCCGCATTCTTGCCCGCGGCCTCAACTACAAGACCGCCGAAATCGACAAGCCGACGATCGACCTGAGGATACCCGGCGAACATTGCCAGGCGATCATGGAAGGCCGCCATGTCGATGTGATCGAGATGGACGCCGCCTCGCATACCGGTATCGACGACATCCGCGAGATCATCGAGCAGGTGCGCTACCGCCCCGTTTCGGCGCGCTACAAGGTCTACATCATCGACGAAGTGCACATGCTCTCGACGGCAGCCTTCAACGGCCTGTTGAAGACGCTGGAAGAGCCGCCCGAGCATGTGAAGTTCATCTTCGCCACCACCGAAATCCGCAAGGTGCCGATCACGGTGCTTTCCCGCTGCCAGCGCTTCGACCTGCGCCGGATCGGCGCCGGCGATCTCGTCGGGCTGTTCTCGACCATCGCGGCAAAGGAAGGCATCAGCGCCGAGGAAGACGCGCTTGCGATGATCGCGCGCGCCGCCGAAGGTTCGGCTCGCGACGGTCTGTCCCTGCTCGACCAGGCGATTGCCCATGGCGGCGGCGTGGTTCGGGCCGAGGCCGTGCGCGCCATGCTGGGCCTTGCCGACCGGGCGCGCATCGTCGACCTCTTCGACCATATCGTTCGCGGCGACGTTTCGTCCGCCCTTGCCGAATTCGGCAGTCAGTACGAGGCGGGCGCGAACCCCACCGTCGTGCTGACGGATCTCGCCGATTTCACCCATCTGGTGACCCGCCTGAAATACATTCCCTCCGCCGCCGAGGATCCTTCGCTCAGCGAAGTGGAACGGGTGCGCGGCGCAAGCCTTGCCGACAGTATCTCGGTCACCACGCTGTCGCGCATGTGGCAGATGCTGCTGAAGGGCATTCCGGAGGCGGAGAACTCCTCACGACCGGCGGGTGCAGCCGAAATGGTCATCATCCGGCTTGCCCATGCGGCTCACCTGCCATCGCCCGAAGAGGCCGCCCGACGCCTGCTGGAGCTTTCCGAAGGTGGTGAAGGCGCCGCTCCGAGCGGTGCATCACCGCGCGGCGGCAATGGCGGAGGCGGCGCCTCCATGGCCTACCGCACGACAGCCGTCGGCCAGCAGAGCATCGACGCGACGGCACGCGCCATATCCCCACAGCCGACAGCCCGCCTGCAGAGCGTGCCCGCGCCGGAGAACGCACCCCAGACCGTCGCCCGCGTCGAGACGCGGCCGGCCGAGGCGGTTTCAGTGCCTAAGGTACCGGTCAACTCGCTGGAAGAGCTTGCCGACCTCTGCTCGAAGAACCGCGACCCGAAGCTCAAGGCGCTGATCCGCGCCTATGTCCGGCTGGTGCGGCTCGAACCCGGAAGGCTTGAAATCAATCTGCCGGAAGAAGCTCCGAAGTCACTGGTGGGAGACCTGCAGCGCCGGCTTGAGGAATGGACCGAAATCCGCTGGATGGTCATCCTGAGCCGCGAGCCCGGCCAGCCGACGCTGACAGAAAGCGAGGCATCGACCCGCGCGGCGCAATTTCTCGACGCTCGCCAGGATCCTGACGTTGCAGCCATTCTCGCCCGTTTCCCCGGCGCAAAGATCACCGATGTACGCATCCGTGCAGCCTCCACTGCCGAGGATGATACGCCGGGCTTGCCGGCAGCGGCAGAATCCGCCGAGGGCGACATCCTGCCCGGCGACGATATCGAATTCTGACATATTCCGAGAAGGGAGTTTTCGACATGCGCGACATCATGGGCATGATGGGCAAGGTCAAGGAAATGCAGGCCAAGATGGAGAAGATGCAGGCGGATATCGCCGCGCTCGAAGTCGAGGGCAAGTCCGGCGGTGGCCTGGTCACCGTCACGATGACCGGCAAGGGCGACCTGCGCGGCCTCAAGATCGATCCGTCGCTGTTCAAGGAAGACGACGTCGAGATCCTCGAAGACCTCATCGTTGCCGCCCACAAGGACGCCAAGGACAAGGCCGAAGCCGTGATGGCCGAAAAGACCAAGGAAATGACCGCGGGCCTGCCGATCCCGCCCGGCATGAAACTGCCGTTCTGATCATCGGCATGGGCGACCTCACGGCCGGCGGCGCATGAGCTCCCGGCCGATTGCCTTTGTCGGCTCGCTGCGCAAGACCAACGACGTGGTCACGGCCCCATAGCGGGCAATCGAATCGACAATGGTTTCAAGATCCGCCGGCGAAGGCGCCAATACCTTCAGCAGGAAGCAGTCCTCGCCGGTCAGCCGCAGAACATCGATGACCTGCGGCATTTCCGAAAACAGCTTCAGACACGGCTTGATGTGCTCATGCGTCGTCCGCAGCCGGACAACCGCCATCATGCCGAGGCCCAGCGCGGCCGCATCGATCCGGGCACCATAGCCGGAAATCACCCCACGCTCCTCCAGCCTCTTGAGGCGCTCGGACGTCGCGGGTTGCGACAGACCGATCTTCCGACCGAGTTCAGACACCGATATGCGGCCTTCCTCCTGCATGATCTCGACGATCAGCATGTCGGTGGGATCCAGATACCGTTCAGAAAATCCGTCCATGGGGCACCTGCCTTCAATCTATCGGTAACGCCAATCTTTCTCCGATGGTTTGCCATGTCAATTCCGCTCGTCGCCCCTCAGGATGGCCATTCCTGCAAATGAACATGAAGAGGACTGGCATGAGCGACATCATCATCCTTCCGGGCATCGGCAATTCCGGAGCAACCCACTGGCAGACGATCTGGGAAATCGGTAATGCGAGGATGACACGGTTTCAACCGAGCGACTGGGACAGACCCGCGCTTGACGACTGGATCGATGCCCTCGATCGAGCAATAGAACAGGCGACGCGACCACCGTTGCTGGTCGCCCACAGCCTCGCATGCCTGCTCGTCGCGCATTGGGCCACTCACCGGGCTACCCACGGAGCCACCGGCCGGCCAAACCCGGTACGGGGAGCATTTCTGGTTGCCGTTCCCGATCCGGCCTCACCGGTCTTCCCCGCCGAGGCGGCAAGCTTTGCCAATCCGCCAGTTGCGCGATTGCCGTTTCCCTCGCTGGTCGTTGCCAGCAGCAACGACCCCTACGGAACACTCGCCCATGCACGCGCCAGCGCCGACGCCTGGGGAAGCCGGTTTGTCGAAGCCGGAGCCCACGGTCATCTCAATGGTGCGAGCGGTCTCGGAGCCTGGCCTGAAGGAAGCGCGGCGCTGGCCGTGTTCGAGGAAAGCCTTGCTCCGCAGGCAATACGCTAAAGTCTAGGACCGCATATCGAGAGCCGCGCGCAGCTTGTGATGAATGGGCGCGGCCAGATAGCGGGCCCGATCATCCGGTGACAGCGTCTTGCCGAAAGTGGCGATCATATCCGGCATCGTCACCTTCGGCCCGTCGAACGGCTGGTAACCGACAGGCAGCCCGGCCTCCACTATCCCGCCGCGAATGACCCGGCAATAGGCACCCGGTCTTGCGGCCAGTATATAGCGGCGGACGAATTTCGGGTCACCCATCTTCGCCGCGAAGGTGGCGCAGGGAATGCGTGCGGACGTGACTTCGAGGATGACGTCTCCGACGACGAAACGGTCACCCACGGCGACATCGCGGTTATCGAGGTCATCAATCACCAGATTTTCACCGAAGGTTCCCGCCGGCAAGGGTCGTCCCAGTTCCTCCGCCCACCAGTCGAGCGTCAGCGATCCCTCGATGTAGACGGCCTGATCGACGCCTCCATGATGTCGGCGATTGCAGATGCGGTCGCCGACAATGCCTTCCGCATCCACCATCACGGGGCCGCCGACAGGCGCCTTGTTGATGCCGCTCTTGTACTTCAGTCCGGCGAGCGTTTCCGCGTGGCCGCGGCAGACGGCAAGGACTTTCATGCACATGGGTCCTTTCGACGATTCCGTTGGCAAAGGTTATGAGATAGAAACGCAGCATGGCAAAGCGAGTCACAGGTCCCGAAATCGAAAAACTCATCCAGCTTCTGGCGAAGGTGCCGGGGCTCGGCCCCCGCTCGGCCAGACGCGCGGCGCTCCACCTGATCAAGAAGAAGGATCAGTTGATGGGGCCGCTGGCGCATGCGCTCGGCGACGCCTACGACAAGGTGAAGATCTGCTCCCATTGCGGAAATGTCGATACCAGCGATCCCTGCACGGTCTGCACCGACGACCGGCGCGACCAGTCGGTCATCATCGTCGTCGAGGACGTCTCCGATCTGTGGGCGCTGGAACGGGCAGGCGCGATGAATGCGGCCTATCACGTTCTCGGCGGAACGCTCTCGCCTCTCGACGGCGTCGGGCCTGACGACCTCAACATCAAGGGGCTGATCGACCGCGTGGCGAAGGGCGGTATCCGGGAGGTCATCATCGCAGTCAACGCCACCGTCGAGGGGCAAACCACGGCCCACTACATCACCGACCACCTGTCGGGGCTCGACGTGAAGATTACCCGGCTCGCCCATGGCGTTCCGGTCGGCGGCGAACTCGACTATCTCGACGAGGGCACGCTTTCGGCGGCGCTCCGCGCCAGAACGGCGATCTGAGACTTTCAAGGGAGAACCGTAGATGGGCGAAAGCACCCCCCTCTGCCCTGCCGGGCATCTCCCCCTCAAGGGGGGAGATCGACAAGCGGAGCACCCCCGACAATACGCGGCGTGGGAAAAAGCTGGAAAGGTCGGCCCTCAGCCGATCTACCCACCGGAAGGGAAGATTCCCGACAGGCCAAAGAAGGTCATTTCCCGCCTCGCCCGCCTGACCATCATGACGCTTGCTCTTGCCTTCGCAGCGCCGGCCGCTCATGCCGCGCCATCGAAGGCCGAGGTGGAAAAGCTGTTCCGCACGTGGCTCACCAACGACCTCTGGCCCGAGGCGCAGAAAACGGGCATATCCCGCCAGCTGTTCGACCGGGCGACCGGCGGGATTTCGCTGAAGTGGGATCTTCCGGATCTCGTGCCGCCGGGGACAGCGCCGCCGAAGGAACAGAAACAGAGCCAGGCGGAATTTTCCTCGCCCGGCGCCTATTTCTCCGAAAAGCGCCTGCAGGGGCTCGCCGGCACCGGCCGCGGCCTTGCGGAACGCCATGCCGCGACGCTTCGCAAGGTGGAGGCCGCCTATGGCGTGCCCGGTTCGATCATCGTCGCGATCTGGGGCCGGGAATCGGGCTTCGGCAGCGCCAAGCTTCCCTATTCGGCCATCGACGTGCTGGCGACCAAGGCCTTCATGTCCACCCGCAAGGATCTTTTCCGTCGCGAACTGATCTCCGCGCTGCATATCGTCGAGGGCGGCGATATCGCAGCGTCGAGGATGATGGGGTCATGGGCCGGTGCTCTCGGCCAGCCGCAGTTCATGCCGACGAGCTATCTCAAATATGCCGTGGACTTCGACGGCGACGGCCATCGCGATATCTGGAACTCCGTGCCGGACAGTCTGGCGTCGATCGCCAATTACCTGAAGAAGAGCGGCTGGCAGGCGGGGCGCAGCTGGGGCTACGAGGTCTCGATACCCGATGGCGTCACCTGCGCGCAGGAGGGGCCGGACCGGGCAAAGCCGCTTTCCGACTGGTCCTCGCAGGGCATCCAGCGCATTTCCGGCAAGGGCTTTCCGAAGGCCGAGCTTTCCGCCCCGACCATGATGCTGGTGCCGGCCGGAACCCACGGGCCGGAATTTCTGGTGAGCCCGAACTTCTACGTGCTCAAGGAATACAACAATTCCGACCTCTACGCGCTTTTCATCGGCAATCTCGCCGACCGGATCGCCTATGGCGGAGGCGCATTCAAGGCCCCGTTCGGGGATGTCGGCAAGATGCTGCGTTCCGATGTACTGGCCATGCAGCAGGCGCTTGTCGCCAAGGGTTACGACGTCGGCACGGTCGATGGCCTTCCGGGCTTCAAGACCAGGCGCTCTCTCGGCGAATGGCAGGCCAAGGCCGGCATGGCGCCGACCTGCTTCCCCGATGCCTCGCTGAAGTCGAAACTGCGCTGAGCGAACGCTCTCAGTGCGGTTCGATATGGGCTTGATGGAAGACGTCGTCGGCCGGCGGGATCGCCTGCCGTTCGATCATCCGGTGGACCCTGGGTTTCGTCTCGCCTCGATGAAGCGCCAGTAGCCGGTCGCTGTTTTCCGCGTCCGCATTCGTGCGCCGCTGGTTGTGGCGCACGTAATCGACCCAGGTCGGGGTGTGATAGGTCTCCGTCCAGATGTCGGGATTTTCAAGGTCGCGCATCAGCGCCCAGTTGCGGGCACCGTCGCGAATGCGGATGCGCCGCCGTTCCACCATCAGGCTCAGGAATTCACGCAGATCCGTATCGTGGATCTCATAGTCGATGTTGATAACGATCGGACCGCTGCGGGGGCGGATGTCGAGGCTGAGCGGCGGCTCATTGAAACGGTTCAGCGGATCGAGATCGAGCGAGGCGAAAGCGGGCATGGGAAGCCACAGGCCAATTGCAACGCCGGCGATCATCACGATGCTGGAGGCGAACAGGGCGGTGGAGATGCCCTGCCCTTCCGCCATCAGACCCCAGATCCAGCTGCCCGTCGCCATGCCGCCGAAGGTCGCGGTCTGGTAAAGCGACAGAGCCCGGCCGACCACCCAGCGCGGCGTCGAAAGCTGCACGACGGTATTGAAGAGCGAGAGCGCCAGAACCCAGCACGCGCCGGCGAGCAGCAGCGCAAGTCCCGTCAGCAACGCGGAACCGCTGGCGCCGATGATGGCGGCACTTAGTGCGAACCCGGCGAAGGCACAACGAACGATATCTTCGCTCGACAGGATTTCGCGCAGCCGGGCGCTGGAAAAGGCCCCGACGATGGCGCCCGCCCCGAATGCGCCGAGCAACAGGCCGTAGGTCAGCGGGCCGCCGGCCACGAGATCGCGGGCAACGATCGGCAGCAGCGCCAGGATGGCGACCGCCGTGAAGCCGAAGATGAAACCGCGAAAGAGCACCTTGCCGAGATTGGGCGACATGGCCACGTAGCGAAGGCCGGCCGTGATCGCGCGTCCGAGCTCCTCGCGCGGAAGGGTGGACTTTGGCATATCGGGACGCCAGCGGAGGAGCACGAAGATCAGGGCAAAGTAGCTCATCGTATTGGCGGCAAAGGCCGCGGCCGCACCGGCGGCGGCCACGATGATGCCCCCGATGGCCGGGCCGACGCTGCGGGTGATGTTGAAGCCCATGCTGTTGAGCGCGACAGCGCCCGGCAGATCGCTCCTCGGCACCATGTCGCCGACGGAGGCCTGCCAGGAGGGATTGTTGAGCGCGGTGCCTGCTCCGATCAGGAAGGTGAAGGCAAGCAGCAGCCAGGGCGTGATGAGGCCCAGATAGGCGAACGCCGCGAGCCCCGCCGACACCACGAACATGAAGATCTGGGCCGTCAGCATCACCCGGCGGCGATCGTAATTGTCGGCGATGGCCCCCGATAGCAGCGAGAACAGCATGATCGGCAAGGTGGTCGAGGCCTGCACGAGAGCTACCATGTTTTCCGAACTGGAAATCGACGCCATCATCCATGCAGCGCCGACGCCCTGGATCAGGCCACCGAAATTGGAGGCTATGCTGGCGAGCCAGACATTGCGGTAGATCGGGTGCGACAGCGGGGACAGGAAGGATCTGCGCTCGGGCACGAAGGGAACCTCTTTCAGGCGGGCAACGGACGGTCGCCCCGGGGACGTGAATTCCGGAAACCTGCGGGATCGCGCCGGTCAAAAGGCAAACGAAGCAGGTAACGGTTTGTAGCCTTTGACGGCAAAAGCTTGCAATCCCGCCAGAGCGGGGGTATATAGCGCTCAAGTTCTTGATCGACAGATGAAGAGTGGGACCGCAAGGACCCGCTCTTTTTTGTTGGCGATCGGTTCCATCCAGGAGTGAGACGATTGTCCGAAAGCATGCCGACGCCGCAGGACGGCGAAGCGCGTATCATCACCGAAACCGGGCTTGACCGGCGCATTGCCGAGATTATCGAGCCTGTACTCGTCGCCATGGGTTTCAAGCTCGTGCGCGTCAGGCTGATGAACCAGAACGGCCTGACGCTGCAGGTCATGGCCGAGAAGAATGACGGAACCATGACCGTCGAGGATTGCGAAGAGGTCTCCATGGCGATTTCGCCGGCCCTCGACGTCGAAGATCCGGTTGACAAGGCCTACCATCTTGAGGTGTCCTCTCCGGGTATCGACCGCCCGATGGTGCGCAAGTCGGACTTCGAGCGCTGGATCGGCCATCTGCTGAAGTGCGAAACCTCGATCCTGATCGACAATCGCAAGCGTTTTCGCGGCAAGATCACGGAAGTCAGCGCGGAAGGCTTCACAATCGAACGCGATCAGGTCGCCTATGGCGAACAGCCCCTGGTAACCGTGCCGTTCACCGCACTGGCAGAAGCCAAGCTGATCCTGACCGACGATCTGATCCGCGATGCGCTGAGGGCCGACAAGCTGGCCAAGGCGGAAGCCGCCAACCAGAACGAAAATGAAGAAGACAACGACGCTTAAACGTTTGACCAACCGCCGCGAGGGCAGGCGCCCCGGCAGGAAGACGGAGACCTAAGACAATGGCAGTCAGTGCAAACCGGCTCGAGCTCTTGCAGATCGCTGATGCGGTCGCCCGCGAGAAGGTCATCGACCGTGAAATCGTTCTCGCCGCAATGGCCGATGCGATCCAGAAGGCTGCCCGCTCGCGTTACGGCACCGAGACCAACATCCGCGCCGACATCAATTCCAAGACCGGCGAAATCCGTCTCCAGCGTCTTCTCGAAGTGGTCGAGAAGGTCGAGGACTATTCGACCCAGATCGCGCTTGAACTGGCACGCGACCGCAATGTCGACGCCAAGCTCGGCGACTTCATCGCCGATCCGCTGCCGCCGATGGACTTCGGCCGTATCGCCGCACAGTCGGCCAAGCAGGTCATCGTGCAGAAGGTGCGCGAAGCCGAGCGCGACCGTCAGTTCGACGAATTCAAGGATCGCGTCGGCGAAATCGTCAATGGCACCGTCAAGCGCGTCGAATACGGCAACGTGATCGTCGATCTCGGCCGCGGTGAAGGCATCATCCGCCGCGACGAGATGATCCCGCGCGAGGCCTTCCGTTACGGCGACCGCGTTCGCGCCTATGTCTACGACGTGCGTCGCGAACAGCGCGGCCCGCAGATCTTCCTGTCGCGTACCCATCCGCAGTTCATGGTGAAGCTTTTCACCATGGAAGTTCCGGAAATCTACGACGGCATCATCCAGATCAAGTCGGTCGCCCGCGATCCGGGTTCTCGCGCCAAGATCGCCGTCATCTCGAACGACTCGTCGATCGATCCGGTCGGCGCCTGCGTCGGTATGCGTGGTTCCCGCGTTCAGGCCGTCGTCGGCGAACTGCAGGGTGAAAAGATCGACATCATTCCGTGGAGCCAGGATCCGGCTTCGTTCATCGTCAACGCCCTGCAGCCGGCTGAAGTCGCCAAGGTCGTTCTCGACGAGGATGCGGAACGCATCGAAGTCGTGGTTCCCGACGAGCAGCTTTCGCTCGCCATCGGCCGCCGCGGCCAGAATGTCCGTCTCGCCTCGCAGCTGACCGGCTGGGACATCGACATCATGACGGAGCAGGAAGAATCCGAGCGTCGTCAGAAGGAATTCAACGAGCGCACCAACCTGTTCATGGACGCGCTGGACGTCGATGAAATGGTCGGCCAGGTACTTGCTTCGGAAGGCTTCGCCCAGGTGGAAGAAGTCGCTTATGTCGATCTCGACGAAATTGCTTCGATCGACGGCTTCGACGAGGACACCGCCCGCGAGATCCAGACCCGCGCCCGCGAATACCTCGACAAGATCGAGGCCGAAATGGACGCCAAGCGCAAGGAACTCGGCGTTTCCGACGACCTGCGCCAGATCGACGGCATTACCTCGCAGATGATGGTCGCACTCGGCGAAGACGGCATCAAGACGATCGAGGACTTCGCCGGCTGCGCCGCTGACGATCTTGTCGGCTGGACCGAGCGCAAGGACGGCGAAACGAAGAAGTTCGAAGGCCTGTTCTCCAAGTTCGATGTTTCGCGTGCCGAAGCCGAAAACATGGTCGTCCAGGCGCGCCTTGCCGCCGGCTGGATCACCGAGGAAGACCTCGCCGCCGAAGCTGCCGAAGAGGAAGCCGTCGAAGACGCGGAACAGGGCGAATGACGAATGCCGGCGCGCCGGACGATCTGCCTGAGGAAGACGATTTCGAAGGCTTCGACGTGAACGGCCGCATGTGCATCGTGACACGGCAGAGCGGGTCTCCCGACACGCTCATCCGTTTCGTCAGGGCTCCGGACGGCACGATCGTGCCGGACCTGAAGCGCCAGCTGCCGGGACGCGGCTGCTGGGTGACCGCAAGCCGCGAGGCAATCGACAGGGCGGTGGCGAAGAAGCTTTTCGCCCGTGCCCTCAAGGCGGACGTCAAGGCCGACGCTACGCTCGGCGAGACCGTCGACCGGCTGCTGGTGTCGCAGCTTACCGGAATGATGAACCTGGCGCGCAAGGCCGGCCAGTTCATCACCGGCTCCGCAAAGGTGGAGCTCGCGGTACGCAGCGGCGAGGCGCTGGCGGTGTTCCATTCGGGGGATGCCGCCGCCGACGGCGTGAGAAAAATCGACCAGGCCCGGAAGGCCTGGCACCTCGGAATGGGGACGGAAGCGGAGATTCCCGCCTTCCATCTGCTTTCCGGGGCGGAATTGGAAGAACTGATGGGCCAGAATGCGTTTATCCATGCCGCGGCGCTTGCAGGGCAGGCGGGTGAGGGTGTAGTGAAGCGCGCAAACCTGCTTGAACAGTACCGCACAGGCGGCCTGTCCCAGAAAAAGGATGTCGTTGACATGCCGAAGCAATGACGCGGTCACCGGCTTCAGCCGGACGCTTTATCGAATATACGAATTGAACGACAAGGTCTGATGCTCCGCATCCGTCCTTGTGCAAGGAACGGAACGGAATGACCGACAACAAAGACGACAACACACTCAGCGTATCGGGCAAGAAAACCCTCACCCTGAAACCCTCAGGCGTGACTCAGGGTACCGTGCGCCAGGACATGGGTCGCGGTCGAACCAAGGCCGTCGTGGTCGAGACGCGCAAGCGCCGCCCGACCCGTCCTGAAGACGAGAAGGTGGTGACCCCGGTCGCCGCACCAGCACCGGTTCGCGCACCCGAGCCTGCGCCGGCACCCGTCGCACAGGCTCCGCGTCCGGCTCCGGCCCCGCAGCAGACTCGTGTCCACCAACCCGCTCCCACCAATCACCAGCCGTCGCGGCCGCAACCGCAGCAGCCCTCGCGGCCGCAGCAGCCTTCGCGCGCTCCGGAACGTCCGCGCGGCAACGTGCTTCACGACCTGTCAGCCGGCGAGATGGAAGCCCGCCGCCGCGCGCTGATGGAAGCGCAGGCACGCGAAGTCGAGGAAGCCAAGCAGCGCGCTGCCGATGAAGCCCGCCGCAAGGTTGAAGAAGAAGCTCGCCTCAAGGCCGAAGCCGAAGAGGCCGCCCGTCGCGCCGCCGAGCCGAAGCCGGTCGAGCCGGCTCCCCAGCCGGTCTCCGCCGCAGAGCCCGTGGCAGTCGCCAGTGCGCAGCCGGCAGCGGCCGCTGCTCCTGCGGCGGCAGCGCCTGCGCGGCCCGCACCTTCGGCGACGCCGGATCAGCCGTCGTTCGTCCGTGGTCGCAAGGGCGCAGACGAAGATGAAGATCGCGGCGGCGCGCGCACTGTGCCCGGCCGTGGCAAGATTGCCATTCCCGCTCCCGCAAAGGTTCCGGCCCGTCCGAAGGGTGAGGAAGATCGCCGCCGTGGCAAGCTGACCGTCACCACCGTCAGCGAAGATGACGAGGGCGGCGCACGCGGCCGCTCGATGGCTGCCATGCGTCGTCGCCAGGAAAAATTCCGGCGCAGCCAGATGCAGGAGACCCGTGAAAAGGTCATGCGCGAAGTTATCCTGCCGGAGACCATCACCATTCAGGAACTGTCGCAGCGCATGGCCGAACGTGCCGTCGACGTCATCAAGTACCTGATGAAGGAAGGCCAGATGATGAAGCCGGGCGACGTCATCGACGCCGACCTTGCAGAACTCATCGCCGGCGAATTCGGCCACACCGTGAAGCGCGTCTCTGAATCCGACGTCGAGGAAGGCATCTTCAACGTTGCCGACGACGAAGGCGAAATGCTGCCGCGTCCGCCGGTCGTGACCATCATGGGTCACGTCGACCACGGCAAGACCTCGCTGCTCGACGCGATCCGCCACGCCAACGTGGTAGCTGGTGAAGCCGGCGGCATCACGCAGCATATCGGCGCCTATCAGGTCGAGCAGAACGGTCAGAAGATCACCTTCATCGACACGCCCGGCCACGCCGCATTCACCGCAATGCGTGCCCGTGGTGCACAGGCCACCGACATCGCCATCCTCGTGGTTGCGGCCGACGACAGCGTCATGCCGCAGACGATCGAATCGATCAATCACGCAAAGGCGGCCGGCGTTCCGATCATCGTTGCGATCAACAAGATCGACAAGCCGACGGCGAATGCGCAAAAGGTCCGTACGGAACTGCTGCAGCACGAAGTCTTCGTCGAATCCATGGGTGGTGAAGTTCTCGACGTCGAGGTTTCGGCGAAGAACGGCACCAACCTCGACAAGCTGCTGGAGGCCATCCTGCTGCAGGCCGAAATCCTCGACCTGAAGGCCAATCCGAACCGGACGGCCGAGGGCACGGTCATCGAAGCCCAGCTCGATCGCGGTCGCGGTTCCGTTGCCACTGTACTGGTTCAGAAGGGTACCCTGAAGCCCGGCCAGATCATTGTCGCCGGCGATCAGTGGGGCCGTGTTCGCGCCCTCGTCAATGACAAGGGCGACCACGTCAAGGAAGCTGGTCCGGCGATGCCGGTCGAAGTTCTCGGTCTTTCCGGCACACCAGCGGCCGGCGACAAGTTCGCCGTCGTCGAGAACGAGGCCCGCGCCCGCGAAATCTCCGAGTACCGCCAGCGTCTCGCACGCGACAAGGCGGCTGCCCGCCAGTCCGGTTCGCGCGGTTCGCTCGAGCAGATGATGACCCAGATGCAGGCTTCCGGCCTGAAGGAGTTCCCGCTGGTCATCAAGGGTGACGTGCAGGGTTCGATCGAAGCCATCATCGGCGCGCTCGAAAAGCTCGGCACCGACGAAGTGCGTGCCCGCATCGTCCATTCGGGCGCGGGCGGCATCACCGAGTCGGATATCTCGCTCGCTGAGGCATCCGATGCGGCGATCATCGGCTTCAACGTCCGCGCCAATGCGCAGGCACGTTCGTTCGCCGAGCGCTCGGGCATCGAAATCCGCTACTACAACATCATCTACGATCTGGTGGATGACGTTAAGGCCGCAATGTCGGGCCTCCTGTCTCCGGAACGTCGCGAGACCTTCCTCGGCAATGCCGAAATCCTCGAGGTGTTCAACATCACCAAGGTCGGCAAGGTCGCGGGTTGCCGCGTTGTCGAAGGCAAGGTCGAGCGTGGTGCCGGTGTCCGTCTGGTACGCGACAACGTCGTCATCCACGAAGGCAAGCTCAAGACGCTCAAGCGCTTCAAGGACGAAGTCTCCGAAGTGCCGGTCGGTCAGGAATGCGGTATGGCCTTCGAGAATTACGAAGACATCCGCGCAGGCGATACGATCGAGTGCTTCCGCGTCGAGCATGTGACGCGGACCCTCTGATCGGATAGACTTGATCGATGGACGGGCGCCGGATGGAAGGTCCGGCGCCCGCATCTGTTTGGGGCGAGAAAAATGGCAACAAGACCCACATCATCAGCACCTTCGCAGCGCATGCTGCGCGTCGGCGAACAGGTTCGCGCGGCGATCACCCAGGTCCTGCAGCGCGGCGAAGTACGCGATGCGGTGATCGAGAAGACGGTGATCTCGATTTCGGAAGTGCGCATGTCGCCCGACCTGAAGATCGCGACCGCCTATGTGACGCCGCTTGGCGTCGCCGATCACCAGGCGGTGATCGATGCATTGAACCACAATGCGAAATATATCCGGGGCCGGCTCGGCCCCCAGCTCCGGCAGATGAAATACATGCCGGAAGTGCGCTTCCGCGACGATACGAGCTTCGACAACTACCAGAAGATCGACGAGCTTTTGCGCTCCCCGAAGTAAGCCGTGACCTCGGCCACACCGACAGCGACGACGAACAAGAATAAGGGCTCGAATGTCCAAACCGCGTAAACCCAAGGGCCGGCCGGTTTCCGGCTGGCTGATCCTCGACAAGCCTGTCGATTTCGGCTCGACCGAAGCCGTTTCCAAGATCAAGTGGCTGTTCAATGCCCAGAAGGCCGGACATGCAGGCACACTCGATCCGCTCGCTTCCGGCATGCTGCCGATCGCGCTCGGCGATGCGACCAAGACCGTTCCCTATGTGATGGACGGCCGCAAGATCTACGAATTCACCGTCACCTGGGGTGAAGAGCGCTCGACCGACGATCTCGAGGGCGAGGTCACCCAGTCTTCCGACGCTCGTCCGACCGAAGAAGCGATCCGCGCACTGCTGCCGAGCTATACCGGCGTGATTTCGCAGGTTCCACCGCAGTTTTCCGCGATCAAGATCGCCGGCGAGCGGGCCTATGACCTTGCCCGCGACGGCGAGACGGTGGAGATCCCCTCGCGCGAAGTGAAAGTCTTCCGCCTGACGTTGATCAAGTGCGAAGCGGACCGCGCCTGGTTCGAGGTCGAATGCGGCAAGGGCACCTATGTGCGCTCGCTTGCCCGCGATTTCGGCCGGGAACTCGGCTGCTACGGCCATATCTCGGAGCTGCGTCGCAGCTTCGTTGCTCCCTTCACCGAGGAAACCATGGTTCCGCTTGCCGAACTCGTGGCGCTTGAGAAGATCGAGGACCGCGACGAGCGGCTGGCAGCCCTCGACGCCTTCCTGATCGATACCGGCGAGGCACTGTCGGGGCTTCCCCATATCGCCATCACGGAAGACCAGGCGCACCGGCTGCGCATGGGCAATCCGATCCTGCTCCGGGGCCGCAACGCGCCGGTCAGCGAGGCCGATGCCTTCGCCACCGCCGGTGGCAAGCTGGTGGCGATCGGCGAGATCGGTGAGGGCGAATTCCGCCCGCGCCGCGTTTTCACGTGAATCAGGCGCGAATCAAAGAACGCTTTCAATTGCGAGCCGAATGAGCTATAGGCACGCCCAGCATGGCGGCGTGCCGCCTGCTCCTAACGGCCGATGCTGGACGACATCCCGGCATCAGGCGACCCGTTTTCTCCTATTCACAGAAAGGACATACGATGTCGATTACCGCAGAGCGCAAGGCTGCACTCATCAAGGAATACGCAACCAAGGAAGGCGACACCGGTTCGCCGGAAGTTCAGGTTGCTATCCTGACCGAGCGCATCAACAACCTCACCGAGCACTTCAAGGACCACAAGAAGGACAACCACTCCCGTCGTGGCCTCCTGACGCTCGTGTCGAGCCGCCGCTCGCTTCTTGACTACCTCAAGAAGAAGGACGAAGGCCGTTACTCCAAGCTGATCTCCAGCCTGGGTATTCGTCGCTAACAGCTTCCGGCGGACCTTCCTCGGGATGGTCCGCCGGTTTCTTTTCGGGAGAGTTCCCGATGGTTCGGCCAGGGCGAGGCGCCCGGCAGAACCGAACGCATGGCGGGCCGGATGGGCCGGCGCTGCCAGAACCAACCGATGACCTGTCATGGGGCAGGATTGCCGGACGCTTTCGCCAGACGATGCTGGCGTCGGGACCAGAGGCCGGAAGGTTTCACGTCCCACAATCGGCCCCTCACCGGAGGGACAGCCGAAACGGAAGCTTCCCGCTGTCTTGCCCGTGATAAGTCACATTCTCACGGTCGCGCATGCCCTTTCGGGCAGAGCCTTCAAGCCCGCGATCCGTCGAAGAAGGACAAGACATGTTTGATATTCATAGCGTCGAAATCGAGTGGGCCGGTCGCCCGCTCAAGCTCGAAACCGGCAAGATTGCCCGCCAGGCCGACGGCGCCGTCATCGCCACCTATGGTGAAACCGTGGTTCTCGCCACCGTCGTTTCCGCCAAGGCACCGAAGCCGGGCCAGGATTTCTTCCCGCTCACCGTCAACTACCAGGAAAAGACCTATGCCGCCGGCAAGATCCCGGGTGGTTATTTCAAGCGCGAAGGCCGTCCGTCGGAAAACGAAACCCTCGTTTCCCGCCTGATCGACCGCCCGATCCGCCCGCTCTTCCCGGAAGGCTACAAGAACGACACCCAGGTCGTCGTCACCGTCATCCAGCATGACCTCGAAAACAACCCGGACATCCTGTCCATGGTTGCAACCTCCGCTGCCCTGACCCTTTCCGGCGTCCCCTTCATGGGTCCCGTCGGCGGTGCCCGCGTCGGCTACATCAATGGCGAATACGTCCTGAACCCGCATCTCGACGAGATGGACGAATCGGTTCTCGACCTCGTCGTCGCCGGTACGCAGGACGCCGTCCTGATGGTTGAATCCGAAGCCAAGGAGCTTCCGGAAGACGTCATGCTCGGCGCCGTCATGTTCGGCCACAAGGGCTTCCAGCCGGTCATCGACGCGATCATCAAGCTCGCCGAAGTCGCCGCCAAGGAACCGCGCGAATTCGAACCGGAAGACTATTCCGAACTTGAAGCCGAAATGCTCAAGATCGCCGAAGCCGAACTGCGCGACGCCTACAAGATCACCCAGAAGGCCGACCGCTACGCAGCCGTCGATGCCGTGAAGGCCAAGGTCAAGGAACATTTCGCGCCGGCTGAAGGCGAAGAAGCCAAGTACACGGCGGAAGAAATCGGCTCCGTCTTCAAGCACCTGCAGGCGAAGATCGTTCGCTGGAACATTCTCGACACCAAGAGCCGTATCGACGGTCGCGATCTGGAAACCGTTCGCGCCATCGTGTCGGAAGTCGGCATCCTGCCGCGCACCCACGGTTCGGCCCTGTTCACCCGCGGCGAAACCCAGGCGATCGTTGTTGCGACGCTCGGCACCGGTGAAGACGAACAGTATGTCGACAGCCTGACCGGCATGTACAAGGAACGCTTCCTTCTGCATTACAACTTCCCGCCCTACTCGGTTGGCGAAACCGGCCGCATGGGTTCTCCGGGCCGCCGCGAAATCGGTCACGGCAAGCTCGCATGGCGCGCTATCCGTCCGATGCTGCCTTCGGCCGAGCAGTTCCCCTACACGCTGCGCGTCGTTTCCGAGATCACCGAGTCGAACGGCTCGTCGTCGATGGCAACCGTCTGCGGCACCTCGCTCGCTCTGATGGATGCAGGCGTTCCGCTCGCCAAGCCGGTTGCCGGTATCGCCATGGGCCTGATCCTCGAAGGCGACCGCTTTGCGGTTCTCTCCGACATCCTGGGTGACGAAGACCACCTCGGCGACATGGACTTCAAGGTTGCGGGTACTGCCGACGGCATCACTTCGCTGCAGATGGACATCAAGATCGCCGGCATCACCGAAGAGATCATGAAGGTCGCACTCAGCCAGGCACAGGGCGGTCGCAAGCACATCCTCGGCGAAATGGCCAATGCCCTTTCCGAGAGCCGCGGCCAGCTCGGCGAATTCGCACCGCGCATCGAAGTGATGAACATTCCGGTCGACAAGATCCGCGAAGTCATCGGCTCCGGCGGCAAGGTCATCCGCGAAATCGTCGAAAAGACCGGCGCGAAGATCAACATCGAGGACGACGGCACCGTCAAGATCGCATCCTCCTCGGGCAAGGAAATCGAAGCCGCCCGCAAGTGGATCCATTCGATCGTGGCCGAGCCGGAAGTCGGCGCCATCTACGAAGGCACGGTCGTCAAAACCGCCGACTTCGGCGCCTTCGTCAACTTCTTCGGTTCGCGTGACGGTCTGGTTCACATCTCGCAGCTCGCTTCCGAGCGCGTTGCCAAGACGCAGGACGTCGTCAAGGAAGGCGACAAGGTCTGGGTCAAGCTGATGGGCTTCGACGAGCGCGGCAAGGTTCGCCTTTCCATGAAGGCCGTCGATCAGACGACCGGCAAGGAAATCGTCGCCGAGAAGAAGAAGGACGAGGGCGAAGCCGCCGAATAAGCGGCCCCTCATCTCCGGAACAAGGCGCGGATACCCTTCCGCGCCTTTTTTATATGCTTGAAGGACCATTGCCATGAGCCAGGAATCGCTCAAGACCCTCTTCCATCCCTTCGCGTCCGGCGTCCTCGAACAGCCGGCGGAAGGCGCACGTTATCTTTTTCTGGGTGCCGAGGCCGGTTTCGCCAGGCCGGCCGAATTTCCCGCCACGCTGAGCTGCGTTCAGGGCTTTCGCGGCGAGTTCCTGAAGCTGCAGGCAGCCCGCCTCGATCCCCAGCCGCAGGCTGAGGGCGAGGATTTCGACGGTGCGCTCATCCTGTTCGGCAAGCATCGCGGCGAGAATGAAGCCCGTGTCGCTGAAGCACTTTCCCGTGTGAAGGCCGGTGGCCAGATCGTCATCGCAGGCGGCAAGGAGGATGGCGTGCAGCCGATGCGCAAGCGCCTCTTCGGGCTTGGCCTGGAAGTCGAGCACATGCCGAAGTATCACGGTGTAGCCCTGTGGTTTAACGTCCCCGCCGACGCGAGCGCGCTCATCGCCGCGCTGAAGCCTGTGGAAGTCGTCGTAGAAGGCCGCTTCAGAACCGTGGCCGGCATCTTCTCCCATGACCACGTGGACGATGGCTCGGAGCTTCTGGCATCGCGCCTGCCCGCCGACTTCGACGGTAACGCCGCCGATTTCGGCGCCGGATGGGGTTATCTCTCGGTGATGCTGTCGGAGCGCTCGTCCCGGACCGCGCGTATCGACCTTTTCGAGGCCGATCACACGGCGCTGGAATGCGCCAAGGTGAACCTCGCTGCCATTCGCCCGAATCTTAACGCCCGCTTCTTCTGGCAGGATCTCACCCGCGAACCGCCGAAGGAGAAATACGACCTCGTCATCATGAACCCGCCCTTCCATCAGGGTCATGCGGCGGAACCGGGCCTCGGCCAGGCGATGATCGCCACCGCCGCGCAGGCGCTGCGCACCGGCGGTACGCTGCTGATGGTCGCCAATCGCGGCCTGCCTTATGAGCAGACGCTTGCGGCCAACTTCCGCGAACACGGCGAAACCTGCCGCAACGCGCGCTTCAAGGTTCTCTGGGCCAAGCGCTGACGCGCGCCTGGCCTGCCAGACATCGAACGATTCCAGCGACCCGGCCGGCATTTTGCAGGCCGGGTCGTTGTCGTTCTGCGCCGTGATGACACGCACTCGACAAACGCACCGGCGTCACTTAACCTGACGCGACATTCTATTAGCGTCAGGCGCCAATCCGTCAATGTCGAGTAAAAGTCTAACCGACGAACTGACTACGGTAGCGGGCGTCGCCTCTGCGGTCGCGAAGCATGCCATGAGCTACGGCATCGACATCGCACCCATCTGCAAGGCGCTGGAGATCGATCCGGAGAGCTTCCAGTCACTCACCAGCCGCATCAGCATCGATCGCCTGTGCAGGCTTCTGGAGGCCTGTGCGCTGCTTGCCAATGACGATGCCTTCGGGCTGACCTGCGTGCGCAATTTCGTCGCCGGCGCGAGCGGTCCTTTCGGCTACGGCGTGATGTCGGCGCCGACCGGACGAGACTTCGTTCACTTCGTCAAGGAACACACCCAGTATGTCACGCATACGAGTTACTGCCATCTGGAGTTCGACGATCGCGGCGCGCGGCTGACCTGGACTTTCGCCCCCGTCATCGTCAAGCGCGACCAGTATGTCGACATGGCGCTTGGCCTCTTGATGCAGCGGGCACGCGATATCTCGGGGCAGGCAAACGAGATCATCGAGATCGAGCTCGAACGTCCCAGACCCAAACAACCGCATCTTTTCAGGGAGTTGCTCGCCCGGAAGGTCAGTTTCGAGTGCCGGTTCAATTCCATCCGCTTCAGCAACGCCTTCCTCGAGGCCCGCAATCCCAGGGGTGACAGGCGCCTTTACGAGCTGATGGACCTGCAATGCCGCGCCATGCGGCCCGAGCCGACGCTGCTCGACAGCGATTTCATCGATCAGGTGCGCAAGTACCTGTTCCTGCATATTTCCGAGCAGAGCTTCGCGCTGGCGGAAATCGCCCCCTATTTCGGCCTCTCGGAACGGACCTTCCAGCGCCGGCTGGCCGACCACAAGACGAGCCTCAACGAACTGCGCGACGATGTTCGCCGCGACATCAGCCATAACCTTCTGACGACCAGCGACCTTCCCATTTCGGAAATCTGCTATCGTCTGGGTTACTCGGCGCCAAGCGCCTTCACCCGTTCGGTAACCCGCTGGTTCGGGGTTACCCCGAGAGACCTGAGGGAACAAAAGAGCGCCTGAGCAAAGAGCCTTCCGCGGCCCATGAACACGGCCTCTTGACAAAATCCGGATACTCGGAAGAAATAACCCAAAGAGGCGAATTCCAAGAACAGATCTTCGATTCGAAATTGACTGGCCGGTAAAATATTTGGCGGCCAGCGAGAATTACTTTTGCCAATTCTGTCAGTATATGACCCGCCAACAGAGCGGGCTACGGAGCAGTATTGCCATATGCCCAGATCGAAAATTCCATTCTGGTTTTCAAGACATCATGACAAAGCTCAATGCCTCCGGGAATGAGCCCCGTGATGGGGCTATTCTCAGCAGACCCGAAATACAATGTCTGACGCTGGTTGCCGAAGGAAAGCGGCTGCTGGATATCTGCAATCATCTGGTGCTGGCGGAAATCCAGGTCGAGGACCTGCTTCAGTCGGCACAGCAGAAGCTTGGTGCCCGTAACCGCATGCATGCGGTCAGCCTTGCGATGCTCGCAGGCGCGATCAGGCATGAAAGTCATTCGAAACCGGAGTAGGCCGGGAATTTCCCGGTTGGCGGACCCTCCGTTTTCAAGGCCTGACGCGAAACCTCGCGTCAGGCCTTTTTCTTTTGTTCCAGAGCATTTCCGGACGCAGTCTTGCCGGAATGGCTTTATTCGCTGTCGGCGCCGCGAAGCACGTCGAGCGTCGGCAGGGACGTGATGTTGTAGCCGCCGTCGACATAGTGGATCTCACCCGTCACGCCGTTCGACATGCCCGAAAGCAGGTAGAGAGCGGAACCGCCGATATCCTCGATGGTCGGCGTGCGACGCAGCGGTGCATTCTTCTGGTTCCAAGAAAGGATGGCTCGCGCATCGGAGATACCGGCACCGGCAAGCGTTCGAACAGGGCCTGCGGAGATGGCGTTGACGCGAATACCGCGCGGACCGTAATCACCAGCCAGGTAGCGTACGGAAGCCTCGAGAGCCGCCTTGGCTACACCCATGACGTTGTAGTTCGGAATGACCCGGGTCGAGCCGCCATAGGTCAGCGTCAGCATGCTGCCGCCGTCCGTCATCAGCTCGGATGCCCGCTTGGCAATCTCGGTGAAGGAGAAACACGAGATCACCATGGTGCGCGTGAAGTTGTCGCGCGTGGTGTCGGCGTAGAGGCCCTTCAGCTCGTTCTTGTCGGAGAAGCCGATGGCGTGAACGATGAAATCGATCTTGCCCCAGCGCTCCTTCAGCTGAGCCATGGCGGCATCGACGGAAGCCAGATCCTCGACATCGCAGGGCAGGATGAAATCCGAGCCGAGTTCGGCCGCAAGCGGCTTGACGCGCTTGCCGAGCGCTTCTCCCTGATAGGTGAAGGCGAGTTCCGCGCCTGCGCCTGCCAGCGCCTGGGCAATGCCCCAGGCAATAGAATGGTTGTTCGCGACCCCCATGATGAGGCCGCGCTTACCCTGCATGATACCGCTCATATTGTCATCCATTGTAGCGCTGGAACACCAGGGTGGCGTTGGTGCCGCCAAAACCGAAGGAGTTCGAAAGAACGGTATCGATCTTTGCGTTGTCGATACGCTTGCGGACGATCGGAACGCCGTCGAATTCCGGATCGAGTTCGGTGATGTGGGCGCTTTCGCCGATGAAGCGTTCCTGCATCATCAGGAGGCCGTAGATCGATTCCTGCACGCCGGCCGCACCCAGCGAATGACCGGTCAGCGACTTGGTCGACTGGATATGCGGGATCTTGTCGCCGAACACTTCGCGGATGGCGCCGATTTCCTTGCTGTCGCCGACCGGGGTCGAGGTGCCGTGGGTGTTGATGTAGTCGACATCGCCCTTCACGGTGGACAGCGCCTGCCGCATGCAGCGGATCGCGCCTTCGCCCGACGGGGCAACCATGTCGTAACCGTCGGAGGTTGCGCCGTAGCCGGTGATTTCGGCGTAGATCTTGGCGCCGCGGGCCTTGGCGTGCTCCAGTTCTTCCAGAACCAGAACGCCTGCACCGCCGGCGATGACGAAACCGTCGCGCGTGGCGTCATAGGCGCGCGAGGCGGAAGCCGGCGTGTCGTTGTACTTCGAGGACATGGCGCCCATGGCGTCGAACAGGTCCGACATGGTCCAGTCGAGGTCTTCGTGACCACCGGCGAACATCATGTCCTGCTTGCCCCACTGGATCATTTCAGCGGCGTTGCCGATGCAATGCGCGGACGTCGAGCAGGCCGACGAGATCGAGTAGTTCACGCCATGGAGCTTGAACCAGGTGGCAAGCGTAGCAGAGGCGGTAGACGACATGGCCTTCGGCACGGCGAACGGGCCGATGCGCTTCGGGCTGTTGTTGTTTCGGACGATGTCAGCGGCTTCAACGATCTGACGGGTGGACGGACCGCCAGAACCCATGATGATGCCGACACGCTCCTTCTGGGCGTAGTCGGCCTCCTCGAGACCGGCATCGGCGATTGCCTGCTTCATGGCAACGTGGTTCCAGGCACCACCCTGCGACAGGAAGCGCATGGCGCGACGGTCGACGAGTTCGGTCGGATCGAGAGTGGGCTTGCCCCATACGTTGCACTTGAAGCCATGCTCGGCGAAGTCCGGCGAAAAGGTAATACCGGATTTCGCGTTGCGCAGCGACTCCGTGACTTCAGCAGCATCACTTCCGATGGAGGACACGATGCCAAGACCCGTTACAACTACCCGTCTCATCTCTCAGACCTTCTTGTTATCATGATTGGACAGAGCCTGCGTTCAGGCCGTCTTATCCTTCGACAGACCGACACGAAGGTCCGTTGCCTGGTAAATGGTTTCGCCATCGGCCTTCAGCCAGCCATCCGCCGTGCCAAGCACGAGGCGGCCACGCATGACCCGCTTGAAGTCGATACCGTATTCGAGAAGCTTGGTGTTCGGGCGAACCATGCCCTTGAACTTCACTTCGCCAGTCGACAGCGCCATTCCGCGGCCCTCTTCGCCAAGCCAGCCGAGGAAGAAACCGGTCAGCTGCCACATACCGTCGAGACCGAGGCAGCCGGGCATGATCGGATTGCCCTGGAAATGGCAGGGGAAATACCAGTCGTCCGGGCTGACATCATAAGCAGCGCGGATGAAGCCCTTGTCGAAGGCACCGCCAGTCTCGGAAATCTCGGTGATGCGATGAACCATCAGCATCGGCGGAAGGGGAAGCTGTGCATTGCCGGGGCCGAAAAGTTCGCCGCGACCGCAGGAAAGGATTTCTTCGTAGTTATAGCTGGACTGTCTCGGTTTCATCTCTTCTTCTTCTTCCTCCCTGAGCTTCACGATGGCGGACCCTTAGAGCAAGATAGGGACAAATTGAAGTCCCACAATAGCCGCGATGCAATCGTCCGGAGTTCCCGGACTGTCGTACGACGCCGGCCCCGTCCGCCGTCGCATACATCATGACTTCGGCAACGACCAGAGAGAAAAGCCGCAAAAGGCTGGTTTTGCGGCTGTTTCTCATGCCGCAATGCCGCAGATGCTATTGAAAGGCCGAGCCTTAAAAGTTATATCATTGACCAACGTCAGTGAATTGACAGGCGGAGAACTCGGAGTTCGTCGGGAACGATGGCTGAATACGGTGTGAGTACGGAACTGAAACTGCGTCGCTCGGGCCTGCGCCCGACGCGTCAACGTATCGCGCTGGCCAGTCTTCTTTTCGCCAAGGGCGACCGTCACCTAACCGTCGAGGAGCTGCATGAAGAAGCGATTTCGGCCAATGTGCCGGTGTCGCTTGCAACCGTCTACAACACGTTGCATCAGTTCACCGAGGCCGGTCTTATCCGCGTCCTCGCAGTGGAAAGCGCCAAGACCTATTTCGACACCAACACGTCGGACCATCACCACTTCTTCGTGGAAGGTGAGAACGAGGTTCTCGACATCCCGGTGAACAACATCTCGATCGACAATCTCCCCGAGCCGCCCGAGGGAATGGAGATCGCCCATGTCGACGTGGTGATCCGTCTTCGCCCGAAGAGCAAGTAATCCCTCTCTTGTCGAACTGGAATAAGTCCCGACCGAAGGCCGGGCTTGTGATTGCGCGCACTTCCTGAGCCGCCGTCCTATTTCATCACATCGTCGGGCGACCGGCCCGGACGGGAATTGGGGCGGGGCAGTGACCAGCCGAACCGCAGGGCTCCACCGCGTATGGCGAAAGCCGTCAGCGCGCCGAAAACCGATGCCGTGTGGGGGCCCAGATCGAATTCGGTCGCGGCAGTGAAGACCGTGGCGCCCGCAAGCGCTGCGGTGACGTAGATTTCCGGCCGCAGCAGGACAGACGGTTCGCCCGCGATAATATCGCGCAGGATGCCGCCGCAGGCAGCCGTCAATGTCCCGGTGACGATCGCGACCGTCGGCGATCCCGTCGCCACATAGCCCTTCGCCGCCCCCATGACGCAGTAGGCCGAGAGGCCGATGGCATCCAGCCAGACCAGCAGGCGATAGCGCGATTCGACCATGTGGGCGGTAAAGAACACCAGCACACCGACCGAGGCGCAGACCAGCACGTAATCCGGATTGATGACCCAGAAGACCGGCAGGCTGCCAAGCACGACGTCGCGCATTGTGCCGCCGCCGATACCTGTGACCAGCGCCAGAAACAGAAAGCCGATCAGGTCGAGTTCCTTGCGCGAAGCGGAGAGCGCGCCCGTCGCCGCAAAAACTGCAACACCCGCATAGTCGAGAAACCCCAGCAACGACATGAAAAGCCTTTCCGCCCGATGTGATCAAGAATCCGCCGCAAGCGTCAGTGTCGCGCAAGCAGCCCCTGCAAGGATGGCCGCGACATTTCCATCTCGCCGGGACAAACGACGTGAAATACCTGTTGCTTGCCACATTGCAAATCGCCCTCCTGCTTGCCGCGCCCTCGGCCTCCTTCGGTCAGCAGCAGCTTATCAGCGATCCTGAAATATACGAGAAGGAGCACTTCAAGAAGCGGTGCGGAAACGTAGAGTACGGTCCCAGCTTCATCGACCGGATCGACATCAACAACGACACCCTGATCGATGCCGTGGTCAATGAGGGCGATATCTCCTGCGACGGCACACGCGGCCCCGACTGCACGGCCGATGGCTGCCCCCACAATTTCTATCTGCAGGTCAAGGAAGGCGGCTACTTCATGATCGCCACAGCCCAGATCTACGGCTACGATTTCATCCAGCGATTCGGCAACAAGGTCTTCATTCTGAAAATGCATCCGCGCTTCTGCGACCGCACCGACAGCGAGCCCTGCCAGATGACGGTGCGGGTGCGCGGCACCAAATTCCTGACCATTTCCAAGAAATAAGCCTGCCGTCCGCGTTACGGCGCGGGATAAAGCGTGTCGATCCTGCCGGTCATGTAATAGGCAGCAAGGCCGATCCATTCACGCACGGCGGTCGATGTCTGCTGTGTGTTGAGCGTGGGCTGGGTAAAGTCCAGCGTCAGGTCGAGCTTACCGCTGGTACGGTAGTCAACCGGCCATGGCGTTACAGCTATCCCCGCCTTGCGAAACAGGCCGACGGATCGCGGCATGTGGAAGGCCGACGTGATGAGCAGGCAATTGCTCAGCCCCTTGGCTTCGAGCACATTGCGGCTGAAGGCCGCATTCTCGAAGGTGGTGCGTGAATCCCTTTCGGCAATCAGCCTGTCGGCGGGAATTCCGAAGGCCGCGAAGAAGCGCAGCGATGCAGCGGCGTCGCCTTCATAGGCACCGCTCAGCGAACCGTCTCCACCCGAAACAAGGATCTTCGCCTGCGGATAGGCCATGGCAAGCCGCAAGGCCTCTACGAACCGATCGGCCGCCTGATTGAGGTCGATACCGCCCCGGCTCGTCGTCACCTCGGTCTCGAAGGCACCGCCCAGCACGATCATGCAGGAAAGCGTGTCCGGATCCTTCTGGGGCCTGGGGAAGCGCGCCTCGAGCCCCTGCAGAGCGTAGGAGCCGGCCGTGGTGAACAGCACCACGAAAAGAATCACGCCCGCCGCGAGACTGAGCGCCAGTCCGGTTCGGCGAAGACGGAAAAACTGGGCAAGGGCGGCTGCGAGAATAGCGAAACAGGCGAGAGACAGCGGCTGGGCAAGCATCCAGAAAAGCTTGGAAATAACGAACATCGGGCCTCCTCGATCGATCAACCCGACATACAGGCGACAGGCCTCCCCGACAATGCTCCGCATCCTCCTCAAGCGAAGACAGCTTCGCTCAAGGCAATGATCCTAGGGCTCTAATATACA
Source organism: Rhizobium sp. ACO-34A (assembly GCA_002600635.1). Taxonomy (NCBI): domain Bacteria; kingdom Pseudomonadati; phylum Pseudomonadota; class Alphaproteobacteria; order Hyphomicrobiales; family Rhizobiaceae; genus Rhizobium; species Rhizobium sp. ACO-34A. The sequence continues at coordinate 216,810 of CP021371.1, read as the reverse complement.
TAGATACGGACATAAAAGACTGAACCTGGAGGCCGCATGCGCTTCGCAATCGACATCATCGACGAGGCAGGAAACAACCGGATCTATATCGGCAAGCCCCTTGGGCTCGCGGGTGACAAGCTGCGTGTCCAGCTTCGCGATGGCGAAGCCATGTTCGAGGTCGAGCGCATCGCAGACTGGTTCCAGATCGACCAGACCGAGGGCAAGGGACGTGGAGAGCTGTTCTGCTGAGAGCGCCGCGGATTACGCGGCGCTTCCCCGTCCGAGCACAGTGGTGGCAGACTTACCACGTCGAAGCCAGATGACGCCAAAGGCAACCAGAACGCCGGCCGCCAGCAAGCCCAGCGACAGGAGCGGGCGATAGGCGAACCAGCCGATCGCGATCACCAGCGGACCGATCAGCACCGTCAGCACCAGAGCCACCAGCCCGGTGCCGAAGCCCACCAGCGAGCCGAAGAACGGGACGACATCGGCAATGACGCCGAGGATCGAGAAGATCAGCGAAAAGCCGATAAACAGACCGATCATACCACCGGCACGCACCAGCCAGGTGACCAGCGAGTTTTCCGCCTCGGCATCGGCAAACATCTGCGTCGCATCGACGTTGCCCGAAGCCGTCAGGAAAATCTCGCGGCCGTTGGTCGTCGTGTAAGGCTTCAGCGAACTGCCTTCCTGCACCGCGACGAGGCTGGCTTCGTCAAGATCGGCACGGGTATAGCGTATGCGAATGTCACCGATCGCAGGCGCCGAAACATTCGCTCCGACATAGAGGCCGCCGCGGTCGACATGCACCGACCGTGACAACGCGTCGGCTGCCGCTCGGGCTTCTTCTTCCGTGACCTTCAGATCGTTTTCGGCGCCGAGATAGGCGATATTCTCGCCCGTCACGGAGAATGCGCCCACAGTCGCGGTATCGACGGTGAAGTTCTCGCTTTCGACGATCAATTGCGGATTCTCGTGCCCTTCCGGCTGACGGAAGTCGGCCGAATTTTCGCGCCCCTGCCGCCATTCCCTAGCATATTTGTAGGTGGTGACGGTTTCTTCGCTGCCGCCCAGCTTCTTTTCCGTGGTCGATTCGCTCGACTCGACCCATTGATACATCTCGACTTCACGGCGGATCGCCAACGCTCCGTCGGCAGCAACGCCGAACTCCTCGTCCGAAGGCACGCCGCCGGCCTTTACCTTGCCCGAGACATGAACAAGCCTGCCTTCGTTCGAGGGCGCAATTGCATCGGCGCTCACCGAAACGACGATACTCGCACCCTCGCCGAGCGCGCGATAGGTCTTGATCGACCTGCCCTCATTCCAGACCAGCGCCCAGATCGACCCGATCACAAGGACGATGCCGATGAGAAAACCGATCAGCGCGTTCTTCAAACGCGCGAACCAGGATGTCCGTGTCGTTTCCGTAAAACTCATGCTTCTGCCCCACCCGCTGGATGCAATGCCCCTTTGAGGGATTCTCTAGCGCAATTGCGTGTGGGAACCCTTAAGGCGTGGCAAGAGCGGAAAACAGGGTGAAGCAAATCGCTATCGAGACCGACGCCACTGTTCGCACGAAAAATGATAGCTGGCTATCAAGGAAGATTTGGTGGAGCTAAGCGGGATCGAACCGCTGACCTCTTGCATGCCATGCAAGCGCTCTCCCAGCTGAGCTATAGCCCCAAACCATGGGTCCGGCAGTGCCGGTTCCGGGAACCTGACGGACATGCTGTCCGGCGGGTGGCGGCTTATTACTTCCGGTTTTCGGAGATGGCAAGCCGAAAAATCGCGGACCCGGAAAGTTTTTGCATTTCCGGGTCCAGGTGTCTGAAAAATCAGACTTCGTCCTCATCGCCGGTAACGCCGATGATGCCGCTCATGTCGTCATCGTCATCGTCTTCGTCGGCTTCGAGGAAGGTATCGTCATCATCGTCGTCGAGTTCGACGTCGTCATCGCCCATATCCGGAAGATCGTCGCCGCCGCCGTTGTCGTCAGCGTCTTCGAGGGAGACGAGTTCGACTTCCGTGTTTTCGGCATCGACTTCTGCCACTTCCTCTTCTTCAGCCTTCTCCATGATGGAGGCTGCGGAGGTTTCTTCGAAATAAGAGAGCGGCCAGCTCTTGCCCGTATAGGGCGATACGATCGGATTCTTGTTCAGATCGTAGAATTTCTTGCCCGTATCCGGGTCGGTCCGCTTGGTGCCAAGTTCTGCTTTCGCCACTGTCGAAGCCTCTTGATGTCTTGAGGAATATGCCGGCAAGTGCCGTTAATCCGGTCCCTGACCGGTCAAATTGCTAGCGGCGTCCCTTAATCGTTGCAACCCGTTCTGTCAAAGGCAATCTTCATGCCGCGTTCTCCGGGCTTTTTGGCAGGCGAGGGATGACCATCAAATCGGTTTATGCTAACGAGCGCGGAAATCGGCGCCCATGACAACCGGCACATCCGGGCGGACCATGGTACGCGCACAAGAATGCCTGATCGGAGGAAACACGTTCATGTCGCATGGAGCCTTGCCCAAACCGGCCACCTCGCGGAAATCGCCCGCCCTGTCCGGCACCATCCGCATTCCCGGCGACAAGTCCATTTCCCACCGCTCCTTCATGTTCGGCGGCCTTGCCTCCGGCCAGACGCGCATCACCGGCCTGCTGGAAGGCGAGGACGTGATCAATACCGGCAAGGCCATGCAGGCGATGGGTGCCCGGATCGTCAAGGACGGCGACACCTGGATCATCGACGGCGTCGGCAATGGCTGCCTGCTTGCGCCGGAAGCGCCGCTCGACTTCGGCAATGCCGGCACCGGCTGCCGCCTCACCATGGGTCTTGTCGGCGTCTATGATTTCGACAGCACCTTTATCGGTGATGCCTCCCTTACCAAGCGCCCGATGGGTCGTGTGCTCAATCCGCTGCGTGAAATGGGCGTGCAGGTGAAGTCGGCAGAGGGCGACCGCCTGCCGGTGACGCTGCATGGACCGAAGACGCCGGCCCCGATCACCTATCGCGTGCCGATGGCATCTGCGCAGGTCAAATCCGCCGTGCTGCTCGCCGGCCTCAATACGCCCGGCATCACTACCGTGATCGAACCGATCATGACCCGCGACCATACGGAAAAGATGCTGCAGGGTTTCGGCGCGAACCTGACGGTCGAAACGGATGCCGAAAGCGTCCGCACGATCCGTATCGAGGGACGCGGAAAGCTTACCGGCCAGGTGATCGACGTGCCGGGCGATCCGTCCTCCACGGCGTTTCCGCTGGTTGCCGCCCTGCTCGTTCCGGGTTCGGACGTCACCATCCTGAATGTCCTGATGAACCCGACACGCACGGGCCTCATCCTGACCCTGCAGGAAATGGGCGCGGACATCGAAATCCTCAATCCGCGGCTTGCCGGCGGCGAGGATGTGGCGGACCTGCGGGTGCGCTCGTCCAGCCTGAAGGGCGTCACCGTGCCGGAAGATCGCGCGCCGTCGATGATCGACGAATATCCGGTGCTCGCCGTCGCCGCCGCCTTTGCCGAGGGAACGACCACCATGCTCGGCCTCGAGGAATTGCGTGTCAAGGAATCGGACCGCCTCTCCGCCGTCGCCGTCGGCCTGAAACTCAACGGCGTCGATTGCGACGAAGGCGAAGCCACGCTCGTCGTTCGCGGACGACCCGACGGCAAGGGCCTCGGCAACGCCTCGGGCGCAGCCGTTGCCACCCATCTCGACCACCGCATCGCCATGAGCTTCCTGATCATGGGTCTGGTTTCCGAGCATCCCGTGACCGTCGACGACGCCACGATGATCGCGACCAGCTTTCCCGAGTTCATGGACCTGATGAGCGGGCTCGGCGCAAAGATCGAAACCCGCGAAGGCAAGGCCGCATGAGCCCCTCCTTCACGGTCGCCATCGATGGACCGGCGGCGGCCGGCAAGGGAACACTGTCCCGGCAGATCGCTTCGCATTACGGTTTTCATCATCTGGATACCGGGCTCACCTACCGCGCCGTCGCCAAGGCTCTGCTAGACGCCGGCCAGCCGCTGAATGACGAGGCTGTGGCCGAGGAGACGGCACTTGCGATCGACCTTGCCGGTCTCGACCGTTCCGTGCTGTCGCAACACCAGATCGGCGAGGCCGCCTCGAAGATTGCCGTCATGCCGAAGGTCAGGCGGGCGCTCGTCGAGGCACAGCGCAAGTTTGCGGCGAAGACACCCGGCACCGTGCTCGACGGCCGCGACATCGGCACCGTCGTCTGCCCGGAAGCGCCGGTGAAGCTCTATGTCACCGCATCGCCGGAGGTTCGCGCCAGACGCCGTTACGACGAGATCGTTTCCGCTGGCGGCAGCGCAGATTTCAACGATGTCTTTGCGGATGTGAAGAAGCGCGACGAACGAGACATGGGCCGCGCCGACAGCCCTCTGAAGCCCGCCGACGATGCGCACTTGCTTGATACGTCGGAAATGAGTATAGAGGCGGCGTTTCAGGCGGCCCGAGCCTTTATCGACGCTGCCATGAAGAAATAATCGATACGGAGCCCGGCCCGCCGGTTTCCGCAAAGACCAGCCGAAACGAACGTCCCCGCGCCGGACAGCCCTTCAATAAGGGCGGACGATCTTTCTGGCCATGTACAACTCGAACCCCCGGCGCATACCGCGTCCAGATTGGATGCGATTAGGAGATTTCATGTCTGTTTCTACCCCTACGCGCGATGATTTCGCAGCAATGCTCGAAGAGTCGTTTGCCAAGACCGATCTGGCAGAAGGCTATGTAACCAAGGGCATTATCACGGCCATCGAGAAGGACGTCGCTATCGTTGACGTCGGCCTCAAGGTCGAAGGCCGCATCGCGCTCAAGGAATTCGGCGCACGGGCCAAAGACGGTTCGCTGAAGGTCGGCGACGAAGTCGAGGTCTATGTCGAGCGCATCGAAAACGCTCTCGGCGAAGCCGTTCTGTCGCGCGAGAAGGCTCGCCGCGAAGAAAGCTGGATCAAGCTCGAAGCCAAGTTCGAGGCTGGCGAGCGCGTTGAAGGCGTCATCTTCAACCAGGTCAAGGGTGGCTTCACCGTCGATCTCGACGGCGCTGTTGCCTTCCTGCCGCGTTCGCAGGTCGACATCCGTCCGATCCGCGACGTTACCCCGCTGATGCACAACCCGCAGCCCTTCGAAATCCTCAAGATGGACAAGCGTCGCGGCAACATCGTCGTTTCGCGCCGTACGGTTCTCGAAGAGTCCCGCGCCGAGCAGCGTTCTGAAATCGTTCAGAACCTCGAAGAAGGCCAGGTTGTTGACGGCGTCGTCAAGAACATCACCGATTACGGTGCGTTCGTTGACCTCGGCGGCATCGACGGCCTGCTGCACGTTACCGACATGGCATGGCGCCGCGTCAACCATCCGTCGGAAATCCTGTCCATCGGCCAGCAGGTCAAGGTTCAGATCATCCGCATCAACCAGGAAACCCACCGCATCTCGCTCGGCATGAAGCAGCTCGAGTCGGATCCGTGGGATGGCATTGCCGCCAAGTACCCGGTCGGCAAGAAGATCTCCGGTACCGTCACGAACATCACCGACTACGGTGCATTCGTCGAGCTGGAGCCGGGCATCGAAGGCCTGATCCACATCTCGGAAATGTCCTGGACCAAGAAGAACGTACACCCCGGCAAGATCCTGTCCACGAGCCAGGAAGTCGACGTTGTCGTTCTCGAAGTCGATCCGTCCAAGCGCCGTATCTCGCTCGGCCTCAAGCAGACCCTCGAAAACCCGTGGCAGGCATTTGCCTATAGCCACCCGGCCGGCACCGAAGTCGAAGGCGAAGTCAAGAACAAGACCGAATTCGGCCTGTTCATCGGCCTCGAAGGCGACGTCGACGGCATGGTTCACCTCTCCGACCTCGACTGGAACCGTCCGGGCGAACAGGTCATCGAAGAGTACAACAAGGGTGACATGGTCAAGGCTGTCGTTCTCGACGTCGATGTCGAGAAGGAACGCATCTCGCTCGGCATCAAGCAGCTCGGCCGCGATTCCGTCGGTGAAGCCGCCGCTTCCGGCGACCTGCGCAAGAACGCTGTCGTTTCCTGCGAAGTCATCGGCATCAACGATGGCGGTATCGAAGTGAAGCTGGTCAACCACGAGGACATCACTTCCTTCATCCGTCGCGCCGATCTCGCCCGCGACCGCGACGAACAGCGTCCGGAGCGTTTCTCGGTTGGTCAGGTTGTCGACGCTCGCGTCACCAACTTCTCCAAGAAGGATCGCAAGGTCATGTTGTCGATCAAGGCTCTGGAAATCGCTGAAGAGAAGGAAGCCGTTGCACAGTTCGGTTCTTCCGACTCCGGCGCTTCGCTCGGCGACATCCTGGGTGCAGCCCTGAAGAACCGCAACGCCGAATAAGGCCCGGTTCCCTACATATCAGAAAGCCCGCCGATCGCATGATCGGCGGGCTTTTTCATTTCATCCGGAATTTCGATCGTGCGTCAGGCCCAGTTGGCCATGCGGTGGTAAAGATCGGCGACAGGCAGACCATCCGCCATATCGGCTGCAAGCAGTGGCACGGGGCCATCTGGTTTGTGTTCAACCGCAATCGAAGGTTCCGCCGGAACCTCTTCCTGCACGCCCGCCTGCCCTTCAGCTTCATCCTCTCCTTCGTCGCTCTCGTCGTCACCCTCGAAGTGTTCGTCGCCCTGTTCGCCGTCTTCATCGTCGTAGCGGTGCCTGAGTTCCTTTTCGTCCTCGACATATTCATCCTGAGCCATCAGATAGTTGACGACAGGCAGAGGCACGCCTTCGCGAAGCAACATGCTCTGGCGAAGGGCCGCGGCATGGTCGCTATCAACCTCCGCAGGCTTCGCGGCGGGATTTTCAGTTCTTGCTCCATGCGGAACGCTTCCCGTCGGCTGATCCGGCTCGTCGCCGCCCAATGCCTGTAGACCCGGCTGCGCAACGTCGTTCCTTGTCAGAGTGGAGGCGCGGGACGATGCGTCAAAAGGTGTCTGATCCTCTCCCGGCTCGCCGGTCGGGGCCGACGGCATAGGAGCCGCAAGCCCGTCGCGATTCCCCTCGCCCGCCGATTGCGGCAGAAGCTCCGCCGGATTCGGAACGAGCGTCCGGATCATGGCATCCTTCCAGCTCCTGAGAGCGTTGAGCGCCAGATCGGCCACGCCATCGGCAGCGTCCTGCATCACCGGCGCAGCCGCCATTTCCGGTTCTGCCGCAGGTGTCCGCGGCACGGTTCCCTGCTGGATTGCCTCCTTCTGCGGCATTGCGCGAGCGGCATCGGATGACCGGGCCTCGCCCGCTACAGTCGGAGCCGGACGCGTGGAGGCTGGCGATGTCTCTAGCTCGTCACCGAAATCGAAGTTGTGACGAAGGCGGTCCTGCAGCGTGCGGATATCATCCGCATCAGCAATTCGATTCCCTTCCGCCGCCATGGTGGCGGCGCTACGGGACAGGGCGGCACTATCGCCAATCACGGCTGGTCTTACGCCGCTGCGCGCCGTCTCGCCTGCCAAGTCTCGGTCCGGACGGGCTCGTGCCGCGGCATCCCTGTTCACCGGCAGGATGGCGTCATCTGCCAATCCCTCCTCCGGCAGAGCCAGCGGTTGATTCGCGGCCTGCGGGACCGTGGGTCTCGACGCCTGTGCTGGCGTGGGGACAGGTTGCTGCGGAGCAGCACCCATTGCCTGCTTCAGTTCGCCTGCATTCTGGCGATAGGACGTTACCGCCGAGCGGGCGGCGAGATCCCGATCCTTGTTGCGATAGAGTTCCAGATAAATCGAGAGCATGGCCGCCTCGGGGCCGGCCGGATTGCGGAAGGCCTCGATCAACGTGCGGAGTTGCAAACCGCCGAACAACTGGGCGAGTTGGCGCTGAACCGTCTGCCGATCCTCCGGCGACAGGCTCGCAAGCGTCTGGAAAAGACGCGTCGCATAGCCGCCCAGGCTTTCGCCATCGTTGCGTTCGACCTTCATGGCACGGCCAAGCAGGTCGATCAGGGAGGCAAGATTCTGCGATGTGCGCTCCTGCTCCTGGCCGGACAGCAGCAGCATGTTGAGACGGCCGGCGATTGCGCTGTTCTGTTCGATGCCCTGGGTCGCAGCTTGCGAGGTCGCTGCGGGGCGGACAGGCGTCTCGATCAACGTCTCCTGCGGTTTCCTGGAGTCAGGATAGGACGTTCCGGAATTCGAAATTGCCTGAACCGGAGGCAGCATGGGAACTCCTCTTCATGCAAAGATTGCTGGGAAACATCGGCAATTCGAAACCGCGCACGCGGTGGCCCCGTTCCGCCAGGCCATCCTGCCGGCAGACTTGAAGAATAGGGGAGATCGCCAGTCTAGTAAGCTTGATGATGCCTGCGAGGCGTAAACAATTCACTAACCATAATTACAATTGTCGCGTCTTGCCGCCTCCGAAAGGCTCGCGTACATCTTTGACAAAATGAAATACCGGCCGCTTCGTTCGCGATGCCGTGGCCAACAGATGGGTGCCGAATGCCGAATGACCGTAATCCCATCCTGAACACCGACAGCTACAAGCTGGGGCATTTCCTGCAATATCCGGCGGGCACCCAGGCCATCAGCGCCTACGTCACCACCCGCGGAAACTCCTTCCGGCCCGACGTGATGTTCTTCGGGCTGCAGATGTTCCTGAAGGAATATCTTTCCCGCGCCATCACACGGTCCGATATCGATGAAGCGGAAGAGATCGCCACGCTGCATGGCCAGCCCTTCGACCGCGCCGGCTGGACGCATATCGTCGACACCCATGGCGGATATCTGCCGCTGAAGATCGAGGCCTTGCAGGAAGGCTTTGCCGTCCGCCGCGACGTGCCCGTGGCGCAGGTCGTCAACACGGATCCGAATGTGCCGTGGCTCACCTCCTACATCGAAACCGCGCTGTTGAGGGCCATCTGGTATCCCTCCACCGTGGCCACCATGGCATGGCGGATCAAGCAGGCCATCTGGCCCTTCCTCGAACGCACATCAGACCGGGCAGAAGAACTGATCGAGACCAGCATCAGCGATTTCGGATCGAGGGGCACGACGAGCCTCGAACAGACGGGGCTTGGCGGCGCTGCCCATCTCCTGCACTTCACCAGCAGCGATTCGCTCGCCGGCGTCCTGCATGCACGTCGTTACTACGGCGCGCTGATGGCCGGCCGTTCCGTTCCCGCATCCGAGCATACGACAGTCACGGCGTGGGGACAGGCGCGCGAAGCGGACGCCTATTCCAACATGATAGACCGCTTCGCCCGGTTCGGCGCCTATTCGGTCGTGGCGGACAGCTTCGATCTCCATAATGCGGTGTCCGACACGCTCGGCAAGAAGCTGCAGACGAAGATCCGCGCGGCCAATGCGACGCTGGTCGTTCGCTCCGACAGCGGCGATCCGATCGATACGCCGGTTCAGGTGGTGGCTCAGCTTGCCTATGCCTTCGGTACCCATCTCAACGGCAAGGGCTTCAAGGTCCTCGACGACAATGTGCGGGTCATCCAGTCCGACGGCGTTTCGCTACAGGACATCCAGATGATCCTCGGCCGCCTTGAGGGCATGGGCTTTTCGTCCGAAAACATTTCCTTCGGCATGGGCTCGTCGCTCCTGCAGAAAGTAAGCCGCGACACGCTTTCCTTCACCATGCGCGCGAGCGCGTTGCAGGACGAAAGCGGCTCCTGGCGCGACATTGGTCGCAGGCCCGGCAATCCGCAGGAAAAACTGCCCGCGCTCGGCCGTCAGGCCGTCGTTCTGGAAGAGGGCGACGTGTTCGCCGTGCCGCTCGGCGAACTGGGGCCACGGCAGAACCTGCTGCAGCCGGTCTGGGAAAACGGAAAGCTGCTGCGCGACCTCGGCTTCGACGAGATCCGCAAGCTTGCGGCCACCGCCGGAGCGCAGTGGCGATAAGCGCAAGGGTAATCCCGCAAGATCGCGATAGAGCCTTACGCTTCCTTGACGATAATATCCCGGAAGAGACCGTAGACGCCGTTGTCATCGGCGTTGAGCGAGACAATGGCTTCCCGGGTCAGCTCCTGCGAGGCAGACAAGGAACCGGCAACAGCATCAAGCCAGCTTCCGCGGGGCCGCTGCGACTGTTCGCGCATCGGAGGGAATGGCTCGTCCCATGCGCTGCGCCCTTCCGCGAAGACTGCGGTCTCGGTCGCGGGCTGCTCCAGCCAGTTTCTGAGCATGTCGGCTGCAACAGGGGTCACTGCAGGCACGGATCGTTCATTTTCAAGGCCTTCTGGGGTCCGCAAGACACCCGACGAGGAAACCTTAGGCGCTTCCATCATGGTCGCATTCGTACCGCTTGATCAGCCGCCAACCCGACGATCGGGAGGGCCGGCAGGAGAATATCCTGAGTAACGCATGATGCGCCGGAGGGATTAAGAAAGCCTGATTGACGAACTTCAATCCCCTCGCCGGCCCCTCTTGCCGACAGGGATTTCAGACGCCATCTTCGGTTGGTCACCATGGCGCTGAGGCTTTCATGAGTTTTCGTCCGCCCTCTCTTTTCTCTTCCACCGGAGCCGGAGTGCTGTCGGCGCTGGATTATGAGCTTGCGGCTGAAAAGGCCGATGCGCTCGGCCGGATCGGCAGGAAAGTCGAGACGGCACTTGAAGCTCTCGCGGCAGCGCAGACGGCGGAGGCACCGCCCGACGCCTTGGAAAAGCTCATCGACGAGGCCGCCGAACTGGTCTGGGCCTTCTTCATCCAGAGAGAAATTTCGGGCTTTCGCAGCCAGGCGGATGCCGTGCGCCGTTACGGGATACCCCGGGAAGTTCTTATCCGTGTCGGCGTGCGCAGAAAGCCGGAAAGCACCGAAACCGATGATGCCTGATCCGCCAGACGCTTTTCAGTGAAGGCGAAGAACTGGCAATGGCCTCGCGGAAATCGTCAGCTATGGGCGAAAATATCGGTTTCTTCCCAGCCGAGCAGATCGAGCTTGGCGCGGGTCGGCAGAAACTCGAAACAGGCTTCGGCATGAGCCATCCGGCCATCGCGTATCAAGCGCGCGGTCAGCTTGTCGCGCAGGGCATGCAGGTAAAGAACGTCGGATGCCGCATATTCGAGCTGCGCCGGGGAGAGCGTTTCCGCCGCCCAATCCGAGGATTGCTGGGCCTTGGAGATATCGACTTCCAGCATCTCCTTCAGATTGTCCTTCAGGCCATGACGATCCGTGTAGGTACGGCTGAGGCGAGAGGCAATCTTGGTACAGAAAACCGGCGTGGTGGTGACGCCGAACGTGTGAAACAGCACGGCGATATCGAAGCGGCCGTAATGGAAAATCTTCTGACGCGCGGGATCGGCCAGCATCGCCACGAGGTTCGGAGCCTCTTTCTGGCCAGCGGCGATCCGGATGACATCGGCGGTGCCATCGCCCGAGGAAAGCTGCACGACGCAGAGCCGGTCGCGCCTCGGGACGAGGCCAAGCGTCTCGGTATCGATCGCGATCGCGCCCGTGTAACGGGCGGCGTCTGCCGCGGAAATGTCACCCTCGTGATAGCGAATCGTCGCGGCCATTCATGCTCTCCATATCGCGGATGGAGCAATTCCAGCAAAAGCGGGAACCGGTTTTGCGTCCGGAATTGCTTGCAAACAACGAGATAGAGTATCAGAAGCGACTCCGTTTCGCCTGAGATGCTCTATGTCGTTGGTCCGGCTATAAACCATAGCGGATGGGAGCACTACCGTTTTCGAAACCGTCAGCGCCTCGGCTGGCTGACGGGGCCGGCCTCCGTCAGCTCCGTATAGGCAAGTGTCTGGTCCAGATGTGCGGCGCGCAATGTCAGCAGCTTCTCCGCATAGCGTAGCCGGGTTCCGGCATAATCCGGCTCCCCGGCAACATCGTGCAGCTCCATCGGATCCCTTTGGAGATCAAACAGCAGCGGCGGCAGACCGGCAAAATGCACATATTTGAAAGCCTCGTCACGGATGACCGCGAGATTGCAGAGGTTCGACGGCAGATCGAAATGCTTTTCGGCGGCACCCGTTGCCACCTCGCGGAAATCGAATTCGAAGAAGGCTGCGTCCCGCCAGCGGCCTGGCTGGTCACCGCGCATGAACGGCATGAGGGATGCGCCATCCTGATGATTACGGGCAACGATGCCGAGCCGCTCGCAGAGCGTCGGCATGATGTCGGCTGCGGCGGTAAAGGCCTCGATCTGCTTTCCTGCTGACGCGGTTGCCACGGGGTCCCGGATCACCAGCGGGATATGGTAGCTGCCGTCGTGATAGCCACCCTTGCCCAGCACCCAATGGTCGCCCATCATCTCACCGTGGTCTGAGGTGAAGATCACGATGGTGTTCTCCCAGTCTCCGCGGGCACGCAGTGCATCGAAAATACGCCCGATCTGGGAATCGACCTCGGCGACCATGCCGAAATAGATCGCCCTGATGCGATCGAAATCCTCTTCTCGCCATTCGCTCAAAGGCCCCGTCGCGCCGTGAATGAAGCTCGATTTGTGCAAACCGTCCATCGCATGACGAACGAACGGATGGATTGCCGCCTCTTCGGCGCGACTATCGGCGCGGGCATAAGCCGGCCCTTCGCCGCTTGCAAACATGCTGTTGTAGGGCTCAGGCACACAGAAGGGTGGATGCGGGCGAAGGAAGGAGACATGGGCAAACCAGGGACGATCCTGCGTCTCGCGCCAGTTCAGGAAGGCTTCCGCGAGGAAGGCCGTCTGGGTTTCGTCCTTCGAATAGCGAGGAGGATCGTTGCCCACCCGGTTATCACCCGGCGAAGCGGTCCGGTGGACACTGCGATCGACGGCATCGGTATGTCCTTTCGCCCGCAACCAGCCCAGCCAGTGGCGCTCGTGCTCCAGCAGGATCTGACCGACGGTGAAGCCGGGAAGAATGCCTTCATAGGAGGTCAGCACCGGATCGTTGGGATCGAGCGGCCGCGGATCCGGGGAAACATCGGTATAGCCGAAGACCGCCGGGTCATAACCTGCCCGCCGGGCGGCAAGCGCGATGGTGTCGAAGCGGGCATCGAGCGGCGAACCGTTGCGGCAGACCCGATGGTTCATCTGGTAAAGCCCTGTGTAGAGCGAGGCTCGAGCCGGCGAACAAGGTGCGGCACCGGCATAGTGACGACGGAAAAGCACACCCTCTCCCGCCAACGCATCAATATTCGGCGTCCTGACCACAGGATGTCCGACCGCGGACAGGCAATCGCCGCGCCACTGGTCGGCCGTAATCAAAAGTATGTTCGGCTTCATGAGCGGCCCTCCGGAATTTTCTTGTAGCGCGCATTCGATTCGGCGCGCCAGACACCCAGATTTTCCCGTCATCCGGCAACACGCAAATGAAAAAGCACGGTCGCATTCTCTTGAGGAACCTACGCACGCTTGCCTGAGGCGGCCAGTGCCCTAAAACCTGAGGAGACAGCAATCTCGACAAGAGGACACGGGACATGAGCGGCACAATCCTGATCACCGGCGCAACCGCCGGCTTCGGCGCGGCAACGGCACGGCGCTTCGTCGCCGAGGGCTGGAAGGTCGTCGGCACCGGTCGGCGTCAAGCGCGGCTGGACGAACTCGCCGCCGAACTGGGCGGCGCATTTCATGGCCTCGCCTTCGACATCACGGATGAGGATGGCATGCGCGACGCGCTCACCGGCCTGCCGGAAGCCTTTGCGGGTATCGATGTCCTCGTCAACAATGCCGGGCTTGCGCTCGGCACAGCACCTGCGCCGCAGGTTCCGCTGGCCGACTGGAAGACGATGGTGAACACCAACATCACCGGTCTCCTGGCGATCACCCATCACCTGCTGCCGACGCTGATCGAGCGACGCGGCATGATCGTCAACCTCTCTTCGGTCGCTGCCCACTGGCCCTATTCCGGCGGCAATGTCTATGCGGGCACCAAGGCCTTCCTGCGCCAGTTCTCGCTCGGCCTTCGTTCCGACCTGCATGGCAAGGGCGTTCGAGTCACCTCGATCGAACCCGGCCTCTGCGAAAGCGAATTCACGCTGGTCAGAACAGGCGGAAACCAGGATGCCTATGATGCGCTCTATGGCGGCGCGCATGCGATCCAGCCCGAAGATATCGCCAACACTATCCACTGGGTCGCCTCCCAGCCCGTGCATATCAACATCAACAGCCTGGAAATCATGCCCGTCAGCCAGTCATGGGCGGGTTTTCAGGTTCACAGGGAAAAATGACGGGCGGTTATCCGCTTGGCCCGGCTCGCAGCTCTTTCGCCGATTCATGCGTTTCAGGCGTCCAATTGACCATTTTCAAGTCAGCATTGCCTCCAGATGCGGCAATTTTGACTTTCGTCGGATATGAACCCGCTTAATCGGCCCATCCAAAGCGCTCCGGTTCAACTTTGCAACAGATAGCTATGCATTAAATGCATCGGTGCATTGCAGCAACGGGACTATTCATTCAAAGCGATATGACTATATTCAAATCATCGAAGCGGCGCACTCCTCCTCCCAGCGCCGCGAGATAGGATCGGCAATACTCCTCCTCCTCCCAATTGCCGATCAAGTTCAAGAGCCTGGCGCACCTCCTCCCGCGCCGGGCTCTTTTCGTTTTGGGCCTCTTCCCGATCTGCCTTCCAACCTTCCATTTGAAAAATGATCCCGGCTGGTGGATGTTCCGACGCATCTTCACCCGAGAAACGACCATGCCCGACCACAGATCCGTCAGCATACGCGATGCGCGCCCCGAGGACGTCGATCTGCTTCATTCCGGCATTCTGGCACTCGCCGGTCATGTCGGCAGCCAGCACAAGGTTCTCAGCACGCCGGCCGACCTGCTTCTTCACGGCTTCGGCGAACGGCCGGCCTTCGATGGCCTGATTGCCGAGGTCGACGGTCGCTTTGCCGGCATGTGCCTGACATTCGAGAGCTTTTCGACGTTTCGGGGCGAGCCGGGGATCTATGTGCAGGATCTCTATGTCGAAGAGATCTTTCGCGGCATGCGGATCGGCGAACGGCTCCTGCAGGCGGCAGCAGTCCGCGGCCTCGAAAAGGGCGCCCGATACCTGCGTCTTTCGGTCGATACCGGCAACACGCAGGCTCAAGGATTCTACGAGCGTCTGGGGATCACCCATTCGCGCGACGAACAGATCCACATGATCAAGGGCGAGGATTTCTCCCACTTTGCTCGCAAGGGGAATTTGAACCGCGAAGGAAATGCCGGGGCCTGAGCGCCCCTTGCCGCTTGTTCAGGAAGTTTCCAGCAGCCCGCAGACCCCGCAACGGCAAGGCGAAGCCTTGGATCCGGCCACGTCATCCAAGTGTCATCCAGGGCGACTATAGCAGGCCTGCCTTTTCCAATTGAACATTTTGCGAGGAAAAACCCATGCGCACGATCTTTACAGCCCTCGTGGCATCCACGATGCTCGCCGGTGCCGCCAATGCCGCCACCGTCTATCCGCTCGACCGGGCCACCATCCTTTCGGGTTCGCCGTTCGACTTCAAGGTCGAGCTGAAGAACGTCGTGAAGCCGGAAGACGTGAAGATCACCGTCAACGGCCAGGACTACAAGTCGGTGCTCGGCTCCGAGGCCGAATTCGTGGCCGAAGAAAAGGGTAAGGAGGACAAGGTCCTCGGCTCCGCGCTGATCCTGCGCGGCGTTTCGCTGCCGGCCGGCGCCTACAAGGTTGAAGTCACGGCCGGCGACGAGACGAAGTCGGTCAACTGGGACGTCTATGCCACCGCTGAAAAGCCGGTTGCCAAGAACGTGATCTTCCTGATCGCCGACGGTCTTTCCGTCGCGCACCGCACCGCCGCCCGCATCATGTCCAAGGGCATGACCGAGGGCAAGGCCGACGGCCGCCTCGCCATGGACGACGTTCCGCCGGTCGCCTTCATCGGCACGTCCTCTACCCATTCGATCGCGACCGACAGCGCCAATACCATGTCGGCCTACATGACCGGCCACAAGTCGCGCGTCAACGCGCTCGGCGTCTATGCCGACCGCACGCCGGCCAGCCAGGACGACCCGAAGGTCGAGACCGTGGCCGAAGCCCTGCATCGCCAGACGAAGAAGTCGATCGGCATCGTCTCCACCGCCGAAATCGAAGATGCAACGCCGGCCGCCCTCGTTTCCCATACCCGCAGCCGCGGCGACAAGGCCGATATCGTCGGCATGTTCTATGGCCTGAAGCCTGACGTCGTTCTCGGCGGCGGCTCTGCCTACTTCCTCTCCAAGGACGTCCCAGGCTCCAAGCGCAAGGACGACAAGGACTACATCGCGCTGTTCAAGGAAGCCGGCTATACGCTCGCAACCGACAAGACCGAGCTTGCCGCCGCTGCCGGCACCAATACCGGCAAGATCCTCGGCCTGTTCCACACCGGCAACATGGACGTGACGCTCGACCGCGAATTCCTGAAGAAGGGCACGGTCGAAAAGTTCCCGAACCAGCCGGGCCTCGTCGACATGACGAAGGCAGCGCTTGGCGAGCTTTCCAAGAACCCGGACGGCTTTTTCCTGATGGTCGAAGGCGCTTCGGTCGACAAGATGAGCCACCCGCTCGACTGGGACCGCGCCGTGGTCGACACCATCGAGTTCGACAAGGCCGTGGGCGTTGCCCGCGAATTCGCCGAGAAGAACCCCGACACCCTGATCATCGTCACCGGCGACCACACCCATGGCGTCTCGATCATCGGCACCGTCGATGACGAGAAGGAAGGTACGGAAATGCGCGAGAAGGTCGGCACCTATGACGACGCCGGCTTCCCGAACTACGAGGACAAGGACGGCGACGGCTATCCTGATCGCGTAGACGTTTCGCGCCGCCTGTTCCTCGCCGCCAACAATGGCCCGGACCACTACGAAACCTTCCGTCCGAAGCTCGACGGCCCGTTCGTTCCGGCCATCCAGAACGAGAACAAGGAATACATCGCCAACGAAGCCTATAAGGATGTCCCCGGCGCGGTCTTCGTGCAGGGTAATATTCCGAAGGACGGCGATTCGGGCGTTCACGCCGTCGACGACGTCGTTCTGCAGGCAACCGGCCCGGGTGCCGAAGGTTTCCGTGGCTACATGGAACAGAGTGACGTCTACCGTGTTCTGGCCGACGCCATGGCGCTCGGCGCAAAGCAGACGCAGTAATCTTTCGACAATACCGGTCCGGGCGTAAAGACGCCCGGGCCATTTCCGTTTCATGCGGGAGCCGCCAGGAGGCGCAACCGCGGGAGACCTTTCATGACCAAAACCTTCATATCCTCCCCCTTCGACCGCCGTCATTTCATCGGCGGCCTTCTGCTTTCCGCGCTCTGCCTCAAAAGCCGGCCAGGCTTCGCGGCAACCGCCGATCTCACCTTTGACGAACTCTACGGCAAGGTCAGTGTCCTCGGGCTCGAATTCTCGTCCAAGGTCAAGGAACTGAACGGTCGCGAAATCGCCATGCGCGGCTTCATGGCTCCGCCCCTGAAGGCCGAGGCGACATTCTTCGTATTGACCGAAGTGCCCATGGCGCTTTGCCCCTTCTGCTCCTCCGATGCGGACTGGCCCGACAATATCGTGGTCGTCTATCTCGACGAGAAGCAGACCTTCGTGCAGCCGAGCACCCAGATCGAAGTGACCGGCCGACTGGAAATGGGATCCTGGACGGACCCCGAAACGGGTTTCGTCAGCCTGCTGCGTATTCGCCAGGCCTCCTACGGCACGGTCTGACGCGATGCTCTCTCTCAGTCTCGAAGGTGTCAGCGTCTCCTATCCCGGTCTCGGTGCTCCCGTGCTCGACATAAAGGCTCTTGCTATCCCGGGCGGTTCGCATGTCGCCATCACCGGCGCCTCGGGCTCGGGCAAGAGCACGCTGGTCAATCTCATCACCGGGCTCGAGAGAGTCCAGAACGGACGCATCGACTGGAACGGCACCGATCTCGCGGCCCTTTCCGAAGGCGGCCGTGACCGCTGGCGCGCCCAGAATGTAGGTCTCGTCATGCAGGATTTCCATCTCTTCCCGGGGCTTTCGGCCATCGACAACGTATTGCTGCCCTCGCGATTGGCGCGGGCTGCAGGCACCGACCATGCGGCAAGAGCCGCAGACCTTATCCGCCGTGTCGGGCTTTCACGGCCCGACCAGCCAGTGGAAACCATGTCGCGCGGGGAGATGCAGCGCGTTGCCGTCGCCCGCGCTCTGCTGAGGCAGCCCGGCGTGATCGTCGCGGACGAACCGACCGCCAGCCTCGACCCCGAAAGCGGCGATGCGGTGGCCGAACTCCTGCTCGACCTCGCATCCACGGAGGGGCGCACCCTGATCGTCGTTTCCCACGATCCGCGGCTCGTCGAGCGTCTGAACCGACGGATCGTGCTCGCCAACGGACGGATCGTCTCCGACACGGCTGTAGCAGAGGTGGACGCATGATCCGGTTCATTCTCGCCGACCTGCGCCGTCTCTGGGCGGGCTCCGTGGTCGTGGTGCTGCTGGTTGCGCTGGCAACCGCGCTCGGCGTCACTGTCACGCTTCAGGAACGGTCCCTGCGGCTCGGCAGCGCCAGAGCCTCCGACAAGTTCGACCTCGTGGTCGGTGCGGCCGGTTCGGAGACGCAACTGGTCCTCTCCTCCGTCTTCCTGCAGACAGCCCCGCTTCCGCTCGTATCAGGGGAGGTATTGCACGCACTCTCCGAAGATCCACGCGTCGCCTGGGCAGCGCCTGTCGCATTCGGTGACAGCTTCAACGGATATCCGCTCGTCGGTACCACCACGACGCTGATCAGCAACACCACTCCGGGCTTCAGCGAAGGGGCGATGTTCGCCGCGGAAGGCGAGGCCGTGATCGGCGCTGCCGTCCAACTGCGCATCGGCGACGAAGTGAAACCGATGCACGGCAATGCCGGCGAAGGCGGGCATACCCACACCGAACTCGCCTATCATGTGGTCGGGCGACTGAAGCCAACGAATACGCCCTGGGATCGGGCGATCCTCGTGCCGGTGCAAGCCGTCTGGCATATCCATGGTCTCGGCGGCGAGGGCGAGGATCATGACCACGATCATGCATCTGAAGACGCAGCCACTCCGGCGGCGAGTGGAGCTTCAAGCGCCGAAGCCGAACATCATGACGAAGAGGATGGCGACGAGCATCATCACGGCGGGATCGACGCCGACGCTCCCCTCGTTGAAACCTTCGATGAGCATATGCCGGGCCTGCCTGCGATTCTGGTCAAACCGAAGACCATCGGCGACGCCTACAAGCTCAGACAGGAATACCGCGCGGAAACGACGCTCGCCGTCTTCCCCGGCGAGGTCCTGACCCGTCTTTATGCAACTCTCGGCGATGCCAAGCTGGTGCTCTCGGCCGTCTCGGTCGGCGCACAGGTGCTGGTAGCGGCGGCCTTGCTGCTGGTCACGATCCTGCATGTCGGACAGCGCCGGCGGCAGATCGGAGCGCTTCGCGCCTTCGGTGCCCCGCGCCTTGCAGTATTTGGCATCGTCTGGTCAGAACTCTTCCTGCTGGTTCTCGCCGGCATCGGCATCGGCTACCTGATCGGATACGGCGCCGCCGTTTTCATCGCCAATCTTCTCACCGCCCAGAGCGGCGTCGTGCTGCCGGTCTCCTTCGCGCAACCCGATCTCTGGCAGGCCGGCTGGATGCTCGCCTTCGGGGCTTTCCTCGCGACCCTTCCCGCATGGCTCGCCTATCGGCAGTCCCCCGCATCGGCTCTCAGATCCTGAGCCGGCATACTGTTTGCGCCATGGCTTGAGCGGTTACGACGACCGCTCTATATAGCTCTGAACCAAAGGCAAGGGAGCAGACGGCATGTCAGTGAAATTCGGGACGAGCGGGCTGCGCGGTCTTTCTTCGGAACTCGTCGGCAGCGTTTCCGCCCTCTATTCGACGGCCTTTGCGCAATTCCTGCTTTCCGGAGGGCTTGCCTCTCCCGGCGGCCCGGTTGTGGTGGCGCGGGACTTTCGCCAATCCAGCCCGGAAATTGCCTCAACCGTCATGGCGGCGCTGATCCGTGCCGGTCTGAAGCCAATCGATTGCGGCACGATCCCGACACCGGCGCTGGCGCTCTACGGCCAGTCGATCGGGGCAGCCGGCATCATGATCACCGGCTCGCATATCCCCGCCGATCGCAACGGCATCAAGTTCTATCGGCCGGACGGCGAGATCGCCAAGACCGACGAGACCGCGATTACCGAAGCGGCTGCGTCCCTCGCCAATGACGCGGATGCCAATCTCGTTGAGGCCGGAACCGCAGAGAACCATGAAACTGAGGCAACCCGCCTCTTCCTCGAGCGCAACATCGCCATCCTCCCGGCCGGAGCGTTGAAGGGCAAGCGTATCGGGATCTACCAGCACAGCACGGTTGCCCGCGACATGATGGTCAAGGTGTTCGAGCATTACGGCGCGACCGTCTTTCCGCTCGGTCGTTCCGAGCAGTTCATACCCGTCGACACGGAAGCCGTTTCGGACGACACCATCCGCCTGCTGGCCGAATGGAGCGATGAACTCGCTCTCGACGCGATCATTTCCACCGATGGCGATGGCGACCGCCCTCTCGTTGCCGACGAACATGGCCTGCCGCTGCGCGGCGACCTTCTGGGTCTCGTCGCCGCGCGCTTCCTCGGCGCCAGCGTCGTTGCAACGCCCGTAACCTCCAATTCCGGGCTGGAAACTGCAGGCGGCTTCAAGGTCGTGCGCACGCGCGTCGGATCGCCCTTCGTGATCGCGGCAATGGACGAGGCGCTCGCTGCCGGCGAAAGCAAGGTCATCGGCTTCGAGGCCAATGGCGGGTTGATGCTGGGTTCGGATTTCCTAGTCGGATCGACGGTGCTGAAGGCTCTGCCCACGCGCGACAGCTTCCTGCCGGCACTCGCTGTCCTCGGCATGGCGGCGGAAAGCGGACTGACGCTATCGGCCATCGCCAAGACCTTCAGCCTGCCCGTGGCGGTTGCCGACCGGCTGGAAAACTATGCGAGCGAACGCAGCGCCTCGCTCATGGCCCATCTGCGCGCCGGCAAGGACAATCTTTCAGGCTTCGTCGCCCCCGTCGGAACAGTGAAATCGACCAGCGATATCGACGGCCTGCGCGTGACGCTCGGTGACGACAGCGTCATTCACTTCCGTCCCTCGGGCAATGCGCCCGAGATGCGCTGCTATGTCGAGGCCAGGGATCAGGATGCGGCGGAGGCCCTGCTTGCAAAGGGTCTCGGCCTGCTCGGCGGCTGGCAGGGCGGCGACTGACGATCGCCACGGATCGGACGATCATTAGCCGGATATCTTTTCAACTCAAGCCGCGGAGCGGATTGCGGTCGCGGCGCCCGGCGCCGGGATCTGGAAGCGTACGCGTGTCTCCAGCGATTCGATCACCTCATCCGCGAAGGCACTGGCGTTTTCGCGGGCCTTCGCCAGATTGCTGACCCGACCCGGATCGGCGGAATAGAGCGTGCCGCCGCAATCGAAGATATCGCGGAAGGCCGAGCGCTCGATGATCGGCGTGTCGAGAACGTGAACGCGACGTTCGGCAAGCAGCGTCTTCACCACCTGCATGGCGCGGGTGGTGACCATGGAATTCACCCGGGTCAGCACCACGGAGAAGGGAATGAAGATATTGCCCTTTTCCTCGAGGTACTGAAGCAGTTCGATGACATGCGCGCCACCCTGCGCATCCATGGCGCAGCCCTGGATCGGGATCATGACATGGTCGGAAAAGCCGACGCTCTTGGCGAGCAGCGGGCTGCGCGCGCCGGGTAGATCGATCAGCACGAAGTCGGAACGGGAACGGGCTTCATCGACATGACGCTGCAGCGAGGTCATGGTGACATAGGAAATGACATCAATGCTGGTGCGGCCGCGAGAGGCCTCGAACCAGCGATGGATCCAGTATTGCGGATCGGCATCGAGGATCGTGACGCGGTAGCCCTTGCGCTCCAGTTCGGTGGCCAGCAGGAGAACCGCCGTGGTCTTTCCGGCACCGCCCTTGGTATTGGCGAAAGTGATCACAGCCATGCTCGAAACCCCGAGATCTGGTGAGCCGATCATTGCTCGCAGGCAACACCGGCGCATGGTGTCGTTTCACCTATCCTTGCCAAACATGGTTAACAAAATCCCAACAGGGCGCCAAAGATCACGCCTTTGGGGCGCGCGTCGGTCCGACCAAACAGATCGGCGCTCCAAGGTCTCTGTCTGAAGCATGATCCTGTCGATCCTCGCTTCATTCCGGTCGGATCAGACCTTAGCGCCTCCCATCGGCGGCAAGGATCTCGCGGGCGATCTGATCCAGCGGCACGACGCGGTCGACACCGCCGCGAGCAATCGCTTCCTTCGGCATGCCGAAGACGACGGAACTGGCCTCGTCCTGGGCAACGTTGAAGGCGCCTGCCTGATGCATTTCCTCCATGCCGCGCGCACCGTCGTCACCCATGCCGGTCATGATGACGCCCATGGCGTTGGAACCGGCGGAGCGGGCGGCAGAGCGGAAAAGAACGTCGACCGAGGGGCGATGGCGGGAGACCAGCGGTCCGGTCCTGACCGAAACGTGATAGCGTGCGCCCTGCCGCTCCAGCAGCATATGCTTGTCACCGGGCGCGATCAGGACATGGCCGCGAAGCACGGGATCACCGTCGACGGCTTCCTTCACGGCAACCTCGCAGAGGCTGTCGAGACGACGGGCAAAGGCCGCGGTGAATTTTTCGGGCATATGCTGGACGATGACGATGCCGGGGGCATTGGCGGGCAGACGCTCCAGCAGGTCGCGCAACGCTTCCGTACCACCGGTGGAAGCGCCGATGCAGACCACCATTTCGGTCGTCTTCGCCATGGCCTTGCCGGTTGGAGGCGGCAGCACCGCATCCGCCGTCAGCTTCTGTGCCGGGCCGCTGGCCGACGCCGAACCGCTGAAGCGGCGGCGCGTGGCCGGCACTCGCGCATGGGCCGCACTTTTCACCACCTCGCAGATGCGCATGCCGGTTTCCGCCAGATGATCGGCCGCACCGATCCTGGGCTTGAGGATGACATCTACAGCACCGGCCTCGAGCGCCTGAAGCAGGGTTTCCGACCCCTGCTCGGTCAGCGACGAGCACATGACGACGGGGATCGGATGCTGCGCCATGAGCTTGCGCAGGAAGGTGATGCCATCCATGCGCGGCATTTCGACGTCAAGCGTGATGACGTCGGGCACATCCTCCTGAAGCTTGCGAGCCGCCATGAACGGATCGGAGGCGGCCCCGATCACCTCGATATCCGGATCGGACTCGAATATTCGTGTCAGGGTTTGCCGGACGCTGGCGGAATCATCAATGATCAGGACACGGACTTTTTTTCCCATGCTGCCTCAAACGCGCTGGAATACTGTATTGGCGACCTGTTTCAGCGGCAGGTCGAAGCCGGAGACGGTCTCGGAATGGCCGATGAACAGATGTCCGCCCGGCATGAGATTGTCGCAAAGACGGGACACTACCTTGTGCTGCGTCGGCTTGTCGAAATAGATCAGGACATTCCGACAGAAGATGATGTGCATCGGATCGCCCACGGTGTACTGGGGATCCATCAGGTTCAGCCGGCCGAAACCGATCTTCGAACGCAGGCGCGGGTGGATGCGCACCTCGCGGCGGCCCTTCTGGACATGTTCCATGACGAAACGCTGGCGCAACGCCGTCGGCACCGGAGCAACCATGTCGGTGTTGTAGACACCGGCAATTGCCGTCGCCAGCACATCCGTGCTGAGGTCGGTCGCAAGGATGGAGTAATCCGGAGAACCCGCGCGGCTCTGGAAGTCTTCCAGAACCATGGCCAGCGTATAGGGTTCCGCGCCGGTCGAGCAGGCCGAACTCCAGACACGAAGACGGCTCGTTCCCGCCGCATGCAGGGCAGGCAGCAGCCGGTCCCGCATATACTGGAAGTGGTTGGGTTCGCGGAAGAAATCCGTCTTGTTGGTGGTGACCGCATCGATCAGGTAGACGCTCTCATGCTGGAGACCGTCGTGATTGAAGATGTAGTCGCAATATTCATCGAAGCTCGAAATGCCTGTCGCTCTCAACCGCCGGCGCAGGCGGCCTTCGAGCATTGTGCGCTTCGTCGCAGGCATCTTGATGCCGCTATACTCGTAGATGAAGCGTGCGAGACGATCAAAATTGCGCTTGTTGATATGATCGTCGCTCGACGGTTCGCTGTAACTCGCCAGTGCCAATGCCTGCGTCTCCGATCTCGTTACGCCGCCCGCCGGGACGACAGGAGCGCCGTGTCGTTGCTTGAAAGAAGCCGCGTCAGGTCGATGATGACGACGAAGCCTTCGGCACGACGGACAACGCCGGCGATGTAGTCGGATTTCCAGGCAACGCCGATTTCCGGCGCATTCTCGATCTGGTCACGCCGGAAGGGCGTGACCTCGAAAACGCGGTCGGCTACCATGCCGAGCGTCAGCGAACGTTCCTCGAAGGGAATATCGAGCACGAGAACCCGCGTGTTCGGCGTCGGTACGGTCTTCGGCAGGCCGAGCTTCAGCCGGAGGTCGATGGTCGGGACACCCTGACCACGCACATCACGGAGACCCATCAGGTAATCGGGACCGTTGGGGATCTTGAAGACCTCTTCATGATCGAGGATCTCACGCACCACTTCCACTGGCACGGCGAAGATTTCCTCGCCGAGCGCAAAAGTGACGAATTGGGATTCGGACTGGATCGACGCCATGCTCAAGCACTCTCCCTGAAATCTGCATCATCGGCATCAGGCCCGCCCATGGTCAGGTCAAGGGCGAAGCCCTTGGCCCGAGCCTGCTGGGCAGCGACGTTCATTCCACCATGGAAAGCCTGCTTCTGCGGCGCGCGCGGAGCCACCGGGCGAGCGACGGGAGCTGAAGCACGCGGAGCTGCGGCCTTCTGGGCGGCGCGGGCCGAGGCACCATCGACCTTGAAGAATGCGATGGAGGTCTGCAGTTCCTCGGCCTGGGCTGCAAGCTCTTCCGAGGTCGCCGACATCTCTTCCGAAGCACCGGCGTTCTGCTGCGTCACCTTGTCGAGCTGCTGGATCGCCTCGTTGATCTGCGATGCGCCGATATCCTGTTCGCGGCAGGCGGCCGAAATCTCGGCAACCAGCTCCGCCGTCTTGCGGATATCCGGAACCAGACGGTTCAGCATCTCGCCGGCATCCTGTGCGGACTGTACCGTCTCGCCGGACATGGCGCTGATTTCGGCAGCGGCGGACTGCGAGCGCTCGGCAAGCTTGCGGACTTCCGAAGCAACCACCGCAAAGCCCTTGCCGTGTTCGCCGGCGCGAGCGGCCTCGACGGCGGCGTTCAGGGCCAGAAGGTCCGTCTGGCGGGCGATTTCCTGCACGATCGAGATCTTCTCGGCAATCGTGCGCATGGCGGCAACGGCGCGGCTGACGGCATCGCCGCTGGCTTCCGCGTCCTTGGCGGACTGGCGGGCGATCTTTTCCGTCTGGGCGGCGTTGTCGGCGTTCTGCTTGATGTTGGCGGCCATCTGCTCCATCGAAGCCGAGGCTTCTTCAGCCGAAGCGGCCTGTTCCGTCGCACCCTGCGAAAGCTGTTCCGAGCTCGCAGACAATTCCTGGCTACCCGACGATACGTTGTCAGAAGCGGAAAGCGCATCGGCCACGACACCACGCAGGCGCTCGACCATGCGCAACAATGCAAGACCCAACGTGTCCTTGTCGGACTGCGGCTTCGGCGTGATGGTCAGGTCACCATTGGAGATCTGATCGGCAACGGTCGCCATTTCCTTGAGGTTACCGGTCATGCGGTTGATGGTGTCGACCAGATCCTTGATCTCGTCGTTGGTCTTGATCTCGACACTCTGGTTGAGATCGCCGATAGCGACAGCTTCAGCCACATGAGTGATCTTGCGCAGGCCGGCACTGATGCCGAGCGCAATCCAGAAGGCGGTGATAGAAGCCACGATAACGGCGAAGACGGACAGGGCTATCAACAGAGTGCGCGTCGTCTCATACTCGGCATCAGCGTCAGCCTTGGCCTCCTCAAGGCGATCGCGGTTCATCTGCACGCCTTCCTCGAGTTTCTTGGTCAAGGTGTTGGCGGCTTCGCGACCTTCATTGGCCGACATGCGCGCGGCTTCCGTGGTATTGCCGATGCTCACAAGCTGCTGAATGCGCTTGTCGCTGGCTTCAAATGCCTCGATGGCGGCGCGCAACTGCTGCCAGTAATCCCGTGTGGCAGCGCTTGCCGTGGCGGCCATTTCCTCAAACATCTGATTGAAGGCGGCCTGCTCCTCCAGGCTCATATTGACGTATTTCTTCACCTCGTCCGGCGACGTCGCCAGAATCATGTTCTTCTGCGCGCGAACGATGGTCAGCGAAATCGCATTCAGCTGCTGGATCTTGTCGAGGCGTACAACGGTGCCCTCGATCACCTCGTCCATGTTCGATTTGGAATCGGCAAGGCTCAAAATGCCGTAAGCCGACGCTGCCAGCAGCATCAGCACCATGAAGCCAAAGGCCAGAGCAAGTTTCAGTTTGATCGTAATGCGCATTGTCCCTACCCCGCATTCGTGAATGGACATGCAAGGCGCACGCCCGGTTTCGTGATGTTGCTTTGATGACCGGCAACGAAAGCAGGATGGCGAAACATTCACGCCTGCATTCGCCGACTCCCGGCGATCATCGACACCAGCGCATTCACACGCGGGCCTCGTACGGACGCCCTCGAAACGAGAGCGTCCGACTGTTTACTTGCAGGAAAGCTTATGCGCTTTCCCGGAAATCAGCGTCGCCGGCATCCGGTCCACCCATGGTCAGGTCGAGGGCGAAACCCTTGGCTCGAGCCTGCTGGGCGGCGACGTTCATGCCTGCGGGAGCCGCCTTCTGGGGCTTGCGCTGGGGAGCGCGTGCCGCAGAGGCCCGAGCCGCAACCGGAGCGCGCTGGACGGCCGGACGCTGGTCGATGCGGGAAGCCGCATTGTCAACCTTGAAGAAGGCGATGGAGGTCTGCAGTTCCTCGGCCTGGGCTGCAAGTTCTTCCGAGGTCGCCGACATCTCTTCCGAAGCACCGGCGTTCTGCTGCGTCACCTTGTCGAGCTGCTGGATCGCCTCGTTGATCTGCGATGCGCCGATATCCTGTTCGCGGCAGGCGGCCGAGATCTCGGCAACCAGTTCCGCCGTCTTGCGGATATCCGGAACCAGACGGTTCAGCATCTCGCCGGCATCCTGTGCCGACTGTACGGTCTCGCCCGACATGGCGCTGATTTCGGCAGCGGCGGACTGCGAACGCTCGGCAAGCTTGCGCACTTCCGAAGCAACCACCGCGAAGCCCTTGCCATGTTCGCCGGCGCGAGCGGCCTCGACGGCGGCGTTCAGGGCCAGAAGGTCCGTCTGGCGGGCGATTTCCTGAACGATCGAGATCTTCTCGGCAATCGTACGCATGGCGGCAACGGCGCGGCTGACGGCATCGCCGCTGGCTTCAGCATCCTTGGCGGACTGGCGGGCGATCTTTTCCGTCTGGGCGGCGTTGTCGGCGTTCTGCTTGATGTTGGCGGCCATCTGCTCCATCGAAGCCGAAGCTTCTTCAGCCGAAGCGGCCTGTTCCGTCGCACCCTGCGAAAGCTGCTCGGAGCTTGCAGACAATTCCTGGCTGCCCGAAGACACGTTGTCAGAAGCAGACAGGGCATCACCGACCACGCCGCGGAGACGCTCCACCATTTCGTTCACGTAGGTCAGAAGATCACCGACTTCATCGCGGCTGGTAACCTGGGCGGTGCGGGTCAGATCGCCTTCAGCAACGCTGCGGACGGCGGTTACGGCGCGCGACAGGCCACGGCTGATCGTCAGCGACAGCCAGAGGGCGGCGGCAATGGCGATGGCAAAGGCAATGCCGGCAACGGTCAGTAGCAGGGCGCGCGTCTGTTCGTAGCTGTGAGCTGCCTCAACCTGGGCCTTCTCCATGTCGGCAATGGCCTGGCCCTGCAGCTTCACCGCGAGGTCGCGAAGCGGCAACGAAACCGGACCCAGTTCAGCCGTGGCAAAGGCCAGGGCGGCATCCCGACCCTGGGTCTTGTGAATCTGCTCGATCTTCTTGGTCACTTCACCGAGGGCCTTGGTGGTGGCCTGCAGCTCGAGCCACATCGGACGCCCTTCCTCGCTGGAATTGGGAAGGCCCTTTTCGATGACATCCGCGAGATTCTGCGTACGCTGCTCGGCGTTGCGATAGTCGGCTTCAGTTTCCTGCGCAGTCGCGCGCAGCAAGGCGTTACGCTGGGCGCGAACCTGTTCGGCCTGCTCGATGTTGACCTGCATGGCGTATTGCAGCTGCTTTGCCGGACCCTTGATGACGGAATCCAGCGCCTGGTTCAGGCTGGCGAGGCTGGTAACGGCGTAGAAGGCCACGCCTGCCAGCAGAAGGACGACTGCCGAAAAGGCCAGTGCCAGTTTCAGTTTAATGGTGAAGCGCATGTAATCGAATTCCTTGTGTCACGCGGACAGATTGGCGAGGTGAAGGTGCGAGCGATCACTCTTCTGCGAAAAGATCGCTTCCAGGTTGGGAAGTATGATGAAATCGCTGTCCCTCTTCACCAGGCAGTGGATGAAGTCCGGGCGCCAACGCATGCCGACGCTCGGCGGCGGCTCGCTGGCGGCGCGATTGAGTGTGGTGACTTCATTCACCTTGTCAGTCCGGACGCCGACCAGGGTCGGTTCGCCCTCGATATCCAGTTCAATCACGATGATCCGGCTATCGATCGTCGGCTGTGTGGCCTCCATGCCAAATGCCAGCCTTATGTCCGCAAGCGGTATGACCTTGCCGCGGAAATTGATGACGCTGCCAACGAAGGGCCGGCTTCCCGGCACCGCCGTTTCCGGCAGGAGATCGAGGATTTCCTGAACGATGACCGCGTCGAAGGCGAAGGTCTCGCCTGCGAGTTCGAAGGTCAGGACTTCTGCCTCGTCGGCCTCGCCCCAATAACCGGCCGTTACCATCTTCAGTGCTCCGCTCATCCTGCCGCGCGCAACTGCGCCTCCTGATGTTGACCCGAGGCCACCAGATGGGTGACGTCCAGGATAAGGGCGACGCTGCCATCCCCGAGAATCGTGGCGCCGGAGAAGGTCGCCACGTCATGGTGCAGCTTCGACAACGACTTGATCACCGTCTGGTGGTCGCCGATGATCTGGTCGACGACCAGACCGACACGCTCCGTACCGGTCGAAATGACGACGATCTTCTGGAAGGGATCCGGCTTGGTGCCGGTGTGGAAAAGCTCGCGCAGCCGGATGAACGGCACCAGGCTTTCGCGCAGCGAAATGAAGCTGCGGCCGCGCGAACGCATGTCGTCCTCGACGGAGAGTTCGAGGCATTCCTCGACCGCCGAAAGCGGGATGACGTAAGGGGCGTTGCCGACCCGGACCAGCAGGCCGTCGATGATCGCCAGCGTCAGCGGAATACGCAGGGAAATTTCGGATCCCTCGCCCGGCGTGCTGGTGATGTCGATGGTGCCGCGAAGGGCTTCGACGGTCTTCTTGACGACATCCATGCCGACGCCACGGCCGGAGAGATTGGTGATGGTCGCAGCTGTCGAGAAACCCGGCTGGAAGATCATCTGCAACAGTTCCGGATCGGTCAGCGTGGCGCCGGGCTGGATCAGGCCGGAAGATTCCGCCTTGGCCCGGACGCGGGCGCGGTCGATACCGCGACCGTCATCCTTGATGGTGATGATGACTTCGCCGCCCGACTGCTGCGCCGAGAGAATGATACGGCCGGTCTCGGCCTTGCCGGTATTGCGGCGATCCTCGGGCAGTTCCAGACCATGGTCGATGGAGTTGCGCACCAGGTGAACCAGCGGATCGGCGAGACGGTCGATGACGGTCTTGTCGACTTCGGTGGTTTCACCTTCGGTCACCAGATCGATCTTCTTGCCGGTCTCGCGGGAGAGATCGTGAACGAGGCGGCGGAAGCGGCCGAAGAGGCTCGCCACCGGCATCATGCGCAGAACCATCATCGTGTCGCGCAATTCGCCCGAAAGGCGTTCGATATCCTCGGAAACCGCGCGCAGCTGGATTTCCATCGTCGCGTCGGCAAGCTGGGAGAGGCGCGACTGGGCGATCACGAGTTCGCCCACCCGGTCCATCAATTCGTCGAGGCGTTCGGCAGGAACGCGCACGTTCTCCGCGGCCTTGGCCTGCTGCTGGGGCTTGTTATCCGTGGCAGGCGTCGCGGTTTCGGCTGCCTTGGCAGGAGCCTGTGGAGCCTGAGCAACCGGCTGCGCGATAGCGGGCGCGGCAGGAACCGGTGCCTTGGCCGCGACCGGCTCGGAAGCCTCATCCTTCAAGCGCTCGATCGACAATTCCATGTCGTCCATGACGAAGATGAAGACATCCTCGATCGCCTCGCGTCCGCCATCGGTCACGAGGTGGACATCCCAGGCGAGATGAATTTCCGTCGGCACGAGTGAATCGAGCGGGGGGACCTTGCTGGTGTCGGCAACGATCCGGCATTCACCGAGATCGCGCAGTTCATCGAGCAAGCCGAGCGGATTGGTGCCGTTCGCCATGGAATCGCGCGGCAGGCTGAAACGGATGCGCCATGCGCCACCCGTTTCATCATCCTGCGCAATCCGGGCGCCGGCGGTCACGGGAGCAGTACCAACCGCGCCGCCCGAAACGGCAACGGCTGCCTGCAACACGGCCAGCAGTTCCGCGCTCTTTTCCTCATGATCGCCGTTCGGCGTCTCGAGCAAGGCCCGCATGTGGTCCTGAGCTGCGAGAACGGCAGCCACCAGTTCCTGGGTGGCGGGCACATCGCCCTTGCGCACCCGGTCGAAAGCCGTTTCGCAATGATGGGTGAAGGCGGCCAGCGCGTCGAAACCGAACATCGCACCGGAGCCCTTGAGAGTGTGCAGACCACGAAAGACAGCGTCGATCTGGTCCTTGTCGTCCAATCGGCTGGTGAGGTCGAGCAAACCCGCCTCGACCTGTTCAAGCAATTCAGTCGCTTCCGTCAGGAAGACTGCGATTGGATCGACGTCTGTCATCTGCCGAGGACCTTCTTTGCAACCTTCACGAGGTTTTCGGGATCGAAAGGCTTGGTGAGCCAGCCGGTCGCACCGGCGGCCTTGGCCTGCTGCTTGATGTCACCATCGGATTCGGTGGTGAGGAAGATGATCGGGATACCGGTGTTGGCAGGAACCTTGCGCAGCTCCCTGATCATGGTCAGCCCGTCCATGTTCGGCATGTTGAGATCGGTGATGATGAGGTCGAACTGACCGCCATTCACCTTGGCAAGGCCATCGGTGCCGTCGACGGCTTCAGTCACCTGATAGCCGGCGTTGGTCAGCGCGATGCGGGTGGTCAGGCGAACGCTGGCGGAGTCATCCACCGTGAGAATTTTGGCGCTCATCGAAGGTCTCCCCCATTGAGCCAGAAACTGGATGTTGCGGATTTGGGATCGTCGAGAAGGCCGGCCCGCTCGAGAACGTCGAGAAGCCTGTCGCTTGCCGGATGGCTGAGCGCCAGGGATTTGCCGCGGCCTGCGGCATAGCTGCGGGCTGCTTCGATCAACTGCACGAAACTGACGTCAACGTCCGCGTTTTCGGCTATTTCAAGCGAAATACGTTCGTTCTTGCCAATGAAATCAAGTAAATCCTTGTGAAGATCTGTCGCGTTTCGGATCGTACAGGGACCATCCATCTTGAGTATTGCGGCACCGGGCGACATCGTTTCTCCAAGTATGCGAAGCAGTTACTGCGTTGCAAAAACGCTCTCATCGGACGGTTAATGTGTCGTAAACAGACTGCGACGACTTTTAACTCCCCGATATTCGTTAGACTTTGACCAAAGTCGAAAAGCCGAATTTTACCAATGGCGACAAATATGTCCCCTCGTTGTGGATGGCTTAAACTTCTTGGGGCAGCATGGCCTCGGGTGTCCAAAAGCGACCGAAATAGTGAACAGCCAAATTCGACGTTCAAAAGAGCGCAAGACTTCAAAAAGCGCCGAGAAGACCTGAAACGGGCGGGGATTAGACAGAATGCAGCACGCCAGACTGAGCCATGACTTCGCAGCTTCCACCACCGGCACGATTTCGACGGATCTCGAACAGGCACGCACGGCCATCGAGAAACGCTTTCTCGAAGGCGGCACCATCCTGCTCTCCGTGCTGGAAGCGATCGACAAGCTGGCGGCGACGCTGGATGCCGTGACTGGCGCGCTTGACGGCGACAGCGCCGAGGCGACCGGCCGCGAGCTCAAGGCGACCATGACGGAGCTTTCGGCGCTTCCCGACCGGGAAAGCCGCCGGCAGTCGGCGCTTGCCACCATCTCCTCCATTGAAAAAGGCCTGCGAGACAAGGTCGTGGCGATGCGCGAAACGCTGCGCTACCTGCGCACCTTCGCCATCACCGCCAAGATCACAGGTGCCGGCATCGAAGATTTCGCCGGCTTTGCCGAGGAAATCATCGAGCGCATCCAGTATGGTGCAAGCCAGGTCGACAAGTTTGCCGAAACGCTCGACCAGCTCGGCAAGCGCCTCGATCCGGCGGCAGCCCGCGGACGGGAGATCCTGCAGCAGTTCGAAACCGTAGTTCCAGGCATCGTCAAGGATCTTGCCCAGAGCAGCGAACTCCTGACCGAGCAGCACCGCACGCTCGGCGCCACCGCCCAGCGCGTGCGCAAGCTTGCCGGCGGTGTCCAGATGAAACTTGCCACCGTGCTTTCCGCCATGCAGATCGGCGATATTTCCCGCCAGCGCATCGAGCATTGCCAGTCGGCCTTCGCGATCCTTGGCGACTATCTCGAAACGGGCGAGGGCCGCTCGCTTTCCGAAGATCAGAAGAACAGACTTTCGCTTGTCATCACCTGTCTGGTCGCCCGCCAGCTCGAACAGACGAGCGGAGATTTCGGCCGCGACACGACGAAGATCGTCAACACGATGGGAAGCTTCAGCGGCGATATCGGCGAAATGCTGTCCCTGCGCGACTT
Organism: Rhizobium sp. ACO-34A; assembly: GCA_002600635.1. Classification (NCBI taxonomy): domain Bacteria; kingdom Pseudomonadati; phylum Pseudomonadota; class Alphaproteobacteria; order Hyphomicrobiales; family Rhizobiaceae; genus Rhizobium; species Rhizobium sp. ACO-34A. The sequence goes on along the minus strand of CP021371.1, from coordinate 184,018 downwards.
GATGGCCGGAAACGGCGAGAGCGGCAACAGCCGCGCAATCCGGCAGCTGGAACAGAACGTCGCCGCTGCCCAACAGATCGTAACGACCGTGGAAGCGGCTTCGCTCGAAGCCACCGACCTCAGCCGCAGCACCGCCGAACTGGTCGGCAAACTGGTTTCCGGCATCGAGATCGTCCGCGTGGTGCGCACGGATATCCAGTACATGGCGCTGAACACCAACCTGCGCTGCAGCCGCATCGGCGAGGAAGGCCGCGCCATCAACGTCGTGACCGCGGAACTGCGCAATTTCGCCGGCCAGATGGATGAGACGGCGGAAGCCATCCTGACCGCGCTGCATGCGCTTCAGGAAGCCGCCGCCGAAATGGCGGAGGGAACGGACGGTTCCGGCGGCGACGCAAACCTCGGCCAGCGTCTGCATTCGGCGGCATCGCGCATCCACGATGCCGGCGACAGCATGGAAAAGGATCTTGCCCACCTCGGTGAGGACGGCCGCGAAGCCGCCGAACGCATGGAAAAGGCCATGGTCCAGCTCGATTACAAGGCAGAACTCGGCGACATTCTCGAACGCTGCGCGGATGAAATTGCCGAGGCAGCCCAAGGTGCCCAGCCGGATCTTTCGGATCTCGGCCCCGCCATCGAGGTCATCGGCAGCCAGATATACCGCACCTACACCATGGTCGCCGAACGCGAAATTCACGCAGCCGTTCTTCCGCTTCCCGCAACTGCAGCCGCTCCGGTCGCTGCGGCGTCTTCCGCGGATGACGACGAGGATCTCTTCGAATCCGCCTTGTTCTGAGGCATTTCGAACAGGAGACTGAGCCATTGGCGGAACCTGCATTACCGGATGCAGGTCCCACATTCGTTTTGCACCCCAGAGGACACTGGCGAGACAATCACCTCCACCCTATGTGAAACAGGATGATCAAGCCGGAAGCCCTGCTCCACCCGACGCCGGAAGGCCTTTACTGCCCGCCCGGCGATTTCTACGTCGATCCGGTCCGGCCGGTTTCACGGGCATTGATCACGCATGGCCATTCCGATCACGCGCGGCCCGGTCACGAAAAAGTGCTCGCCACCCGGCAGACGCTCGACATCATGCGCATTCGCCTCGGGCCGGATTTCTGTCGTAGCGAACAGGCGATTGCATTCGGCCAACCCCTTGATGTGAACGGGGTCACCGTCAGCTTTCATCCCGCGGGCCATGTGCTGGGCTCCGCCCAGATCTCCATCGAAAAGGATGGCACACGGATCGTCGTTTCGGGCGATTACAAGCGCAGCAGCGACCCCACCTGCGCGCCTTTCGAGCCCGTTCGATGCGATGTCTTCATCACCGAAGCCACCTTCGCGCTTCCGGTCTTTCATCATCCCGATCCCATGCGGGAAATCGGCAAGCTCATAACCTCGCTCGCGCAGTTTCCGGATCGCAGCCATCTGGTCGGCGCCTATGCGCTGGGCAAGGCGCAACGGGTGATCTCGCTCATTCGCCGTGCGGGACATGCGGAGCCGATCTATATCCACGGCGCACTCTCCCGGCTTTGCGAATATTATGCGAGCGAGGGCATTCCGCTTGGCGAACTCAGGCCGGCAACCGACGACGCGATGGCGGCGGACGGATTTCGCGGCAAGGTCGTCATCGGTCCACCATCCGCCTTCAACGACCGCTGGGCACGGCGTTTCAACGATCCGCTATCCATCTTCGCCTCCGGCTGGATGATGATCCGGCAGCGGGTCAAGCAGCGTGGCGTCGAACTTCCGCTCGTCATCTCCGATCACTGCGACTGGCCGGAACTGACCGCGACGATCCGGGAAATCGCACCCGAGCAGGTCTGGGTGACCCATGGCCGCGAGGAGGCGCTGGTCCGCTGGTGCGAGATGAACGGCATCGCGGCGCGGCCGCTGCATCTTGTCGGTTATGAGGACGAGGGGGATTGACGGCGTCATGAAAGCCTTCTCCGACCTGCTCGACCGCCTCGTTCTGACGCCCGCTCGCAACGGCAAGCTGACTCTGCTCGCCGACTATTTCCGCAATACCCCAGATCCCGACCGGGGTTACGGGCTCGCCGTTCTCGCCGGCACGCTGGACCTTGCCAATGTGAAACCTGCGTTACTTCGCGAACTGGTGCTGGAGCGCATGGACGAGGAACTGTTCCGCTACTCCTACGATTACGTCGGGGATCTCGCCGAAACCATCTCGCTGGTCTGGGATGGCGACCGACTGGTGCAGCGTTCGCCGGCAAACCAGCCCCGGCTCTCCGAGGTGATCCATGCCCTGCAGACCGCCAGCCGCAGCGACACGCGGAGCGTCGTCAGGGGGCTTCTCGACGCGCTCGACACATCCGGCCGTTTTGCCTTTCTGAAGCTGGTGACCGGTGGCCTGCGGATCGGGGTATCGGCCCGCCTTGCCAAGCAGGCGCTTGCGCAACTCGGCCAGAAGGACGTGACCGAGATCGAAACGCTCTGGCACGGGCTCGAGCCGCCCTATGAAGCGTTGTTCGCCTGGCTGGAAGGTCGCGACGACAAGCCGGTTCTTGCGACGCCGGCGATCTTTCACTCCGTCATGCTGTCCAATCCCGTCGGCGACCGCGATCTGGAGGGACTGGATCCGAAAGATTTCGCCGCCGAGTGGAAATGGGACGGCATTCGCGTGCAACTTTCCCATTTCGGCGGCAGACGAAAGCTCTACTCCCGCTCGGGCGACGACATCTCCGCATCGTTCCCGGATGTGCTGGAGGCCGCCGAATTCGAGGGCGTGATCGACGGGGAACTCCTGATCGGTGGGACACTCCGCTCGAACGAACCGACACGGACATTTTCCGACCTGCAGCAACGGCTGAACCGCAAGAGCGTCTCCAGCAAGATGATCCGCGACTACCCGGCCTTCATCCGGGCCTATGACATGCTCTTCGATCGCGACGCAGACATTCGCGCCGAGACCTTTCTCGACCGGCGGCAGCGGCTCACCCGCATGATCGAGACTGCCGCACCGACGCGTTTCGATCTGTCACCGCTGGTGCCGTTTTCCTCCTGGGAAGAACTCGAACGCCTGCGCTCCACGCCGCCAGACCCTGTGATCGAGGGCGTGATGATCAAGCGGCTCGACAGCAGCTATCAGGCCGGGCGCGCCAAGGGGCCGTGGTTCAAATGGAAACGCGACCCGATGAATGCCGACGCCGTGCTGATGTATGCGCAGCGCGGCCACGGCAAACGTTCAAGCTATTATTCCGATTTCACCTTCGGTGTGTGGACCGCCGATCCGGAACAGGGGGACATGCTCGTTCCCGTCGGCAAGGCCTATTTCGGTTTTACCGACGCCGAGCTTGAAGTCCTCGACCGCTATGTGCGCAACAACACCGTCGATCGCTTCGGCCCCGTGCGGGCGCTTCGAGCCGAGCCCGATCACGGCTTCGTCGTGGAAGTGGCCTTCGAGGGCATTTCCCGATCCGGCCGGCACAAGTCGGGTGTCGCGATGCGGTTCCCCCGCATTGCACGGCTGAGGCAGGACAAGCTGCCGCGCGAAGCCGACCGGCTGGAAACGCTGGTCGCCATGATCGACAAGGTTTGATGATTTAGAGCATTTCCGGCGATACTGTTATCGTCGGAAATGCTCTATCTCTTTGTTTTTCCGCAATTCCGGACGCAAAACCGGTTCCCACTTTTGCTGGAATTGCTTTGAAGCGTGTCGCGATCTTTCAGATTCGCTCAGCACGCTTTCGGTCTTTGTTTTATCGCATGTCGTTGCCGCAAAACCGCTACACACTTTTGCGCGACATGCTCTAGCCGCGCTTCGTCAGGCAGCGGGAGACGCTGTCATGCCAGCCGTCGATTGCAGTGAGCCGCTCGGCCTCAGGCATGACGGGTTCGAAGCGGTGATCACGACGCCAATGCTCGGCGAAGCCCTGGCGATCCGGCCAGATGCCGGCGCGGGAACCGGCGAGCCATGCAGCGCCCAGCACCGTCGTTTCCAGGATCACCGGCCGGTCGACCGGGCTTGCCAGAATGTCGGCGAGCCGCTGCATGGTCCAGTCGGAGGCGACCATGCCGCCATCGACGCGCAGCACGGTCTTGTCGGCCGCTCCCTTCCAGTCCTTCTTCATCGCTTCCAGCAGGTCATGCGTCTGGTAGGCAACGCTTTCCAGCGCTGCGCGGGCGAATTCTTCCGGCCCGGTGCTGCGCGTCAGGCCGAAGATCGCGCCGCGCGCTTCCGCATCCCAGTAGGGAGCGCCAAGGCCGGTGAAGGCAGGCACGAGGTAGACGCGCTGGTTAGGGTCCGCCTTCATGGCCAGCGCGCCCACCTCGGATGAAACGCCGATGAAGCCGAGTTCATCGCGCAACCACTGCACCGCCGCACCGGCGATGAAGATCGAGCCTTCCAGCGCATAGGTCGTGACCCCGTCCAGCCGATAGGCGATGGTCGTCAGCAGCCGGTTCGACGAGGCGACCCGGTCGGTTCCCGTGTTGAGCAGCGCGAAGCAGCCGGTGCCATAGGTGGACTTCATCATGCCCGGCTCGAAGCAGGTATTACCGATCACCGCCGCCTGCTGATCGCCGGCAACACCCAGAATGGGGATCGCGACCCCGAAAATCGCCGGATCGGTCACGCCGAAATCGGCGGCGCAATCCTTGACCTCCGGCAACATGGCGGCGGGAATGCGGAGGATCGACAACAGCTCGTCGTCCCAGCGGTTTTCGTCGATATTGTAAAGAAGCGTTCGGGACGCGTTGGTGGCATCGGTGACATGCACCTTGCCGTCCGTCAGCTTGTAGATGAGCCAGCTATCCACCGTGCCGAAGCAGACCTCGCCGGCCGCGGCGCGGGTGCGCAATCCCTGGACATTCTCCAGCAGCCAGGCAAGCTTGGTGCCGGAAAAATAGGGGTCGAGCAGCAGGCCGGTCTTTTCGGTGAACTTCGGTTCGAGACCTTTTTCCTTCAGCTCCTCGCAGAAGCGGGCCGTGCGGCGGTCCTGCCATACGATCGCGCGGTGCAGCGGCTCGCCGGTCTTGCGGTCCCAGACGACGGTCGTCTCGCGCTGGTTAGTGATGCCGATCGCGGTGATGTCGGCGGCGGAGACGCTTGCCTTGGCAAGCGCTGTTCGAACGGTTGCGAGAACGCTTCTCCAGATTTCCTCGGCGTCGTGTTCCACCCAGCCGGAGGACGGAAAATGCTGCGTGAATTCCTGCTGGCCCACGCCGGCGATCGTCATGTCTCCATCGAAGACGACGGTACGGCTGGATGTGGTTCCCTGGTCGATGGCGAGGATGTAACCACCCATGGAATTCGCTCCCTTTCGCATGACAGGTGAAACGGGATCGCCTGCCCTGCCCTTTCTCCTTGTCAAGCGCCGTTACGGACGCAAGACCGCTACGCATTTTTCGGAAACGTCTTCATTCCCGAACAACAGGCGACCGGGGCACGAGAAGCGCCCCGGTCTTTTCCCGATTTTACCGGGATTTACTTCTTCCAGCTGGCGACGAGTTCGTCATAGTTGACGGTGAGCGGCTTTTCCTTCTCGTTCTCGATCTTCAGCTGCGGTGCGAGGTTGCCCTTCGCGACGGCATCCTTGTTCCAGTACTCGATATCATGCTCTTCGGCGAGCTTCGGACCCATGTCGCCCTGAACGCCGGAACGTTCCAGACGGGAAAGGACCTTTTCCTGCTCGGCGCACAGCGAGTCCATGGCTTCCTGCGCGGTCTTGGCGCCGGAAGAAGCATCGCCGATTGCCTGCCACCAGAGCTGGGCGAGCTTCGGATAGTCAGGAATGTTCGTACCCGTCGGCGACCACTGCAGGCGAGCCGGCGAACGGTAGAACTCGACGAGACCACCGAGCTTCGGCGCGCGATCGGTGAAGGACTGATGATCCAGCGTCGACTGACGGATGAAGGTCAGGCCGACATGGCTCTTCTTGACGTCGACCGTCTTCGAAGTGACGAACTGGGCGTAGAGCCATGCGGCCTTGGCGCGGTCGTCAGGAGTCGACTTCATCAGCGTCCAGGAACCGGCGTCCTGATAGCCGAGCTTCATGCCGTCCTTCCAGTAGACGCCATGCGGAGACGGAGCAAAACGCCATTTCGGCGTGCCGTCCGCATTCACGACCGGCAGGCCGTCCTTGACGAAGTCGGCGGTGAAAGCCGTGTAGGTGAACATCTGCTGGGCGACTTCACCCTGAGACGGCACCGGACCGGATTCGGAGAAGGTCATGCCGGCTGCGGAAGCCGGAGCATAGGCTTTCAGCCAATCGAGATACTTCTGGATCGAATAGACCGCAGCCGGGCCATTGGTGTCACCGCCACGGGCAACGCAGGAGCCGACCGGACGCGACTTTTCGTCGACCTTGATGCCCCATTCGTCGACCGGCAGGCCGTTCGGGATACCCTTGTCGCCGTTGCCGGCCATCGACAGCCATGCGTCGGTGAAGCGCCAGCCGAGCGACGGGTCCTTCTTGCCGTAGTCCATGTGGCCATAGACCTTTTTGCCGTCGATCTCGCGGCCGGTGAAGAACTCGGCGATATCCTCGTAAGCCGACCAGTTGACCGGAACGCCGAGGTCATAGCCATACTTGGCCTTGAAGTCCTCCTTGTTCTTGGCGTCGTTGAACCAGTCGTAACGGAACCAGTAGAGGTTGGCGAACTGCTGGTCGGGCAGCTGGTAAAGCTTGCCGTCCGGGGCAGTGGTGAAGGACTTGCCGATGAAGTCGTCGATGTCGAGGCCGGGGTTGGTGACGTCCTTGCCTTCATTGGCCATGAAGTCGGTCAGCGAACGGGCCTGCTGGTAGCGCCAATGGGTGCCGATCAGGTCCGAGTCGTTGACATAGGCGTCATAGATATTCTCGCCCGACTGCATCTGCGTCTGCAGCTTCTCGATGACGTCGCCTTCGCCGATCAGATCGTGGGTGATCTTGATGCCGGTGATCGCGGTAAAGGCAGGCGCCAGAACCTTGGATTCGTATTCATGGGTGGTGATGGTTTCCGAAACCACCTTGATGTCCATGCCGGCAAAGGGCTTGGCAGCGTCGATGAACCACTGCATTTCCTTTTCCTGGTCGGCGCGCGGAAGCGATGAAACGTCACCGATTTCCTTGTCCAGGAACTGTTTTGCCTCGTCCATGCCGGCAAGAGCCGTACCGGTAAATGCCAGCAGCATGACTGCCGTCGTCGTCAAAAGATGCCGTCGCATGATTGTCCTCCCAAGGGTTTGCGATTGCAGTTTTCGTCGTCATGGATGGCGAACCTCCCCGCCATCCGTTCTTTCTGCCTCACACGAAGCGGAATACGCCGATCGCGTAGACCACTGACAAGGCGAGAGCCCACCAGAGGTTGGGACCGCCAAGTCCCAGCCAGGCAAGATGAATGAATGCCGAACCGAGCAGCGACACGAACAGGCGGTCGCCGCGGGTGGTTTCAAAGCGCAGTATGCCGACACGCGGATTGCCGCCGGGCGAGAAATACTCCCACACCCCCATCGCCGCGATCAGCAGGAAGATGATGATGAAGAAAAGGGCCGTCGGAAGCGTCCAGGCCATCCATGAAAAGCTCATCGCAGCCTCCTGTCACACGCGGCCGAGGGCAAAGCCCTTGGCGATGTAGTTGCGGACGAAATAGATGACGAGCGCGCCGGGAATGATGGTCAGCACGCCGGCGGCGGCCAGAACGCCCCAGTCCATGCCCGAAGCGGAGACCGTGCGGGTCATGATCGCGGCAATCGGCTTGGCGTCCGTGGTGGTCAGCGTGCGGGCGATCAGAAGCTCGACCCACGAGAACATGAAGCAGAAGAAGGCGGCGACACCGATGCCGGAAGCGATCAGCGGCATGAAGATCTTCACGAAGAATTTCGGGAAGGAATAGCCGTCGATATAGGCGGTCTCGTCGATCTCCTTCGGCACGCCGGACATGAAGCCTTCGAGGATCCAGACGGCGAGCGGCACGTTGAACAGGCAGTGGGCGATGGCCACCGCGATGTGGGTGTCGATCAGTCCGAAGGCGGAATAGAGCTGGAAGAAGGGCAGCGCGAAGACGGCCGGCGGGGCCATGCGGTTGGTCAGCAGCCAGAAGAACAGATGCTTGTCGCCGAGGAAGCGGTAACGCGAGAAGGCGTAGGCCGCCGGCAGCGCCGCCGTGACCGAGATCACGGTATTCATCACCACATAGATGATCGAGTTGATGTAGCCCTTGTACCAGGAAGGATCGGTGAAGATCACCGTGTAGTTCCTGAGTGTCGGGTTCTTCGGCCAGAGCGACAGCGCACCGAGGATCTCGCTGTTTTCCTTGAAACTCATGTTGACCAGCCAGTAGATCGGCAGGATCAGAAAAAGGATGTAGATCGTCGGAACGAGGAAGGAGAGCTTGCCGCGGGTATCGTGGTTCATGGTCCCGCCTCCCTCACTTCTGCGGTGCGTCGTTGATGGTCATGACGGTGTAGAAGATCCAGGACAGGGCCAGGATGATCAGGAAGTAGATGATCGACATGGCCGCCGCCGGGCCGAGGTCGAACTGGCCGACCGCCATCTTGACGAGGTCGATCGACAGGAAGGTCGTGGAGTTGCCGGGGCCACCGCCGGTGACGACGAAGGGCTCGGTGTAGATCATGAAGCTGTCCATGAAGCGCAGCAGCACGGCGATCAGAAGCACGCGCTTCATCTTCGGCAGCTGGATGTATCGGAACACCGACCAGCGGGAAGCGCCGTCGATCTTGGCCGCCTGATAATAGGCATCGGGGATCGAAACGAGGCCGGCATAGCAGAGCAGCACGACGAGGCTGGTCCAGTGCCACACGTCCATGACGATGACGGTGATCCATGCCGCCGTCGGATCCTGCGTGTAGTTGTAGGAAATGCCGAGCGCCGTCAGCGTGTGGCCGAGCAGGCCGATATCCACGCGGCCAAAGACCTGCCAGATGGTGCCGACGACGTTCCACGGAATGAGCAGTGGCAGCGCCATCAGCACGAGGCAGACGGGAACGCCGAGACCCGTTTTCGGCATGTTGAGCGCGATCAGGATGCCGAGCGGCACCTCGATCGCGAGGATCACCATCGAGAAGAACAGGTTACGGACGAGAGCGTCCCAGAAACGGTCGGATTCCAGCATCTGCGTGAACCAGTCCGTGCCGGCCCAGAAGAACTGGTTGTTGCCGAAAGTGTCCTGCACCGAATAGTTCACCACCGTCATCAGCGGAATGACCGCCGAGAAGGCCACCAGCACCAGCACCGGCAGCACCATGAACCAGGCCTTGTTGTTCCAGGTCTTTTCCATGGTTCAGCCCTCCGTGCCCACGCGCCAGGAATCGGCGTAGATACCGATCGCCTTCGGTTCGAAAATGATCCGCGCCTCCGTCGGCACCTCGTCATCCTCCGGAACGACGATCGACAGCGGCTGGCCGCAGAATGTGGCGCGAACGATCTTCTGGCGGCCGATATCCTCGACCTTGTTGACGTGCACCGGCATGCCCTCGCGTCCGATGCGGATGAATTCGGGGCGGATGCCAAGCTCGATCTTGTTGCTGGCGCCGACCTTCGGCGCTCCGACAAGCGGAATGATCTGATCGCCGATGCGCGCCGAAGAGCCCTCGACCGCGACCGGCATGACGTTCATGCCCGGAGAGCCGATGAAATAACCGACGAAGGTGTGGCTCGGCTTCTCGAAAAGCTCGGCCGGCGTGCCGATCTGCACGATCTGGCCGTCATACATCACCACCACCTTGTCGGCGAAGGTGAGCGCCTCTGTCTGGTCGTGGGTAACATAGACCATGGTGAAGCCGGACTGGCGATGCAGCCGCTTCAACTGTGAACGCAGCACCCATTTCATGTGCGGATCGATGACAGTCAGCGGCTCGTCGAAGAGGATCGCATTCACGTCCGAGCGCACCAGACCGCGGCCAAGCGAGATCTTCTGCTTCTGGTCGGCGGTGAGCCCCTGCGCGCGGCGCTTCGCCATGCCGCCAAGGTCGATCATTTCGAGGATTTCGGCGACGCGGCGCTGCACTTCCGCTTCCGGCACATGCCGGTTGCGCAGCGGAAAGGCGAGATTGTCGAACACCGTCATCGTGTCGTAGACGACCGGGAACTGGAAGACCTGCGCAATGTTGCGCTGTTCGGTCGAAAGCTCTGTCACGTCGACACCGTCGAACTCGATGCGCCCGTCGGACGGATGCAGCAGCCCGGAAATGATGTTGAGCAACGTCGTCTTGCCGCAACCGGAGGGGCCAAGCAGAGCGTAAGCACCGCCGTCGGCCCATTCGTGATGTACTTCCTTGAGTGCATAGTCGCCGGCAGCCTGCGCCTTGGCGCTGTAAGCGTGACGGATATGCTGGAGATTGATGCGTGCCATGATCCCTGCCTCCCTCACGCCGTCTCGGGGGCCGGCGCGCCCAGCGCACGACCCTCGGCATCGAACGCCATCAGATGGCGCGCGTCGACATAGACCTCGATCTCGCGGTCCGGCTCGATGTCATGGATGCCATGGGCAAGCATGACCCAGCGGGCGCCGGCAAAATCGACGTGAATGAAGCTTTCCGACCCGGCAATCTCGGAAATCAGCGTGCGAACGCTCACCCTCGCAACGCCATCATGCTGGCGGCGCAGCGCAAGGTGATGCGGCTGGAACGCGACGGTCACCGGGCCGTTCGCCACGCCGAGCAGATGCGGCGGCACCGGCAGTGCTGCCTGCCCGCCCACCCGGAAGACGCCATCGGCTTTCACAGCCTCGATGGTGTTGAGTGGAGGATCGGCAAAGGTCTTGGCAGTCAGTAGATCGACCGGGCGGCGATAAATCTCGATCGTCGGGCCGAACTGGGTGACACGGCCCTCGCGGAGCGTCGCGGTATTGCCGCCCAGCAACAGGGCCTCGGAGGGTTCCGTCGTGGCGTAGACGAAGATCGCACCGGATTCGGCGAAGATCTTCGGAAGCTCCTCGCGCAGTTCCTCGCGCAGCTTGTAGTCGAGGTTTGCCAGCGGCTCGTCGAGCAGGACCAGATTGGCCTTCTTGACGATTGCCCGCGCCAGCGCCGTGCGCTGCTGCTGGCCGCCGGAAAGATTGAGCGGCGTGCGGTCCAGATAGGGCGTGAGCTTCAGGAGATCGGCGGCCTTGCGCACTTCGCGATCGATGGTCGCCCGATCCTTGCCGGCAATCCGCATCGGCGAAGCGATGTTTTCATAAACGGTCAGCGCCGGATAATTGATGAACTGCTGGTAGACCATGGCGACGTTGCGCTTCTGCACAGGCACGCCGGTCACGTCCTCGCCGTCGAAATGGATCGTGCCTTCGGTCGGCTTGTCGAGACCGGCCATGAGGCGCATCAGCGAGGTCTTGCCGGAGAGCGTCGGCCCGAGCAGGACGTTCAGCGTTCCCCGCCGTAACGTCAGGTCGGTGGGGCGAATATGGAATTCGCCTCCCGCCATCTTCGACACATTGCGCAATTCGAGCATTGTTTCCTCGGGCCTCCTCCAACCGTCGGCGATAGATGCAGATCAGTCTGCTGCGGGTGCGTCAGTGAACGACGACGCCCGCCATATATTCCTCAAGTCCCGCGGCCTCTCCGGCCGTCAGGAGCAATCCCTGTTTCGTACGCCGCCACAGCACATCCTCTGCCGTGCGCGCCCATTCCTTCTCGATCAGCCAGCGCACTTCCGCTTCGTAAAGCGTACCTCCGAAGAAGCGGCCAAGATCCTCCGGCCGCGACGCGTTGCCGATGATTGCGCCCGCAAGCGTGCCGTAACAGCGGACAAGCCGTTCGGCATGCGTCCGCGCCAGAAACGGCGCGCGTTTTGCAAGCTTCGAAACTTCCGATTCGTAGCCGGTCGGAGCGAAATCACCGCCCGGCAGACGGCTTTTGCCCGTCCAGGACGATCCTTTGATGCCGATCGCTTCGCCGATCTTTTCCAGCGCATGCTCGGCAAGCCGCCGATAGGTGGTGAGCTTGCCGCCAAAGACGTTCAGGAGCGGCGGACCGGCCGCATCGCTGTCGAGCTTCAGCACATAATCGCGGGTCGCTTCCTGCGCCTTGGAAGCGCCGTCATCATAAAGCGGGCGCACCGCCGAATAGGTCCAGACGATATCTTCGGGGCGCACCGGCTCGGCGAAATACTCGCTTGCGGCGTTGCAAAGATAGGCCGTTTCCTCGTCGCTGATCTTCACGCTCTTCGGATCGCCGGAATAATCGCGGTCCGTGGTGCCGATCAGCGTAAATTCCTTCTCGTAGGGTATCGCGAAGATGATCCGGTTGTCCGGATTCTGGAAGAAATAGGCGCGCGGATCGGAGAACTTCTTGCGCACCACGATATGGCTGCCCTGCACGAGGCGGACATTATGGACATTGTTGCGCCCGAAGGCGCCGGCCAGAACCTGATCCACCCAGGGACCGGCGGCATTGACCAGCATGCGGGACCGGAAGGTCGTCACCGCACCGGTCTGCTCGCTGCGGACCTCGATCACCCAGACATTGCCGTCCCGACGCGCGGATACGACCTTTGAGCGACTGAGGATGGTGGCGCCGCGGTCGGCGGCATCGCGGGCGTTGAGCACGACCATGCGCGCGTCGTCCACCCAGCCATCCGAATATTCGAAGGCGCGGGAGAAAAGCGGCTTCAACGGCTTGCCGGCGACATCGCTTCGAAGGTCCAGCGTCTTCGTCGGCGGCAGGAGCTTGCGCCCGCCGAGATGATCGTAAAGGAAAAGCCCGAGGCGGATCAGCCATGCAGGGCGGATGCCGCCCTTCTGGAACGGCAGGACAAAGCGCATGGGCCAGATGATGTGCGGGGCCATGGCCCACAGCACTTCGCGCTCCATCAGCGCCTCACGCACCAGACGAAACTCGTAGTGTTCGAGATAGCGGAGGCCGCCATGGATGAGCTTGGTCGCGCCGGACGATGTACCGGAGGCGAAGTCGTTCATTTCGGCAAGCGCCACGGAATAGCCGCGACCAACAGCGTCGCGGGCAATGCCGCAGCCGTTGATGCCGCCACCGATCACGAAGAGATCGAAAACCGTTTCGCCTGACATTATCTTCCCCACCCGATTTCGCATTGCACAATTTTTTGCAATTGCGAAAGTGTGATTATCTAATTCGAAATCAAATCGAATGTCAAACGAAGATTTATCGCCTCCTGACAAGGTCACGCTTCACGGCGCGGTCTCGATGAGATTGACGTCGTTTTCGGCGCAGATCGTCCTGATGGCATCCAGCGGACAGCGATCGGTAATGAAAGTGTGCACCTGCGAGAGATGGCCGATCCGCACGGGAGCCGTGCGTTCGAACTTGCTGGAATCGCTCACCAATATCACATGGCGGGCATTGGCCATGATGGCCTGCGCCACCTTCACCTCGCGAAAGTCGAAGTCGAGAAGCGCGCCATCGCCATCGATTGCCGAGACGCCGATGACGGCAAAATCCACCTTGAACTGACGGATGAAATCGACAGCGGCTTCACCGACGATACCACCATCGGAGCCGCGGACAACGCCACCGGCAATCACCACCTCGATCGAGGGAAAGACCCTCAAGTGGTTGGCAACATTGATATTATTGGTGATGACCATGAGTTCGCGATGGTCGGTAAGCGCTTCGCCTACCGCTTCGGTTGTCGTGCCGATATTGATGAACAGCGAGGAGTTGTCGGGAATGAGAGCGGCCGCAGCCTTGCCGATCGCCTGTTTTTCGGACGAGGCAATCGACCGCCGCGCCTCGTATTTGACGTTCTCGTTGCCGCTCGGGAAGATCGCGCCGCCATGAATGCGCGTCAGCGCCCGGCCGTCGCAGAGGTCGTTCAGATCCTTGCGGATCGTCTGGGGCGTGACGGAAAAACGGTTGGCGAGTTCGTCGACCAGAACGCGGCCCTGCTCCTTGGCGAGCGCCACGATTTCCGCCTGACGCGGGGTAAGCAGCATGATGATCCTCCCTTTCATTTCTCTTTTTCGTTTTTCTTCATCCTACGGAAAAACGAAAGCCGGACAAGTGCGTCGTGGGAGGATTGCGAAATGCATGTGATCCGGTGAAGAAAAAGGCCGGCGCTTTCGCACCGGCCTTTCAAATTTCCTGGTTCAATAGCCGGGACGCTATCAGGCGACCTTCGGAGCACCGGCCCGTTTTGCGGCAACGCGGGCGCGGATCGTGTCCACGTCGGCGCGCGGCGTGGCGGCAAAGAGCGTCCGGGTATAATCGTGCTTCGGATCGGAGAAGACCTCGTCGCGGCTGCCATATTCGACGGCCTCGCCGTAATACATCACCATCACCTCGTCGGCGATGTAACGCACGACCGAAAGATCGTGGCTGATGAAGACGTAGGTCAGGCCGAATTCGTCCTGAAGATCCGCCAGCAGGTTCAGCACCTGCGCCTGTACCGAAAGGTCGAGAGCGGAAACCGGCTCGTCCAGCACAAGCAGCTTCGGTTTCAACATCAGCGCGCGCGCAATGGCGATACGCTGGCGCTGGCCGCCGGAGAACATGTGCGGGTAGCGGTTATAGTGTTCCGGTCCCAGGCCGACCTTTACCAGCATTTCGGTCGCCCGCTCGCGGCGTTCGGCGGCGGTCATGCTCGTGTTGATGGCGAGCGGCTCACCCAGCACGTCGCCGATCTTCTGGCGCGGGTTGAGCGAACCATAGGGGTTCTGGAAGACGATCTGCACCTTCTGGCGCATCTCGGCGGTGAGATGACCCGGACGGGTATCGACCGTCTTGCCTTCGATCAGGAGTTCGCCGGCCGTCGGTTCATCGATGAAGGTCAGGATGCGGGCAAGCGTGGACTTGCCACAACCGCTTTCGCCGACAATGGCGAGCGTCTTGCCGGTCTCCAGCTTGAAGGACACGCCCTTGACCGCATGCACGACCTTCTCCGGTTTGAAGAGGCCGGTCGGCACGTGATAATCGCGCTTGATGTTGCGGATCTCGAGCATCGGCGTCTGTGTGGTGGTCATGTCGCTCATGCGTTTTCTCCTGCGGCCGAACCTGCAAGGAAGTCGGAAACGGTCGTCAGACGATCTCCGGTCGCGTTTTCCGGCAAGGCGGAAAGAAGCGCGCGCGTATAGGCGTTCTTCGGTGCTTCGAAGAGCGAGAGCACGTCGGCCTCTTCCATCTTGCGACCCTTGTACTGCACGATCACGCGGTCGGCGGTTTCCGCCACGACACCCATGTCATGGGTAATCATGATCAGGCCCATGCCATTCTTCGCCTGCAGGTCCATCAGTAGATCAAGGATCTGCTTCTGGATGGTCACGTCGAGCGCGGTGGTCGGTTCGTCTGCGATCAGAAGCGTCGGATTGCAGGCGATCGCCATGGCGATCATGACACGCTGGCACTGGCCGCCGGACATCTGGTGCGGGAAGTGATTGAGCCGCTCGGCCGGATCGGGCAGGCCGACCAGCCGGAAGAGCTCGATGGCGCGCTCACGACGGGCGGCCTTGCCAAGCCCCATGTGAATGCGCAGCACTTCCTCTATCTGGAAACCGACGGTGAAGCAGGGATTGAGGCTCGCCACCGGCTCCTGGAAGATCATGGCGATATCCTTGCCGATCAGCTTACGCCGCTCGGCAGGCGAGATCCGCATGATGTCCTTGCCCTGAAAGAGCATGCTGTCGGCGGTGATCTTCGCCGTCCAGGGCAGAAGGCCCATGACGGCGAGCATCGAGACCGACTTTCCGGAGCCGGATTCGCCGACGATCGCCAGCACTTCGCCGGCTTCCACCGAAAGCGATACGCCATCGACCGCCTTGAACCAGCCGGAGGCCGTTTCGAATTCGACGGTCAGGTTCTGAATATCGAGAAGCGCCATGTCAGGACCTCTTCAGTTTCGGGTCGAGCGCATCACGCAGGCCGTCGCCCATCAGGTTGATGGCGAGAACGGTGATGAGGATGGCAAGACCAGGGAAGGTGACCACCCACCAGGCGCGCAGGATGAATTCGCGGGCTTCGGCGAGCATGGTTCCCCATTCCGGAGCCGGAGGCTGGGCGCCCATGCCGAGGAAGCCGAGGGCGGCCGCATCGAGGATCGCGTTGGAGAAGGACAGCGTCGCCTGGACGATCAGCGGCGCGGTGCAGTTCGGCAGGATGGTGCGGAACATCAGCCGGAAGGGACCGGCGCCTGCGAGGCGGGCGGCGGTCACGTAGTCACGGCTCTTTTCCGCCATGACCGCGGCGCGGGTAAGGCGCACGAAATGCGGCTGCAGGGTGAGCGCGATGGCGATCATGCCGTTGGTCAGGCTCGGCCCGAGGATTGCAACGAGCACCAGCGCAAGAAGCAGCGACGGGAATGCCAGGATGATGTCCATCAGGCGCATGATGACGGTATCGATCCAGCCACGGTAATAACCGGCGATCAGACCGACGAGAATGCCGCCTGTCAGCGACAGTGTGGTGACGAAAACGCCGATGAACAGCGAATACTGGGCGCCATAGATCAAACGCGAAAGGATGTCGCGACCGACAGGATCCGTGCCCAGAAGATACGTACTGTTGCCGCCTTCGAGCCAGGACGGCGGCACGAGGATGGCGTCGCGATACTGTTCGAACGGGGAATGGGGCGCGACCAGCGGCGCGAAGACCGCGATCAGCACGAGCGCGAGGAACACGAAGAGGCCGATCACCGCCCCGCGGTTTTCGGAGAAATAGAACCAGAATTCGGCCAGCATCTGGCGGCGCATCGCCGCGCTGGAAACCGTCTGTCCCTGAGTTGTCTCAGCCATGGAGTTTTTTCACCTCTTAGTGGCGGATACGCGGATTGATCAGGCCGTAGAGCAGATCAACAACGAGATTGACGACCATGATGATGCCGGCGATCAGAAGAAGACCGCCCTGGATCACCGGATAGTCGCGACGGAAGACGCTATCGACCATCCATTTGCCGATGCCCGGCCAGGAGAAGATCGTCTCGGTCAGGATGGCGCCGGCGAGCATGACGCCGATCTGCAGGCCAATCGTGGTGATGACGGGGATCATGGCGTTGCGCAGGGCATGCAGGCCGATCACCCGGAACGGCGAGAGGCCCTTGGCGCGCGCGGTGCGGATATAGTCTTCCGACAGCACTTCGAGCATGGCCGAACGCGTCTGGCGGGCGATGACCGCGAGCGGAATGGTGGCCAGCACGATCGACGGCAGGATCAGGTGGCTGAGCGCCGAGGTGAAAGCGCCCTTCTGCCCCGACAGCAGCGAGTCAATCAGCATGAAGCCCGTTACCGGCGGGAAGAAATACATCAGCGAGATGCGGCCCGACACCGGCGTCCACTGCAGCATGCCGGAAAACAGGATGATGAGCAGCAGGCCCCACCAGAAGATCGGCATCGAATAGCCGACGAGCGCCACGCCCATCATCGACTGGTCGAACACCGAACCGCGCTTGATCGCCGCGATGACACCGGCCGGAATGCCGAGCGCAATCGCGATGACGATGGCACAGAAGGACAGCTCGACCGTTGCCGGAAACAGCGACAGGAACTGATTGAGGATCGGAGACTTGGAAACGATCGAGGAGCCGAAATCGCCGGTCAGCACACCGCCCAGGTAATCGAAATACTGGACGACCAGCGGCCGGTCGAGGCCGAGCTGGTGGCTGATCTGGGCATGCCGCTCGGGCGACATGACGCGTTCGCCGGACAGCAACGCCACCGGATCGCCCGGCAGGAGCCGGATGAAGGCGAAGGCTATGATCGAGACCCCGACGAATGTCGGAATGAGGACGGCAAGCCGTCGCAGGAGAAAGCCAAACATGATGGACCCGCTTATGTTTTTCTTGGAGGTCTGTAATCGCCGGCCATCCCGGGCCGGTCTTGCTCGGAAGCAGCATCTGCCTTCCTGAGCCTCTGGGGCCTGACGGTAACAACCGCCGGGCTCTCATGCAATCACCGCGGAAGCGCATGGCTCCCGCGGTGATCCATTCAGTCTTGACGATTACTCGGAGATGTCGACGTTTTCGAAGGTGAAGTCGCCGAGCGGGCTCTGGACGAAGCCGGAAACTTCCTTGCGCATCGGAACGACGGACAGGGAGTGATCGAGCGTTGCCCACGGAGCTTCGCGCTTGAAGATGACCTGAGCCTCTTCATACAGCTTGGTGCGCTCGGCCTTGTCGGAGGTGACCTTCGCCTTCTTCACGAGGGCGTCGAATTCCGGATTGCACCACTGGGCGCGGTTGTTGCCGCCCACGGCTTCGCAGCCGAGCAGGGTGTCGAGGAAGTTGTCCGGGTCGCCGTTGTCGCCGGTCCAGCCGAGCATGGCGGCGCCGTCGCGGTCCTTGGCCTTGGAGCGGTCGAGGTATTCGGCCCATTCGTAGGAAACGATCTCGACCTTGACGCCGATCTTGGCGAAGTCGTCCTGCATGATTTCAGCCGCGCGACGGGCATTCAGCATGTAGGGACGCGATACCGGCATGGCCCAGATCTTCATCGACAGATCCTTGACGCCGGCTTCCTCGAGCATCTTCTTGGCAGCGTCGAGGTCGTAGGTATCGTCTTCGATCTTGTCGTTGTAGGACCACATGGTCGGCGGGATCGGGTTCTTGGCCGGAGCGGCCATGCCCTGGAACACGGCGTCGACGATTGCCTTCTTGTTGATAGCCTTGTTCAGCGCCTTGCGGACTTCAGGCTTGTCGAAGGGCGCCTGGGTCGTGTTGTAGGCGAGGTAGGCAACGTTCAGGCCTTCCTGCTCCATGACCTTCAGGCTCGAATCAGCCTTCATGGACTCGACGTCGGCAGCGTTCGGGAACGGCATCAGGTGGCATTCGCCAGCCTTCAGCTTCTGATAGCGAACAGCAGCGTCGGTGGTGATTGCGAAGACGAGATCGTCGATCTTCGGAGCGCCGCCCCAGTAATCGGCGTTCTTCTTGTAGCGGATGACGGCATCCTGCTGGTAGCCGACGAAGGTGAACGGACCGGTGCCGACCGGCATCTGGTTCAGCTGTTCCTTCTTGCCTTCGGCGTCGAGCTTGTCGGCATATTCCTTCGACAGGATCGATGCGAACGGCATGGCGACGTTGGCGAGGAACGGAGCTTCAGCGCGGTTGAGGACGAACTTGACCGTCAGGTCATCGACCTTTTCGACCGACTTGATGAGTTCCGGGAAGCCCATGCCGGCGGCATATTCCCAGGACGTGCCCGGAACATACTGGTGCCAAGGATGATCGGCCTTGATCTGGCGCTCGATCGAGAAGACGACGTCGTCAGCGTTCAGCTCGCGGGTCGGAGTGAAGAAATCGGTGGTCTGGAACTTCACGCCGGGACGCAGCTTGAAGACGTATTCCTTGCCGTCTTCGGAAACGGTCCAGCTTTCAGCGAGGCCGGCAACCGGATTGGTCGTGCCGGGTTCGAACTCGAGCAGGCGGCTGTAGACCGGGTGAGCCGAAGCGTCGAAGGTGGTGCCGGCGGTGTAAAGACCCGGATCGAAGCCCTCCGGCGAACCTTCGGAGCAGTAGACGAAGGTCTTGGCGCTGGCCGCCGTGGAAAGGAACGTGGCCGCGAGCAGAGCCGCAGCAAAGCCAAACTTCAATTTCATTGGTAGTCTCCCATTGGTGAAATCCGGTTGTACCGGTTTCGCCTGTTTCTTTGTGGCGAAGCGCACCCCAATTTTCGCGCGACGCCGGTCTGTGCGTGGCAAACCCCACGCGGGCGGGCGCCCTGCCGAGCCGGTAGTGGTCGCGATTTGACAAGTCTCCTCACCGACCGGTCTCGCCCTGCAGGCGCTCTGTCTTTTTTCTTATCGGTAAAAGAATCGATGTAAAGAGAGATTCTGCCGCAGTTTTGAACCAGCTTGGTCAAATTTCTGCCATCACGCAGTTTTGTTAAACGTTTCGTAGCGTCGAAATTCCATTAATTTCGTGAGAAATCCCAAAACCGCCGAGCCGCTGGACGCCTCGCTCGCCATCTGTTTCCCCCTTCCCCGACGGCTCTATCCGCGACGCTCGGGGGAATCACCTTACCCCAGAGGAGAATACAACCAGCAGGCAAGCTCGCCTTGCAGACCCTTATCGGGTAGTCGGCTCAGCAGGAAAGCCTAATGGAAATGATGGCGGAACTTCCCATATAAGGATGAATGGAAATCGCGCCGGGAGAATTACTGTGAAACTTTGGGTGCTTGCTATTTTTGCCGCTCTGGTGGTTCCTTTACCCGCACATTCCGACGTGACGGATCCTCGCAATCCGCGCGTCAGCAACAAGAACTATGTCGATTGCCAGCGTATGCCGGACCGATGCG
Source organism: Rhizobium sp. ACO-34A (assembly GCA_002600635.1). Taxonomy (NCBI): domain Bacteria; kingdom Pseudomonadati; phylum Pseudomonadota; class Alphaproteobacteria; order Hyphomicrobiales; family Rhizobiaceae; genus Rhizobium; species Rhizobium sp. ACO-34A. The sequence goes on along the minus strand of CP021371.1, from coordinate 163,860 downwards.
CCGGCAATGACTCACAGCGGGCACGGCGGGACTATTATCGCAAAAACACCCGGCAGGGTAACAGCCCGTGCACCTTCCGCGGCGAACAGCGCACCTGGTCCGAGGACTGCCAGTAAGCTGGATGCGATTACGCGGCACGGGCCATGTCTGCCGCCATCATGACCGAGGTTGCCTGTTCCCGGCAGGAAATCCGCAGGATTGCTTAAATTGCAGTGATCTTCGGAACCGGACCTGAACGGACCGCATTGTATGTCCGACGCAATTGTCCTTGCCGGAACATCCAATGCCAGCACTGCTTGAACTCCTTTCCAGACTTGCCGCGGCGATCCTGCTGGTGATCGGGGGATCGCTCTGGCATCCGCATGGGCGGATGGCGACACGCCGATCCATCATCTCGATGTATCCTCGCAAGGTGTATGGACACAGGCGCCGGTTACCGTCGATCGATCGAGCCAGACCTATGAGCGCCTCGCCGCGATCACCGACCCATATCCGATGAAACTGCGCGCCCCGGGACGGCTGCGGGTGATCGACAATACGACGTTCCGGTATGACGGAGCGGATTTCCGGCTGGCGGGCGTTACTCCCGTAGAGCGTGGCAAGGTCTGCACGACCAGCGCGGGGCAGCGGCAGGCTTGCGGGCTCAAGGCATTCAAGGCGCTCGATAACGTCCTGCGGAACCAGCGCGTGGAATGCCGCGTCATCGAAGGCGCCACAAGCGAGCATGAAGTTGAGTGCGTCGTAGACGGCAGCGATCTCAGGGACATGCTTCACGCCGAACTTGCGGGATAATAGGCTTCAGGCGGGAGAACTATCCCGTGATGTTGCAAAGCTGTATTCAGATATCCCCTGAAGCCACGGCCTTTGCTGATGCGAACCGTGCTTTTTGTCCGGGCTTGCTCGAAAACAACAGGGACCTAGAGCATTTCCAGCAAAAGTGTGTCACGGTTTTGCATCCGGAAATGCGTAAAAACAAAGAGATAGAGAATTTTCGCCATTTGGAGAAAAGCGGAAATTCTCCAGGACGACTTCCCGATCACTCGATTTTCGCCAGAGCATTACTGGCAGCCGCAGTCCGCGTTCAATGCTCTATCTCTTCGCTTTTACAGAATTCCTGACGCAGACCGCTTCACGCTTGTGCCGGAATTGGCCTAGGACGGCTTACACCAGTCGAGGGACGAGCCATTCTCTGGCCTTTTCGACAGATAGTCCCGGATCTCGCCTTTCGCGGGCGGCAGTCCTCGCACGGCCCAGGAATAACGCTGTCCGCAAGCCACGTTCACGTCCGCCTTCCAGATCGGAGCCAATGCGGACATCCCGACCGGGGAGAGACGGTTGAGCATTAGCAGTCTTGCACGCAAAACATCGGCTTCTGCCGGCGCGTAGAGCTGGGAAAGCTGAACGAGATGCTCGAGCGACGTCGGGACCTCGGCAACGGCCTGGCGTATCATGGCCAACCGCAGCCATAGGTTTCCGCTGGTGGGAAGACAGGACAGCGCATGCACGAGATAGGAATCTGCAAGGTCCGCAGTCTCCACCCATTGCGGAAACGCGTTTGTCAAATCCATACGGTCGAGGCGCGTCAACTCAACCGTTGCACCCGCCTTTACCACATCAGAAAGGCACATGCCCTGGCCGGTTCTCGCATCGATGCCGGCAGCGGTGTGCAAGACCGCTTCCGTTCCGACGACACCGCCCCTCTCGATCCGGGCAGCCATGCGCCCGACATCGATAAAGCGAAGCCTCTGCCTCAGGTCCTGAAATGACAAAAACACAACGATCAACGCAAGGCAGACAAGAAGAAGGCCGGTGAAATGACCACCCGAGATACGTTTACGCGTTCTCATTGTAGTATTTCGAATAGGTCCGGTAATAATATTCCGAGGAACCATATTTCTGGTAAAGCTTCTGCTTGCCTTGATCGACCTTGTTCAGAATGACGCCAACACACTTGTTGAACAGGTAGCTATCCGCCTCGACCGACTGGCGAACGAGGCGCCTGCTGACCTTGCCCCATTCCACAATGAAAAGGAAAGCATCCACCGTGCCGGCAAAGGCCCTGGCGTCGACCACCGGCGCAAGCGGCGGCAGGTCGACGATGATGTAGTCATTAACTTCCGAGAGACGCGAGATGATCGATTTCATGCCGGGCGAGCTCAACAATTCCGAAGAATGCGGAACGCGCTGCTTGATGACGGCAGGAAGGAACCTCAGCCCCGTCCTCGGATTGACGAGGCAAAGACGGCCGAGATCCTGATTGCCGAGGATGGCCTCGAGAACGCCGGCCTGCGCGTGCTGAGCCAGTGCGCGGGTAGCGCCCGGATTGCGAAGGTCGGCGTCGATCAGAGTGGTTCTTGCGCCCTGAGCCGCCAAGAGCTCCGCGAAGTTGACGGCAATGGTCGATTTGCCCTCGCCTGGAAGGGTCGAAACAATACCGATAACCTTCGTCTTCTTCGTCGAACAGGCAAGATCGACGGCGATCTTGCTGTTGCGCAATGTCTCGGCAAAAGAGGACAAGGGGTGGTCCACAACGTAGTCGTAGATCGGCCCGAACTTGGCCACGGTGCGGGGATCAGAGACCGGCTCGGCCTTGTAGGCGGCGTTTTCCGCCATCAACGGAGCCGTGCCAAGAAACTCGAGACCCAGGGTCGAGCGGATCTGGTCACCGACACGGAAGAAACGGTCGCGGAATTCACGGAAAGCGCCAATGCCGGCCCCGGCGAACATTCCAAGCGCCAGGAACCCTGCCAAAGCGAGGATCTTCTTGGGATGGCTCGGCCTCGTGGATGCCGACGCACGCGAGATAATGCGCGCGTCCGTCAGCGGGAAGGATTGCTGCTGAACGGCTTCCTGATAACGCTGCAAGAAGGTCTGATACAGATTACGATAGGTTTCGGATTCACGCTGGAGTTCGCGAAGCTGAACCATCGTCTCGTTGGCGTTGGCGCTGACGCCCGTGGCATCGGCTACGTTCGCAGCAAGTGTCTTTTCGCGGGCTTCGGCGACATCCACCTCGCTTCGGTAGCCCTGCGCAATTCGATTGAGCTCATCGAACATAAGGCGCTTGTATTCATCCATCTCCGCCCTGAGCCTGACAGCCTGAACATGGCGTGGCCCAAGCTTGGCGGAAATCTGCGCCTCAAGCTTCGAAGCATTCAGGTATTTCGTCCGCAGTTCATTGGTAATGCTGCTGTCCAGAACGTCGCTCACGATGGCATCCGTCTCACCGGAATCGATAATTTGTTCGATCCGCTGCAGCTTTGCCTTCGCCTTGGCGACATCCGACTGCGCCACGATCAGAGCGCTATTCAACTCAGAGAGCTGCTGGTCTGAAACCAGCTGGTCGCCAGCCGTCACCAGTCCATGGGCGCTCTTGAATTTCTGAACCGCAAGGTCGGTGTCCAGAGCCTGCTGGCGAAGTTCCGCAATACGCTCAAGAAGCCAGTTGCTGGCCCGGCGCGTCGCTTCATATTTCGAATTCAGACTGTCTTCCAGGTAAGCATCGCCGAGCGCATTCGCCACGTTTTGCGAAAGGTTCGGGAAAGGCGAAACATATGCGACCGTCAAAACATAGGATCGGCCGACACGCGTCACGTTGATATTGCCCTGCACACCAGCCGCCGCATCGCGCTTTCTCTGCTCGAGATCGGCAACCGAGTCGCCCTCATCCGAGGAGAACCATTGCGATACGCTGAAAATCTTTACGATCGTACGGTAGGTGGACTTGTAAAGGGAACCGAACGACGCATTGAACTGCGGATCATCGATCAGCTTGAGCTTGTCGACGACGGACAGCGCGATGGTTTGCGACCTCAGAAGCTCGACCTGACTGAGAACGGAGCCCTCATCGTCGAGAACTCCGCCACCCAATGTAAGCTGGTCGGCAAACTGCTTGTTGCTCCGGTCGATCAGAACACTGATCTGCGAGGTATAAAGCGGCACCGCCGAAAGCAGATAAACGATTCCAAGAAAAAGCCCGGCCACCATGCAGACCGAGACGACGATCCATTGACGTCGAACGATGGCCCACACGGCCTCGACGTCTATGACTTCAGAATCGCTCTCGCGTTGAGATCCATTTACGACTGACTCACCGTAGAGTTCACGGTTCAAAAGCTGCACGATCTCGCCTCGTCCGTTTGTTGGACCGAACTACTCAGAAGACGTTAATTACGATAGTCGGACTCACAACGGGCGTCGTCGTGCCACCACCACCGGAACTCGCGAAGAAGCCTCCGGATGCGCCGGAGAATGAAGTCCCCTGAGCCTGCGTCGCCGGCGTGGAGGCTTCGCCGGTGCCACCACCAGTACCCGAGGCAGAACCGGTACCGCCGAGAGCGCCTGCCCCGCCAGCACCACCGCCAGCTGCGCCCCCACCAAGCGCGGCAGTTTCGACCTCACCCGTCGCGCCCGAGAACGCAGCCTGGAAGATCGGATTGGTAACCTTTGCAGCCTCTTCCTGAATACGTGAAGCAAGGGCAAGATCCGCAGGATCCGTGCTCGCGCTCAATACACGAACCGCTCGCGCGAGACCTGCTGCAATGCTGCCGATCTGCTCGTTGTTGGCCGAGGACACCAGAGCAATCAGCGGCGCCAGAGTGTCCTCACTGGAGATCGCAAGACCACGGACCTGCAGGGAAAGCGATGCGGGGGTAATCGTCTCACCCAGCAGGGTTTCCGGTGCGCTCAGGAACGCCTGAACCTCGGCGGCACCGAGACGGGACAGGCTTCCCGCACGCGGCGCCTGAGGCGCTTCCTGCGCGAAAGCGACACTTGTCGTGACGGGAACTGCAAAGGTACCCACAAGTGCCAGAAGTAGAAACTTGCCAGTCTTCATGTCCATCACTTTTTGCTCCTTATATCCGCTCGATCTGCCCATACATGTCAGCGACATCATCGAGCAACGGCAAAACTTATTCTCAGTTAACCCTGCAATTTTGTCATCTTAGAGATCCTTGATGGAATCTCTTGTCGAAACGATATCCGAACTTACGCCGGAAGCTGTCGAGGAAATCGAGTTGACCAGGTTGAGGAACTTGATGATTTCAACCGAGTCCGAGTTCGAGATGTAAACGATGTCCTTGTCCTGCATCGGGAACTTCTGAACAGCAAAGAGAGCCGCCGGGTCGCGCAGATCCGCCCTGAAGACGACGGGAATCTCGTCACCCTTGAACTTGGAAACATCAACGCCGAGGCTAACCAACAGCTTGCGCGGCGCCTGGCGATAAAGCATGACCTGCGCCGGATTTGCACGAGAATCGAGAAGACCGCCGGCCTTGCCGAGACCCTCGCCGAGGGTAAGGTTCTCTTCCTCGAAATCAAACCTGCCGTTCGTGCCCGCTGCGCCAAAGGCCAGGAAGGTCCGGCGCTCGCGTTCGGCGATAATCGTGTCGCCCGGAGCGACGTAGATATTCTCGCCCGGATTCGCGAGCAGCTTATCGAAGCGAACCTTTGCGGTGCGTCCGCGTCGCTGCACGGTGACAAATGTCTCCGCATTCGGCGCACTCAAGCCACCCGCTTCGGAAACGGCATCCAGAACGCGCTCACCGGCATCGGTGAGCTGGATCTTCTTGGGATCATTCACATCGCCGAGAACGGCAGCCTGGGCCGACTTGCTGCTGACCTTGGTGATCACGACCTGTGGCTCGATCGCCTTGCTGGACAGCAGGTCCTCAACCTCGGCCTGAACCTCTTCGACCTGACGGCCGGAAGCGCGAATGCGGCCGGCATAGGGAACGCTGATCGTACCGTCGCGCGCAATCGTCTGCTCGGGAAGGGTCACGAAGTTGCCCGGGCGACTGCCGGCATCGGCGGGAATGAAGAGACCGCCCGCCTGGGATTCGAAGACAGCCACCTGAATGATGTCCCCCGCTCCAAGCGGAAGGCTAGGGGGGCCGCTGCGGCTATTGCCGAGACTGCCGAGGCTAGCCTCGACCGTGGTTTCGGAGGCGTAGGCAAGCAGGGCCTGGTTGATATCAACCAAGGCATAATCGATGCCGACGGAACGCTTGGACGCGGCATTGGTCACCTTGACCGTCGCCCGCTCTTCCACTGCCCGTCCGGTTGGACCAGAGCTTGAAGTGGCCGTGCATCCTGAAAGAACAACAACTGACGTAGACAAGAGCAGGCCGGCGGCGAAAAGCTTCAAGTTATTCCCCTCACTCAAGAACCATTTTTTCTGCACGTCTGCAGCACTGACAAACCACCACAGCTATCAACCCGAAAACGGCATCGATGTCCGCAGTACCCCATTTTGAGTAGGACCTTATACGCACTGCAGCATTGAGTCCACTTGGCAACCGCAAAAAAGGATAAAATGCCAACAATTGGCTTAAGCCGAATTAAATTCAGTTTCTGTAATGTGTCCCCAATCAAAGCCATTGAACAAGTGTAGAAGAGACGGGGATGAACATGAATTATAACAAAGCACTGTTCGCCGCACTCGGTGCGATGATTACTCTCGGTTTTGCACCTTCTTCCCACGCGGTTCCACTCGGAGGCCTGACGAAAGACTTGGGCCGAAGCGCGACAATACAGCTTATAGCTGTCGGCCGGCAAGCTCTGGCCCCCTATGCGCATGTTCGTTTTTGCGTGAAAAATCCTGACGATTGCCAAGTGAAGAATTCACTGCAGGGCAGCATGGTGGAACTCACACCGGCCAAGAAGCTGGAGTTGCAGCGCATCAACCGCCTGGTCAATCGCTCCATGCGCCCCGAGAATGATGAGCCGGGCAATGACGAATGGAAAGTGGGCGGAACAACCGGCGACTGTGAAGACTACGCGCTCACCAAACGCCGCCGCCTCGTCGAAGCCGGATGGCCGAGTCAGGCGCTGCGACTCGTGGTTGCGCGTACTTCGGAGGGTGAAGGACACGCAGTTCTTGCAGTTGCCACATCGGACGGGGACCTGATCCTCGACAACCGGACGGTCGCAATCAAGGAATGGCGTCGCACGGACCTGCGCATGCTGAAGATACAGTCAGGCGAAAATCCGCGGCAGTGGTTCGACGTCAGCCGCAGATAACCCCGCTTCGGTGCTTCGGCCAATTTTGGGCGGGTCTCCCGGTGAGGCCCCCCAAACCCGGGAAAACACCAATCGTGACGCCGGAACCGCCTGTTCCGGCGTCACGGCCAAGGGCCTTCGTAGAGCAGATCGCCAGGAACCATCTCGGAGCGAGATAGGCTTCTTCTCCTGCTTGACACGATACCGCCTCTTTCCAACACTACCCCAAAACAGGACCAGCCGACGGGCGCGAGCATTCGGACCGGCCGGATGGCCGTCACCGGAAAGGGGTAGATCGATTGGCACAATCCCGCAAACCTCGACAACTCCTGCGCTGGCTGACCGCATGCATGGCCGGGCTTTCGCTCCTGACAACGGTCGATGCTGCCGGGGCAGCGGGCTTGCGCTACCCTCTCGTCCTGCCGGAAAGATCCACGGCGGCCGCGCAATATGACAAACCGTTCGTCTGCGAAAAACCGATTGCGCCGATGGTGGACATGTCGAACATCGGCACTTTCTACAAGGCGGGAGCGACGCAATCCGTCATCGACAAGGAAGCGATGGCTTCATACGTCAAGCGGAACAAACTGGTCGACCAGACACGAGCCTCACTCAGGCGCATGGTCAGGCGGGCGATAACTTCCTCGAGCGATCGCACTCGCATCGGACCCTGCATCATGCGTCAGCTGGTGGTATGGGCCAAGGCCGATGCGCTCCTCGGCAATCTCGACGACAATGATCCCAAAGGTCGCAGGCAGGCGATCCTGATTACCGCCTTCGACATGAAGAGCTTTACCGACGCCTATTCCGTTGCACTTCAGCTCGGCGCGCCAACGGAGAAGCAAAGAACAATCGTCGAAGAATGGCTCGGCAAGCTCGGGGATGCGATCATCGCCGAATTCACGCCTCCTTCCAGCCCACGACCCAAGAGCGACCGCTGGCTCGACCGGAATGCGAACACCCGTTACTGGGGAGCATCGGCGGTCGGACTGGTCGCAGCGCTTACGCAGAACAATCGCCAACTCGACTGGGCGATGGATGCGCTGCACACCGGCCTCGCCCAAAGCGACGCCGACGGCAGTTTCCCCATCGAGCTTTCCCGTGGTGGCAGAGCGCTCCACTACCAGAGCTTTGCGATGAAAGCACTGGCGCTTCTTGTCGTCATTGCCGACGAGAACGGGCGGACACTTTCGCGCGAAGACGAACAGCGTCTCGCTACAGCGGCGCGCTTTTCGGCGGAAGCCTATGAAAAGCCGGAATCCATCGCCAGCCGGACAGGAGAAGAACAGCTCAAGAACCCGGAAATGGCAGAATGGATGCCTCTTCTCAGCCAACATTTCGCCAAAAGCGATCCAGATCTCGTGACGCGACTTCACACCGTCACATCGACGCTCAACTGGAGTAAGAGCGGCTATCTCATCGGTTTCGCACCACCTGGCTGATCTGACGGATGATCGCTCCACATGGCTCCGGCAGAGGTGATGTCCTCACAATTGACAACCTATCGTAAACCATACACACTGAATTCGCTTCTGGAGGAAAGCGTGGAATTCACAGCGCTTTAGAGTGAACGAGCCCTTTCTGGCAAAATGGGACGTCTATGGAAAAGACAGAAGTAAAGTCTCGGCTTATCGCCTCGGCATCTTATGATGACCGCTCACATCTGCTTTATGTTCATCTGCACTCCGGCGAGACAAAATCGCTGGTGGCTCCCCGTTCGATGTATGAGAACCTGATAACGGCCGATTCACCCGGCTGGTATTACACCCGCCACATAAGCCCCTTGGCCAAGGGGTAGAAGACCCCCAGGATCTCTGCTCACGACGCCCTCACGCGTGACCGTACGCGGTATCTCCCCGATCTCTGCTGCTGCGCTGACGACGGGGACCGCGCGCCTGCAGACCTCCCGAGGCATATGCTGACCGTCGGCCCCATCAGCATCGCGAATACGAGAGAAAACCCGGGAATCTGCAGCGAAAAGTCGAAAGCTGAATGCAACGCGACGAGAAACAGGGCGGCAAGTCCGAAGCAGCCGGCGAACCTGTATTCCCTGCGCTCGCGGATCCCGCGAAGAAGGATATGGATGAGACTTCCGATAACAATGACCGCGACCAGCGGAAACATCACACCAAGAGTGAGCGTTCCCTCAAGATAGACGTTGTGCGCCTTGTCCCAGACTCCGAAGACACCGCAAGACGGATCGCGATAGGCAGGGAAGACCTCCTGGAACGAAGAGAGGCCGGCGCCCCAGGGAAAATGATCCCTCGCGCTCGCCACAATACCAGGAAGGATGCAGAAGCGCGGATCCTCCGTGCCGCGGACCTCGGCACGAAGCAGCACGTTTCCGCCCAGAACTGCAACGATCACCAGGAAGATCAGAGGCAGGCCGAGAAGAAAACCAAGACGCCTTGCGATTCCGATTTGAGGTCGTCGGGCGAAGCCAGCCTGCTTCGTTCGACTGTAGCGCGTCGCTCCGAGGAATATGCCGAGCAAAGACAGACTGACGAATGTCAAACCGACGCCGGCTCTCGACTTGGTCATCATCAGGGCGAGCAGGCTTGCCAGCAGCAACGCGGCATAAAACAGGCCCTGTTTTCGGTGCGTGCTCCACCCCTTCGTCTCGGGCCGGGGTTGAGCGAGAGTGGCAAAAAAACGCCGAAAATCCACATCCTTGATGGAGCGCCACAGCAAAGTCAGCAGGAGCAGCGAAACAATGCCGAAGAAGGTCGCTGCGGTGTTCCGATTGACGAAAAATCCCGTAAGACTGTCGATATAGGCCGTCTTCTCACCAAAAAGCAGCGTTCTGGGCGAGAAGACGAACTGCAGGATCGATAGAATCGCGATAATGCCGCCAGCGATGCCGTAAAGCCGTAATACCTGTTCGGCCTCCGCATCCGTGCGAAACAGAAGAAGCGAAAGCATGAATACGCCGAAGGGCAGCGCGATCTTGAGGTATGCGCCGAGGTCGTCTGCAGGCGTAACGGAAATGCTGGCATTTACGGCAGGGTTCAGCTTTCGGACCTCGAGCCACGCCGGATGGACCGGCCAGCCTTCCGGCAAGGGAGCAGTCTGGAAGAGAACCCAGGCGAAGAGAAGCAACAGCACCACAATGCTTGTAACAAGCGGCATCCGAATATTGCCGGCAATCCCCGTGAAGATCACCGCCAAAACCAGAAACAGGTACACAAGCCCGGTTTCGATAGCCACCGTAACAGGATCGTTCGCGCCGTAGTTCAAGAGAGAAACGGCAATGCTAAGCCAAAAGGCCAACCTCAGGATATCGACCAAACGCGACTCCGATGCGGCCTTTTCACCGGGATCCACAGCAACACGCCTTTGACTGGTCTGCATCGAAGATACGCCTCAAGAATAGTCGCGCACTCCTCTATTATCTCGACCCCTTTGTCAAACTTCAACGCGGCACATATCCTGGCGAATCTGCATCCCATATTTTGCTTTCCGGAGCACACTGTCGATGACGTATGTGTGGCGCTGATGACGCAAGCAATCTCGTTGGAAGAAGGCCTGCCTGACGTCGGGTGTGACTTTGGGAGCGCTTCGCGCGCTTTCCATGTCCCGCTTCGGGACCCGGCATAAGAGCAACTTATGCGCTGCAAAAAACACGAAGTGCAACCTTCAAAAAATGGTCGGCAATCGGATCTTTTCCACTAGCAACAACAGAGTTGCAGCGCACGAAACCGCAGGCTTATTTCAATAATATTCAATAAAATCAAATGAAAAGCAAACTGTAACGATCGTTGTATCGTCAGTTTTAAAGATGATATTGCGACGCAACATATTGACAAGCCCGGGTCGATGGGAAACAAAGATAGTATAAAATTCGGAAAGCTTAACGGTTAACGGCCGCTTTACGCGCCGTGAGAGTAACTCGCTTTGTAAAGAGTGGACGACAAGGGTTACCGTCGATATGCCGCACCCGCACAATGCCGCAACAGGGACAAGCAAGCAGGCAGAAGCCCGCGCCGGTTCGCTGGCGCCGGCAGCAAGCCGCTCTTCCCTTCGAGCCTTTTCCTCAAGTGACAAAAATCACATTGACCCAAAAAAGGCCGATCTTTTGCAGTTGAATATCGGTTCCGGTCGGGGTGATGCTCACGTCATCCCCACTCAAGGCGTCATCGGGCAGGCTTTGTCCGGCTGGTTTCGCTCCAGCGACGTCAACCGCTTTCGCGACTGTCCGATCCGCTCAACGATTTTCAGACAGTTTTCGAGAATTTCGACGCTAACAATTCACGGGTTACCAGCATGAAGAACACCATTCTTGCGGTCGCGTCCAGCGGAGGCCACTGGCAGCAGTTGCTGCTGGTGTCCGAAGCCTTCGAGGACATGTCGCCTGTTTTCGTGACGACCAAGGAAGAGCTGTTGCAGCAGGCGGGCAAGGTCGACGGCCATGTCGTTGCCGACTGCAATCGCAATCGCCCGCTGCGCATGCTGACCTGCGTTCGTCAGTGCGCCAGTATCGTATTTTCCCGGCGGCCTAAGGTTATCATCTCAACCGGCGCGGCACCGGGCATCATTTGCATCGCCTTCGGCAAGCTGATCGGCGCCAAGACGATCTGGATCGACAGTTTCGCAAATGTTGAACAGCTTTCCATGTCCGGCAAGATCGCCCGCTACATCTCGGACAAGTGGCTGACCCAATGGGAACATCTGAGCGACGCAACCGGCCCGAGCTATCACGGGGCGCTGCTATGATCGTCGTCACGGTAGGTACCCAGCTTCCCTTCGACCGACTGATCCGCATGATCGATGAGCTGGCTCCCGGGCTGGATGGTGATGTCTTCGCGCAGACCGGTGTTGGCACCTATGTTCCGCAGAACATGCAGTGGAGCTCGACGGTCGAGGCATCGGATTTCGACAGGAAGCTGAAGGCCTGCTCGGTCATCGTTGCCCATGCCGGGATCGGCACCGTGCTCAAGGCCTACAAATACGCCAAGCCCATCATCCTGGTGCCGAGGCTTTCTTCGCTTGGCGAGCATCGCAACGACCACCAGCTTGCCACCGTTTCCCAGCTTCGCCAGCGCGAGGGCATTTACGTGGCAGAGAACAAGCAGGATCTCGGAAGACTGCTGAGCCAGCAGCTCGATCCGGCAACGCCGTCCGAGGACGTCGCGGCAAGTGCCGCTCGGCTGCGCGGCTATGTTCGCAACTACATCCTGGAAATGCTTGGCTGAGTTTGCCGGCACCTGTTTTCTGGTCACCACAAGAATACCCGAAAGGACTGACGACCTTGCCGCCGGTTCATTTTCGTACGGCCGCAATCTCACTGACAACCCGACCCCTTCAAAACCTGCAGCACGCTCATGGAGCATCCGGGGAAACGAGCAGGGGATGGGCGGCCAATTCACGGCGCGGGAATGAACGCCTGACCAGACACATTTATCTCACAGTAACGATACCGTAACTTCCGGCGCGATACCTGGCGCGCGCAACGGGCAGTCATCCATGGCGGCTTGCCGAAACCCGCCTCCTCTGTCACAGCTTCAGTTTGTTCTTTTCAGGGTTTTTGATGAACCGGACCAGTTGCTTGCTCCCATCTCACCGCGGAACCGCCATGTCCGCAGTGAAGGGTTTCGGACGGCGTAGCGGGTTCAGCCGGGCACGACCTGCCATAGCCTTCGACAACACAGGGATTTCCGAGTGAATGCTTAATATCTGGAGATCACTCTTCGGAAGTTCGTCCAGGCAGACGACGCCGAGCGCGCGTCGCCGGCGCATCGACCTTGGCGAGGCGCTGCCGCCTTACACGCTCTATGCGGTGGGAGACGTGCACGGCTGCCTGAACGAGCTTCTCGCGGTTGAAGCCAGAATTCGTGAAGATATCCTGGCCAGCGAAGCCCCGGGGCTGATCGTCTATCTCGGCGACTATGTCGATCGCGGGCCGAAATCCGCCGGCGTACTCAATCATCTCAGCGGTCCGAACAACGACAAGCGCATGCGGCGGCTGCCACTCTGCGGCAACCACGACGCGATATTTGCCGCTTTTGTCAGAGATCCGGCAAGTCATATGGAATGGATCGATCACGGCGGGCGCCAGACGATGCTCTCCTATGGCATCGACATCGACGAGTTGCTGACTCGGGTCCGCCGGCGTCCCGACGAGGTGGCGCACGTCCTGCAGCAGGCCATCCCGGCGCGGCACCTGTCCTTCATCGACGTCCTGCCCATCAGCCTGCGGGTCGGCCCGTTTCTCTTCGTGCATGCCGGTATCAGGCCCGGCCTGGCATTACCTGAGCAAACAGACGAGGACATGCTCTGGATTCGTGAACCCTTTCTCAGCGCCGGGCCGCAATTGCCGCTCACCGTCGTGCACGGTCATTCTCCTGTCTCCGAGCCGGATTTTGGTCCCTCGCGCATCGGTATAGACACGGGTGCATATGCTTCTGGTAAGCTTTCGGTGCTTAAGATCGCCAATGGCGTGCCTTCGATGCTCAATCCATCGTGAGCCGGGGACAGCGCGCGTGCCTTTGCCGAGGTCTTTGCCTATCCTGCCGCTGAGGAGTGGCCGGCACGTTATCGAGCGGTTCCATTATGACACCTGAACCATCGCCGCAGGGATCGAGCAAGCCGAAGAGGCCGGCATGGAAGACGCCGTTCGTCATCTTCTTTCTCGTCTTTACAATCCCGATTGCCGCGACGGTCCTCTTTGCCAATGGCGGGCGCAATCTGAACAAGCTTGCCGCCATATTCCACATCGATCTTTCGCCGAAGAAGGAAGAGGTCGTCGTCAGGAAGGGCCGCGTCCACGCACCGCCCGCCCGACCACCGGCTCTCTCCCGAACCTTCTCGCCTTCCGAGACCACGCGCCTCGTCCCGATGAATCTCAATCGCACGGGAGAAGAAATCTGCCTCGGCCTCACCTCGGTAACGCCGGATGCAACTCCGACCTTTACGCCAGCAGGAGACGATGTCTGGGAATGCACGGCGTCGATCGCCTTTCCCGACACCGCGAATTCGATCTTCCTGCAGATCAGAGGTGTGGAGCAAAGGGCGAGGACCATCCGCGTCAAGTACAACCTGATCGATCCCCTTCATGTTGACGAGATGTTCAATCAATCCGTTCAGCTGATCCGCTACATCCGGCCGGAAATCGCCGCGATCGATCTTACGGGCATGAAAACCACCATGGGAACTGGCAAGGAAAAATACATCATGCTCGGCACAGACCGTATCTCGCTGAAGCAGGAACTGATGGATGCCAGACGCTACAACCTGCTGATAACCGCAGCGCAATAACGCTCTTACGCAGATGCCCGGGAAAGCTCGATGAGAAAGATCTCTTCCCCGGCTGATGGAAGAAGACGCAAGCGCGTACCGCGCTTCAGCCCCGTCAGCGTATCGAGCGGCCGCGCGCTCAGACGGCTTTCCGATGCCTCGACATCAGCCTCACCGTTGAAGACGATCATCATCTCGTCGCATTGGACCTCGATGGCAAGTGGCTCCCTGATGACGACGCGCTTCATGACATGGGTAAAATATCCCCGCCGCGTCATGACGTTGAGATCGGTCGTCTCCCCGGAAACGACCAAAGCGTCTATCGGTGTTTCGCCGGCAAACGAATAGGGATCACTGTTTCGGCGGAGCGCAATTTCGTTATCCCTCGAAGCCAACACGATCCCCTCCCCCTGCAGGACTGCGATCGTCCGGTCTATGCCGTCGAAGCGGGAGAAAGGTCCCGGCCCAGCGACCGTCGCCATGCTGATCCGCCAGAGGAATTCCGGATGGATTTCCCCGTCGAGATGAACAGCCAGTTCGCGGGTCAGTCCACCGCCATTTTTCCAGGGAACGACCACCAGATTGTCGAAACGGAGAAGTTCCACTTGCTCACCTCCTGTCGACAGGCCTCCTGAAAGCGGGAGGCCCTGCAGGTCCTTCAGTTTCCAAGGATACCCGGGAGGCGGAGCCCCTTTTCACGGGCGCAATCGAGGGCGATGTCGTAGCCGGCATCGGCATGGCGCATGACTCCGGTCGCCGGATCGTTCCAGAGCACACGCCCGATCCGCCGCGCCGCATCCTCGGAACCATCGCAGCAGATGACCATGCCGGAGTGCTGGGAATAACCCATGCCGACGCCGCCGCCATGATGCAGGGAAACCCAGGTGGCGCCCGATGCGGTGTTGAGAAGCGCGTTGAGCAGCGGCCAGTCGGACACTGCGTCGGAGCCGTCCTTCATGGCTTCCGTCTCGCGGTTCGGCGAGGCGACGGAACCGCTGTCGAGATGGTCGCGGCCGATGACGATCGGGGCCTTCAGCTCGCCCTTCGCCACCATTTCATTGAAGGCAAGGCCGAGCCTGTGGCGGTCGCCGAGCCCGACCCAGCAGATGCGGGCCGGCAGACCCTGGAAGGAGATACGCTGCTTCGCCATGTCCAGCCAGTTGTGCAGATGCCTGTTGTCGGGAAGGAGTTCCTTCACCTTGGCATCGGTCCTGTAGATATCCTCGGGATCGCCGGAAAGCGCTGCCCAGCGGAAGGGGCCAACGCCCCGGCAGAACAGCGGACGGATATAGGCCGGCACGAAACCGGGGAAGGCGAAGGCGTTTTCGAGTCCCTCGTCCTTCGCCATCTGGCGGATGTTGTTGCCGTAATCGAGCGTCGGAATGCCCATGTTCCAGAAATCGACCATGGCCTGAACGTGCACCTTCATCGAGGCGCGCGCGGCCTTTTCGACCGCCTTCGGATCGCTCTCCTGCTTGGCCTTCCATTCGGCCACCGTCCAGCCGGAAGGCAGATAGCCGTGCAGCGGATCATGTGCAGACGTCTGGTCGGTGACGATATCCGGGCGCACCCCGCGGCGGACGAGTTCCGGGAAGATATCGGCGGCATTGGCAATGAGCGCGATCGACTTCGCCTCGCCGGCCTTGGTCCATTGATCGATCTTCGCCAGCGCCTCGTCGAGACTGTCGGTCTTTTCATCGACGTAACGGGTGCGAAGGCGGAAGTCGGCGCGTGTCTCGTCGCATTCGACGGCAAGGCAGCAGGCGCCCGCCATGACGGCCGCCAGCGGCTGCGCGCCGCCCATGCCGCCGAGACCGCCGGTCAGGATCCACTTGCCCTTGAGGTTTCCGGCATAATGCTGGCGACCGGCCTCCACGAAGGTCTCGTAGGTGCCCTGCACGATGCCCTGCGCGCCGATGTAGATCCACGAGCCGGCGGTCATCTGGCCGTACATGGCCAATCCCTTCTTATCCAGCTCATTGAAGTGATCCCAGGTCGCCCAATGCGGCACGAGGTTGGAATTGGCGATCAGAACGCGCGGCGCATCCTTATGGGTGCGGAACACCCCAACCGGCTTTCCGGACTGGACCAGAAGCGTCTCGTCCTCTTCCAGCGTTTTCAGCGTCGCGACGATGGTATCGAAGTCGCTCCAGGTGCGGGCCGCACGGCCGATGCCGCCATAGACGACGAGTTCGTGGGGACGTTCCGCCACGTCGGGGTCGAGGTTGTTCATCAGCATGCGTAGCGGCGCTTCCGTCAGCCAGCTCTTCGTATTCAGTTCCGATCCGCGCGGGGCACGGACATCACGGATATTATGGCGCGGATTGGAGGTCATGCGGGTTCCCCTGTCGAATGATCGTTATCGTTTGAGGCCGGACGCGACGTCTTCGATACGCGCCAGAATGTTCCTGAGGTGGATGCGGAGACGCGCGGCCTTCTCCTCGTCATAGGCGAAGGGCGGCACTTCCGTCTGAAGATGCGTCGATTGGGCAAGCTCCATCTGAATGGCGTGCACGCCTTCCTTCGGCTTGCCATAGTGGCGGGTGGTCCAGCCGCCCTTGAAACGACCGTTCAGGATGCTGGTATAGCCGGAGGCCGAGGCCGTGGCGTCGACAGCGACCTTCTCGATCTCCGGCGCGCAGGTGCGGCCCATATCCGTGCCGATGTTGAAATCCGGCAATATGCCTTCGAAAAGGAAGGGGATACGGGAGCGGATCGAGTGGCAGTCATAAAGGATGGCAACGCCATGGATGGCCTTTACGCGCTCGATCTCGGCAGCGAGAGCAGCATGGTAAGGGGCGTGAAACGCTTCGATCCGACGCGCGGTCTCCGCCTCGTCGGGCGCCTCGCCTTGCCTCCAGATCGCCTTGCCGTCGAAATCCGTTTCCGGCACGAGGCCCGTGGTGTTCTGGCCGGGATAAAGGCTGAGGCCTTCCGGATCGCGGTTGGCATCGATGACGTAGCGATGGAAGGTCGCCCGCACCGTCGTCACATCCGCAAGCAGGCCGGCATAGAGCTCATGGATATGCCAGTCGGTATCGGCAAGTATCCTGCCGTTGTCGTTGAGGCGATCCCGGAGGTCGGCTGGCACCTCGGTGCCCGTGTGCGGGAAGCCCAGAATGACCGGAGAATTGCCTTGCGTGACTTCGAATACGCTCATCTCAGGCCTCCAGCCCCGGCAGCAGACCTTCGGAGACGCTTGACACGAGCGAACCGTCCGCCACCAGTGTACTTGCGGCCTGAAGATCGTTCGCCATGTAGCGGTCGAGTTCCAGTGTCGGGATCTCCTCGCGGAGCGTCGCGATGACTTTCGTCAGTTCCGGGCTGGTGACCAGCGGTGCACGAAACTCGATGCCCTGCGCTGCCGCCATTGCCTCGATGCCGATGATGCCGAACAGGTTTTCGGTCATCTGCAGCAGCCGTCGGGCACCGTGGCAGGCCATGGAAACATGGTCTTCCTGATTGGCCGATGTCGGCGTGGAATCGACCGAAGCCGGATGCGACATCTGCTTGTTTTCGCTCATCAGCGCCGCCGAGGTCACCTCGGCAATCATCAGGCCGGAGTTGAGGCCCGGTTTCTTCGCGAGGAAGGCCGGCAGGCCATAGGAAAGGGCGGGATCCACCAGCAATGCGATGCGTCGCTGGGCAATGGCCCCGATTTCGCAGACGGCAAGGGCAATCTGGTCGGCTGCAAAGGCAACCGGTTCGGCGTGGAAGTTACCGCCTGAAACCACCGAATTGTCCGACAGCACGAGCGGATTGTCGGTGACTGCGTTCGCCTCGATTTCCAGCGTGCGGGCAACCGAGCGCAGGAGGTCGAGGCAGGCGCCGTCGACCTGCGGCTGGCAGCGGATGCAATAGGGATCCTGCACGCGCTCGTCGCCTTCGATATGGCTCTGGCGAATGACCGAATTGTCGAGCAGCGCGCGAAGCGCGGACGCGGTATCGATCTGTCCGCGATGGCCGCGCAGCGCGTGGATATCCGGGTGGAAGGGTGCAGAAGAGCCCATGGCGGCATCCGTCGACATGGCCCCGGTAATCAGCGCGGCCTGTGCCGCCCGGTGCGCCCGGAAAAGTCCAGCCAGCGCCAGCGCGGTAGAGGTCTGGGTGCCATTGATCAGCGCCAGACCTTCCTTCGCCGCCAGAATGACGGGCTTCAATCCGGCCTTTTCGAGTGCCGCCGCACCGGACAGGCGCTCGCCATCGAAAAACGCTTCGCCCTCGCCCATCATCACGGCGGCCATATGCGCCAATGGCGCAAGGTCGCCCGAGGCTCCGACGGAGCCTTTTTCCGGGATGACCGGGATGACGCCCTTTTCCAGCATGGCTTCGATGAGCCGAACCAGTTCCAGCCGCACCCCGGAAGCACCGCGGCCGAGCGAGACCAGTTTCAGCGCCATGATCAGGCGCACGACATTTTCCGGCAGGGGCGCGCCGATGCCGCAGCAATGAGAAAGGATCAGATTGCGCTGGAGCGTTGCCACGTCGGCACTATCG
This sequence comes from Rhizobium sp. ACO-34A, assembly GCA_002600635.1. Lineage (NCBI taxonomy): Bacteria > Pseudomonadati > Pseudomonadota > Alphaproteobacteria > Hyphomicrobiales > Rhizobiaceae > Rhizobium > Rhizobium sp. ACO-34A. Next base: position 145,128 of record CP021371.1, on the reverse strand, counting down.
ATCTTGATGGAGGCGAGTTTTCCGAAGCCGGTATTGATGCCGTAGACGGGGGCATTGCCCCGCGCGATCTCCGCAATGCGCGCCGCACCTCTCGCAATTCCGGCATCTGCGGCCCGGTCGAGCACCGCCGCCTCGCCGTTCCAGTAAATGGACATGAGCTGCGGGAGAGTAACGCGACCCGGAACGAGCGTGATGGTCATGCCGTAATCCTCCGGCCCTTGAAAACATGCGCATGAAGCGGATTGAAGCCGATGCGATAAACAAGCTCGGCAAGGCTCTCGACATCCCAGATCGCGAAGTCGGCGGACTTGCCGGCCTCGAGCGTGCCCGTCTCATGCAACAGGCCGAGGGCGCGTGCGCCCTCACGGGTCGCGCCGGCAATGCATTCCTCGACGGTGAGACCGAACAGCGTCGCCGACATGTTCATCGTCAGTAACAGGGACGTTAACGGCGAGGTGCCGGGGTTGCAGTCGGTGGCAACGGCGATATGCACGCCGGCATCGCGAAGCAGGCCAACGGGAGGCTTCTGCTTCTCGTTGATGGCATAGAAGGCACCCGGCAGCAGCACTGCGACCGTTCCCGCCTTCGCCATGGCTCTGGCACCGTCGTCATCGAGATATTCGAGGTGGTCGCAGGAAAGAGCGCCATAGGAGGCCGCCATTTTCGCGCCTCCCAGATTGGAAAGCTGCTCGGCGTGGAGTTTCACCGGGAGCCCCAGCGCGCTCGCCCTGTCGAACACCCGCCGCATCTCCTCGACAGAGAAGGCAATGCCCTCGCAGAAGCCGTCGACGGCATCGACAAGGCCTTCCGCACGCGCCGTTTCGAGGCCGGGGAGGACGACATCGGTGATATAGTCATCATTTCGGCCCTTATATTCCACCGGCGCGGCATGGGCCGCCAGCCAGGAGGTGACGACGCGGACGGGACGGATTTCCTGAAGCCTGCGCGCCGCGCGCAGCATCTTCAGTTCGCCCTCGATATTCAGTCCATAGCCCGACTTGACCTCAATGGTCGTGACGCCTTCGGCTATAAGCGTATCGAGACGCGGCAGCACGGTCGCGACGAGGCCTTCGACATCCAGCGCATTGGTGGCGCGAACGGACGAAACGATGCCGCCGCCGGCGCGGGCGATCTCCTCATATGTCGCGCCCTCGAGGCGCATCTCGAACTCGCGGGCGCGGTTGCCGCCATAGACGATGTGGGTGTGGCAATCGACCAGACCCGGCGTGACCCAGCGCCCCTCCAGATCGACGATCTCGGCAGGTCCCGAAGCAACCGAAGGAAGATCGTTCTCCGCCCCGGCAAAAGCGATGCGTCCGGCTTCGACAACAAGGGCGCCCTTTTCGATGACGCCCAAACCGGCTGCACCTTCCTGAAGCGTCGCGAGGCGCGCATTGCGGAGTATCCGGGTTGCCGCTTCCTGTTCGACAGATATTTTTGTTTTCATCCGCCCGAAACCTTTCCTTCCCGATCAATATGTATATACATATAAGGGCGATTGGCAAGCGCCTTTTGCGAAGGCCGGACGGCAATGAAGGAGGACGACCCTATGACGATCCTGTTTGCGGAAAGCGCGCTCATGCACGACGGCTGGCGCAAGAACGTGCGGATCGGCATTACGGCCGGGCTTGTCTCGGAGATCCTTGTCGATGCCGAGCCACAACCCGGTGACGAGCGACATGCCGTCATCGTGCCGGGCATGGGAAACCTTCACAGCCACGCCTTCCAGCGGGCCATGGCCGGACTTGCGGAAATGCGAGGCCCCGCCGATGACAGCTTCTGGAGCTGGCGCAACGTCATGTACAAGTTCGCGCTGTCCATGACGCCGGAGCATGTGGAGGCGGTCGCCGCCCAGCTCTATATCGAAATGCTGGAAGCCGGATTCACCCGGGTCGGCGAATTCCATTACCTGCATCATGACCGGAACGGCGCGCATTACAGCGATATCGCCGAGCTTGCCTCGCGCATCGCAGACGCAAGCGTGGAGGCCGGTATCGGCCTGACATTGCTTCCCGTCTTCTATGCCCATGCCGGCTTTGGCGGCATGCCGCCTGCCGAAGGCCAGAGGCGCTTCATCAATTCTCCGGATTCGTTTTCCCGCCTGATGGATCGCTGCCGCGATGTTGTATCCCCGCTTGCCGGCGCACGCCTCGGCGTTGCCCCCCATAGCCTGAGGGCCGTCACGCCTGAGGAACTGGCAACCATCGTCTCGCTCGCCAGCTTCGGCCCCATCCACATCCATGTGGCGGAGCAGACGAAGGAGGTCGAGGATTGTCTTGCATGGTCGGGTGCCCGGCCGGTTCAGTGGCTGATGGATAATGCGCCGGTGGATGAGCGCTGGTGCCTCATCCACGCGACCCATATGGATGACGCAGAGATCGACGGCATGGCCCGCAGCGGCGCGATCGCCGGCCTCTGCCCGATCACGGAAGCCAATCTCGGAGACGGGACTTTCGCGGCAAGGCGCTTCATCGAGCACGGCGGGCGATACGGGATCGGGTCGGACTCCAATATCGACATATCGCCGGCGCGCGAGCTTCGCCAGCTCGAATATTCCCAGCGCATTCTTCACCGATCCAGAAACGTGATTGCCGATGCGGGACAGTCGACGGGCCAGAGAATGTTCACCGATGCCCTTCAAGGCGGCGCGCTCGCACTCGGCGGTACTGACCGGATAACCACGGGAGAACGCGCCGATCTCGTTTCCCTCGACACCAGCGCCGTTCCCTTCCTTCAGGAGGCGCAGATTATCGACCAGTGGATCTTTGCCTCGGGCGTCAGGGTTGACACCGTCTGGACAGCCGGAGAGAAGCAGGTCATTGCAGGACGACATCGGAAACGGGACGCGATCCGTCAGCGTTTCCAGACGTCGATGCGAGAATTGCTCGCTTCATAGCCTGCCCCGAAAACAATCACGACAGGGCCGGCCCGTTATGGGTTCAGGTCTCTGCCGAGCGAGACGGAAATGGCGAACATACAGGCGACCGGGGCAACGCTTCACCAGCAGATCCTCAACGAGATCGAAAGCCGGATCGTCTCCGGCGAATGGGCGCCGGGTTTCCGCCTGCCCTTCGAGGTCGATCTGGCGGAATCCTACGGTGTCTCGCGGATGACCGTGAACAAGGTGCTGACCCAGCTTGCCAAGGCCGGCCTGATCGAACGACGGAAGCGATCCGGCAGCTTCGTCGCCCAACCGCAGGTGCAATCCGCAATCCTGGAAATCCATACCATCGCGGCGGAAGTCCGCTCGATGAACCAGGCCTATTCCTTCACCCTTCAGGGCAGGAGCATTCGAAAGGCCGGAACTGCGGATCGCACAGCAATCGAGGTTTCGGCCGAAACGAGGCTGATCGAACTACGCTGCGTCCATTTTGCCGGCGACATGCCGTTCTGCACCGAGGAAAGGCTGATCAACCTCGATACCGTTCCCGAGGCCGAGGATGCGGATTTCTCGGCAACACCCGCCGGCGAGTGGCTGATAGCGCAGACGCCCTGGAGCGCCGCCGAACACAAGATCTCTGCCGTCGCAGCCGACGAGCACGTGTCGGAACTGCTCGACGTGCCCGTCCATACGCCCTGTCTGGTCGTCCAGCGCAGAACCTGGAACGGCTCCGGCCCGGTAACATCCGTGCGCTTCACCTATCCCGGCGACAAGCACGCGATCGTCGCGACGTTCACGCCAGCTTCGGCCTGATTTGCGCGCATCTGCGACGACCAGAGACCTTACACCTCAAATCAATATAGCCGGATAATTATTTTTGCATTGCAACATGCAAATTGCGAACAAGCGTAAATTAACAATCGTCAAATAACGCATCTTTACGCCCGCAAGCGCTTCAAATGATCACAGGGAATTGATTTTGCTTTTTGCTGCATTGCGAATTGCACATGCGGAAAGCCGGGCGTAATAGGCAAATGATAACTTGTGTTCCGTTATTTTTGAGCACTTGAAGCGATTTCAATATGAGGCAGACGTAATGAACGGTATCACCATGCAGGTGGGACGTCGGCAGTTTCTCAAGCTCCTTGGAGCAGGCGGCGCGGGATTGACTGCAACGGCAATGGGTCTGGCGCCGACGCCGGCTCTGGCTGACGGGCCTCGGCCCTACAAGCTGCTGAGGGCAAAGGAAACCCGCAACAACTGCACCTACTGTTCCGTCGGCTGCGGCATCCTGATGTATTCACTCGGCGATGGTGCGAAGAACGCCAAGCCCTCGATCTTTCATATCGAAGGCGATCCGGACCATCCGGTCAGCCGCGGATCGCTCTGTCCCAAGGGGCGGGGCTTCTGGACATGATCCACTCGAAGAACCGCCTCCTCTACCCCGAATACCGGGCTCCCGGATCGAAGGAATGGGTCAAGATCAGCTGGGATGAGGCCACCAAGAAGATCGCCCGTCTTCTGAAGGATGACCGCGACGCCAACTTCATCGAGCGCAACGAAAAGGGCCAGCTCGTGAACCGCTGGCTCAGCTCCGGCATGCTCGCCTCATCGGCTGCCTCCAATGAAACCGGCGTTCTCGACTTCAAGTTCGCCCGTTCGCTCGGCATGCTGGGCCTCGACTGTCAGGCCCGCCTTTGTCACGCGCCGACGGTCTCGGCGCTTGCGCCGTCCTTCGGCCGCGGCGCGATGACCAACCACTGGGTCGACATCAAGAACGCCAATGTCGTTGTCGTCATGGGCGGCAACCCGGCAGAAGCCCATCCGGTCGGCTTCAAGTGGGTCATCGAGGCAAAGACCAAGAACAAGGCGAAGGTGATCGTCGTCGATCCGCGCTTCAACCGTACGGCTTCGGTCGCCGATATATTTTCGCCGATCCGCGCAGGCTCCGACGCAGCCTTCCTGATGGGCATGGTCAACTGGCTGCTGCAGAACGACAAGATCCAGCATGACTACGTCCGTGCCTACACGAACGCCGCGCTCATCGTTCGCGAGGACTACAGCTTCGATGATGGCCTGTTCTCCGGCTACAATCCCGACAAGCTGAGCTACGACAAGACATCCTGGGCGTACGAACTGGACGAAAGCGGCAACGCCAAGCGCGATCCGTCGATGACGCATCCGCGTTCGGTCCTCAGCCTCCTGAAAAAGCATGTCGAACGCTACACGCCTGAGATGGTCGAGGAGATCACCGGGGTCAAGCAGGCCGACTTCCTCCAGATCGCGGAAGTCATCGGCACCTGCGCCGCGAAGGACAAGACACTCACCTGGCTTTACGCCCTTGGCTGGACCCACCATACGGGCGGTGCGCAGATCATTCGCGGCGCCGCAATGATCCAGCTTCTGCTCGGCAATATCGGCATGGCCGGCGGCGGCGTGAACGCGCTGCGCGGACACTCCAACATTCAGGGCTATACCGACCTCGGCCTGCTTTCGCTGCGCGTGCCGGGCTATATGAACCTGCCTAGCGACAAGCAGCAGACGATCGAGCAATATCTCACGGAAACGACCCCGAAGGACGTTCTGCCCGGTCAGGTGAACTACTGGAAGAACACGCCGAAATTCTTCATCTCGATGATGAAGAACCTCTATGGGCCCAACGCCACCAAGGAAAACAGCTGGGCGTTCGATCTCCTGCCGAAATGGGATCGCAGCTACGACATGCTCGCCTATTTCGACATGATGTACGAGGGCAAGGTCAACGGCTACATCGCGCAGGGCTTCAATCCACTCGCCGCCATGCCGGACAAGAACAAGACCTCCGCTTCGCTGGCGAAACTCAAGTTCCTCGTCATCATCGACCCGCTGGTCACCGAAACCTCGAATTTCTGGCGCAATGAAGGCTCCTTCAATGACGTGAAGACCGAGGAGATCATGACGGAAGTCTTCCGTCTGCCCTCCAACTGCTTCGCCGAGGAAAACGGCGCCATCGTCAATTCCGGCCGCTGGCTGCAGTGGCATTTCGCGGGTCAGGAACCTCCGGGCGAGGCACGCCACGATCCTTCGATCCTCGGCGGAATCATGATGGAGCTCCGTCGTCTCTACAAGGAAGAAGGCGGCGCCTGCCCCGAGCAGGTGCTGCACATGACCTGGGACGAGCACACCTATCACGATCCCTACAATCCTCATCCCGAGGAGATGGCCAAGGAAGCCAACGGTTACGCGCTGGAAGACGTCTTTGACGAAACCGGCAAGCAGATCCTCAAGAAGGGCCAGCTTCTTTCGTCCTTTGCCCAGCTTCGCGACGACGGCACCACGCAGAGCTTCTGCTGGATCTTCACCGGCTCGTGGACGGAAGCCGGCAACCAGATGGCCAACCGTGACAACACCGATACCGGTCTCGGCAACACGCCGGGCTGGGCATGGGCATGGCCGGCAAACCGCCGCATCCTTTACAATCGCGCCTCGATGGACGAGATGGGCGAGCCCTGGGATCCCAAGCGCCAGATCCTGCATTGGGACGGCGCCAAATGGACCGGCGCCGACATTCCGGACTTCCCGGCCAACATTCCGCCCGGCGCGCCCGCAGCGCCCTTCATCATGCTGCCGGAAGGCCTTGGCCGACTGTTCTCCGTCGACGGCATGAACGATGGTCCCTTCCCGGAACATTACGAGCCGGTCGAAAGCCCGATCGCCAAGAACCCGTTGCATTCGAAGATCACGCACAACCCCACGGCGCGCATCTTCCAGAACGATGCGCAGCGCATGGGCAACCGCACCGAATTCCCTTACGTCGCAACGACCTATTCGGTGACTGAACTCTTCCGCCACTGGACCAAGCATTCGCATCTCAACGCCATGCTCCAGCCGGAACAGTTCATAGAGATCGGCGAAAAGCTCGCCTCTAACAAGGGTATCGCCCATGGCGACACGGTAAAGGTATCCACCAAGCGCGGCTACATCACCGCCAAGGCGGTGGTGACCAAGCGCATGCGCACGCTTCAGGTCGCCGGCCAGGAAGTCGACCAGATCGGCATTCCCTGCCATTGGGGCTTCGAGGGCGCGACCCGCAAGGGCTACCTCGCCAATACGCTGTCGCCCGGTGTGGGCGATGCCAACTCGCAGACGCCTGAATTCAAGGCCTTCCTCGTCAATGTCGAAAAACTGGAGGCCGCCCGGTCATGAACCTTCAGAACATCATCCGCCGCTCCGCCACCAGCGACCTGACACCAGCACCGCAGGTGCGTAACCATCAGGTCGAGGTTGCCAAGCTCATCGATGTCACCACCTGCATCGGCTGCAAGGCCTGTCAGGTGGCGTGCAACGAATGGAACGACCTGCGTGGCGAAGTGGAGGAAAACGTCGGCATCTACGACAATCCGCGCGATCTTGCTCCCGAAACGTGGACGCTGATGCGCTTCACCGAGCATGAAGACGAGAGCGGCAAGCTGGAATGGCTGATCCGCAAGGACGGCTGCATGCACTGCGAAGACCCGGGCTGTCTCAAGGCCTGTCCGGCACCCGGCGCCATCGTGCAGTACGAAAACGGTATCGTCGACTTCCAGTCCGACCATTGCATCGGTTGCGGTTACTGCGTCGCCGGCTGTCCGTTCAACGTGCCGCGCATCTCCAAGAAGGATAACCGCGCCTACAAGTGCACCCTCTGTTCGGACCGCGTGTCGGTCGGTCAGGAGCCCGCCTGCGTCAAGACCTGTCCGACCGGCGCGATCAGCTTCGGCTCCAAGGAAGACATGAAGGCCCACGCCGCCGAACGTATCGCCGAACTCAACGAACGCGGCTTCGAAAATGCCGGTCTTTATGACCCCGCCGGCGTCGGCGGTACGCATGTCATGTATGTGCTGCACCACGCCGATGAACCGACGCTCTATGCCGGCCTTCCGAAGGAGCCTGAAATCAGCCCGGTCGTCGAAGGCTGGAAGGACGTGCTGAAGCCCGTCGCGGCAGTCGCTACCGCGGCTGCGGTCGCCGGTATGATCGCCCACTTCGTCGGTGTCGGACCGAACAGCACCGAGGAAGAAGACGAACATGAAACCGAGAAAGCTTCGTAAGGGAGGGCACCATGGCTAAGAAGAAAGACCTGATCCTTCGTACGAAGTTTGCCGAGCGGCTGTGTCACTGGTTTCTGGTGATCTGCTTCTTCTTCACTGCAACCTCGGGCCTCTCATGGTTCTATCCGTCGCTGTCGTGGATGAGCAACCTGCTTGGCTCGCCGCAGCTTGCGCGCGTGCTGCACCCGTTCCTCGGTATCGTTGTGTTCCTTGCGCTCTGCTTCATGCTGGTGAAGTTCGCGAAATATAACCTGTTCGCCAAGACCGACCTGATCTGGTTCCGCAAAGTGAACGACGTCATCCTGAACAAGCACGGCGAGAAGCTTCAGATCGGCAAGTACAATGCCGGCCAGAAGGTGCTCTTCTGGCTGATCATGACGTCCATTCTGGTGCTGCTCGTGTCGGGCCTGATGATGTGGCGTGCCTATTTCGCCCATCTCTTCCCGATCTGGGTTCTGCGGCTTGCGATCCTTGCCCATTCGGTAGCGGGTATCGGACTGATCCTGCTCATTCTCGGGCATATCTATCTTGCCATCTGGGTTCGCGGCTCGATCGCCGGCATGGCGACAGGCTATGTCTCCCGCGCCTGGGTTCGCCAGCACCACGATCGTTGGTATGACGAACTGGCCGCCAAGGAAGCCGCCGGAAGCACGGACCGGAAAGCATGAGCATGAAACCAGAAGGCGAAAAGCGGCAGAGGGGGGATTTTGCCTCCCTGCCGCCGGGCGTGCATTTCATTCCTCTTATTCTGCCTGACCTTGCCTCTTCCTACTATACGGGCCGCGCCGCGCGCCTGCGCAAGCTGGCCGAGACCGGAGAACTTGCTGCCTATCTCCAGTTCGCTGCGGATATCTGCGAACTGCAAGCGATTGCCGAAGCGCTGGTTCCTGCCAATGAGCAACGGCATATTCCGATCGATCCTGTCGCCGAAGCCGGTCTGGGCCTCTGGCTGCCTCTGTTAGCCTCCCTGATCGACCGCATGCGGCTGCGTGCTGCGGAAGCCATGCAACCCCATCTCGACCGTGTAGCAGCCCTCGGCAACGAAGAGCGGATCGCCGCTGCGGTAGCGCTTGCCGGTGGTCATTTCGTCGATGTTCCGGCCGAAGTCGCTCCCTTTGTCTGGGCCGCGTTTTCCACCTGGATGCGGACACTTGCCGGCCGTACGGCGCCTCCCTCGACAGGGGAAGAGGCAGCAGCCGAGCATGCGGATTGCCCCGTCTGCGGTACCGCACCCGTCGCAAGCGTCATTCTCACCGGAGCACGGCAGGGTCTGCGTTATCTCCATTGTGCCCTGTGTGAATCCGACTGGCACATGGTTCGCGCCAAGTGCTCCAATTGCGGCCAATCCGGCAAGCTTGATTATCTCAGCTTCGAGACGACGGATGCGAGCGTCCGGGCTGAATGCTGCGGTGAGTGCCGTGGTTATCTGAAGGTTGTGTCGCTTGACCGCGATCGGGATGCGGATGTTGTCGCCGACGACCTCGCGACGCTGGCGTTGGACGCTGCCGTGGAGGAAGAGGGTTACCACCGCACGGGCTTCAACCCGTTTGCCCTGCCAGCGTGATCGCTTTTTCGGCAGGGTTGTTGTCAGGGATATGGACAAGAGGGCCGTAGTTATCCGCTGGATTGCTTTCCACATGCTATTTGGGAAGTCAGGTGCTTGAGGTGCTCAACTGACGTCCCTCGACAAGGGTCGGCTCCAGGAGTGCCGCTTCTCCATGGCGATGTGCTTTCAAGGGAAGTGCACGACGCAGGTATGACGCTGTGCTGCTTCCTTCAAACGCTGCGGGACTGCCTACATCGGTCGTCGAAGCCACTTCAGGGGTGTCGTTTTCCCTCTCGTGCCCAGTTCGGCAGATCACTTGGCTTCCTCGCAGGCGTGGCGTTTGTGGCCCCTGACTTTACGGGGGAAGTCGAGCTTTTTCGCTGAGGCTGCTGTTATTTCGGGTTTTTGGGAGAAGATTGGTGTTCGTTGGCATGATTTGAACCTGCGGCCTTCAGGTTATGGTCGGCAGGACGAGGAGCTACGATCGCCAGGGAAGATGAAGTCTTGCCGCCAGCGATAAAATGGACTTTGTTTGGGAAGATTGGTTGCGGGGGCCTGAGTCCATGGAGACTTGCAAATTTTACCAGTCCGCAGCGTATGACGGAAACAATTTCCCTCCTACCCTCAAATTACTCATGTACAGCGAACTGGGCATATCGTGATGCACGATAACAGCAGCCCCGCTATACTCAACCGGCAGCTTAGCTCATTTCTCTGAAGTCGAGGGCGGTAAGAAACGCGGCTTTGCCTATTGCTACGCGATGAACTGGCCGCAGGCAACACCAGCGCATGTTAAAAGCGTTCCGGCTGGCGCAATGGTCCATGGCGAGACGGCGCGGGGGACGATCAATTGATGGAAGGGCTTGGGTAGAACCGTCCCCACCATCGTCGAGCGCGATCAATATCTGCTTCGTTACCAACAATATTTTCTCGAAGGCACGAGGGGTGACATATGACTTTGACACCTCAACAGATAGCCGCACTTGCCAGAAAGCCTTGGTGCGAAAGGGCTTCAAAACCAAACCGGAGCCGCGGCTTGAGCCGAAGGTCCGGGTGTTTGCACGCCGTCTTGGGCACCGGTGAGTTTCGCACTCGATGCAGAGCAGAACGGCAATGCCCCGCACGACTTTATCCACCAACGTCTCCCACGGGCTAAGGCCGGGAAACTTGCTGAAATCGATGACAACGGCTTATCGGGGAAGGTTAAAGCCACGTTTGCTAAGCATGTCATTGATCCGCGCGTGATCGATGACCCCCGTTGCATTTTGCGCCATGACCCTCATTTCCCGCTCGGCCACGGCGTGACATTTGGGTAATAGAGACTCGGCTTCGACCGCCGGAATGGCCAATACTCCATCGGCATCACCGAGAACCAGATCTCCCGGTAGCACGGCAAGTCCGGCGCAGGCGACGGGTACGTTGATCTCACCGGGCCCTTCCTTACTGGGTCCGCGCAATACATGGCCCTTGGCAAAAACAGGCATCTGTCCGTCAGCCCAGTCCCGGACGTCACGCAGCGCGCCGTCGATGATTATGCCACCCAGTTTGCGCGCGATCGCCGTCGTTCGCATCAATCCGCCGATCAGTGCGGTCGACAGGTCTCCGCCGCCATCGATCACCAGAACGTCGCCCGGTTCGGCCAGCATCAATGCCACATGGATCATCATGTTGTCTCCCGGCCGCACCTTGATGGTGAAGGCGGGGCCACAGAGCACGGTTTGCGTAGCTTGATGATAGGCCACCAGCCCCGAGCACCGGTATGGCGTCCCATGGCGTCGCCGACCTGGCTCACAGGCAGGCCGCGATAAGCATCCACGAGAGTGGGGCTCAATGCTTCCACGCGCGGGAAAATCCGGAAGCCGTCAGGCCAGGCGGCCGGAGAGAAAAGGGAGTTCTGGGTCATGTTGGATGGGCTCCTTGCCCGATGGACCATAGGCGTCTCCCGGGCGGATCTCTTTGCCCGCCCGGAAGCTCGATTTGACGTGCGCGGAGGTCACCCGAGTTCGATGACAAGATTGCGGTATCGATCCACCCGCACCTTGCTGTTCGGCCCGACGCAGCAGGTCGATTCACGCTCTTCGAAAAGCGCCGGGCCCGCCACCTCGTCGCCTTCCACCATTTGATACCGGTCATATACTGGGCAATCCAGCCAGCCTGCTTCCTCGAAGAGCACTTTGCGGGTCGTACGAGGGCACAAGGACTGACGTTCGGCGATGAAATGCTCACCCACGCTGATGGTGCGCGCGCGGCCTTCGCATTTCAGTCGCCAGGTCAGGATTTCGATCGGTGTACCGTCGAGTGAGCGTTCGAACTGCTCGCGGTAGGTGCGCAGGAATGCCTGGGCGATTTGCTGTTCATCGGCCTTTTGCAGAGCGATCCCCGGCAATTGCACCGAGACCTCAAATCCCTGGCCAACATGGCGCATCTCCGCGGTTGCAACCAGCGTGATGTCCTCGTCCAATGCACCTGCGTCCTTGAGGAGCTTGCGGCCCTGCTCGGCCATTTCGCCAAACATCGCGTTGACACGTTCCCAAACGACCCGGTCTAGCCGCACGCGGTAGGATTTGGCCATATCGGTCGCCGGTGGCGCGACGAGGAAACCGAGCGCCGAAGCGACGCCCGCACCCATGGGCACCACCAGCCGCGGCACCTTGAGAAGACGGGCGAGATTCCACGCATGAACCGGGCCCGCACCCCCGAAGGCGATCATCGTATGGCGCCGGGGGTCCTTGCCTTTCTCGGCGCAATGCATCCGGGTGGCTGCTGCCATGGTCTCGTCCACGATGCGCTGAACGCCAAGAGCCGCATCATCGAGCGAAACCTTGATATGATCGGAGATCCGGGTCTGGAACGGCAGTTTCACCGCGTCAAGATCCAGCGCCATCTCGCCGCCGAGGAAATAGGCAGCATCGAGCCGGCCCGTCACCAGATCGCTGTCCGTCACCGTCGGCTCGGCGCCGCCCCGCCCATAGCAGACTGGTCCCGGCACGGAACCTGCGCTACGCGGACCAACCTTCATCAACCCCGAGCCCTTGTCTACTCCGGCTATGCTGCCGCCGCCTGCGCCGATCTCGATCATGTCGATCACGGAGATTTTCAGGGGCAGGCCGGAGCCTTTCTGAAAGCGCCGCACACGACCGGCCTCGAAATCATACTTGTGATGGGGTTCGTTATCCTCGATCAGGCACATCTTGGCGGTAGTACCGCCCATATCGAACGAGATGATCTTATCGAAACCTGCAAGGCGTGAAATAAAACTCGCGGCCATCGCTCCAGCAGCCGGGCCGGATTCAATGATCCGGATCGGGAAGTTACGCACTTCCTCTACGGTGGTAATCCCCCCGCTGGAGAGCATAATATAGAGGTTGCCCGAGAAGCCCATGGCGGCCAGCGAGTTTTCAAGTTTGCTTAGATAGCCGATCATCATCGGCTGCACATAAGCGTTGGCGCAAGCCGTGACGCCACGCTCATATTCCCGGATCTCGGGGGCAACCTGCGCTGAGAGGGTCAGCGGCAGATCGGGATAGGCGGCATGGATTATTTCCGCTGCCTCAAGCTCATGACGCGGGTCTACATAGGAATGTAGAAAAGCCACGGCCAGAGCTTCCACCTTCTGTTCTTCCACCAGGATTTTCGTCGCACGGAGCACAGCCTCGCGGTCAAGCGGCAGCAACTCCTCGCCCGAGGCGGAGAGGCGTCCGGCGACTTCCATCCGCAACGCCCGGGAAACCAGCGGTGCGGGCATATCGAGGAAGAGATCATAAAGATCGTAGCGGGTTTCGCGGCCGATCTCCGTGGAATCACGGAAGCCATCGGTGGTGATAAGGCCCACCTTCGCTCCGCGCCGCTCAATGATCGCATTGGTCACCAGCGTAGTGCCATGCACGATGCTATGCAGATCCGCCGCGACAAGGCCCGTCTCGTCAAGGAGTCGCTTGACTCCTTCGACAATCGCGATGCTCGGATTGTGCGGCGTGGTCAGCAGCTTGCCCATATGCAGGATATTGCGCGCCTCGTCATGCAGGACAAGATCGGTGAAGGTGCCGCCGACATCCACGCCGATTCGAGCGGTTTTGGTACGGAGGGTCATTTGTTGCTCCAGTGGTAGATAGTTTTTGCGGCTTCTGCTGTAACGTAGCCATGCTCGACATCGGCTCGAATGGCTTCCGGATCGCGATCTTCAGGCTTTCCAAAGCCGCCGCCGCCGGCATAGTTCATGCTGATGCGCTCACCAGCGCCGATCACGGTGCGGGCCTTGGGATGGGGAATGCCTCCGCGGGACAATTCTATGCGCGACGGCGAGCCGGGCTGACCGCCCTTCAAACCGGTTGCGGGGTGCTGATGACGATCCGAGAGAAGTGACAGGCGGATTGCTCCCTCCGTCGGGTTTTCGATCTCAACAAGCTGGCCAAGCCCGCCACGCTGTGCGCCAGGGCCACCCGAATCCGGCAAAAGCTCCTTGCGCCAGACGATCAGCGGCGAAACGGCCTCGAAAGCCTCGATGCTACCTGCACCCACATTGGTCGGGAAAGCCGTGACCGAAAGGCCATCGCGATGCTGGGATGCGCCCATGCCGCCGCTGGCGAAAAGCACCTGTGAAAAACGGTCGCCGGCATTGTCCGTACCGCTGAACAGTGCCCGGAGCGTGGGTGCGCCTCCGCATTCGGCAATCACTTTTTCGGGAATGATATTCGCCAGAGCCGAATAAACCGCGCCGGCCAGAAAATGACCGGTCAACTGACGGGCGCTGACGGGCGCGGGATATTCGGGGTTCAGGATCGAACGCGTCGGCGCGCGAACGGTGATGGCGCGGTAGGAACCCTCGTTGCGTGGCACCAGCGGATCGAGCGCACATTTGATCGGATAGACAGAATAGGCATGGGTATAGTTCAGCACGCAATTGATGCCGCGGCTCACCTGGGGCGAGGTGCCTTCATAGTCGATGTCAATCGTATCTCCGGCCACTGTTACCGTGCAGACGATCTGCGTCTCGTGCCCTTCGATGCCATCGGCGCTGGCCCCTCCGCGATAGATACCGTCAGGCAGTTCCCGGATGGCGCGGCGCATGGCCTGATCCGCTCGTGCCTGCAGGGCCGACGAGAGTGCCTGCAGATCTTCAAGGCCGGTATCCTCAAGAAATTCCGCGATGCGTCTTGCGCCCACCTCGTTCGAGGAGACCTGGGCTTGAAGATCGCCCAATACCTGCCGCGGTACGCGGACATTGGCGAGCAGGATATCGGTGAGCTCCTGGTTCCAGGTGCCCTTCTTGACCAGATGGACCGGGTTGATATGGATGCCTTCTTCGAAAAGCTCCTGGCAATCGGCTGACCATAGCGCGCCGCCGACGTCGGGCGAATGTGCCACGCAGCCGGAGAAACCAACCAGCTTGCCCCTGTGGAAAATGCCCGTCACCACCGTAAAATCCGGCAGGTGGCCGGTGGCGAGCCAAGGATCATTGGTGATGACGGAATCGCCGGGCTGCCAGGTGTCTGCGGGAAACTTCTCCAGAAAGCTCTTCGTCGTCTTCGGAAGGATGCAGGAGAAGGAGGCGAGACCACCGCTGTTTTCCGCAATGGAATCGCCGTTCCTGTCCATCAGCACCGTGGCGTAATCATTCGATTCACGCACGATGGTCGAGAAGGCGGTCCGCACAAGGCCGGCTGCGGCTTCGTCAGCGATTGAGATCAATCTGTTCCAATAAATCTCCAGCGAGATCGCGTTGAAACCCTCGTCCTGTCTGTCTGTATCTTGCATCATTTTGCCACGCTGCTGCCCAAGAATGATCGGAAAATATACGTCTCCGGGAAGAGAACGTCTTACGCGATGGACATAACACCGTGCGGTCGATATGAATCAATTGCTATAAGAGCCGCTATCATTGCATTCACGGTATCAATCTTGGAACTCAAACACCTCCGCTATTTCATTGCGGTCGCCGAGGAACTCCATTTCGGGCGGGCCGCAGAACGTCTCGGCATTGCACAGCCCCCACTGAGCCGGCAGATCCGCTATCTTGAACAATATCTGAATGCCGAGCTGTTCCAGCGCACCAGCCGCCACGTCGAGCTCACCCCTGCTGGAAAGGTCTTCTGGGCTGAGGCCATCGAGACCCTGCGAGTGGCGGAACATGCGCGCCAATCGGCCATGCGCGCCGATCGGGGCGAGCTGGGCGAGCTGTCGATTGGATTTTTTCCAGCAGCGCCGCTTATCGATCCGATCGCCGCGACCTTTCGTGAGTTCCGCCAGCTGTTTCCGACGGTACACCTCAATCTACATGAGAGGGCCTTCTTCGAGGGCCTGCAGGATCTTCGTAATGGCAGCCTCGATCTTTGCCTCCTGCGCAACAGAACGCCGCCGCCCTGCCCCGAGGGAACAGAACTGATCGAAATCCTGAGCGAAGATCTGGTCGTGCTGATCTACAATGATCATCCGCTGGCCAAGGGGGAGGGGCCGGTCGCCCTTGGCGACCTGGCCCTTGAAGCGATGATTCATTTTTCATCGGGCCAAAACAATGCGCTGCTCTCGCAGGTGACCCAGCTCTGCAGGGAGGCGGGATTTGAACCGCGCATCGAGCAGGAGGCCGGGCAGAACAGCACGATCGTCGGGCTGGTTGCCGCCGGCATGGGCATATCGATCCTGCCGCCCAGCATTTGTCAGATCGGTAAACACGGAACGTGCACGCGCCCGATACAAGGCGATGGACCTTTGCGCTCTTCGGCGTGGCTGGTCTACAACGCCGGCAACCGGCTCGCCCAGAACTTTGCGGACGCCGTGCGGCGCAACGCTATACCCTCGCCGCGTTGAATTCCAAGGCCCGGCCGGAAGATACCCTCCGGCCGGCCGGTATCATCACGGTTGCAACACCGCGCACGCCTTGGCAATGCGCGAGAGACCGTCGCGCAGCACGTCGTCGGAAGTGGCAACCGAGATTCGAAACCAGGGCGAGAGGCCGAAAGCCGCGCCATGGACCACCGCCACACCGCCAAATTCGAGGAGATGCTCGGCGAGGTCACGATCGCTTTCGATCACCTTGCCGTCAGCAGTTTTGCGGCCGATCAGCCCTTCACAGCCGACGAACACATAGAAGGCACCGCTCGGTCGGCTGAACTGAAGTCCCTCAACCGCACCGAGCATCTCGATGGCAATATCCCGGCGACGCTGGTAGGCACTTCGCAGTGTCTCCAGAAAATCCTGCGGTCCTTCGAGGGCCGCGACGGTGGCGGCTTGAGCGATCGAGTTTGGATTGGTGGTGCTCTGCGATTGCAGCTTACTCATTTCCTTGATGAGCGCTGCGGGACCGCCGCAATAACCAAGGCGCCAGCCGGTCATCGCATAGGCCTTGGAAACACCGTTCACGGTCAGTATCCGCTCTTTCAGATCGGGAGCGACAGCGGCGAGCGTCGCAAGCTTCTGGCCGTCGAAGCAGATATGTTCGTAGATGTCATCCGAAAGCACCCAGATTCGCGGATGCCGCCGCAGGACTTCCGCGAGCGCCAGAAGCTCGGCCTCCGAATAGACCGCGCCGGAGGGATTGCCCGGCGCATTTATCACGAGCCAGCGGGTATTGGCGGTGATATGGGCTTCCAACGCCTCCGGTGTCAGCTTGAAATCACTCTCCATCCGGCCATCGATCTGGACGGGCTTGCCACCGGCGAGCAGGGTGATGTCAGGATAGGAGACCCAATAGGGCGCGGGGATGATCACCTCGTCGCCGCTCTGGACCGTAGACATGAACGCGTTGAATATGATCTGCTTGGCGCCCGTCGAAGCCATGACCTCATTCGCGGCATAGGAAATGCCATTCTCGCGTTGAAATTTGCCGATGATCGCCTGCTTCAGCTCGTTCGTGCCGCTGACGGTGGTGTAGCGGGTCTGCCCGGCGCGCATCGCGATGATCGCCGCCTCGATGATATGCGCCGGCGTATCGAAATCCGGCTCGCCGACGGTCAGGCTGACGATATCACGACCGGCCGCTTTCAGCTCCCGCGCACGCTGCGAGGCAGCGGAACTGGGCGAGGGCTTGATACGCTGCATTCGGTCGGCAAAAAGCGTTTTCGCCATGATGGTGATTCTCCGTTCTGATGGGGCTTGGATCAGACCAGCCAGCCGGCACCTTCAGGCCAGCAGGCATAAGCGTCTTCCGAGCTGAGTTCGGGCCCGAAGCCCGAGGGCTCGATGGTGGTGATTTCGGTTTCGCCGACGGCAAGGGTGAAATGCGTGGATGTCCCGACAAAAACCCTGTCGATGATCCGCGCAGAAACGGCATGAAAGCCCGGAATGGGTGCCGCAGAGAGGCGTATTTGCTCGCAGCGCAGGGCCAGATCGGCTTTCTGACCCGGCACGGGCTCGATCTCGAGCGTGCGGTCAACAAGGATGGGAGCGGCCTGCGCCGAAAGCAGGCGGCATTGTGTCTGGCCGCTCTCGACGCCTTCGATCTGCACAGGCAGCCTGGTCACGCCGCCGATGAAATCCAGAGCAAACCGTGAGGCGGGATTGTTGTAGATCCGCTGCGGCTCGCCGATATCGGAGATAACGCCTTTCGACATCACCGCGATACGGTCCGACATGGCAAGGGCCTCTTCCTGATCGTGGGTCACGAAAATCGTCGTGACCGATGTTGCGCGCTGGATACGCCGCACTTCGGCCTGCATCTGAAGCCGCAGATGGCGATCCAGCGCCGAGAAGGGTTCATCGAGCAGGAGTACCGAAGGGCCGATCGCCAGCGCCCGCGCCAGCGCTACGCGCTGGCGCTGCCCTCCAGAGAGGGCAGCGGGCAGGCGATCATGAAAGTCTGCCAGACCGACAAGGTCGAGCATCTCGGCCACGCGGCGACTGACGCTCTGGGCGTCATTGCCGCGCATCCTGAGCCCGTAGCCCACATTCTTCCCGACGCTCATATGCGGGAAGAGCGCGTAGTCCTGGAACATGATCCCCATCGAGCGCTGATGAGGGGGCAGTGAAGTTATATCCTTTTCGCTGACCCTGATTGCTCCGGATGTGGGTTGCTCGAGGCCTGCGATCAGACGCAGAATCGTGGATTTTCCACAGCCGCTCGGCCCCAGCAGCGCGATGAGTTCGCCGTGGTGGACCTTCAGGTCGATACCCTTGACGACATGATTTTGCCCATAGCTCGCATGGAGCGCAATCAACTCCAAATCTGGAATTTTGCGGCCGGCGGAAGTCTTAGGAAACTGCATCTTCATCTTCGCCCAAAGAACCTATTTACCGACGACATGATTGAAAAGCGTATTGAGGCTTTCCATCTTCGCCTGATCGAGAATTGGCAACAGTGAAAGCTTCTCGATATCCTCGACGCTCGGCACGATGGTCTTCAGCTTTTCGGGAACATCTGCCACGGCTTTGGTGTTCACCGCCGCCGAGCCTATGGCCGAGGGGAATAGCGCCTGGATCTCAGGCGAGAGCATGATATCGATATAGCCCATGGCCACTTCCGTCGCGTTCGTGCCCTTGACGGGGACCAGGCAGTTCAGGCTGTAGAAGGCGCCCTCCTTCGGGATGACGGCTCCAACCGGTGCATCGAGAGCCAGCCACTCAGCGAGGAAGCGCGCCTTGACGAAGCAGCTGTTGATCTCGCCCGAAGCGAGCATCGGCATGACTTCCTGGGCGCGACCGAAGACCACGCCGATCTTGTCGCGGAACTGGCCGAGATACTCGATCCCGGCTTCAAGATTGTACATCGCTTCCGAGATGGGCTTGCCGGTGGCCACCGCCGCTGCGCCGGCGATGAATTCAAGACCATTCTGCGTGCTTGGCGAGGCGATTGCGCTGGTGGCTATCATATCGGGCGCGAAAATATCGGCATAGGAGGTGATCGGAGTGCTCCAGCGGTTCTTGTTGTAGACCAGCGTATCGATGGAGATAATGAAGCTGACAATCTTGCCGTCTTGGATGCGGGCTTGCGGGCGGACATCGGCGAGATTTGGGACCAATTCCTCGGTCACATCGTCGATCAGCCCTTCTTCGTGAGCCTGTAACGCATAGGACATATCCAGCGTGGCCACCAGCGCCGGGGGATTGCGGCGCTGTACACGCATGGTCGAGAGCGTTTTACCTGAAGCCGAACTTTGGGTTTTAAGATTGACGCCAAACCGTTCCTTCATCAAAGGCGCGACGTGCTCGATCACAAGCTTTTCATTCGTTGTGTCGGGCAGTGTGACAAGGTAATCCTTGCCGGCATAGGCGGACTGGCTGAAAGCCGTGCGCGACAGGAAGGGCATAGCCAAGGTTGCGCCAGCCGAGCTTGCGATGAAGGTACGGCGATTGAGCAGTTTCTTCGTCATTTTGAAAGGGTCCTCTGGTGGTTGGTTCAGGCATTTCCTGCCTTTTCGTTTTTATTCTGCGCGCGAGTTCATCACGCACGCGCAAGGCCCGGCTTATTTGCCGTGGATTAGGTATTTGCTGAATGCGGACACGACCAAGGCCGAAAGGATGACCAGGACGGAGGAGACGGCCATCAGCACGGGGTTGAGCGCTTGCTCGGCGGCGTTATAGAGGACTACGGGCAGCGTGGGGGCGACCGGATCCTGAATGAAGACTGACACGTTGTAGTTGTCGAAAAAGATGAGAAACGCGAAGATGGTGCCCGATATGATGCCCGGCATGGCGAGCGGCATCAGGATGGTGAGGAAGCTGATGATGGGCCTTGCCCCAAGCGTGCGGCTCGCGGCCCAGAGATTGCGGTCGAAGGTCTCGATCTGTGGCAGGATGGAGCGCAGGGCGTAGGGGAAGCTGATGATTACGTGGCCTATTACTAGGCCGACATGATAATCCGCCGGCCAGACCGTGTTGAAAAACAGAAGGAGCGCCAAACCGACGACGATCGAAGGCAGGATCAGCGGTGACATCAGGAAGGTTATGGCCATGGTACGGCCGGGAAAGCGGCCGAGCGTTAGCCCCACAGCGGTTATCAACGCCAGGGTGACGGACAACAGTGTTACGATCAGTGCAAAAGTTTCAGGCTGTAGGTCAGCGCTTCCAGCAGGCCGGGCACATCGGAGAAACGCGTGTACCATTCCAGTGTGAAGCCCTGTGGCGGGAAATTCGCATAGGCAGTCTCACCGAAAGAAGACAGGACGATCGCCGCCATCGGCAGGATGAGAAAAATCCCGACGCAGGCCGTCGCAAGCCAATTCAGGAGGCTGACAAATGACATCTTAGCGTGCGGCATAAAACTTGCTCCGTTTCTCGATCCAGGACTGGTAAAGGCCTGAGAGGCACAGAACGCAGACCAGCAGCACTGTCGACACGACCGCCCCGGAAACCCAATTGGCGAGTTCGAACATTTTCTGACCAAGCAGAGTGGTGATGACGAGATAGCCCTGGCCGGCGAGGAGTCCCGGCGTGATGTAGGATGTCATGGTCAGGGTGAAAGCGATCATAGAGCCTGCGGCAATCGCCGGAACCAGCAAAGGTAGCGCCACGGTGTAGAAGACCTGTATGCGGCCCGCGCCGAGCGTCGTTGCTGCATCGAAAAGCCGCTGGTCGAGCTTCGAAACCCCGGCCGCCAGCGGCAGGATTACGAAGGGCAGACAGAAGTAGACGTTGCCCATAATCAGCGCAGCCGGACCGTAAAGTATGCGCAGGGGCTCGGAGATCAGGTTCATCGCCATCAGCGCCTGGTTGATTGGTCCGTTGGCTCCCAGGATCATGATCATCCCGTAGGCCCGCACCACACCGCTTGTCGTCATCGGTAAAAGCGCCACGCAAACCAGGATCCGCCTCATCGCCGGACCGCAGCGCACCATGCTGGTCGCATAGGGAAAGGCGATCAGCAGCGTGATTACGGTTGTCAGCAGCGCGACCCACACCGAGCGCCATATCACGCGCTGCGAGGTCGGATCGGCGAAAAACGCGGCATATTGGCTCAAGGTGAACCCCGATCCGGGCAACACACCAGGGCCAGCATCGGAGACGCTGAGCCGCAGAAGCTGCAGGAGGGGAAAGACATAGACGATGAGCAGCAAAGCAATTGCGGGCAACACCAGAAAGCCCGGGTGAATGGCGGGGCTGCTCCCACGAAAGGGAAGTCGACTCCCCTGTGACCTCAATGGTGTCATAGCAACTCCTGGCTGTTTATGCACTCTGGAACATTCCCTGATGCTGCCGTCGGCTTTGTTTTTCATCTTCAGATGCATCCCGCCGAGTTTTCCGGACGGACCCACCAGAATTCTGATGGAGCTTTATACGGCGTTTAGGTTGCGTCAGTTTGCCCCTAGCCCCCGGGAATCAAGTGCACTGTTGGTCGAAATCCATACCGTATCGGTATTAATCATCGCGAGGTTGATCCAGAAGAAACGCCGAATACGCCATCAATATTCCGGGGAGATTAGGTCGTAGTGACGAATTCACTATCTGAGCCATATTGCGATAGCTGCGAGTTTGACCAAGCCCATGAAGTTGGCGAGGAGTTTGCCGTAACGGGTTGCGACACGGCTGAACCGCTTGAGCTTGCTGAAGAAGCGTTCGATGCGATTGCGTTCCTTGTAAAGGTCCATGTCGTAGTCTCGCTGGATCGTGCGGTTTCGCTTTGGCGGGATGACCACTTCGGCACCGTTTTCGGCGATCGTGTTTGCAAGATGGTCGGCGTCGTGGCCCTTGTCGGCGATTGTCGCTTCGGCTTCGATGCCGTCGATCAGGTCGTGGGCAAAAGCGATGTCGTTGCGCTGGCCGGGCGACGATCAGGCGGACGGCGGGACATGGGCCACGCTAACCACCTTGCTGCAGATCTGCAAAATGAACTGCGTCGATCCGCTCGGCTGGCTCTCCCAGACCTTGACCCCGCATAACTCAAGGATGGCCAGTAGCCGAAATTGAAGCCCTTATGCCCTGGAACTTCAGGCCAGACGCCATCGCCTGACCGCTTACGCTGAGCTGACGCTATGCCGACAGTTCTTTTCGGACGATTTCCGCACCTGCGGCGAGAGCATTCAGCTTGCCTCTCGCTAAGTGGCGTAGGCAAGGGTATCGTAGTCGGCTATCACAAGACCATTAGAATCGACAACGGGATCAAATCGTATCCCGAGATATCGCTCTTTGAGCCTACTCCATAGGCAACCACCTCTGGCGACCTAAGTCGGACCTAACAGCGATCGCTCCCAAAAGACTGATTGCTTGCTTCGGCGCGCACCTGCTCGACGTGGGTGTGGCAGGTTCATGCACAAGCCAACCATTCTTGCGCCACCCGGAAAACTGTTTCTCACTGGTTGGCTGAAAAACTAAAGCACCGAAGAACAAGGGCTTGACAGATGTAAAGCTTATTATGTGGTCTTTTACGTGAATATTACCGCTTGATCGTCCATCTGGACGTCACTAAGCTCCGGCGTCAGATGCAGGCTGACAACGGGCCTGCAACGCTTGCCAACCCTTGACGGAGATTATTGATGGCAGACCAGGACACGGCATCACTCATACGTCGCCTCGAAATCCTGGAAGCGGAAGCGGATATCCGCCGCTTGCAAACACGATACATGTTCCTTTGCGATACACCGATACCGGAGTTCGGCGTGAGCGACGACGCCCAGCGTATCGATCTCATCATGGCGCTCTATACCGAAGATGCGGTCTGGGAGGGGGTCGGCGAATACTACGACAACCAGTTCGGCCGCGCGGTAGGAGCAGAGGCGATCCGCAGGCACTTCCAAGGGTTTTGGGGTGGCAAGCAGGATCCGGCCTTGATCCTCAACTGTCATTACCTGACTTCGGAGCAGATCCACGTTCACGAGGGCGCAGTGACGGCCGACGGCCAGTGGGTGCACATGCAGCCCTGGCTGTTCTCAGATGGCAAGGCTCTGCTGCGGTCCTCGCGCCTGAACAACACGTTCCGCAAGGAACCTGACGGTGTATGGAAAATCACACGCACACGCACGGAGAATGTATTCGTGGCGCCGCTGCCGGCCACCTGGGCCTCCGACTATCCTTCGAAATCCGTCCTCATGAAGCCCTGATCGACTAACCACCTGGAAGAAGGAGAATGAAACCGTCTGCCATGGCGACAGACGCGGCAAGCGTTTCATACAATACTTTCCGTTCGGGATCGGAATACCGGCATGAACGGAAACCCATAACCAAGAAGCGACTGAAGTCGCAGGGGAACACAAAATGAAACTTATGACCTATTTCAAGGCCGGAATCCTGTTCGCCGGCTCCTTTGCAGCGCACGGGGCATCCATGGCATTCGCCCAGGACGTTCCCACAGTGCGGGTCGGGTGGACGATGCCCGGCGAAGACGCGAAATACTGGATGATGAAGCGCCCCGAGAAATTCGAGGCGCTCGGCAAGAGCTACAATATCGAGTGGGTGCAGTTCCAGGGAACGGCGCCGATGGTGCAGGCCATGCTGGCCGGCGCGCTAGACTGTTCCACGCAGGGTGCGCTGTCGCTCGCCAACGGCTATCTACAAGGCGGCTTGCAGTCCTATGTGGTTGCCATGCATCTTGGCACCGCGCCCGGCAGCTTTTCGCCATATTGGGCGGTAAAGGACGACAGCCCCATCACAAGTGGTGCCGATCTCAAGGGCAAAACCGTCGGCATCAACGTGCTGGGCTCCGGTCTTTACGGCCAGCTCTACCTCTATCTGAAGCAGGCTGGGCTCAACCCGAAATCGGACATCAAGCTGGTGGAAACCGGTTTCCCCGGCTCCGAGGACGCCCTGCGTTCCGGTCGCGTTGATGCGGCAATCATGAACCAGCCCTTCGCCGCAAAGGCCGAGGAAAAAGGCGGTATCCGTAAGCTCTTCACGATCGGCGACATCACGCCGACCAGCGTCCAGATTTTCGAGACATGCAGCAAGTCCTTCGTGGACAGCAAACCCGAACTGGCCTCGCTTTACGTCAAGGACCTGACAAGCGGCATGGACATGGCGCTTGCCGATCGCGTCGAGACGCTCAAGGTTGCCTCGGAAGTGACCAAGGCGCCGGTGGACGTGCTGGAAACCTTCTATCTCAAGGACGGCATGGACTTCGAGCGCTCGTCTGGAGCGGCGCTGGACTTCGAGGTTCTTCAGAGCATGCTCGACGTCTACAAGGAATCCGGCATGATCAGCGGCGAGATAGAGGCCGCCACCTTCAAGCATCCGACGATCGTCGCCCCCCTGAAGTAGTCCCGCAAGCGACCTGAAATCGGAGTAAAGACCATGATTGCGATCGAGCAACTCTCGAAACGCTTCAAAACTGCTGCCGGAAAGCAGCATCTGGCTCTTGACGGCGTAAATCTGGATATCAAGCGCGGCGAGTTCGTCTCGATCATCGGCCCTTCCGGATGTGGAAAATCCACTTTGCTCTACATCGTTGGCGGGTTCGTTCCCGCCTCCGATGGCACGATCAAGATCGATGGAAAGCCAATTCGCGGCCCCGGTCCGGACCGGGGCCCGGTCTTTCAGGAATTCGCACTCTTTGCCTGGAAAACCGTCATCGAAAACGTGGGCTACGGCCTCAGGCTTCAGGGCAAATCCAAGGCAGAGACGCATGAACGGGCACTTGGGCTCCTGCGAATGGTCGGCTTGGAAAAATTTGCGAATTTCTACCCCAAGGAACTTTCCGGCGGCATGAAGCAGCGCGTCGCCATTGCCCGCACGCTGGCATATAACCCGGAAATTCTGCTGATGGACGAGCCTTTCGGCGCGCTTGACGCCCATGTGCGGACCCATCTCCAGCGCGACCTGCTTAACATCTGGGAAGAGCACCGCAAAACCGTGCTCTTCGTGACCCACAGCGTTGAAGAGGCGGTTTATCTCTCCGACCGCGTCATCGTGATGGCGGCCGGGCCGGGCCGTATAGTCAGGGACATTCCCATAGAACTGGATCGGCCGCGCCATCGCGCGGAGCTGATGTTCAACCACACCTTCCAGAAATATGTGACAGAGATCGAGGGCATGATTGACGCGTTCGAGGCGTCCGCGGCATGAGGCGCGTGCTCTCGTTCCTGACCGCCCTCGCGGTGATCCTCATTATCTGGGAGATCATGCACCGTAGCTTCGGCCTGTCGGGCCTGCCCAGCCCCGTATCCGCGATGCAGGCAATGCCCGAGCTTCTGGCCGAGCGGACGACGCTGACTGACGTGCTGCACTCGCTACGGCGCATGTTCATCGGCTACACCATTGCCGCCGCCGCCGGCATCACCATCGGCCTGCTGATGGGTACGAGCAAACTCGCCTCGCAGTTGCTGAATCCGCTCATCATGATTATCTACCCGATTCCCAAGGCGGCGTTGATGCCCATCATGATGATCTGGCTGGGGGTCGGCGACATGTCGAAGATCCTGGTCATCGTTCTGGGCGCCAGCCTGCCGATCATCTATCACGCCTGGCAGGGCGGAAAGTCGGTGAGCAACACCGTGGTGTGGAGTGCCGCCGCGATGGGCATGAAGAAGCCGGCTCGGCTTCTGCGCATCGTATTGCCGGCCGCCCTTCCCGAAATTTTCATCGGCCTGCGAACCGGCCTCATTCTGGCGCTCATCACCATGGTCGTCAGCGAGATCGTCGCCCGCTCCAACGGTATCGGCAACCTCCTGTTCAATTCGATGGACATGGCGCTCTACGACCGAATGTTCGCAGCCATCATCATCATCGCTGCTATGGGCTGCATTCTGGACTGGGGTTTCGAAGCCATTCGCAAACACTTCCTGCGCTGGTCCGAAACGAGCGATCACATCGAGGTAACGGTCGGATGAAACATGTCCACTCCCCGCTCGTGATCGGCGCCGCCCCGATCATTCTTCTGCTCACTCTCTGGGCCTGGCTGGCCGCATCCGGCATCGCGCCGCGAGCGCTGCTCCCGTCACCGCTCGATGTTGCTGGCAGGACCCTGCAATCCCTGTCCGATCCGGAATTTCTCTCAAACGTCGGCGTAACCCTGATCAGGCTGGTCAGTGGTTTTGCGATCGGGCTCGCCGCTGGCACTGTGCTGGCCGTGCTATCGGTATCGAGCCGCAGCATACAATTCGTACTCGACGCCTACGTTCGTGTTCTCGCTCCCGTACCGAAGATCGCGCTTTATCCGGTCATGATCCTCGTGCTCGGTTTCGGCCACAGCTCCAAGATCGCGCTGGTAGCGATCGAAGCCGCCTTCCCGGTCTATCTCGCCACCTTGCAGGGTATGCGCAACGTCGACCAGAAGCTCATCTGGGCGGCGCGGGCGGCGGGCGCCAGACCCGCGCATTGCCTGCTGTTCGTCATGATACCCGCGGCCGCACCCTCCATCCTTACTGGGGCCCGGGTCGCCATGGTGATCTCTTGCATCGTGGTCTTCTTGTCCGAGATGATGTCCTCGACCGAAGGCCTCGGCTACCTGCTGATAGATGCGGCACGCAACTTCCGCACGGTCGACATGTTCGTTCCGATCATACTGATCTCGGTGCTCGGCCTCAGTCTCGGCGCGGGATTCTCGTTCCTCAGAAGCAGGTTGCTGGCGGGTTATCCGCAGGCCTGACCCCGATATTTTCAGGAGAAACACATGTTGATTACAGTTCTGGGCGGCGGCAATGGGTCGCTTGCCGCTGCCGCGGATTTCGCGCTTGCCGGCCATACCGTCACACTGTGGAGGCGCGGCGAGGCGGATGTTTCCAGACACCGCGAACTCGGCAACCGCCTCGTGGTACGCGATGCCGGCGGGAAGCATGAGGCGTTATTACACCAGGTGACTTCCGATCTCGCCGAAGCAATTGGGACGGCCGAGTTAATTTTCTGTGCGGTGCCCGCACCCGCCCACGGCGATATCGCGGCCCGTGTCGCCCCTTACCTGCGACCGGGACAAGTGGTCCACCTCCCGCCGGGAACCTTCGGAACCCTCGTCTTCGCGAGAGCCGCGGAAGCTGCCGGAACGGTAGAAGGCGTCGCGTTCGCCGAATCCGGCACCCTGCCATGGCTTGTCCGCAAGCATGGTTTCGCGGAAATGGTCGTCAGCGCACGTGCAACGCGATTGCCCACCGGTATATTTCCACTGAAACTGGAATCACAGGCGCTCGCCTTGCTCGACAAGGCTTTTCCGTGCGTCATCGAAGCCTGCGGAGACGCGCTTTCGGGCGCTCTGATGAATGCCGGTCCGATCATCCATCCGCCGCTTATCATCATGAACGCCGCACCGCTGGAGCATTTTCCGGCCTGGGACATCCACAACGAGGGAACACAGCCTTCGATACGCAGGGTTACGGACGCGCTCGACGCCGAGCGGATCGCCGTTCGCGAGGCGCTCGGATATGGCGCACCGCATTTTCCGCTGGCAGATCACTACAACCATGACGGCGACGAGTGGATGTATGGGCGAGGTTCGCATTCAGACCTGACGGATTCCGGCGACTGGCGCGAAAAGATCGTTCTCACCGAACATCGCTATATGCTGGAAGACGTTTGCTGCGGCTTGTCCCTCATGGTATCTGCAGCGCGCTTGGCGGGCGTCGCGGTGCCCGTAGCCGAGGGCCTGATGACCATCGGCGGGACAATATGTGGCCAGGATTTCATGAAGACGGGGCGGGCGCTCCCGGCTGTCGGCCTTGCGGACATGGATCGTGCCACGCTGCAATCCGTTCTCGATAAGGGGTTCGGCGCATGACCGCCCATCGTGAAAAAATAGCGGCGCTCGGCGCCGGGCGGATGGGGAGAGGTATAGCAATCGTCTTCGCCTATGCGGGCCACCCCGTCACGCTGATCGACTTCAAGGAACGCTCCGCGCAGGAGTTCGAAGCGATTGCCGAGGATGCTCGTCGGGAAATTGCCGGAACGCTGACATTGTTGCATGAGATCGGGCTGTTCGAGGATTCAGCCGCCGTCGAGCGCATTTTGGCACGCATCGCAATCGTTGCGAAATCAGACGCTGCCGGGGCGCTGGCGGAAGCCGATTTCGTCTTCGAGGGCTTTCCCGAACTTCTTGATCTGAAGATCGCGGCGCTTCAGGAAGCATCGCGCCTGTGCGGTCCGCAAACGGTTCTTGCATCCACCACCTCGACGATCCTCGTCGACGACCTGTCCCCGGCCGTCGCCGATCCGGCTCTGTTCTTGAACGCCCACTGGCTCAACCCGGCATTCATCGTGCCGCTGGTCGAGCTGTCTCCGGGTAAGGCGACCGATCCCGACACCACGCGACGACTGATTGAACTGCTCGAGAAGGTCGGCAAGGTGCCGGTCGTGTGCGCCGCCCGACCGGGCTACATCGTCCCCCGTATTCAAGGCATCGCCATGAACGAGGCGGCCCGCCTCGTCGAGGAAGGCGTCGCTTCGGTGGAAGATATCGAAAAGGCCGTGAAATACGGTTTCGGCTTCCGGTTTTCCGTACTCGGCCTTCTCGAGTTCATCGATTGGGGCGGCGGCGATATCCTCTATCACACCAGCAACTACCTTTCGGGCGCGATGCAGGACAACCGCTACGCAGCTCCTTCGATCATAGAACGCAACATGCAGGAGGGCCGCACCGGGTTGAAAACCCAGAAGGGCTTCCTCGACTACAGCAACATGGACGTCGAGGCTTACCGCAAGGAAAGGCTCGGTGCCTTCGTGCGCAGGCTCAGGGACCTTGGCCTGGGCAACGCGCCCGAAGCCTGAACCACGCAGTTCATTCCGTCTGCACCGAACGGCTGCGGGTATCGCTCGCAGCCGTTCGGTTTTTCAGAGGTAGCGCTTCAGGAACTTCGTCGTTGCCACCCGGAAGACCCGGTCAAAGATGAAACCCAAGATGCCGAGCGCGATAATCCCGACGAACACCCAGTCGGTGCGGCCGAAATTGCGCGCGGTCCAGATCGTGGCACCAAGTCCGGTCTGGGCGGAAACGATCTCCGCCGAAACCACGGTCAGGAACGAGTTGCCCATGGCGATCCGCGCGCCGGTAACCATGTAGGGAACTGTGGACGGCAGGATGACAGTCGTCATCTCGGTGATCTTCGACGCCCCCATGCTGCGGGCGGCCTGGAGGCGAAGCGGGTTGACCGCGCTCACCCCGGCGATGGTGTTAAGCGTAACAATGAACACGGTCGTGTAGAAGATGAGCGCGATCTTGGTGATTTCGCCTGGGCCAAGCCAGATGACGGCGAGCGTGACGAAGGCGATCGGCGGGATGAAACGGAAGAACTCGATATAGGGGTCCATCAACAACCGCACGATGGCGAAACGCCCCATGAAGACGCCAAGCGGCACACCGATCAACACGCCTAGGGCCCATCCGGCACCGATGCGCCCGGCCGAGGCGAGAATGGATTCAGCCAGCGAACCGTCCGCGATCATCTCGCGGGTGGTGACTAGGACCGTTCGGGGAGACGGCAGGAAGAGCGGCGACGTGACCGTCGACGCCATATGCCAGGCCAGGATGCCGAGGATGACGGAGGCCAGCCCTATGGCGACCCGCATCAAAGCTGGAGGAAGGTGTCGGCGCCGGCGCGCCACGGGATAACTTTCGATACGGACAGCATCGCTCATTGTCATGCCTCGTCGCGGTTTAGGCCCTGCTGCTGCAGGGCGCGGGTCACTTCGGCGCCTATGTCATCACGCAGGCGGCGAAACAATTCGAGGCATTCCTGGCTGCCCTGATCACGCGGCCGGGGTAGATCTATCGTCTCAACCGTCTTAATCGAGGCCTTCGGCCCGGCCGTCATTACCACGACGCGATCCGCGAGCAGCACGGATTCCCATATGTCGTGAGTGACGAATACGATAGTGCATCCGGTCGCCCGCCAGATCCTGCCAAGCTCTTCCTGCAACACCTCCCGGGTCTGCGCATCGAGCGCACCGAAAGGCTCGTCCATCAACACGACGGAGGGTTCGTTGATCAGAACGCGAGCGATCTGCGCG
Organism: Rhizobium sp. ACO-34A; assembly: GCA_002600635.1. NCBI lineage: Bacteria > Pseudomonadati > Pseudomonadota > Alphaproteobacteria > Hyphomicrobiales > Rhizobiaceae > Rhizobium > Rhizobium sp. ACO-34A. The sequence continues at coordinate 114,845 of CP021371.1, read as the reverse complement.
CGCTGGCGCATCCCGCCCGAAAGTTGTGAAGGGAAACGTTCGGCGACATGGGAAAGGCCAACCATTGCAAGGAAGCGATCAGCCTTCTCCCTGCGCGCCTGCGGGGCTGTTCCTCGCAGGCGCAATCCATACTCGGCGTTCTCGCGAATGGTCAACCAGGGGAAAAGCACCTCCGACGACTGGAAGACCACGCCCCGGTCGAGGCCCGGACCGCTGACGGTCCGCCCATCTACCTCGATTCTGCCGGCCACAGACAGAAAGCCCGCGATGGCGTTCAGCAAGGTCGACTTGCCGCAGCCGCTTGGCCCGAGCAGACAAATGAACTCCCCCGGCATGATTCGGAAGTCCACGTTGGAGACAACGTGTGCGTCTCCAAAGGAGATACCCACACGCTCCAGTGTGATCGCAGCGCCCGTAGACATCGCTTACCCCTTATAAAAGCCGGCCTGCAGCATGTCGCGATAGGCAATGGGACTGCTCATCACCTTCTGATCGACCAGGAACCCGACGATGTTGTCGTAGCTCGCAAAATCGTCCGCCGTGAAATCGCGCACGATCGGCGTCATGTCCGCCAGCGCCTTGAGGCTCGTCTCCTGCGGAATGCGCGTCACCGCCCTGATCGCCGCAGCCGCCCTGGCATGGTCTTCCCGGACGATCGTGGCCGCCTTCGACAGCGCCCGCAGCATTGCCCGCAGGCCTTCGGGATCGGCGGCCAACATGGCGGCCGTGGCGCTGATCCACATCGTATCGCGATAGCCGACATCGCCGCTGGTGAGCGCAATCTTGCCACCCTGCTGCACGGCGTTCGCGGGCCAGGGCTCCCACGCGAAGAAGGCGTCGATGTCGCCACGTGCCAGCAGCGCGGGCAATTCAGGCGGTCCGGACTGCACATACTCGATGCTGCCGGTGTCGAGCCCGAGCTTTTCGACCGTCAGACCCGCGCAATACTGCGATACGGAGCCGGCGACGATGCCGAATCTCTTGATATCTTTGGGCTCCGCAATGTCCTTGCCGAGCACAAGCTTGATGTATTTTCCAGACTGGTAGACGATCGACAGGGGCCGCAATTCGGCACGGCTTAAGCGGATGAGCGTAGTCGGTTCCGATGCGGCGCTCACATCCACCTGCCCTGCAACAAGCGCGTTCATCGCCTCCCCGCCATCCGTATAAAGCTGGAGTGCGACATTGACGTTCTCCGCTTCGAAAAGGCCCTCGTGGCTGGCAAGGTAAAAGGACGAGAACACGGGATCGGAGCCTACGCCGATGCGGATGGTCTGCGACTGGGCATGACCGATCCCGGGCAGCGCACCCGACGCGGCGGTTGCGGCGGAAATGGCGAGAAATTGCCGACGGGAGAATGAAGTGCTTTGCATGTCGTCTGTTCCCTTGTTGTCGTTGGTTGGTATGCCTGTATTCTTGTTGTCGGAATGAAGGCGCCGCCCGGCAACGGCTTCAGCCGCCCGCGCTCAAAATGAAACGGCAAGGCTCGCCCTGACGTACGGCGGCACAGCAAGTCTCCTTGACCGTCGCATCCTCACCTACGAGAAGCGGCGCCATAGCCGTCAGAATTCCGGCGATGGGCACGCATACGGCCTCGCCCCTTGTTCCGGCGCCTTCGGCAAATGGGCTGTTGAGAACCTCAACGCGAACCGAACCATCGCCGTCGCGTGCAAAGGTCCAGCTTCCCCAGCCGAGATCGGCCGATGTCTCGACGATCGTTTTCATCAGCGCATCAGCTTGGCTCGCGCCGCCTAGCCCGTAGGCCTGAACCGAACGCCCGCCGAACTCGGCGACCGACGCCGTCAGCGCCTCGACGGCCTTCGCCCGGATGTCGGGGGCGAGACGGGCGAACATACCCATGAGCGCGTCCGGCCGCATCATGAGGTAACGGATCGAACCATCGCGCATCTCCCCCCTTTCGGGATCGTGGCGCAGCCGTTCGCCGAATCGTTTGGAGATATCCATGGCGCGCCCCTCACGGATAACCGGCCAGCACGGGCATCCCTACCAGCATCGCACCCGCGTTTTCGAACGTCGCATCGTTGAGCGCCGCATGCTGGCTCACCACCATCGCATCCCGGAGAATGTGCTGCATCCGGCTTGAACGCATGGCGGCAACCATGCCCGCGACGCGATAGCACGTCTGGAGCGTTTCGAGCGATTCCCGTGCCGCGTGGCTTGCGCTGAGCCGCATCATGTTGACGAGCGACGGCGAGACCTCTTTCTCGTGTTGCAGCATGCTCCACGCCTCCTGCGCTGTCTCATAGTAGAAGGCTCGCGCCGCGCGCAGCCTGGCCTCCCCTTCGGCGAGCCCGGTGAGGAAATAGGCTCGATTGGCAAGAACAGGCGCGCCCGGCATCAGCTTGGCCGCACCCGACATCTCGCGCGCGAGATCGAGACCCGCCCTAGCCAGTCCCAGATTGACAGCCGCATGGACCTGGGCCTGATAGGCAAGCGGTGGATAACGATAGAGCGGCTCATCGAAGATGCCTCTCGTTCCGCGCTCGCAGGTCCATGCATCGGGATAGAACCGGTTCGTGACGATCGTGTCGTGGCTGCCGGTGCCTAGCAATCCCACCGCATCCCAGGTCTCGACTATTTCCACGTCAGAGGCAGGCGCGACCGCCATCCTGACGACAGGCGCCCCGCCGTCTCCCGCCGAGGTGCTGCTTATGCCCACGCCGATCCAGTCGGCCCCCATGCAACCCGAGGCGAATTTCCAGCGCCCGGATACATTCCAGCCATTCGCAACGCGCTCGGCGCTCTGAACGGGATAAAGTCCGCCCGCATAGACCTGATCCGGCCCCTTGGCATAGATCTCGGCCTGCGTCTCTGGCGGCAGTGCAGCGATGTAGGTGTTGGCGGAGCCGAAAGCGGCAACCCAGGCCGCAGACCCGTCGACCGTGCCGATGGCATCGATCATCTCGAGAAAAAGATGGGGGGCCATGGCATCGCCGCCGAACCGTGTCGGTGTTGCGGCGCGAAAGATGCCCGCCGCCTTCATCGCGTCCACGACATCGGATGGAACACGACGCAGCGCCTCGAAACCTTCACGCCGGGCTGCGATCGTTTCCAGCAGTTGCCTGAAGGCCGGCCGCTCCACCGGGCGTCGACAGTGATCTTCCTCCACGGTGTACGAACACGCAGAAGAAGCGCATGTGAGCTGCGCTGCCTGATGCATCTGAGGCTGTTCCCTTGTGGTTATTGATGTCAGTCAAGTCCACAAAGGTTCATTCGTCCAATGCATTTTTCTAATGCACCGAATAAATATGACGAATTATTGCTCATCGATCAAAACAGAATTTCTTACTGGTCGAGCCGCTGAAAACAAAGAGTTTTTTGCGAATTACGCTCGCCCGGAAAACCGAGGTCGCATCTTGCGGGAAACGTCGGAAACTGTTCTCATCGCCCTATGAGTCGCAGGAACCTTAACCAGTTCGATCTCAACCTCATCAAGGTTTTCCTTGCGATATGGGAACTGCACAGCATTTCGGCGGCGGCAGATAAAATCGGGCTGTCGCAGCCTGCGATCAGCCACTCGCTACGCCGCCTGCGCGAGCAATTTTCAGACCCCCTTTTCTTGCGCGTCGGCAACCGGATGGAGCCGACGCAGGCGGCCAGCAGGCTCCATGAACCTTTCCAGCTCGCGATCCAGATGATCGGCGGCGCCGTCGCAGGCAGCGACGACTTCGACCCCCGCACATCGGACCGAACGTTTTCGATCGCCATGTCTGACATCTCGGAGTTCTTTTGCCTACCCCTGGTTCTGGCAGCGCTGGAACGGGAGGCGCCGCATGTTCGTCTCAAATCGGTCAGGCTCGACCCCGACACCGTGGCGATCGAACTGCGGACCGGCCAGATTGATCTTGCTTTCGGATATCTGCCGGCCCTGGCGTCGCCCGACTTCATCAGCGATCTTCTGTTGGAGGATCGCTTCATCTGTCTGCTAAAGTCGACCCACCCCCTTGCGGCAGAGGCGCTGACCCGGGAAAATTTCTTCCGGTTGACCTTCATCGAAGTCGCGATCAAGGCAACGGGCTACAAGATGGTCGATGCGCTGCTGAGGGATCAGGGCGTCAATCGCAATTCCGGGCTTCGGGTCGAGCACTTCACGAATGTTCCTGAAATTGTTCGCCACTCGCAGCTGGCGGCCATCTTCCCGTTGTCGATTTCCCGCAGACTGAGTGCGAGCCGCGATTTCACCTTGCGGGAGCTACCGTTTTCGCTACCAGGCATAGACGTTCGCCTGCATGTGCATGCCAACTTCCAGAACGACAGGGGATTGCTGTGGCTTCGCGACCTGATCGTATCCGCGATGACCGAACAGAAGTCTCTTACTTGTTGAAGTGCAGCTCCAGTACGAAAGACCGGTGGAATAGCGGAACCCGGATGCTGAAACTGCTAAATTCACGTTCATTTTAATTGAATTTTCGGATAATCGATCTGGAGACAATCCGGCTGTCATAGCCGGAGCCCGGATCCGGAATAACAGAGTATATCAGGAATATCTTCGTGAACGCCAAGCCGACAACGATGCACTCAAAACGAAACTGGCCGTTTTACTGGGTAAGCCGTGTCAACGCACGTTATGTCCAGATCCTGGAGAAGCGCCTGAAACCCGTCGGAGTCGATGTACCTCGATGGCGCGTTCTGGCGTCGCTCTACGAGGACACCTATCTGTCGATCTCTGAAATTTCCGAGTTCTCGACGATGCGGCTCAATACCACCACCAAGGTGGTCCAGCGGATGATCGCCGACGGCCTGGTCACGACGCGCGTCCGGCCGACAGACGCGCGCGTCACCGAAGCGTGCCTTACACCGGAAGGCGACAGGCTGCGCGAACTCGCGATGATCGAGGCGTTGCACATTTTCGACGCCGCGTTCAGGAATGTAACCGACGAAGAGATGGCAACCCTCAACGTCATTCTCGAAAAGGTATTCGAACCGCTCAAGCGCCTGTGACGCCAAAACGTCCCGTTTCAGTCGGCGGCGGGTACGTGCAGATGGTGGAAATGCCGTCCAAACCAGATCAGGTTTTCGGGCGTCTGAGCCGACAGGCCGACATCCTCAACCTGACACGTCATCACCGAATGCGACCCGACTTCCCGCACATCGACGATGCGGCAGTCGAAGACGACCTCGGCATCCTCCAGAACCGGCGCGCCGGTCTTCAGCATTCCCCACCGCTGGGAGGCAAAACGGTCGCCGTCACCCTTGCCCGCGAACCTGGTTGACAGGTCGCGGTGACGCCCCCGAGCACGTTAACCGCCAGAACCCCATTTGCGACGAAAAGGTCGTGGCTCCGGTTGCTGCGGTTGACGCACACTATCAGCGTCGGGGGACTGTCCGTCACCGATACAACCGCGGACGCGGTCATGCCGTGTCGACCGGCAATGCCATCAGAGGTCAGCAATGTAACGGCCGCGCCGAGGCGGCTCATGCCCTCGCGAAACGCCTGGGCGGCTTCATTCGATGCAACGTGGCTCATATCCGTTCTCCTCAAACATCCAGAACGATACGGGATCCGCAGGCTCGCGAGCAGCAGGCGCAGATCATCGTCCCCTCTTCACGCTCATCCTGCGTCAGAAACTTGTCGCGGTGGTCGGGCTCGCCCTCGAGAACGTCCGTCACGCAGGTGCCGCAAACGCCTTCCTCGCACTTGACCTCGATCTTCACGCCGGCTCGCGCCAGCGCCTTGGCGATCGTATCGTCCGGCCCGACTGTAACCATCACGCCCGATCGTTCGGCCACCACCTCGAAATCCGCGCCCGACACGTCCACATCCGCCGAGAAATACTCGCGATGCACGTTGGACGGTGCGTGTCCCGCAGCCTCTGCAGCGCCGATCACCCAATCCATGAAGCCTTGCGGTCCACAGACATAGAGATGCGTGCCTTGGGCCGCTTCCGGCAGGTCGCGCGCAAGATTGAGCCGTTGTTCTGGAGCCTGATCGTCGAAATGAAAGATGACGTTGGCCGCCCAGGGCGCCTGACCGATCAGGTCACGAAATGCCGTGACATCCGCGGAGCGGGTGCAGTAGTGCAACTTGAAGTCCCGACCCAGCTTGTGCAGGCGCTGGGCCATGGCCAGCATCGGCGTGATGCCGATGCCTCCACCCAGCAGCACAGTCCGCTCGGCGGTTTCCGTCAGGGGAAAGTGGTTGCGCGGACCTTCCACCTCGAATGTCGCCCCCGCACGGCGAGGCGATGGACGGCCGCGGAGCCGCCACGAGAGCAGGGATCGAGCAGCACGCCGATCTCGTAGAAGCCGAAGGAAGCCGGGTCCGAGCAAAGTGAATACTGCCGCCACAGGTCGAGCGCGTCGTCCTTGAGATGCAGATCGAGATGCGCGCCCGCTTCGAATGCCGGCAATGTCATGCCTTCGGCTGATGCAAGCCTCAGGCGCAATATGTTGCCCGGCTCCTCGAACCTTTCGGCGACTATCAGTTGAAGGTTTTTTCCGGTCATCGGAACCTCATCGCATGTAGATGCCACCGTTGACGTCCCAGCACGCACCGGTGACGAAGCCCGCCTTGGGCGCCGCCAGGAGTGCAACCAGTTCGGCCACGAAGACAGGGTCGCCAAGCTCGCCGACAGGGATGTTGGCGAGTGCCGTCGCCATCTTCTCCGGCGTGATGACGGATCGAACCATGGGTGTGTCCATCGGGCCTGGCGCGATGGCATTGCACGTGACGCCAAAAGGGGCGAGATCGCGTGCGAAAACCTTGGTCAGGGTCAAGATAGCCCCTTTGGAGGCCGCGTAATGCGCACCGGTGGCAGTTCCGCCATTCTGTCCGGCGAGCGACGCAAGATTGATGATCCGCCCGTATTGCCGCTCTTTGAAGTGGCGCCCGAAGATCTGGCTACCGGCGAAGGTTCCGCCAGCGTTGGTCGCGAGGATCGCGTTGAAGTCGGCGGGATCTATATCGAGAACCGGCATGACCGCGGTGCGCGCGGCATTGTTCACCAGCACTTCGACGGATCCCCAGCGTTCGATGCACTTGTCGAGCACCGTGCGGAAATCGTCCGGCTGCGTGACGTCGAGTGTGGCGGTAACCGCCGTCTCGCCCGCGAGATCGAGTTCCGTGGCCAACGCTGCGCCCTCGTCGACATCCAGATCGGTAATGATGACGCGAAAACCGGCACGATGGAGGGCGCGCACGATTTCCGCACCGAGGCCACGTGCGCTACCCGTCACGATGGCCGTCTGGATTTTTTCGGGAAGAGGCGCCGCCATCAGAATAGATAGCTGAACGAGTTCAGCATCCCGTCTGAGTTCAGCAGGCGCACGACCTTGCCGCGGATCCTGAAACCATCCGTCGTTGAGACCAGCTCGTGGGTGACATTCGCGGCCCAGATGCGCTGGCGCCCAAACTTGTCCTCGATGACGTGCTCGGCGCTTCGGACCGTTATCTCGTCACCCTTGACGCCCGTGATAACGAAGCGCGAGACCGTGCGCACCGTTTGCGCCGGGGGGCCGAGGAGATCGAGAAGCCCTGATGAAAACGGGCGATGCGATCGCGCCGCATCTTGTCGTTATCGTGGCAGAGGTTCAGGCTGTTGTCGAAATCATCGCCGTCACCGATCGGAAGCGTGTAATACCCTTCCGGAACCCAGAGGGCGAGCCAGGCGTTGTATTCCTTGCCGTCGAGAAGATCGGCTTCCGCCCAGAGAAAGGCGCTGACCTTGTGCAAAAGCGCGGCATCGTTGATCGTATCGGTCGTGGTCATGCAGACATCATCCTCTTCCACATCTTGTAGGCGGCCCGCATGCCGGTTTCGGCACTGATATGGCCGCGCGGTCCGTCGGCGCCCTGCTGCTCGTCGACCAAGCCGCGGTTGACGAGGATCGGCAAGGAATCGCCACCCTTGGTTCCACGCTGAACGCGCTCCCAGACTTCAGCATCGTCCGGCGAGCCGAAGCCCATCGGTCCCTGGAAGTGTTCATGGAGACGCAGGCGCGCGCGGTTGGCCGCTGCAGGGCCTCCATCCATGCCGATGGCGATATGGCGAATGTCGGTCCTTTCAACGTTGACCGGCGTGAGAACGCGGAAGAACGCAAGCGAGAAGGAGACGTTGGGAAACAGATTTAGGTTGAACCCGGCTCCACCGACCGCCCGCACGATCTTGCGAACCTGGTCTTCTGGATAGCCGTCGTCACGCAGTTCCTGAGCCAATTCCTGGAAGCGCTGCGGGATCGGATCGTCGAGATTCTCGTCGAGATCGATGAGTTCGGGGATCATCACCATCACCGAGTGACCGTTGCCGAGATCCTCGACGAAGCCCTTTCCGGTATCGAGAAACTTGAAGATCTCTTCCGTTTCACCATCGAGCGACTGCATGAAGCTCTTGTGCACGACCGGGAAGTGATAGGCATCGGTCGTATTTTCAAGCTGGACCTTCCAGTTCATGGGCACGGTGAACTGGTGTTCACCCAGCACCTTGATCGGGAAGCCACCGCCCTGCTTCATGAAAAGGTCAATCCATTTGCGGACCGGACCGAGAAACTCCTCCAGCGGCTCGATGTCATCATTGAAGGTGGCAAAGATCATCCCGGCATAGCTTTCAGTACGCAAGCGCTGCAGACCATGCTGCTCCTTGTTGAAATCCTCGCCGTACTGCTCGGGATAAGGCAGTCCCCGCAGCGAGCCGTCGAGACCGTAGCCCCAGCCGTGATATGGACATTGGAAGGAGGAGGTCTTTCCCTTCTTGACCTCGCACACGGTCGCAGCGCGGTGGCGGCAACGGTTCACCATGACGTGGATCTCCCCCTTGCGGTCGCGTACCACGATCACCGGTTCAAGGCCGACATTCGAAAGCTTGAACGACCCCTTATCAGGAACTTCGCTAGTGTGAGCCACCCATACCCAGGTACGGCGAAAAATACGCTCCATCTCTTCCTTAAAGAGATCGGGATCTTCATACATCGCGGTCGCGACTTTTGCTTCCTCGGTATAGAGCGCATCCAGGTCGCTGAATTTCCTCATGGCAAGCGTCATTGCTGTCCCTCCTTTTCGGGTCGGTCAGAGTTCGGGGATGGTGAGCGCCCGCCCCATCCGGGCCTCGATGCGCATGTATTTCCAGAGGCGGTGATCCTCGTCGTCCACCACGATCGTCCGCAGCAGATTGCAGGCGGCGATCACGGATTGCCTGTCCGGAAAATCGCAAAGCATGTACCAAGTCCACGGAAAGGACGGCGAGGTGCCCACCTGGGTCTGGTCGTCGTCGAGCGTGCCGAGGATGGTTACGTCCTCGAGTCTTGCTACGCCTGCCATGAAAGCCTGGGTCGCCTTCCAGACCGGGCCGATCCGGTCGAACGGGAGGTCGAAGAAGGCCGGTTGTACCGCAAGGCACAAGAGGGTACGGATTGGTGTCGGTTCCGACATGGGTCGTCCTTTCAGATGTAACCGGGAGGTGTGGGCTGGCCGAACAGGGCCGCGCCGGCCGATTGCCAGGTGCCCGTGTTGATGAAGGCATGCTGCGCGACGCAGGCAGCGTCCACCATGAAGCGGCCCAGCGGATGGCCAGACATCATGGCCTCGGAGCCTCCGAGCACGAAGGCGATCCTCGCAGCCTCCGCGCCATCCTGGGCAGCCTTGGAGGCGACGTGCCGCAAACGAATTTGCGTCGCCCGATCGACTTCCCCGGCCGTCTCCATCTGCAGCCAGCCGTCCTCGATCGTGTCGTAGAAGGCAGCGCGGGCTCCCATGAGAATGCCTTCCGCCTTCGCGAAATCCGTCTGGACGTAAGGCCGGGCGCCTGGGCTCGGCGCGCCGGTGATCGACGCCCGCGCCATAGCGTTTGTCGTCAGCCAGTCGAGCGCGGCGCGCGCCGTTCCAAGAGCCACGACGGCCAGCACCTGCGCGGCGAGCGCCATGGCGGGATAGCGGAAAATCGTATCGTCCTGTTGCGGCTTGCCGCCGCGTATGAAGGTCCATTCCTCCGGCACGATCACCTTGTCGACCACGATGTCGTGGCTGCCCGTGGCCCGCAAACCGATCGCCTGCCATGTATCGTCGACGGTGATCCGGTCTCGCGGCATGATGGCCGTGCGCGGAAGGGGGCTGCTTTCACCCTCGACCCTGATACCGGCTCCGACCAGCGACGCGCCCATCACACCGGACCCCCAGGGCCAGCGACCGCTGACTTCCAGTCCCTCCTGCGTCCTTCGGGCCGGCTGCGGTGGGAACATCGCTCCCGCGAACACCGTATCCGGATCGTTACCGTAGATTTTGGCGTAGGTTTCGGCCGGCAGGGCGGCGAGATAGGTCGCGGATACCCCAAAGCTTGCGACCCATCCGGTCGAGGCGTCCGCCCAGGAAATTTCCTCCACGAGCCGACAGAAAGCGGCCGGCGACAGTGCATCCCCACCCAAACGCTTGGGAACGAAGGCCCGATAGAGGCCCGCCGCCTGCAGCTTTGCGACCATGTCCGCTGGAATATGCCGCAGGAACTGGAACTCCTCGCACCGCTCCCGGATTTCCGTCTTCAGCGCCGCAAGCGATCCATCCGCCGCGATGGTGGGCGTAAGGGAATTCATGTCTTATTCCTTCGTTTCGAAAATGGAGGTGCTCACCGCGATGCGGCGGGCGGCGGCGACAAGCCTTGCGTCGTCTCCCTTGCGCCCGACGATCTGGACGCCCGCAGGCAAGCCCGAACCCGTGGTGGCGGGCAACACGATTGCAGGGTGTCCGCTGAGGTTGAATGGCCGCAGATAACGCGTCAGTGAAAGGACTTTCGCCGGATCTCCTGCCTCAGCGAGAAGCGGCGGCAACAAAGGCAGCGCCGGCGTCACCAAGACATCGAACCGTTCGAGCAGCGCATCGATCTCGGCCGTAAACCGGGAGCGGATGATTTCGGCCCATTCCGGTTCGCCCGCATCCATCGCGCGCGCCGCAGCGAGCCTAGCCTTCACATCCGTGCCCAGCGGTGCATCTCGATCCAGGAAATGGCCGAACGCGGCAGCTGTCTCGCGGCCGATCAGGATCATGCCCGCCCTGAACGCATCATCGAGAGTTGGGATCTCAATGTCCTCGGAGAATTCAAGGGTTGCAGCCAAGGCGTCGACGGCCTCGCCCATGCCCTGCTCCACACGCGCATCGGGCCTCAAGATACCGGTCCTGAATGCCTCCTCCCCTTCATGGCGGGCGAAGGTCGGGTCCATGGCGGCCATCGCCTGCTCGATCATGGCGACGGACCGCGCGAAAGGTCCGATGCAATCAAGCGTACTTTGCGCCGGCGTCGCGCCGGTCCTGTCTATCCGGCCGAATGTCGGCTTGAAGCCGACGACACCGCAGCAGATCGCGGGCTGGCGGACCGAGCCACCGGTATCCGTACCGACCGCGAAATCGACAAGGCCAGCAGCCACTGCAACCGCCGATCCGGAGGAGGAACCACCCGGTATGCGAGTCGGCCAGCGTGGATTGACAGGCGTTCCCTCGAAATGATTAACGCCTGTCATGCCGTAGGCCAGCTCGTGCATGCGGGTCTTGCCAACGATCCTGCAGCCGGAATCGAGCAGGTTGCGAACCACCGAGGCATGGTCACCCGCCGGCGGCGCTTCGGCAAGCGCCTCGCAGCCGCATCGCGTCCGCATTCCGGCGATGTCGAGACAATCCTTTATCGCGACCTGCAAGCCGGTTTCCGGCCCATGGTCCCACTCGGCAACAAACGCCGAACTTTCGCTGGCTAGCTGAATTCCCATTTTCGTTTGCTCGCTTGGGGTCGCGCCCCGTTCCCGTTATTTAAGTGAAAATTACCGTAATTTCTCCCGTTGTCAATCTGTCTTCAACGTCAGCATTATATTTTTTTTCATTATTTTCAGATGCTTAAGAGAAACAACAGTTGGCCGCCCAGCATCGCTGGCCGGCTACCACCTCAGCCTGACGTACCGGAGAAGGCCCACATGTCTCCATGATTTCAGGTACCAATAACATGAATATTCATGTATTTTTTTGCGCGTGCGGCAAAAGTGTTTCCCGAATCCGGCACTTGCATCCAAGACATCCCTGAAACGAGAAATTCGAATGATTCAGTGGAAAAATTGACAAGGCTTCCCGCTTCTCGCCGTTATCAATCCCGCCACAAAGGATGGGTCCGGAGCGCGTCGAATTGCGCCTTGTCGAAATCAGCGCCAGGCTGCTGGGCTTCCACAATCGGCAGGAAAGGATCAGTTACCGGGTTCGGCCTTCCGGCGAGCGCGGCTAATACCGCATGTGCGCAGAACGGCACATAGGCGTCGGAGTAGCCGCCTTCGTGGATGATGGCGATCCGCCCGCCGCAGAGCTCGTCGGCCAAGCCGACGACGGATTCGGTCATCGTCTTGAAACTCTCGCTTGAAAGCAGCATCCGAGCGAGCGGATCGACGGCATTGGCGTCCAGGCCGTTCACGACGACGATCATATCGGGCTGGAAGTCCCTGATTGTCGGCAGAACGATATGATGTAACGCAGCCATGTAGACAGCATGGCCGCTACCGGGCCAGAGCGGAACGTTGAGATTGAACCCCTCACCGTCTCCGCTACCCTTGGCCTCCATAGTGCCCGCATCGCCGGGCGGGAAGCAGCCCGCCTGATGCATCGAGACCGTCAGGACTGTCGGATCATCGTAGAAACAGGCTTCCGTGCCGTTCCCATGATGGACGTCCCAGTCCAGAACGGCGATGCGCTTGCGACCCGCAGCCTGCGCCGCACGCACCGCAACCGCAACGTTGGCAATGAGACAGAACCCCATAGGCATATCCGGCATGCAATGATGACCGGAGGGCCGCGACACGGCATAAGCGCGGCGACGACGCCCCTCCGCCACTTCAAGGACAGCACCGATGACCTGTCCGGCGGAAAGCAACGCGATCTCGTAACTTCCCGCTGCGAAGGGAGCGGTGGGATGAAGCGCACCCCCGCCGGCATCGCTCGTGGCCTTGAAGCGATCCAGATAGTCCTGCGGATGGATGGCGAGCAGGACGTCCGCTCCGGCCGCTGGAGCCGCCAACGGGTCATACTCCGCCATAACGCCTGAAACCTCGGCAAGCGACTTCGTCCGCCGCTTGGGCTCCGGCGAATCTGCATGCCCGCCGGCGACCATCGGCTGTACCCACCCGCCCACGGGCAGCACCAGCGCCGATTGCTGGGTGGAGAACCACAGCGTCTGTTCGCTGAAATAGAAAGCGGGTCTTTCGAACGACACCGGGACACTCATGCGGGATGTTCCTTCTGCGTGAAGCGGGATGGCATGCGTCGCTGGATGGGGAAAAGGGCGACAGGCCACCGGTCCGTGACAAGGCCCCATATCCCGCGCGGCGCAAATAGCATCACCACGACGGCGATCGCTCCGAAGATCAGCATCGACCAGCTTTCGAGGCCCGAAAGCGTTCCGCGTAGCGCAAGGAAGGCGAGCGTGCCTATGATCGGTCCCTCGATCGTGCCTATACCGCCTATCACGACGATGAATATCACATAGGCTGCCCAGTTAATGGAAAACGCCGCATCCGGACGGACATTGACCTGCATGATGTAGATGAGAGCGCCGGCTGCACCGGCGACTGCGGCCGCAAATATGTAGACCGTCCGCTTCGTTCGACGCGTTTCGACGCCAATGCTCTCGGCTCCGCCTTCACTGTCGCGCAGCGCCATCAAGCCAAGGCCCGTGCCGGAACGAAGCAGCCAGACCGCAGCGAAAAGTGTGACGCCTGCAAGCGCGAACGCCGCATAATATGTCAGATCCTCGCGCAAGCCGCGCTCGAGCGGCATAAGGCTGCGAACCGCCCGCCCCCGCCCGCCGCCGAGCCAGTCTATGCTGGCGCTGGCGCCGAGCCTCAGCACCTCGGCGATAACCCAGGTGGCGACCGCGAAATAAGCGCCACGCAGACGAAACAAAATCCAGCTCGCCGGCAAAGCGACGATGCCGGCGACGACGGCGGCAAGCGGTATCGTCAGAAATGGATTGATTCCGATATCCTCGGCCAGGACGACCAGGCTGTAGGCGCCGACCCCGACGAAGGCCTGCTGACCGATGGAAACGAGCCCGGCATATCCGGCCAGGACGTTCCAGGCGAGTGCCAGCGTCAGCAGGTAGAGGAATTCGGCGACGGACCGCTGGGCGAAGGGCGAACCCCAGGCGGGCAGTGTCAGCAGGAATAAACAGGTCGCAACGAGCAAAGCGGCACGTAACATCGTCAACTCCGGTCTACGGTTTCGGGAAAGAGGCCGGAAGGCCGGACGATCAGGATCGCCAGTGTCGCCATATGGCCGGCGAGCTGGAACCAGATAGGATTTAACGCGCCGCCGATCGTCTGGGCGAGGCCCAGGATGATGCCGCCGGCAAGAACTCCATGCAACGATCCCATGCCGCCGATGATGATCACCTCGAAGGCGAAGATCAGCCGGATCGGCCCGTCAAACGCGGAAAAATTTGACCGCAGCCCCGTGAGGATGCCGGTGACGGCGATGATGGCGCAGGCCAATCCCATCGCGAGCGCGTAGATATGCTTGGGGTCGATACCCATCAGCGAGGCGATCTGCACGTCGTCGGAGGTCGCACGAAATGCTCGACCGATCAGCGTGCGCCGGAAGAGAAGATGAAGTCCGCCGAGCAGCGCCAGCACCGCACCAAAGGTCAGAAGTGGCAACACACCGACGGTCAGCCCGGGAAGTACCGTGATGCCCGCCGTTTCGAGCGTGCCTTGTCGCAGCACCATGCGATCGGCGGAGAAGCCTAGCAACAGGCCATTCTGGATGATGAAGGCGAGACCGAACGTGATGATCACGGCCGGCATCATACCATCCTTCAGTCGCCGATTGAGAACCGCGCCTTGCAAGGAATAACCGAGCCCGAACATAAAGGGCACCAGCAGCAGTGTGGAGACGAGCGGCGAAAGGCCGAGATAACTTGCGACGGCAAGCGCAAGGAACGATGCGAAGACGACAAGGTCGCCATGCGCGAGGTTGACCGTGCGCATGATCCCGAAGGTCAACGCCAGGCCAAGGCCGAGCAGGGCATAGAACCCGCCGAGCAGGACACCGTTGACGAGCGTGGACAGTATGATCATGCGGCCACTCCGAAATAGGCGTCGGTGAGAGCGTTGCGGTCGATGTCGGCGACAGGGCCGGCAAGGCTGACGCGGCCTTCCAGCAGGCAGCAGAACCGCCTAGCGACAGAGAAGCCACGGTTCACATCCTGCTCAACGATGACCACGGACATGCCGTCACCGGTAATGTACGGAAGCGCGTTGTAGATCTGGCGCACTACGATCGGCGCAAGACCGAGCGATATCTCATCCATCAGGAGCAGGTCGGGGTTGGACATCAGCGCCCTGCCGATCGCAACCATCTGCTGCTCCCCGCCGGACAGGTCGAGACCCCGGTTATTGCGACGTTTCACGAGCTCGGGAAACAGTTCATAGACCCTGGAAAGAGTCCATGGCCCCTTGCGGCGGCAATATCCGCCGATCAGGAGGTTGTCCTCGACGGTCAGGCTGCGGAACAACCGCCGCCCCTCGGGCACCATCGCGATCCCGCGCGCCGTCAGTTGTTGAGCCGGCAGGCCACCGATCTCCATGCCTCGCAGCCGCACCTTACCGGCACTGTTGGCGAGCAGGCCGCACACAACGCGCATCAGCGTCGTCTTGCCGGCGCCGTTCGCACCGATGACGGCCAGCGTTTCTCCCTCCTCGACATCGAGCGAGATGTCGCGGAGCGCCTGAAACTGCCCGTAACGGGCGGCCACGCCCTCGAGCGTCAATAGTGCCATCAGATCCCCGCCTCTATAGGTGCCGCATCGCCGAAATAAGCGCGCTTGAAAGCTTCGGAATTGAGGACATCCTGCGGTGCACCCTCTGCGAGCATCCGGCCGAAATCGAGCGCGACCAGGCGCGTCGCGACCGAGATCAGGGCGTGCACGATATGCTCGATCCAGATGATCGCCACGCCCGAAGCATTGATTTCGCGGATCAGCGCCACGAGGTCGTGTACCTCGAAATCGGAAAGTCCTCCGGCGATCTCATCGAGCAGTAGAACCATCGGGTCGCACGCAAGCGCGCGACTTAGTTCGAGCCGCTTGCGCCCCATCAGCGAGAGCCGACCGGCCGGCATTGCCTGCCGGTCGAGCAGCCTGGTGCGCCGCAGCGCCTCGTATGCAGCGTCCTCCGCCGCCTCGCCGTGCCTGCCCCCGCCGTGAAGTGCCGCAGTGAGCACGTTCTCCCACACCGTCAGGCCCTCGAATGGCTGCGGTATCTGGCTCGTGCGCACGATTCCGGCCCGGCAGCGGGCTGCCTGCGGCAGCGCCGTGATGTCGCCGCCATGCCAGAGCACCTGGCCGGCACTCGCCTTAACGTCACCGGTGAGTAGCTTGAGAAGCGTCGTCTTCCCGGCGCCGTTCGGCCCCAGGACCCCTAGCGCCTCGCCCGGCGCAAGCCGGAGCGAGACGTCGGACACGACGGTGACTGCACCGTAACACCTGGTCAACCCGCGCGCCTCAAGCAAGCAGGTCTGTCGATGAGCGTCCATCGTCTCTACCAGGTCTTCGGCAACAGCGTGCCATCCACCGCGACTTCGGGATGGGGAGTGTTGAAGGTGCTGACGAGCCTGTAGCCGCCATTGCCGTCTGCCTGCCACTGACCGCCGGCAAGCGGCGTCTTGGCGACGTTCGGCGTGGCTGCGAAATCGCCCCATTTGATCCGTCCGACGCAGGTCGAGAGGTCGGTAGCGTTCATCGCCTCGACGATCGCCTCGGCATCCAGAGCCTGCGTGCGTTTCAGGATATCGACCGCCACTTCAAACAGCGCGTGAACATAGCCGGTTCCCTGCAGCCAGGGATTGCCGGTGGCCCGAGTATAACCGTCGGCAAGTTCCGCCGTCGTCTCGCCGGTGAGAGACGAGGTGAAAGGATATTGCGGCCCCCAGTAGACCTCGCCGGACAGGTTGGCGCCCAGCCCGTCGGGAAAACCGGCGATCCCCTTCGGCGTCAGCGCCGCCTTGGCCACGGTCACGAATTTCGGGGCGAACCCCATCTGTTTAGCCTGCGCCATGAACGTCGCAAGATCCGGCGGCAGCATCACGCCGGTGACGATCTCTACGCCCGCCGCCTTGAAGGCATTTATCTCTGCCGAAAAATCGTCCTTCAGGTTGGTGTAGCGACCCGGATCGACGACCGTGAACCCGGCCTGCTCGAGAGCGGGAGGGAAGCCCAGCGCTGGATCCGAAAAGGCGATACCGTCCGGATCGTTCGGCCAAAGCGCGCCGACGACCTTGTTGGTTTCGAGACCGTTCCAAAGGCCGAAATAGACCTCCATGAGATCCTCGGCGCCCCAGAAGAAATGATTGGTATACCTGAATGTTTTCTCGCCGGGCACGCCGCCGCGGCCAAAGAACCACGATTGCCAGGGCGTCGCCGCCGACACACATGGCACCCCGTTGAGCTCGCACAGGTCGGCAACAGGGTTGGTGGTGTCCGGCGTTGAGCCGACAAGCATGAGGTGCACGCCATCCCTGAGGATCAGGTCGGAAGCGAGTTCCCCGGCCCGGTTGGGATCGGACTGGGTATCCTTCTCGATGATCTCGATGGCGTGCGTGCCGGACGCCGTTTCGAGCGTACCGCCAAGGGCGGCGCGAATGCGCTCGATGACATATCCGTCACTTTCGGAAATACCGCTGAGCGCGCCCGAGCGAGGTGAAACGTAGCCGATCCGGATTGTTTCGCCGGCGGAGAAGGCCGGCCGGATCGGCAGGAAGAATGGGGCCGCGAAGGACGCAGCGGAAAGCTGCATCAGACGGCGGCGGGAAAAATGGAGGTTCGTCATTTCGGTCTCCCTCTTGCTTTCAGCTGGATGCAGTTTTGATGAGGTCGGCGGCCTTCTCGCCGATCATGATCGCGGGCGCGTTGGTGTTTCCGGAGGGCACAGCCGGCATGATCGACGCGTCTGCGACCCTCAATCCCTCGATCCCGTAGACGCGAAGCTCGGGATCGACCACCGACAGCGCGGAGACACCCATGGCGCATGTGCCTACCTGGTGGTGGTAGCTTCCGACCGCCGATCGGGCGTACTCGGCAAGACTTGCCTCGTCGTCGCGCGAGGGGCCTGGATAGACCTCTTTCTTCACCCAGTCGCTCAGCGCCGGCTGCGCGACGATGTCGCGAATCTGGCGCATGGAGGTGACCAGCGTCCTGACGTCGTAGTCGGTGGCGAGCAGGTTCGGATCGAGATGCAGCGGATCGTCGATGCCGGCACCCGTCAGTCTTAGTTCGCCGCGCGAAGAAGGACGGACACCCGCCGCATGCAGCGTGAAGGCATTCATTGGTCCGCTCTGTCCCGGCGCATAGGCCGGCACGGAAAAGAACAGCGGTTGTATGTCGGCGACCGCCATCTGCGGATGCGACTTCAGGAACATGTGGACCTGCATCGGCGGCAGCGTCGGATCGGTCGGGAACGGGTAGTCCTCGCGCGATTCAAAGATCATGGGCAGCAAGGTATGATCGTGCAGGTTCTGCCCGACTCCCGGCAGGTCGACGACCGTCTCGATGTCGAAATCGGACAGATGCGCGCGCGGGCCTATGCCGGAGAGCATGAGGATGCGGGGGCTTTCCATCGTGCCGGCGGACAGGATGGCTTCGCGGCCGACACCGACCTCGAAGCTTTCACCGCCACGGCGGCACTTCACTCCAACGACCCGCCCTTTCTCGATCAGCACCTTCTCCACTCGCGTCGCGGCGGCGACAGTCAGATTCTCGCGATTTCTCGCCGGATCGAGGAACGCGGCCGCGGTCGAGGCCCGCTTGCCGTTCAGTGTGTTGAACTGGATACGGCTGACGCCATCGAGCGAGGCGCCGTTATAATCCGGATTGAAGGGGATGCCCGCCTCGACCGCGGCCGCGACAAGCGCGTCCATCACGGGATGGGCCGAGTAATCCGTGGTCACGTGCAGCGGGCCGCCCGTGCCGTGCCATGTATCGGCGCCACGGTCGAAATCCTCGGACTTCCTGAAATAGGGCAGCACGCTGGCCCAGTCCCAGCCATGGCAACCGGCCAGCGCCCATGCATCATAGTCCGCCGCGTGCCCGCGAACATAGATCATGCCGTTCATGGCGGAAGATCCGCCGATAACCTTGCCGCGCGGCCAGTATACCTGCCGGTCGTGGCAGTGCCGTTGCGGCACGGTCGTGTAACCCCAGTCGTAGTCCGAACGCCAGATCTCGATGGTACGCAGCGGCGTCGAGACCATGTCGGGCGTGTCGCCGTGACCACCCTCGATGAGAAGCACGCTGACGTGCGGAGCCTCGCTGAGGCGGGCCGCCAGCGCGCAACCGGCCGAGCCGGCGCCGCAGACAATGTAATCGTACTGCCGGCCGCCGATGTCGGCTGCCGGAAAGGAGGCAATGCTTGTCATGTTTCAGTTCCCCAGTTGGTCGCTTGCGCGCGAGGCCGTCGGGAGGAAACGGCGTCGGCGTGCGACATTCTTGTAAAGCCCGGGGTGATCAGCCCCTGTCGGATCGGATGGATTGTTCCCGTGGCTGACGCATGGCCAGCAAGGTGAAAACGCCTGGCCGCCTAACGATAGGCGACGCAGACGGACTTGGTCTCAAGGTAGTTTTCGAGCGCCCCGCGCCCGTGTTCCCTGCCGATGCCCGACTGCTTGAAGCCGCCGAACGGCATGTTCTGGTCGGGAATGTTGTGGCTGTTCACCCAGATCACGCCGGCCTTGAGCTTCGGCACGTAGCGCATCATCTTGTTGAGATCGGTGGTCCACAGTGATGCGCCCAGACCGTAACGCGTATCGTTTGCAAGGCGTATGCCCTCGTCCGGCTGGTCGAACGGCATTACGCACACCACCGGTCCGAACACTTCCTCCTGCATCAAGGCCATGTTCTGCCTGACATCGGTGAAGAGTTCGGGTGCGACATAGAAGCCCTGTTCGGGGGCGGTGGCACCGATCAGCGGCCGCGCCCCGTCCTTGATGCCCTGTGCGATACACGCTTGCACATGCGCCTGGTGACGGGCTGAGACAAGGGGATTGATCTGGTTCTTCGGATCGAAACCGGAGCCGAGCGGCAGACTGCGGGTGATGTTGGCGATCACCTCGAGCGCCTTATCGTAGATACCCCTCTGCAGATAGATACGCGCACCGGCGCAGCAGGTCTGCCCCGTATTGAAGAAGCTGCCGATCCCGGTTGCCGCGCCGAGCAGATCGAGGTCCATGTCGTCGAACATGACCATCGGCGCCTTGCCACCGAGTTCCAGAGTGACGCGCTTCATGTCCTGCATCGCCCGAACGCCGATCAGCTTGCCAGTACCCGTGGAGCCGGTGAAGGTGATCTTGGCGACCCCTGGATGGGCGACGAGGGCGGCACCAGCCGTTTCTCCCGTACCTGTCACGACATTGACGACACCCTCGGGAAGGCCGGCCTCCAGACAGATCTGGGCGAGGCGCATCGAAGTCAGCGGCGTCTCTTCCGCCGGCTTCAGAACGACTGTGCAGCCGGCCGCGAGGGCCGGAGCAATCTTCCATGCAGCCATGTTGAGTGGGAAGTTCCAGGGCGTGATCGCCGCCACGACGCCAACCGGTTCCTTTCGGGTGTAGGCCTGGTAGGACATGCCGGGCGGAATGGGAATGGAGACGTCGAGCGTCGAGCCCTCTATCTTGGTCGCCCAGCCGGCCATGTATCGAAAATACTCCGCCGAGGATTGCACCTCGATCAGCCGCGACAGCATGATCGACTTGCCCTGGTTCAGCGTCTCAAGCTGCGCCAATTCCTCACCGTTGGCCTCGATCAGATCGGCGATCTTCAGGAGAAGCCCCTGGCGCTGCGCGGGCAGCATCTTCGACCACGGTCCATCCAACGCCGCCTGGGCCGCAGCGACGGCGCGGTCAATATCGGCCGGACCGCAGGCTGGAACCCGCGCGAGTACCTCGCCGGTCGCGGGATTGTACACGGGAAGGGTTTTTCCCGAGTGGGCGGGGCTCGGTTTCCCCCCTATGACCGCGAGCGGCGCTGCAAGGAATGACGCGACTTCGGCATTGACGGTTTCGACGACGCTGTCGGGTTGGACGATCTTCATTCTGTTCCCCTTCGCTTGATGCGAACTTTATTTTTCACGTGATTTTGCATACAAAATCACGTGCAAGAAAACTGATATTTTTCAGTTCTCAGTCGCCTTCTCCCTCATCCGCGCGGCAGAGCACGAAATCGAAGTGCGCCTGCCAGCCTTCAGTCGGGTTCTCGACTTTCTCGAACGGCACGATCAGCGATTGCTTCACACCGAAAACGGCATCGGAAACGAGGTAGGGGTCGCCGGCGACGAAGATATGCGTGATCACGCGCCTGTATCCGCGGGCCGTGACCATGAAATGCATGTGCGCTGGACGCCATGGATGACGGCCAAGTGCCTCCAGCATCGCGCCCACCGGTCCGTCGTCCGGAATCGGATAGGAGACAGGCTTGATCCCGCGGAATGCATAGCGGCCGTCCGATCCGGTGCGGAAGATGCCGCGATTGTTGAACGCCGGCTGGATATCCGGCTGCTGGACATCATAGAAGCCGTCCTCGTTATCGGACCAGACGCTGATCAGCGCGTTCTCCACCGGCTTACCATCGAGATCGAGCACCCGCCCCTCGAAAAGGCAGGTCTCGCCCTTGCCGTCGAGGCTGATGTTCGCGCCCATCTCCCGCTCCGGCGCACCCTCGACATGGAAGGGACCGAACACGGTCGTCTCCGTCGCCCCGTCAGGCGCACGATTGTTGATCGCGTCGACCAGCATGGACACGCCCAGCACGTCGGAAAGCAGGATGAACTCCTGTCGGGTGCCGGAACAGAGCTGTCCTGTGCGCGTCAGGAAGTCGATCGCCGCTTCCCATTCCGGCTCCGTCAGTTCGACATCCTTCACAAAGGCATGAAGATGCTCGACGAGCGACGTCATGATCTGGCGAAGACGGGGCGAGGACGCCTGCGCCATCCGTGAATTGACCGCGTTCGACGAACTTTCCTCGGTAAAATAACTCATGTCGACCTCCTCAACTCGACAAGTGGCGGAACGCCCGCATGCGCGCGCGCGATCAGGTCGCGTATCGCCTCTTTCTCCAGCGGACGCGGGTTCCAGTAGGGATTGGCGAGGGCGATCGAGGCCGCCTGCTCGGTGCCGCTTTCGGCCATGCCAAGCGCCGCAAGGCTGCCTGGCGCCCCGATCGATCGCCCGAGATCGTAGAGGGCCCGGCAAGGCTCGCCGCCGAGAACCCTCTCCAGCCTTCCCATGACATCCGCGATGGCGGGTGCATTGTAGGACAAGGCATGCGGCAGGACGATGGTATGGGTTTCCGCGTGAGGCAGATCAAAACTGCCGCCTAGCACATGGCAAAGCTTGTGATGCAGCGCCATACCGACCGACCCTAGGCATATGCCGCACAGCCAGGCGCCATAGAGCGCGTCACCACGGGCATCGGGATCGCGCGGCTCCCGCGCGATCACGGGCAGAGACCGCGCGAGCGAACCGATCGCCTCAAGCGCCAGCGCCGAGATGACAGGATTGCGGTCGCGTGCGTAGAGCGCCTCTACGGCGTGGGCGATGGCGTTCATACCGCTGGTCCCGGACAGAGCGGGAGGTAGATCGAGTGTCAGGTCGACGTCGTAAATCACCACTTCGGGCAGGACCTTCTGCGTGGTCTGCGTCTTCTTGATGCCGTCAACGGTCTCGCCGATGATCGGCGTCATTTCGGAGCCGGCATACGTCGTAGGAAGCACGATCTGCGGCAGGTCGGTGCGCAGGGCGATAGCCTTTCCCAGCCCCGTGGTCGAACCGCCTCCGACAGCCACCAGGACATCGGCGCGCAGGAAACGTGCCAGTTCCGTCGCGCTCTCGCTGACGGCGACCGGCGTATGCATGACCGCGTCGGAAAAGATGCCGACGGCCGCGTCACCCAGCAGCGCCGCGATCGCCTCCGCCTGCGCGCGCTGCGCATCCGTTGCAAGCACGAGCGCACGCCTCGCGCCCAGCCGCTCCACTTCCTCTGGTAGGCGCGCCGACGTGCCGGAACCGAAGATGACACGGGTTGGGAGCGCCGAATAAGTGAAGTTCTGAACGGCCATCTCAGCGGCTTCCGCTGAAACGGTCGACATAATCAACCTGATGGCGCGCCGTACGCACACCTTCCAGCCGGTCGCGGGCCGCAAGATGGGCCGGATGCGTGGCATAGGCGGCCAGCGCATCCTCGTTTTCGAACTCTGTCACCAGCACCATGTCGCAGGCATAGGATACGCCGCTGTGGTCGATGCCGATCTCGAGATGGGTCATGCCAGGGATCTGTCCACGCAGGTTCTCGAACTCGCGCCTGACCGCATCCACGCCTGCCTGCTTCTCGGCCGGCGTTTCTCCCGCCACGTTCCACATGACGATGTGGCGGACAGGCGCCGGAGAGGATTTGGACTGCGGCATGCGATGTCTCCCGAAAGATTGCGTGCCGGCTCGCCCCGGCTTCACCAACCCTGTCATTGTCGAATTGCATGATAAATCACGTAATTTGGAAAACATTCTTGCCCGTCCTGCAATAATGCGCGGCCATGTGGCGGAGCGCTTGATTAAGTTCGGATTTATGTGAATATTACTGTTATTCCCCTATTGCCAAGGGAGGACAATGGACCGCTTTCTCGAACTGGAAATCTTTACGCGCATCGCGGAGGAAACCAACCTTACGCGCGTCGCCGAGCTGCTCGGACTGTCGGTCTCGGGCGTTAGCCGCTGCCTGACCGGCCTAGAGAACCGACTCGGCGTCCGTCTAGTTCAGAGAACGACGCGCCAGTTGACACTGACCTCGGAAGGCGAACGCTTCGCTCACAGCGCGCGCGACATTCTGCAAAACCTGAGCGAGGCCGAAGCGAGCATCAGCCTGGTCGCCGCCGAGCCGCGCGGCACGCTGAGGATCGGAGCGTCCCTGTCCTTCTCCCTCCTGCATCTGATGCCGGTCATCCGGGCGTTCAAGCTGCAGCATCCCCTCGTGCGCATCGATTTGCAGGCTTCCAACCGCTACTTCGACATCATCGAAAACGGCCTTGACCTTGCCGTGAGGACACGGCGACTGGAGGCCGACAGTAGCGTCACGATCCGCAAGCTCGCCGAAGTGCCACGCATTCTCGCCGCCTCGCCGCAGTATACCGCGCAACGCGGGATACCGACCGACCCGGAGGATCTGGCCGATCATGCCATGCTGATCTACACGTTGTCCGACGACTGGGAGCATCTGGAATTCACACGGGGCGACGTGACAAGACGCCTTCCGATAGCGGGAGAGATGACGTCCAATGATGGTCAGCTTCTGCGAAACGCGGCGCTCGCCGGCATGGGTATACTGGTGCAGCCCGCCTATATTGTCAGCGAAGACATCATGGCTGGACGTCTCGTCCCGGTAATGAGCGAATGGGAGCTGCCGCGGCTGACCATGAACGTGATTTTCCCTTCCCGTACCCATCTTCCGGCGCGCACTCGCCTTTTCATCGATGCCCTCGTGCGCCACTTCCGGGAAAACGACCTTGAACAGCGCTGGCGGGAGCTCTACGCAAGCCAGCCTTGCCTGGACATCCAACACCTGGCGACCACAGACCATTGAAAGGAACCCCATGCCGGCGACCCAAGCCTACCTCGAACACGCGGCGTTTCGTGTGCGCGCCATCGCCACTCACATCACATTCTTTCGCGATGTGCTGGGCATGACGGTCACGCAGCTGGACGGAGACCCCGAATCTCCCAGGCAGGCATGGCTGCTCGGCGGGATACAGCTGATCGAGGATCCCGCCTTCGAGGGACCCGAAGGGCGCTTCGCCCACCTCGGCATCGTCTGTTCCGACGTGCCCGCCGCCATCGCTGCCGCCGTCACGCACGGAGCACAAGCCACGCCAAAGGGCGATCACTGGCTGCAGTTGCCCGATGGCCTTCTGCTCGAATTCCTTCCCGAAAAGAAAGGTGCCGTCTCCATCGTGCGCGAACTCGACCCACGCATCTGACAGGCGGCCGCCACCGCTAGGGTTTTTCCACAAGCAGCGGACGTGCAGAAACATAGGCGACGGCCGACGCGAAGATCACCGCAGCACCGGCCATCGCCACCTCGGCCGCGCCGTGCTGCCACACGCCGACTTCGGAAACGATGAGGAAGCACATATTGGCGTCGAGCCCGTAGGAAGCAGTGCGTGGCTATGCGCGAAGAAAGCTGCCGCCAAGAAGGAATGCGGCAGTCAGCAACGCCGTTGAGCCCGATGCGCCGGCATCCGACTGCAGGACGAGATAGACTGCGGACGCACAAACGCCGAGAACCACTCCCGGCACAAATAACGGCAGGATCGGCCTCGGATCCAGCGCGCACGACAGGATCATCGAATAGACGACCAGTGTCATGGCTCCGGCGAGTATCTCGAAACCCGGAAACGCAATGGCGGCCGCCGCCGCGCTGGCGCGCCATGCTGCTGCAATAGACCATTCGCAACAATGTTCTTCGTGCCCGACCTTCCCTCACGCGTGGCGGCGCTTGCGTGGTGCGGCGCGGCGTGAACGCGAAGGTGATCGTTGTCACGCAGGCGACCCCGATCAGGGTACACAGGATGCGATCTACGGCCACCGCCATCGGTTCGATCCCTGTAGCGATGCCGAAACCGGTGAACTCGGGAAGCAGCACCACCAGCAGCGTCACGCCGGCCATGAAGGCACCGTAGCTCATGACTGTGCCGATCCAGTAGGCGCAGGCAACCGAAGCCCCGACGCCGACGGCCAGCACCAGAGCCGCCGCCACGTCGGGAAACTGCAACCAGACGACGGCCAGCGAAAGCGCTGCACCTGCAAGCGTGCCGGCAACCCGCAGCGCCGCACGTTGCACCAGATCCTCTCGAAAGGCCTGCTGCACTACCCAGACCGGCATCGCCGCCCAGTATGGGTTTGCCAGATCCAACCACCAGGCGAGCGTCAGCGCCAACGCAGCCGCCACAAACAGCTGCAGAGCGAGGGATACGGTCCCGCGCATGACGCTTCCTTCCTGTTGCCGGCCGGAGGCCGTGCTCCGTCGGGTTATGTAAAGCGTTCCAGCCGATAGGGCTTCGGATCGACAATGGGAGCGCCTCCCGCCACGATATCGGCGGCGAGCTGCCCAGCAGCCGGAGAGGTTCCGAAGCCGTGGCCTGAAAAGCCCGATGCCACGGTGAGGCCCGGGATTTTTGCCACCGGGCCAATGACCGGCAGCGAATCCGGCGTTATGTCCATCATTCCGGCCCAGACCTCCTCAATGACAGCGTTGCTGAACATTGGCCAGGCGCCGATGAGGTTGCGCATAGCCTCGGCATTGAACCCGGCATCGGCAGCGGGGTCCATGACGCGGACGCGCTCGAACGGCGAGACGGACCGTTCGCCCCAGCGGCGCGGCAACGTCACGTCCCTGAGGAAATCCCGGCCGAGGCTTATGCGCAGCAGTGAGCGCTGGCCGCGCAGCATATGCAGGTAGCGTAGTCCGATGAGAAGATGATCGAGAAGCAGCGGCGCCCCGAGCGCCCCTCGCTGCGTGATGGTGAAACCGCCATCCTGCCGCCTGCGGAAGGAAAAATCCGGTCCCCCCACCGCAATATCCGTCGGCCCTTCCATCGGCGCGGTGCGGATGACGGACGAGATCAGCGGCAAGGTTGGCAGCGAGACACCGAGATTGGCGAGGAACTTTCGCGACCAGAGCCCGCCGGCCAGAAGGACGTGATCGCAGCGGATCTCGCCGTACTCGGTTACCACGCCGTTCGCCTTTCCGGCGGAAAGAGAAAGCGTGCGGACCGCGCAGTTCTCGACGATCACCGCTCCGCCGCGGATCGCGGCATTGGCGATGGCGGAGGGCGCGAGCGTCGGTTCGGCGCGCCCGTCGGAGGCGGTGTATATTCCGCCCGCCCATTGGCCCCGCCCGCCCGGCACCAGCGCGTCGATATCCTTCATGCTCACAAGCCGGGAATCGAGCGACAACTGGCTGACGGTCTCCAGCCACTGTTCGTGCAGCGCCATCTCCGCCTCGGTTCGCGCAAGATACATGATGCCCGCCTGCCGATAACCAACATCCATGCCAACCCGAGCGGGCATCTCGGCCCAGAGCCGATCCGAGGCAAGCGACATTGGCACATCCGGCGCCGAACGCCCCATCTTGCGCACCCAGCCGAGATTGCGGGAGGATTGCTCCGCCCCCACCCTGCCCTTTTCCAGCACCACCACCGGGATGCCCCGCTCAGCCAGCGTGAGCGCAGCGGTCAGCCCAACGATGCCTGCCCCGATTACAACAACGGTCGTGCTCGCCGGATGAACGGAGGATGTGTGGACTGGGAGCTGTGCGGGTGACATGAGCCGGGTTCCATGGATGGCGTTACGCAAGCGTGATGGCTTCGGCCACCGCCTTGCCGGGTTCACAGAGAGATGGTCAGCTTTTCGGTTTCCGCCGTCGCGGCACCGCGATAGGCAGTGACCTCGATCTCGACCTTGTAGATTGTCGAGCCGAGCGGCGGGCATGTGACGGTGCTGGCCGGGTCGATGCCGCGAAACATTTCACCGACGACCGTCATGACCGCATGGGTATCGGCCGGATCCTGAATGAAGACGCGCGAGGCAACGACGTCGGCAATGCTCGAACCTGCCGCAGCAAGAGCCCCTCCGATATTCGCGAAAACCTGCCGCGTCTGATCGAGCACGTCATCCGGTATCTCATTGGTCTGAGGATTGCGCCCTGCGGTGTTGGACACGAAGATCCAGTTATCGACTGCGACGATGCGGGAATAGCTGCCGTGGTTCTCGAACTTGGAACCCGTCTTGATCTTGACGACCTTGGTCATATGAACTCCATTTGCATTGAGGTGCGGGACCGACCGGGATAGCCGGCCACGCGGGTCGGTCAGCGCAGGACCGGTACGTCCCAGAGGTTCAGCCTGACGCCGATGCCGCGCTCGATGGCGTTGCGATAGACGACCGTGCCCCATGCCACGTCCTCGACCGGCATGCCGCCAACCGACATGATGATGATCTCGTCGTCGTTCTGACGACCAGGCGCATCGCCGGCGACGATCTTGCCGATGTCCTCAAGCTGTTCCCTGGCCATGCGACCCTCGGCGATCATGTCCATGAAACGTACGCCGATGATCGGAACGTGGACGTGCGCGGGCTTCGGCAGTTCATGATACCAGGCCTCGTAGAGACCGGTGTTGTCCACGACCTTGCGGACATCCGCCTTCTCCATCTCCTCGTCGATGTTGCAAAGCGCCGGCATCGCGAGGAACGCGCCCGGCTTGACCCATTCGCGCTTCACGATCGGATAGGTCGACGGATCGCCGACGGCGCCGGAATTGCAGTAGGAAACGAGATCGGAGCCACGCACCACGGCTTCGATGCTGTCCACCACCTCGACGGTGGTGATCTGCGGATAAGTCCCCCTGATCCAGTTCAGGAAGCTGTCGAGGCTCTTCTGGCCCCTGCCCTTAACCTTGACGGTATCGATCATGGGGCAGGCGGCGATGAAGGCGCTGAGCGTCGTCTTCGCCATCACACCCGGCCCGAGAATGCCGACGACGCGTGCGTCCTTTCGCGCCAGATGTCGCGCGCCGACGCCCGGAATTGCGCCGGTTCGGTAAGCCGAAAGCAGGTTTGCGGACATGAACGCCACAGGTGCACCGGTATCCGCATCGTTAAGGCAGAACATCAGGATTGAGCGCGGCAGGCCCTTTTCCCGATTGGCAATGTTCGAGCCGTACCACTTCATCCCGGCGGTGCGAAAACGGCCGCCTAGATAGGCCGGCATTGCCATGAAGCGGCGGTCGGCGGTCGGCTTGGGCATATCGGGGAACGGAGAGTTCTCCGGAAAGCTCACTGCCGCACCGTGGGAATCGTTGTTCGGTCCCGCCATGCGGTAATCGCCGTGGTAAAGAAGGGCGAACATTTCCTCCATCGTATCGACACATCCGGGCATGTCTGCCACACCGGCCTCGATCATGTCCTGTTCGGACAGGTAGATGAAGTCAATCCTGGTATTCTCGTTCATTGATTTTTCTCTCGCCTTGGCATGGCGGAGCAGCACGCAGCTCATGCTTGCCGCATCCGCGTCAGTATTTATCCAGCCCTCGCGGAGGGCGTCTGGTTCGGTGATCGCTTGGTAGCCACTGGGTGCTATTCGTCGAATACCTTGCCGAGTGCTGCGTAGCGCTGGGGGTCGGACCTGCGAATGCGCATAGCGAAAGCGACGCCGCCAATGCCCGTCAGCGCGACGATGAGCGGGAAAGAGTTGACGACGATATTCGAGGTACCGGCGAGCAGTTCGAGATTGGAGATCACGAGGAACAGCGCACCCAGCAGGCCTAGGAAGGAGAGCCCGGGCGCGATGGCCGTCTGCCAGGCGCCATGCCCGCGGCGATCCGCGCGAAAGAACAGGATGATGGCGATGCAGACGATGGCCTGGACGCTGAGAATGCCGATTACGGTGAGTGCCGACATGTAGGAGAACACCACGGCGAAGGGATCTTGTCCGGCAAGGGCGAAGGCCGCGAGGACGGTCGCCGCGATGGCGGATTGCAGCATGCCTGCGACGTAGGGAGAACCGTGCCGGGCATGCACCCGACCCAGGACGCGGAAGGCAAGGCCTTCCCGGCCGAGCGCGAAGAAATAGCGGTTGAGCGTGTTGTGGAAGGACAGCACGCAGGCGAACAAGCTCGTGATGAGCAGAATGTTCATGGTCAGGGCCGACCAGCCGCCGAGTACGCTCGCCGCCGCGTCGAAGTAGAAGCCTTCGAGCGCGCCGGCGGCGACCGACTGCACCTGGCTTGGGCCGTAGTGCACCGTTATCGCCCACGTCGAGAAGGCATAGAACACGGCGATCAGCAGCACCGAAACATAGGTCGCGCGCGGAATGGTCTTCTCGGGCTCCCGCGCCTCCTCGCCGAAGATCGCCGTCGCCTCGAAGCCGATAAAGGACCCGACGACGAACACCAGCGAAACGCCAAGGCCCGCCGAAAAGACCGTTTGGGGCGCGAAGGACGTGAAGCTCATGCCTTCCGGCCCGCCCCCAGCCATCACGATGCCGATGTCGAGCAACAGCAGGATGGCGATTTCAGCCAGCATGCAAAGCCCGAGAATCGCGCCGGAAAACGAAATGTTGCGCTGGCCGGCGAAGTGCACGGCCACCAGGAAAGCCAGCGACCAGAGCCACCATGGCAGGTCGAGCCCAGCTCCGGCCATGGCCCCTTGCGTAAAGAGCCCAAGCAGGCCGTAGACGGCAATCTGCACGGAACTGTAGGTCAGAAGCGCCATGAACGCGCCGCCCACACCGGCCGGCTTGCCGATGCCATGCGTGATGTAGGCGTAGAAGGCGCCGGCACCGCCGATGTGACGGCTCATCGTCGTGAAGCCGACGGAGAAGGTCAGGTACAAGAGGCCCGCGAGCACGAAGGCTCCGGGAACGCCGGCGCCGTTTCCGAAGGCGAAGGCGGGCGGTGTCGCGCCCACCACTGCGGTGAGCGGCGCGGCGGCGGCCACGACGAAAAAGACGATATGGGATATGCCAACGGAATTCCCTGCCAGGCGCGTTGGCAGCGCCGGCATGTTTACTTCGACAGTCATTTAGAACCCCTCACGGTTTCTTTGTTATTCCGCAAAAGATAGGGGGCCGCTGCATCCAACCATATTGCCAAGCGTGCCAGACATTTGATAATTTGCGTCAATTATCACGTAAATGCGGAAGCATTTGACATGACGAACATCCATCGCCAATCCCGGGCGGTCTCCTATATCCGCGTGTCGGCGCTGACTCCGCTGATCGAACGACTTCAGAAACGCCGCCCTATTGCGGGCTTGCTGCTGTCGCGGCAGGGAATTGCAGCGGACGAGCTGAACGATCCCTATGCGATCGTACCGCTACACCGCTTCGTGGCCTTTCTTGAGGAAGCCTCGGCCGCGCTTGGCGAGCCCTCTCTTGGTGCAAAGTTCGGCGCTGAAATCAAGCCGGCCGATATCGGCCCGATGGGCATGCTGTTTTCCCTGGCCCCAACCATCCGCGACGGATTCGACCGCATATCCCGCTACGTAAACTCCCTGCAGAACGCGACCATCTCCGGGCTTGTCGAAGAGGGAGAGAGTCTAGTCTGGAGCTATCACATAGCAGACAAGACGATCTGGCCACGACGGCAGGACGCCGAATACTCGGTGGTGGCCAGCTGCGAACTGGTGCGCTCGTGCTTCAACTCGCGCTGGAAGCCGGCGGAGGTGCATTTCGAACACGACATGCCCGAAAATCCCGACCAGCTGGCAATGATCATCCGCGCGCCTGTCCGCTTTTCCCAGTCGAGCAACCGCATAATCATGGACCGAAGCGGAGCCGAACGGATCTATCGCACCGAGGACAAACAGCTTGCGATGATGCTCGAACGACATGTCGCCGACCTGATGGCGCAGGCAAACGGCGACATCAGCCTCGTGGCGCAGGTCACGACCCTGATCGATCTCTATATAGGCCGGCGCCCGATAACCGTCAGCTTCTTGGCGGACGAACTCGGAATGTCGCCCAGAACCCTGCAGCGGCGCTTCGAAAAGGAGGGACTTCGGGTCAAGGATCTGACGCAGGCCTATCGACAGCAACTGGCAACGACGCTGCTTTCCACGCGCACCGCCAAGATGGCCGATATCGCACAGGCGCTCGGCTACGCCGACGGCGCGGCCTTCTGCCGGGCTTTTAAGAACTGGAGCGGCCACGCGCCCAGAAATATCAATTCCGTGAAGTCTTGAAGACCTCGCGAGATGCTCCTTGTCATCAGTAATGGATTGCACTTGTGTGACGCGCCTATTATCCAGCGGGTGTCAACTCTAGGCCGGATCGACATTCATCGCATCCAGATCATAGCGGCGACGAGATAGACGAAGCCTTGGAAGTGAGTGGTTCTGCGGTCGTAGCGCGTCGCGAAACGTCGGAAGTGCTTCATTCGGTTGAAGCATCGCTCGATGCGGTTGCAATTGATGTAAGCGAGTGCGTCATGTGGGATGATGGCCTTGCGCGTTCGGTTGGAGGGGATGACTGCTTCGGCTCCCATGTCGGCAATCATTTCCCTCAAGGCATTGCTGTCATAGGCTTTGTCGGCGAGAACCGCCTTGCCGGTCTGCCCTTCCAGAAGGGCGGGTGCCTGCGTGATGTCGCCAACCTGACCTGCCGTCACGATGAACCGCAGCGGCCGGCCCAGCGCATCGGCCAGCATATGAACCTTGGTGGTCAGCCCGCCTAGGGAACGCCCCAGCGCCTGATCCTTGGCCCCCCTTTTCCAGAAGCCGCCTGCTGGTGAGCGCGAACGATCGTGCTGTCGATCATCAGGTATTGGTTGTTGCGGTCGGCGGTCAGCGTCTCGAAGACCCGCTCCCAGATGCCGGCATGGCACCAGCGGCTGAAGCGCTTATGCACCGTCTTCCACTTGCCATAGCGCTCCGGCAGATCGCGCCAATGCGCGCCGGAGCGCAGAACCCACAGACAACCATTGATAAACATCCGGTTGTCCGAGCCGGTTCGACCGGGATCGCCGGCCTTGCCGGGCAGCAAGGATGCAATCTTCACCCACTGCCCATCGCTCAATTCATAACGCTTTGCAGTCATCCGGCTCTCCGTGTCCAACACGGTCGCCTATGAATCAGCGATTAAGTGATTTGGGTGTTGGTTTCCACGCGGAACTGAGCCGGTTTTTCCACCGAGAAGTGAGCCACCTCTGAGTATGGTTTTCTGATCAGGGTTTGGTCAAGGGATTGGCCTTTTCTCCTCTCTTCTGTGCGGCTGCAGCCGAGCTGGCCTTGAAGCGGAAGCTGTCGTTACCGGTTTCCAGGATGTGGCAACGGTGGGTCAGGCGATCGAGCAGAGCTGTCGTCATCTTGGCGTCGCCGAAGACGGTTGCCCATTCGCTGAAGCTGAGGTTGGTGGTGATGACGACGCTGGTGCGCTCATAAAGCTTGCTCAACAGATGGAAGAGCAGCGCTCCACCTGAGGCACTGAACGGAAGGTATCCGAGCTCATCGAGGATCAGCAGATCGAGACGGACCAGCGTCTCGGCGATCTGGCCTGCCTTGCCCTTTGCCTTCTCCTGCTCAAGCGCATTGACCAATTCGATGGTCGAGAAGAAGCGGACCTTTCGGCGGTGATGCTCGATCGCTTGGACGCCGAGGGCGGTCGCGACGTGTGTTTTGCCTGTGCCCGGCCCGCCGACGAGGACAATGTTCTGTGCTCCGTCCATGAACTCGCATCGATGCAGTTGGCGCACCGTAGCTTGTTGATCTCGCTGGCGGCGAAGTCGTAGCCGGAGATGTCCTTGTAGGCAGGAAAGCGCGCTGCTTTCATATGATAGGCGATGGACCGGACCTCGCGCTCAGCCATCTCGGCTTTTAGCAACTGGGACAGGATCGGCACGGCCGCATCGAAGGCTGGGGCTCCTTGCTCGATCAGGTCTGTGACCGCTTGGGCCATGCCATACATCTTCAGGCTACGAAGCATGATGACGACGGCGGCGCTGGCGGGATCATGACGCATGACGACCTCCCACGATCCGGACCCGCAAACCGTCGTAGCGCTCTACATTGGCCTTGGGTTCACGCAGCAAGGTCAGCGCCTGTGGCGTGTCGATGTCAGGACCGTCAGTCGTCTTCCCATCGATCAGACGATGCAGCAGGTTCAGCACATGCGTCTTGGTCGCGATGCCGTGATCCAGAGCCAGTTCCACAGCCCTGACGACATCCTGTTCGTCGTGATGAAGCACCAGAGCGAGGATGTCGGCCATCTCCCGATCACCACCGGGACGGCGAAGCATCTGGTCCTGCAGTTGTCGAAAGGCTAGCGGCAATTCCAGGAAGGGAGCACCATTGCGCAGGGCACCAGGCTTGCGTTGGATAACGGCAAGGTAATGCCGCCAGTCGTAAATCGTTCGCGGTGGTTTGTCGTGACTGCGTTCTATGATCCGCGGATGTTCGCAGAGGATATTGCCCTCGGCTGCAACGACCAGCCGCTCAGGATAAATCCGCAGGCTGACGGGCCGGTTCGCAAATGATGCTGGCACACTGTAACGATTACGCTCGAAGGTGATCAGGCATGTTGGCGAAACGCGTTTGCTCTGCTCGACGAAGCCATCAAACATGGCGGGCAATGCCATCAAAGCAGGCTGCTCGTCACCCCAAACATCGGCGATCGAACCGGGCAGGCTCCCGTGCGGTGTCTCCTGCCACAGGTTCTGGCAGTGCTGTTCCAGCCAGAGGTTCAACGTTGCCAAATCCGGGAAGTCGGGTATCTGTTGCCACAGGCGGGGACGAGAATCCTGAACGTTTTTCTCGACCTGCCCTTTCTCCCAGCCCGCAGCAGGATTGCAGAACTCAGGTGCAAAGACGTAGTGGTTTGTCATCGCAAGGAACCGGATGTTGACCTGTCGCTCCTTGCCCCGGCCGACGCGATCGACCGCCGTCTTCATATTATCGTAGATGCCGCGAGCAGGGACGCCGCCGAACACACGGAAGCCGTGCCAATGGGCGTCAAACAGCATCTCGTGCGTTTGCAGCAGATACGCCCTGACCAAAAATGCGCGACTGTGTGATAGCTTGATATGCGCGACCTGCAGCTTCGTCCGCTCGCCGCCAATGACGGCATAGTCCTCACTCCAATCGAATTGGAATGCTTCGCCTGGGCGGAAAGACAGCGGAGAATATGCCGCGGCCCGTCGTCTGCTGCTCACGCTGTCGTTCCGCTCGCCAATCACGGGCGAAGGCGGCAACCCGACCATAGGAGCCGGTAAAGCCGAGAGCCACCAGATCGGCATGAACCTGCTTCAGTGTTCGTCGCTGCTTGCGCGACTTCCCGGCCTCTGTCTTCAGCCAGGCCGCCAGCTTGTCGGCAAAAGGATCAAGCTTGCTAGGCCGTTCCGGTATCGTGAACGTTGGCTCGATCGTACCGGCGTTCAGATACTTCGCGATCGTGTTCCGCGACAGCCCGGTACGCCGGCTGATCTCCCGGATCGACTGCTTCTCACGCAGCGCCATCCGACGGATGATGTTTAAAAGTCCCATGTGGATCACTCCGTTGCCCCCGTCGCTCACCGCGTTGGGGAAGGTTCACATGGCTCAATTCTCAATGGAAATTATGCGCCTAACCGGCTCAGTTCCGCGTGGAAACCAACAGATTCAGTTGCAAACGGCGTTTCACGAAGTAACGGGGGACGAAGTCCCCAGTGATAACGCCGTTTGCACAAATAGTTGGTGATCAGGCAGAGCAGATGGCTAGGAATCGTCAGCCCCGCAGGTGAGGCTTGCTTCGGGAGGGACGGTCATCGCGGGCATAGCGATCGACGAGATCATCGAAGACCTCGTCGGCTGCCCGCTCGTCAAAGCCCTGGTCAACGAGAACGCCGACAATGGCGTCGCCCAGCTCTTCTATCCAGTCCTGCCGTCCTTGGTCGAAATAGCTGGTGATCGTCCAGAACAGCATCGCTCGCGCGACGTCGTCGCGATCCGGGCGCCGCTCTGCCCGATGCCGGTCCCTCAGCCGCTGCTGCCGCTCCCTCTGCTTCGCGTTCCGCTCCTCCAAGGTCTGTCGTGCCATGGTGTCCTTCCTGTTCTCGTTGATGGCACTACAATGGTCAGAGGACCGGCGGCACGGCGCAAGGCGTTTGTCGCCGAAACAGAATCATTGTGTTTTGAATCGGAATTCTGGAGTTTCGAATCGAATGAGCGCAATTTGTTTCAGGTTGCGGGCACGTCGAGACAGGTTGCCGGCAGTCCCACGGCTATGTTGACTGCGCCGGGCGCACAAGGTGCGACCATTCCGATTTCGGGTGAATCGTAAATCTGGACGATCGAAACGTTTGCCCAGAGCTTGGAAACATTGCCCTCGACTTTCGAATCGTTCGCCCGGAAGTTCGAATCGAATGAGCGCAATTTGTTTCGAGTTGCCGGCGACCTGCATCAGCTCTTTTTAAGATAGATCAACGTGCGGGAGACTTAAGCCTGCTGACCGAGGATCCAGCCTTCCCACGTTTTCACATCATCAGCTTCCGGTACCCCTTCGCCCCGTCGGCCATCGACGACGTCGATCATGCCAAGCAGGCCGACTGTCGCGTCGAACCGGTCTTCACCGTCCTTGCCGTTTCCGAAACCGTCGCTGATCAGACTTTGGAGTCCGCTCCCGTCGACGTGTGGCCTGTTCTCCAGCCACCGCATCAGATGACTTGCCACGGACCGGCGTCCTTCTTGCCGTCGCTTACTCCACACAGGGCGTCGGGGAATTCCAAGCTGGCCATAGACGTCACCGGGATAGGTCTCTGCGACAACAGTGGCGCCCGGCATCATCAGTTCACGGAGCGGCCCGTCGAACGGCCAAAGCGATAGCTCCCCGAGGTTCGAGAGGATAATCTCACGCCAGCCGGCCAAGGCGGCCTTGCCCACCTGGTTGCCGCCGAGCGTCCAGAACAACATACAGGCGTCGCCGCGATCCGGTGTCGCCCGCTCGCAGCGGCGCAGAAGATCCTTACCGCTCAGCCCTAAAGCGTCGAAAAGGTGCTGACGCTGCGTGCCCCCAGGCCGCATCGGATAGAAGGGTCGGTCGATGGAGATTTCGCTGTGATGCTCCGCGACGTCGAACCAACGCGCAAAGCGTGCGTCCCCGAATGACCGCAAAAAAGAAGGGAAGTCAGGTGTCCCTAGAGTTCTGCCGTAGGCGGCAGGAAGACCGATCGGGAAGTCGAAACCCATCAGCACTGCGGCGTCTGCTCCTATCCGCCGCCGCAGCCGATGTGTAAGGTTCTGCGTATCGCCGACGGGTTCCGGCGCCGAAAGGGCCCACGTCTCGCCCTGCCGAACCGCCACGCACATCCATCGCTTCTTGGCTTCGATACTCCAGTCGCAATGTGCGACGACAGTTACAGACATCCCGTCCTCCATCCCTCGCTCTGGATTTACGAGGCACCGGCCAGGATGTCCATGACCGCTGCCCCATCGAGCGCCTGGGCGTCGAAGAGCGCGCGCACCAGCCCGTCGAAGGCCTGCCGGTTTTCGAGGATGACATCCGTCGCCCGTGCCTGCGCGAACTCCAGCCGCCGATGCACCCGCTCTGCCAGCTCGGCGTCGCGGCTGAGGATCGCGGTCGGATCCTTGTGTCCGAGGTAGAGCAGCGGATGACGGCCACCGAAGCCGAGTGCCTGTTCCATGTCCAGAGCGACACGAGTTGCGCGCGCCAGGTCGCTCTCTTCGGCGCCGCCGGAGCCCGCCGATACGGCCTTGAGCGCGACGAGTTCAGCCGCGCGGCCAGCCATCAGCATTGCCAGCAGCCGCTCATACCAAGCTTCGGTATCGGGTGCGTTGGTCGCAAAGGTCACTGCATTGTGGCCGCCGTCCTTGGCGTCGATCGTCAGCCCCTTGATCGACCCGAGACGTAGAGCGTGATGCACGACCGCATGGCCGGACTCGTGGATCGCGAAACGCCATCGGACATCATACGGGACCGGCGGGCGGTGACCGCGGATGCCAGCTTCGACATCGGCATAAGTGAGGCGGCGCTTTTCTCGGCGAGCTTTCAATCGAGCTTCGCGGACGATCCGTTCAATGTCGGCGCCAGTCAGGTCCATTGCTCGTGTTGCCAGACGTCGCAACGCCTGAAGCACTGGGGTGTCCTGCTCGGCCGTCTCTGGCCTGTCGATGCCGCGCTCGCCTTCATCCTCCAGGATGACCTCGATCTCGTCCATCGAGCCGCTAATTTTGGTGTTTCCCGTCATGGCTGACCTCCGATCTGGGTGTCCGACATGGCGACGGCATCGAGGTCGTTGCCCAGATGATGGGCGAGAATGCCTGCGAGGGTCGGAATATCGGGGCGCGGGATCTCGATTTGCGTTTCCAGCCGCCCGGAGCGGCGGATCGCCTCATCGATTTCGGTCGGCCGGTTCGTGGCGCCAACGACGATGACGCCGTCGGTTTTCAGCGCGCCGTCAAGAAGCTCCAACAGCTTGTTAACGAGGGCATTCCAATAGTCGGCGTAGGGTCGCGACGCCGAGGCGCGCTGACCGATGCCGTCGATCTCGTCGATGAACAGGATGGACGGCGCCTGACGTCGGGCTTCCGCGAACGTGTTTGCCATGCGGTCCAGCACATCATGCAAATATTCGCCCTGTAGCCAGGTCGAGACAGAGGTGACGACCAGTGGAACCTGCAGCGTGTTGCAAAGCGCCCGTGCAAAAGTTGTCTTGCCAGTCCCCGGCGGTCCGGAGAGAAGCAGCTTCGTGCTCATGTGCGACCAGGCGAGGCCTCCCGTCAGATAATCCGCGAGATCGACTTTCAGGCCAAGCGCCCAATCTTTTGCTGCACCATAACCCGTCAGCGTCTCAACGCGCAGCACGGGCGGCACAGCCGGCCTTGATGCCTCATCGAAGGGCTCCGGCTGGATCACCTCGGCGCCGGTTGGCTTGCTTTTCGATTTCGCCTTGCCCTTGGACGAGGCGGTCGACGTCGATGCCGCGCGATCGCCGGTGCTGCCGCCATCCCGCGACGTCTGCTCTCTCCGCTCGCTTGGGCTCTGCGTGATCAGCCGCCGCGAGGCATCAGCCTTGTCTCCGTTCTTGTCATCTTCCTTGTCCTCGCGATTCAGCGCCGCCAGACCAGCGAGCGCATCGAGGCTTGAGAGGATTGGGCGGCCCGGCCTGATTGCAATTGCGAGATCGTCGAGCGTCAGCACACCGGCATCAATCCTCGCGATGCTGCTGTCACGGCGCATGACCGCTTCACCGCCGTAGATAGCTTCCAGCAGATCGGCGATCAGCAGGCGATCGATCCCGGCGCCCGTCAGCCTGATATCGCAGGTCAGATCCACCTGATCGGGAATGCCAGTGTGTTTCTCCGACACCGCAAGCACCGGTGTCCCATCCGCAAGCGCCCGCAGCAATTGCCCGCGCAGGGCCGCCCGGCTCGGACGGTTGGTCTCGCTAGCCGGGACCTGCAGGAAGACGCGCCTGATGTCGCTGTCTACCCACTTCCAGAGATCGTCAGTGAAAGCAAAATCCGCCGCCACGCCCGTGTAAGGTCCGTACGGCACGATGCCGTTGTCTTCGATGAGCTGCGACAAGGCCCGCTCAAAGCCATCGGCGAGGACAGCTACGGAGAAGACGGGTGCGGGCTGCCGTAGGATCGCGACCAGATCGCGCAGTGTGACACCCGATTGTTCCAGTGCTGCGGCAAGCAGCAGCAGGGTCGCCATATGCTTGACGCTCGGACGATACCCGGCCTCGGCAACGACGCGGACGGCATAAGCAAATGCGGCCACGTCATTGCTTTCTTCGCTCGCCGAAAGCCGTGCGAGACGCGCCGGCCACACCGGCACGGCAGGTACGAGAACGGGGCGACCGTGTCCGTCCTGCGGTGCTTCGATCAGGAAGCCGGCGAGATGAGCCCGCGCCCACTGACGGTCCCGCTCGGCATTACCCGTGAGATGGGAGGGATCGAAGGCGGGACTGAAGCGACCGACGACATGACCGTCGATGATGGCCGTGCTCATCGTCAGCAGGCCGTTGCGGACCGCGAGCCGACGGACGGCACGGCGTTCGACATGGGCCAAGCGCCGTAGCAGGAAGCAAGACAGTCGATCCATCAACGATCCTCCCTCATGGCTTGGTGAACGGAAACAATTTCCGACGGCGCGCCCTGACGAGCGGCTGTCCGACGATTGGCGCCTGCCCTCCTGTTGAGGCAGTCGAGAACCAGCCTGCAAGTTGGCTCGCCGGATTCTGCCAGGCGGCGGAGTGGTTCCAGTACCACGGAGGGAATCTCGCGCATGTTCGATGACCCCTGCCGGGCAAACGCAAGAGCGAGGCCGATGATCAGAGCCGGGTCGTCCTGCGGACGAGGAGCTACAAGAGGCTGATTGGGCTTGGAAGCTGTCGCGCTGGTCCGCTTCAGGCGGGGTGACGTCGATGATAATGGGTGGGTGGACGTGATGTCTGCGGACATGCAGGATCTCCTGGCCGGTCCGACTTCAGCGGACGGCGTCGTCTCAAGGATGAGGGGAACGGTAGAGGCCGCCGCGGCGTCACGCGCCGCAGCCTTAGCCTCATCTAAGCGGAAGCGAGGTCGCCTCAGGCGTCGAGCAGACGCCGGGCAAAGCCGATGCGGACATGCTCGGGCGGCCATGCGACGGTGTCATCCGCCAGCGCCTCCGGATCATCGCGGCCATCGTCGTCATCATCGAAGCTCGGATCTTCACAGGAGCCGCAACGGCATCCGGATCCGTATTCGTCGCGGTCTGTGGTCTCCTCGCACATCATCACGCGCGGAATTGCCCGCAGCACCCCGAAGCGACGCGCGGATGTCGACGTCACGTGCAAAATCGATTCGGAAGCCGCGGCCGAAGGCACCGCTGGCGTCTCGGGAAGGCCGAGTGCGCGGCGCGCCTCGACCTCAAGAAGCTGTTGCACGCGGCGTCCGAAGCGCAGGCGCAATTCCGCCATGCAGTGCGCCGCCCCGTCGATCTCGAGAAGGTCGTCGATTTCCGAGAGCGCCCAAACGCCTGCCGCATGATCGCTGGGACGGCTGGCGCCATCAATAATTGCAACGCCGACCGTCTCGACCATCATCCTCTTCTGGGTCTTGTAGAGCCAGTCCGGCACAATCATTGCCGACGCCAACATTTTCAGCTTCAGCTCCTCAAGCCGGCTGGTGTCGCCGTAGGAGGCGAGTGAGCGCTTAAGGTCCAGCACGAAGGCGGCCCGTCTGGCGCGGTTCACGACGATAAGGTCGGGCGTGTAACTACCTTTAGCCGGTGCTTCGCAATCAAGCCGCACACCCTCGAGCTGGCGCCAGTGATTGCCAGCCACCGCTTCGATAGCGGCCTTGACCAACGGCAGTTTGATCGACTGCATCAACACGACCAAATCGGGATTGACTTTGGCCAGCCGCTCGACGGCCTGCTCCAGCAGCTTGCCTTCACGGAAACTCACCGCCCTGACCAACGAGGCGACGTTGACATAGTGGCCGAGAATCTCGTCCTCGACCGGCTCGCCATCGGCGATGGCAGCGATGGCCTTGTCGATCAGCATATCGAAGTCGGCCTCGACGTCCGGATAGCGCACCAGATGAGCATGGCGGCGCAGCACCGGCGGTTCGGCGTGAACAGCGAAGCGCTCACCGAAGTGGCGACGCGACGTCGAGCTAGCAGCGAAAGACATGGTGGAGGATGCCGCAGAAGCGACGCGGAGAACTTCCCCGGCAGAGGATGAAGTGTGTAGATTGGTCAAAGCCCGATTCCTTTCATCAGAAGGCTTGAGGGTCAGGCCCTTGTCGGTGGTGCAAACACCGGCTTGGGCCGCTTGCTCCATCTCGTGGAGCCACTGATACCTGACAGGACCCGGAGCGGATCTCAAGGATCCCTGCCGCAAAAAGAGAACAGATCCCGAACAAAGTTAACAGCGGGCTCACGGGCTGAATCCG
Organism: Rhizobium sp. ACO-34A; assembly: GCA_002600635.1. NCBI lineage: Bacteria > Pseudomonadati > Pseudomonadota > Alphaproteobacteria > Hyphomicrobiales > Rhizobiaceae > Rhizobium > Rhizobium sp. ACO-34A. Next base: position 73,415 of record CP021371.1, on the reverse strand, counting down.
AAAGCCAGAATCGGAAAAGGGGCTCGAAAGCCCCTTCTCATCTCTTATCGATCAGTTCGTGATCAGTTCCAGCTCGTGCCGGCCCGGCACTTTGCGTTGTCCGCGGGTCGCGGAAAGCAATGCAGCAATCGGGTTGCTAGCGTCTGCTTCCGTTTCGGCCTGAACATCCGAATCCGCTTCGGCTTCGAACATCTCGGCCTCTTCGGCTTCCTCATCGAGGTCGACGTCTTGGTCGTCTTCGATCTCAGCCTGGCCCAACGATGACGCTGCGACCGTGGCCCGCGGCGACGACGGCTCTTCTGGCAACGGCCAAGCCGGCGACTTTTCCTTCGACGTCGCCCAGGTGAGGATCGGGATCACGACTGTCTCCAGCCATTCCTCCAGGCTATCGACCCGCGCCCAGTTCGAGCTGTCTCGAAGTCGCCACAACAGCGCCTCGACTTTTTTCCAACGAGACGCCGATGGCAGACCGACCTTCATTGTCGATTTGCCGTCCCCCTGCGGACCGACACCGGTGCCGAGGCTGCTCAGCAGCTCATAGGCATGGTAGGCATGAACCTCAGCCTTTGGGGCGATGCTGCTCTTCTTGATCCTCTTGCCGGTCCTCTCCGCTTCAGCCAAAGCAGCGGACAGGATCTTCAGAAGGCCGAGGAGGTTGCGCAGGAGAGCCGTTCGGCCATCTCGGGTCCGCGCCTCGACCATGGCTTTGAGACCATGGACACCACCTAGATCGATAACGTCGACCTCGGCTTCACCCTCGTCCCGCACATCGTCGCCGGCCAGGATTGCCTTCACGTCACCAACCTGTATCCGGCCGTGATTTTCAGCGAACTCGAACGCCGCGTCGATCTTTTCCGTCGGCGCCGAGATCAACTGGATCAGGACCGTCGGCCCAATTGCCAGTGCCACCGCCCGGTCACGGTAGCCACCGAGGTTGCGGTGGACACCGCGCCAGTTGCGTGCCGTCCGCGCAGTGATATTGCAGCGGGCTTCGACCCACTTTCCGAACGTCCCGTCCGGAATATGAGCGCTCACCTCTTCCAGCAAAGCGCCGAGTTGGAACACGTGATCCGTCTCCTTGCGCCCGAGATCGGTCAGCGACTTCGCCTTCGCCTCGAGTTCCGCCGAGATCTCGGGTGAGATCGCGAACGCGGCGTAGTCGAAGGCCACACGCGCTGACGACGCCAGCGCATTTTTCCTATTCTTCATGTCAAACATCCCTGTTTTCACAGTACTTTCCACAGCCGCACCATGCGACTGATAATAATATTATAGCGGATATTGACGAATAGCTCAATAATTACAATAGGTTGCGTCGTTTTCGATATCATAAAACTTCCGTTATTACTTGGATTTTTACATTCAATACTTTGAGGATTGGCCGCATCACAGCAGGAAAATGACGGAAAATAAATTTTATACTACCGTAACAACTTTTGGTAGCATTCGCGGTTCAACCTTGTTACGCCGAGGCCTGGCGCCATCACCGACCCAGCGTGCCCTGTAAGCACGCAGACGATGCCCTGGCGTGTAGCGCCCCTCCTCACGACGCGCGCCGGCTGGCACATCGTCATGCTTAACGGCTTATGAAGGCTGGCGGCTCAAAAGCGGCGCTCTCACGCAAAACATGTTTAAAAACAAATGGAGTCTCAGAATGGCACATTCGCGATGTAAACATTTATTGCCAAAAAAACATTTGAATACAGACACTTGCAATGATCGCAGCGGTAGGCTATATGTCTCTCGCTCGATACACGGCCCATGCGCCATAAAGGAAAGGAGACGCACATGACGACCGCATTCAGCACCATCATGACGACGATCTTCTCTTCCGGCGCGCCCTTTAGTGCTCGCATCTCGCTGAGCGCATTTTTTGGCCGTACCTCCTCCTGCGTGGCTGCCTCCGCCGCCCATCGTCGTCGAAGACGATGGCAATCGGCAACCACAGGAGGTCCTCATGTCGATCAAGAACCAAGCAACTCGTACCTCTGCGTCTCCGCGTAGGGGTAAGGCAATCCCCCGCGGTCTCAGGAAGCACGCTTCCTGGTGGCGCTCAGAGGTGCCGAAGCTGATCGAACAGATCAATGCAGCGCTAGCGGATGCCGACGTGCCCAAGGGTCCGCGCGCAGTTCTCATTGAACCGCGCTTCGTCAGCTTTCCGCTCCAGTCGGACCTGACCCGCGGGATCACGCGATCGAAGCTGGGGGAAGTCTGCTACGGGCTCCCGCTTCCTCCAAGCGTCACACTCGCTGACATCAGCACTGCTCTGCAGGGCGAGGCGCTACCTCACCTAGTCGCAGCGCAGCTCTGGCTGCAGGAAGTCGATGCAATCTCGCTTCGCGACACTGGCTGCATGCAGAATGCCGCAGTCATCACGTTGATCGAACACCTCAAGGCCGCTGCGGCAGACTTCTCGGCTGCAGTCGAGCGGATCAGCGCGAGCAACGCCTGACGACGCGTCGACGCCGCGGCAATTATTTCCATCGAGCAATTGCCGCTGACGCCGGGGCTCTCAACGGAGTTGCGGGCTGCTACAAGTCCGCCTCCCCACTTCTCAATCTTTTACGGAACGGAATGGAAGCATGACGAAGAAGGTGGTTTCTTACGCTCGCGCTGCGAGAAAGACAGGTGAGGGATCGGTCGTCGAGCAGATCGAGCGCGGCAAGGCATTCGCAGCCGCGCGTGGCTGGGCGCTGGTGGGATGTTTCACTGACGCCGAGAACAATGATGCGCTTTTCAAAGCCAGGCCGGGCATCAGGTCGCTCTGCGCGTATATGGATCGCGAGCCAGTCGATATCGTGTTGTGCGACGCGCCCTCGAACGTGTCGGACAACGGTACCCACGTCGCACGGTTTCTCAACGAACTTGGTGGCAGGGAGATCGAACTGTGGTCGGCGGCAATGACCGAACGTGTGACACCGCATAATCTGCCCCACATCGATAATGGTACCGATCAGGCCCAGGCGACCAGAGTCCACTTCCCGGAGAACGATTACGGAATCCGGCCGGCTGGCTATGGATACAAGCTGTCGTCCGCCAACGACGCCGCAGGGCGGCGGATCGTCGGATATCGAGTGGTGCATCCTGAGCAGGCTGAAGTGATCCGTCGCATTTTCCGGCAGTATGCCGCTGGCCGTTCTGCGCGCGACATCGCCTCGACGTTGAATGCCGAAGGCATCGAGGGGCCAGACGGCAGGCCATGGTGCGAGGAGGCGATCGCTGGGAACCGGGCTCGCGGAACCGGTATCCTCAATAACACCCTCTATGTCGGCATGCGACAGAATGCTGACGGAGAATTCGACGGCTATGTCCCCGCGCTACGCATCGTCAGCGATGAGCTCTGGCACCGCGTTCGACAGCAACAGGCCAATGTCAGGCGACGGTATTCCCGGTCCTGGTGACCACCGCGCGCGATTGAATCGCCAAGAATTTAAGAGAGGGCGCCAACAGCGGCCTCTCCCAAACGCATCTATCCGTATGGAGTTTGAGAATGAAGAACGTCCTGTTTTACGCCCGCTATTCGACGGACCGCCAGCACGAGGTATCGATCGAAACGCAGATCGAACTTTGTGAAGCTTTCGCCAAACAGAAGGGTTGGAACGTCGTCGCGACCTACTCGGACTCGGCCGTCAGCGGCATGAGTTTCCTGTCACGGCCCGGTATTCAGCGGCTCTTGGCGCATGTGAAGCGTGAACACATCGACGTCGTGCTTTGCGTCACCGTCGATCGCCTGTCGCGCGACGTCGAGCATAGCGCCAAGATCCTCAAAGACCTGAATTACCACAATACCGAGATCTGGACCGTTCATGCCAGCCAGGCCATCACAAAACTGGAACTGCATTTTCGGGCGACATTGAGCGACGAGCTTGTCGACCAGATCCGCTTCCGGACGCGTGAAGGCATGAAGACCGCAGTCCGGAGAGGCAAGGCATCGACTTGCCTGGCCTACGGATACAAGCTGTCACAGCAGCGTGACGCCAATGGCGACCGCATCAAGGGGCTGCGGGATATTGATCCGGTCAAGGCGGAGATCGTGAAGCGGATCTACACGATGTATGCTGACGGTATCTCTCCACGCGATATCGCCGATATCCTCAACAAGGAAGGCATCATCGGACCACGGGGGAGAGCCTGGCGCGACACCGCCATCCGCGGTTCCAAAACGGTTGGAACCGGCATCCTCAACAATCCGAGCTACATCGGCCGCATCGTCTGGAACAAGCGCCAGTATCGTAAAAATCCCGACACGGAACGGCGGACGGCGCGAATGAATGACGCCGATCAATGGGTCTGGACAGAGGTCCCGACAATGCGCATCGTCTCGGACGAACTCTGGGAGCGCGTCCGCGCACGAGACGCCGTGATTGGCGACCTCTATCAGAACGCCACAACCAACCGGCTCAACGCGACACACCGGCCGGAATATCTTCTGAGCGGCATGCTCGAATGCGAGGAATGCGGTGGCCCCTACGCGATCTCTGGCAAGGATCGCTATAGCTGCACCAACCGCAAGAAGCGTCTTCCGATCGATGACCTCGGCGGCGCCTGCTGCAGCAACAGCAAGACAATCACTCGCCAAGAACTTGAAGAGCGCGTTCTCAACTGCCTTCCGGTCGCATTCTACTCCCTCGACATCTTCGACCGCATTTCCGAGAAGATGGTGGCTCACGAGACGAGCAGGTTGAAGAGCTCCCCTCCCGCAGGGAGGAATTGGCGGTCGAGCTCGCGACCGTCAAGTCGAAGCAGGCAGGCCTCTTGCAGCAGATCCAGGACCGGCAAGCGGAGGGCCGGCCGCGCCTCGCCATCCTCGACGACCAGCTCGATGAGCTGGAAGTCACGCGCGAGAAGCTCGTCAACGAACTCGCCGGTGCAGCCGAAGAGCCGGTAGAGGATTTTCAGGAAAAGATTGCGAAGCTTAAAGCGCAGTTCAATTCGGCGAATACTGAGATTGCCATCCGCAGGCTGATCTTCCTCGCGCGCAACAATGCCGACGAGCAAGCCAAGCGCCGGCTGATGCCGATCGTGCGTGATCTTATCCAGACAGTCGTGATCGGCAAGACGCCCGGTCACCAGCCGGCAGCCCTGCAGGTCCATGGCGACATTGCCAACATCATGGCGTCCATGGATGTGATCGACATCATGCAACAGCAGTTTGTCGCTTCCGCCCAGAACGATATGATGGCCCGCATTGCATCGGGCGAGATCGACACGGAGGCAAAAAAGGAAAAGCTCCTCGAGGCTTACGCCGAGGAGCTTTTGCAGAAGGCTCCCGAATGGGAGAATTTGCAAGTTTCGTTGGTTGCGGGGGCAGGATTTGAACCTGCGGCCTTCAGGTTATGAGCCTGACGAGCTACCGGGCTGCTCCACCCCGCGTCCTGTAGGTAAACCGCGAAGCGGTTTATCCGGTGTGCAAAACCGTTTGGGTTTTGTCACGGTAGCGTCACCGGTTTGGCGGTGATGCCTGTGCCGGAGCAAATTGCCGAAGGCTGTCTGCTCCTGTAAGGGACGCCCCGTTATACATCGGGTGCGTTGAAGTTTCATACTGTATATAGGGCCTTAAAGCAGAAAGGACCGCTTTGGGCGGCCCTTTTGTTTCGGCTCGGGCCGTCATTTCATGATGAGAAGATGTTGCTTTGATCTTTTCACATGCCGCTTTGCGGACCTTTCATGTCCGGGCGCATGTGCGTGTTGCGTTTTGCAGACCTGGCAGCGACCTACTCTCCCGCGTCTTGAGACGAAGTACCATCGGCGCAGGGGCGTTTCACGGCCGTGTTCGGAATGGGAACGGGTGCAGCCGCCCCGCAATAACCACCAGGTCAGCGAAGCGCAACAATATGAGAAGCTGGTTGAGGCGACATAGCCTCTATTTTTCAGTCTTTGAACACGTCATGCCTTCCTGTCTTCACGCTGCCGCGATCTTCGATCGCTACGCTACAGACGGCGCGCCAGACGCCTGGCGACGAACTCGCGTTCTGTACTGCTGCCAAACTCGACGTCGAGCAAGGCAGCCATACAGCGCAAAAGCGCGTCGGCCATTGTCGGCCGGCCCGTCCGGAGCGCTTCTGCGCGTCAGGACAAGAAAGATGCATCATCGAACTCCGTTCGATGAGCATGGTCAATGAGAACGATCAAGCCAATCGAGCTATTAGTACCGGTAAGCTTCACACATTGCTGCGCTTCCACACCCGGCCTATCAACGTGGTCGTCTTCCACGGCTCTGATAGGGAACACTCGTTTTCAGGTGGGTTTCCCGCTTAGATGCCTTCAGCGGTTATCCCGTCCATATATAGCTACCCTGCTATGCCGTTGGCACGACAACAGGTCCACCAGAGATATGTCCATCCCGGTCCTCTCGTACTAGGGACAGATCCTGTCAATATTCCTACACCCACGGCAGATAGGGACCGAACTGTCTCACGACGTTCTGAACCCAGCTCACGTACCGCTTTAATTGGCGAACAGCCAAACCCTTGGGACCTGCTCCAGCCCCAGGATGCGATGAGCCGACATCGAGGTGCCAAACAACCCCGTCGATATGGACTCTTGGGGGTCATCAGCCTGTTATCCCCGGCGTACCTTTTATCCGTTGAGCGATGGCCCTTCCACGCGGGACCACCGGATCACTATGACCGACTTTCGTCTCTGCTCGACTTGTCAGTCTCGCAGTCAGGCGGGCTTATGCCATTGCACTCGACGAGCGATTTCCGACCGCTCTGAGCCCACCATCGCGCGCCTCCGTTACTCTTTCGGAGGCGACCGCCCCAGTCAAACTACCCACCATACACTGTCCCGGATCCGGATAACGGACCGCGGTTAGACATCCATGACGATAAGGGTGGTATTTCAAGGATGGCTCCACTCAAACTGGCGTCCAAGCTTCAAAGCCTACCACCTATCCTACACATGCCGACACGAATGCCAGTGTAAAGCTATAGTAAAGGTGCACGGGGTCTTTCCGTCTAACCGCAGGAACCCCGCATCTTCACGGGGAATTCAATTTCACTGAGTCTATGCTGGAGACAGCGGGGAAGTCGTTACGCCATTCGTGCAGGTCGGAACTTACCCGACAAGGAATTTCGCTACCTTAGGACCGTTATAGTTACGGCCGCCGTTTACTGGGGCTTCGATTCAAAGCTTGCACCTCTCCTCTTAACCTTCCAGCACCGGGCAGGCGTCAGACCCTATACGTCGTCTTGCGACTTCGCAGAGCCCTGTGTTTTTGATAAACAGTCGCTACCCCCTGGTCTGTGCCACCCCATCTGACTTGCGTCAAAAGGGGTCACGCTTCTTCCGAAGTTACGCGTGCAATTTGCCGAGTTCCTTCAGCATAGTTCTCTCAAGCGCCTTGGTATACTCTACCTGACCACCTGTGTCGGTTTCGGGTACGGTCTATACGGTGGAGCTATTTCCTGGAACCGCTCCGCTGCCCTGATAATCCAATAAACCAGAACAACTTGTGCAATCCGTCACTACCACCAGGCCCACGAATATTAACGTGGTTCCCATCGACTACGCGTGTCCGCCTCGTCTTAGGGGCCGGCTAACCCTGCTCAGATTAACTTTAAGCAGGAACCCTTGGTCTTTCGGCGAGGGAGTCTCTCACTCCCTTTATCGTTACTCATGTCAACATTCGCACTTCCGATATCTCCAGGGCTCCTCACGGATACCCCTTCACAGACTTACGGAACGCTCCGCTACCACGTGGATAAATCCACATCCTCAGCTTCGGTGCATGGCTTTAGCCCCGTTACATTTTCGGCGCAAAGACCCTTATTTAGACCAGTGAGCTGTTACGCTTTCTTTAAATGATGGCTGCTTCTAAGCCAACATCCTGGTTGTTTTGGGATCCTCACATCCTTTCCCACTTAGCCATGACTTGGGGACCTTAGCTGGAGGTCAGGGTTGTTGCCCTTTTCACGACGGACGTTAGCACCCGCCGTGTGTCTGCCGACTAGTACTCCTCGGTATTCGGAGTTTGGTTAGGATCAGTAAGACGGTGAGTCCCCATAGCCCATCCAGTGCTCTACCCCCGAGGGTATTCGGTCGACGCTCTACCTAAATAGATTTCGCGGAGAACCAGCTATCTCCGAGTTTGATTGGCCTTTCACCCCTAGCCACAAGTCATCCCAATCTATTGCAACAGATGCGGGTTCGGTCCTCCAGTTGGTGTTACCCAACCTTCAACCTGCTCATGGCTAGATCACTCGGTTTCGGGTCTAATGCAACGAACTGAACGCCCTGTTCAGACTCGCTTTCGCTACGCCTACACCTACCGGCTTAAGCTTGCTCGCTACACTAAGTCGTTGACCCATTATACAAAAGGTACGCTGTCAGCCTTGCGGCCTCCAACTGCTTGTAGGCATCCGGTTTCAGGTTCTATTTCACTCCCCTTGTCGGGGTGCTTTTCACCTTTCC